>MWYY01000056.1 GCA_002050355.1 Acidobacteria bacterium 28-9
CCTCTTTTTGTAGTGTCGGAAATCGCCGTTTTGGTTACACCGAGTTTTTCCGCGCAGTCATTGATACATTTTTCCAGACGCTCGCGGATACGGCACGCTTTGACCTTTAACGTTGTCATCGTCAAATTTAATTTGACTGCCAGATTTCGTCTGGCTTCTTTATTTTTTTCGCCCGCCTCCGCGTCGTAATAACCGAGGATAAGCACTCGATCTGAGTCATTCGGGACGACTTCCGCCAGACATTTTCGCAAACATCGAAGGCGCAAATCCGGGTCTTTTAAGATTTCGATGTCGGGTTCGGTGAAATTTTCCGGCATTTTATCTTCGCCAACCGCGTCTTCCCGGTGCCGACGAATGTGTTCGAGCCAAACAAAGCGTAGAACTTCGCAGGCGTAAGCATTCAGGTTTTGAATTTGTTCGCCGCCTGCGAGTTTTCCCGCCACGCGGTCGAGCGCAGTATCAGCCAGCGTGTCGGCTTCAGTTTCAGGACAGCCTTTCCACGTCAGACATTTAATGAGTTTCAGGCGCAGAATTTCGTATTTTTCGGCGGCAACAGCTTGGTCGCCGGCAAGACGATTTAAAAGCAGCTCAAATGAATTTGCGGTTAATGACGACAATGTAAACTAATGCGAAATTTAAGTTTGTCAGGCGTGATAAAGCAATCGAATTTAGCCGCATACGGGAAATTACTGCAATTTTTCAAACCTTGGAACGAAAGCAAAATAACCGCGCGCCGGTAATTCTGCGGCGGCTTATCTTAAATAGAAAACTTAGCGATAACCTGCATTTTAGGCTTTCTCTCCGGTTTGTCAAAAATTTTTGCGCCGTTGCGACTTTACCGCTAAGTTTCTCTCTGCCGTTCATCCACATTTTCAATCGTTTTTCGTTTAACTAAACGGACTGATTGCGGCGACGGTAAAATCGCTCAGAGCGTCGGTTGCCGAATTTATCAAAATAAACACGAAAACCAAAAAGGTTGTAAGCGTAAAGGTAACAAATACCTCCAGGGCGATTAAAATATTCCAAAATAAATTTTTAGCTAAAAGATTTTTCATTTTTTATCTCCGTTTTCTTATATTTATGTAATGTGTTTTGCCTTACATTTTCGAGTGTCGGGAAAACGAAAAAGGTTACACAGGAGATAAAATTTTAGGAATTAAATGCGCGGTTTTGATTTGTTCTTCATTTGCGGATCAAGATTTAAAGTTGAAATTAGAAACAAAACTTTAACTGTTCGCAAAGCGCGTTTAATGAAGAAACGAAATGCTTTTTTATGATTTTCATTCCAACTTTTGGATTACAGTTTTTTAATTTACACGCTCAAACTTGTCCGTTGCGTCCGGCGACGCTGGCGACGACTGCCGCTAATTCGACCGGCTCGACCGGTTTCGGAACGTGAACCTGGAATCCGGCTCTCAATGCCCTCACGCGGTCTTCAACCCGCGCATACGCCGTCAGAGCGATTGCCGGAATGCGCCCGCCTTTTTCTTTTGATAAGGAACGAATTTTTGCAATCAATGAGTAGCCATCTTCGTCCGGCATTCCGATGTCGCTGATTAAAACGTCGGGCGGCTGTTTTTCTATCGCGGCGAGCGCATGGGTTGCCGAGCCGACGGCTGTTACGATTGAACCGCAGTGTTCGAGAATCTGGCGCAGCAATTCGCGCGAATCCTCTTCGTCGTCAACCACCAGAACACGCAAATCCTTCAATTCCGGCGCACAGTCAAGCGAGGCGAGTTCTTTCGAGGCAGTCGGGTGAACGCGCTCTTCGCCTTTTATTTCTGTATGCGGAACAGTTATTGAAAGCGGAAGCTTGACGACGAAGCTCGCTCCCTTTCCTTCGCCTTCGCTTTCGACTTGCACAGTTCCGCCGTGCATCTCGACGATTTGGCGAGCGATGGAAAGTCCGAGTCCGAGACCGCCCTGCCTGCGCGTGCTTGTCTGGTCGGCTTGGCGAAAACGGTCGAAAACGCTGGGCAGAAATTTCGGCGCAATACCCTTTCCCGTGTCACTGACGATAAGTTCGACGTACGAGTTGACTCGTTCGAGATGAATCTGCACGCGCCCGCCTTTTGGCGTGAATTTGACCGCGTTGGTCAACAAATTCCAGATGACTTGCTGAAGGCGGTCAGGGTCGCCGGAAATCGCGCCGGTCGCCGTATCAAGCAGCGTCTGTAGGCGAATATTTTTCGCTACCGCCGCCGGACGAATCGCGTCAACTGCGGCTTCTATAACCGCCGGAAGTTCAACCGGGCGCACTTCGAGCCGCAGCTTGCCGGTGATAATGCGCGAGATGTCAAGTAAATCGTCAATCAATTGGACTTGCGAGAGTGCATTGCGCTCGACCGTCTCCATCGCGCGAACCGAAGCCTCAGCGTCGAGCCGACCGCTTCGCAGTAAATTTGACCAGCCCAAAATAGCATTGAGCGGCGTGCGCAGTTCATGTGAAAGAGTGGCGAGAAATTCGTCCTTGATTCTGTTGTTTTCTTCCGCCGTCCGCTGCGCCCTTTGCGCGACGTTCAGCAAACGTTTTCGTTCTTCTTCGATTCGTTTTCGCTCGATGCCGTTAGCGATGCCGTTCGAGACCGAAGCCATCGCCTCTAGCGTTACGTCCGTCAGCGGCTGGCGCGCGAAAACGCACATCACGCCGACCAGTCGCTCTTCGACAATCAGCGGATAACCGGCAAACGCCGTCATTCCTTCGCGCTTAGCCCATTCTTTATCGCTGACGCGCAGGTCGCCCGCAACATCATTTGTCAAATGCGGCAGGCGTTCTTCAGCAATCATACCGATTTTGAATTTGCCGACCGGAACTCTCGAATGCGCTCCGTCCAGATGTGTGTATGTGCCGGAACTTGCCTGTAATTCTAAAACGTTTTCCTGCACGTTTAATGTCCAGATGCGCGCGAACGCTACGTCCAGATGCCGGACCAGGGCTTCCGTGCAGTTACCGAGAACCGTCTGCAAATCTTCGCCTTGAATCAAAGCCGTTCCGATGTCGCCGTTTAATGTCGCCAGACGCGAGCGTTCGAACAGCATCGCTTCGGATTGTTTGCGGGCGGTGATGTCGTGAAAATAAACTGACAACCCGTCGGACGAAGGATAAGCGCGAACCTCGAACCAGATGTCGAGCGGCGCGTAGAAACTCTCGAAAGCAACAGCCGTTTGTCTTGCGACTGCTCGATGGTATTGCTCGTAAAAAATAGAACTGACCGCTTGGGGAAATTCTTCCCAGACGCTTTTGCCCAGAGTTTCTTCGCATTTCCGCTGCAGCAATTCTTCGGCTTGCCAGTTGATATAAGTAAATCGCCAGTCGTGGTCGAGCGCGAAGAAAGCATCGGTAATGCTCTCCAAAATAGTGTGCCTGCGCTGGTTCGACACTATCAACTCTTCTTCAATCCGCCTCTGCACGGTGATGTCGCGTGAAACCGTCAGAAGCTGTTTCGGATTGCCTGTTGCGTCCAGAATCGGCGAGATAATCACGTCCCAGTATTTAAGATTTCCTTTCGCCGTCCGCCGACTCCCGCGAAAGTGATGCGTGCCGCCCTGTTTAGCTGTTTCGACAGCGGCGAGTGCCTGCTCGCGTTCTTCTCCATCCCAGAAATCAGTCCAGAAACTTTTCTCTAAATCGCCGAACTCGTCTATCTCCATCGCGCGTCGGCTTGCCGCGTTTATCGAGAGCAATTTGCCGTCGAGGTCTAAAACCTTGATGCAATCGGTGCTTGAGTCGAAAACGCGGCGGCTGAAAATTTCGCTTTCAACCAGGTTATCTTCCGCCAATTTGCGAGCGGTAGCGTCACGCGCCACTTTTGCAAAACCGAGCAAAGCTCCCGCTTCGTCGCGCAACGCGGTCGTTATACCGCTTGCATAAAACCGCGAACCGTTTTTGCGCAGATGCCAGCGCACGTCTTCGGCGCGCCCGACCCGTCCGGCTTTTTCCAGTTCGTGTTCCGGCACGCCGCTTTTCCTGTCTTCGGGTGTAAAGATAATCGAGAAGTGTTGACCGATAATTTCGTCCGCCGCGTAGCCGAAAACAATTTCCGCTCCTTCATTCCAGCTAAGAACGCGACCTTCCGAATCGAGATGGAAAATGGCAAAGTCCTTAATTTCTTTGACCAGCGTTCGATACGGCAGCTCGCCGAACAAATCTTCTAACCTGTCTTCTCTATCCATCTGTGTTTAGTCGGATTGTATAAAACCGATGCCCTTACTAAATATAACAAGCTAAACTGCTTAAAAGAGGATAAATTCACCGAGTTCATTTCACCCCGAGAACTTCTACGATAAAAATCAGCGTTGCATTCGGCGGTATCACGCCGCCTGCGCCGCGCGCGCCGTAACCGAGCTGCGGCGGAATAAAAAATGTCGCTCGATCACCGACGCGCAGTTTCTGAAAGCCTTCGTCCCAGCCTTTTATGACTCTGCCCGCACCAAGCTGAAAGGGAAATGGCTCGGCTCTGTCGAGTGAACTGTCGAATTTTACGCCGCTTGTTAAAAGTCCTGTGTAATTAACCGTTACCGTATCGCCCGCTTTAAGTCTAACGCCCTTACCGTTTTGCGTAATAATGTAAGTCAAACCCGAATCAGTTGTTACAGCCGCCGATTTTTTTGCCCATGCAACTGTTTTTGCCGTCGGCGTGCGTTTAACCGTCGTCGTTTTTGTGTTACGACGAGTCGTGCCTTTTCTCGTCTGGCTCGAAGCAAAACCGGCGCAAACGCCCAATATTAAAAGAATCGAAACGATTGATTTTTTCATAATATATAAACTAAATGATGCGAAGCTATGAAGCAGTCTTAACCGAAACTATTACCTTTTTTCGGCACTTGTTTGCCCGGCTTCGAGCTGCACGATTCGCAAAATGCGGTCGTCTTCTTTTGTCGGACTGCCGCGTCCGTCGCGGTTTGAAGTCGAAAAATAAATCGTGCCGTCCGCCGCTTCCGCAATTTCTCGAATTCGTCCATATTGTTTTTCCAGTAGTTTATCCTGACTGACAATACGTCTGCCGTCCAGCACAAGCCGAATTATCGCTTCGCCTTTGAGCGTGCCGAAAAGAAAATTGTTTTTCAATTCGGGAAACTTGCTGCCGCGATAAAACATTCCACTTGCCGGAGCAACCGCCGGAGAGTATTCGATAATCGGCGTTTCCATTTTCGCGCGTCGCGTCGTGTGGCTGATTTTTGCCCAGCCGTAATTTTTGCCGCCTTCGACAATATTCACTTCGTCGCCGCCAGTGCGTTTGAAAAGCGATACGCCGTCAATAATTGAAGGTCCGTGTTCGGTTTGAAACATCAAACCGGTTTCCGGCTGAAAATCCATTCCCTGCGCGTTGCGGTGTCCGTAAGACCAGATTTCGGGACGCGCCCCTTTTTGATTAACAAAAGGATTGTCGGCGGGAATTGTGCCGTCGTCGTTTAAGCGCAAAGTTTTCCCGCTCAAAGATTCAAGCCGCTGCGCTTGATCTTGTTTCGTCGCATCGCCGGTCGTAATGTAGAGTTTTGCGTCGGGACCGAATTTCAGGCGTGTACCGGAATGGTAACGCGACGCGGGAATGGCTTCGATAATCGTTTTTGCATCGGTGAGGGTTTCGCCGTTTTCTCGATAACGCACCACGCGCACGCGCTGATTTTTGTTCGCATCCTGGTAAGCATAAGCCAAATAAACAAAGTGATTTTCCGCAAACTTCGGGTGCAGCGTCATCCCCATCAAACCGCTTTCGCCCGACAGTTCAACATCGGGAACGACAAAATACGGCGCGGCGGGCAACTTTCCGTTTTCAATCAAACGAACTCTGCCCGGTCGTTCTGTAAAAAACGTCCGTCCGTCCGGCGCAAAGACAATTGACCAGACGACTTCCAGATTTGTTGCAACCGTTTCGACGCGAAACTTCGGTACATTTTTCGAGGCAGGAACGATTGGAAAATCCGCCTCGCTTTCAGCGCAAGCAACATTAAACAACAGAAAAATTATAAAAAACGCCTGACAAAAAAATTGTTTTGAGTGTTTCATTTAGTTACCAAAATTATAAAAAGCAGTAACGGTGAGATGCGAAAACAGCGAAAAGCGATGGTAGCGCATAGGAGAATTGAACTCCTGTTTCAAGGTTGAGAACCTCGCGTCCTAACCACTGGACGAATGCGCCCCGAATAAATCTAAGTAGAGTATATAACTTTAACGCGCGTTTTTGCGAAATTTTGCAAGCCTCCAAATTTTGCGCTGATTCTAAAAAACGTTATATTACCTTTTACATTATTGGAGACTTGGAAAACAAATCCAATCGAGGTAGAAAAAAATGTCTGAACTCAGGTGGAATCCGCTTTTAGGCGAATGGACAGTCACGGCGACGCATCGTCAAGACCGCACGTTTTTTCCGCCGCCCGGTTACTGCCCGCTTTGCCCGACAAAAAAGGGCGGATTTCCGACCGAAATTCCCGCCGAAAATTACGACATCGTTGTTTTTGAAAACAAATTTCCGAGCCTTCAGCCCGCGCCGCCCGCGCCTGCTGTCGAAGCCAGCGAACTTTATCCGGTGCGACCGGCGCAAGGCGTCTGCGAAGTCGTCGTCTATACGCCCGAACACAATTCGAGTCTTGCACAACAGCCCGTAACGCAGATTTATAAATTGATGCAGGTTTGGCAAGATAGATTTAACGATTTGAACAATCACGATTTCGTCCGATACGTTTTCATTTTTGAGAACAAAGGCGAAGCCGTCGGCGTAACTCTGCCGCATCCGCACGGGCAGATTTACGCTTATCCGTTTGTGCCGCCGCGCCTTGTGCAAAAAATCAAACAGTGCCGCGAACATAAGGAAAAAACCGGCAAAAACTTGATTGCGAACATTTTGGAAGAAGAAAAAAAAGAAGGATGCAGAATCGTCGCCGAAAACGAATCTTTCACGGCGCTGATTCCGTTTTTCGCGCGTTACCCGTATGAACTGCACATTTATCCGAATCGTCACGCCGAGGCTTTAACCGATTTTTCGTTAAAAGAACTCGGTGATTTAGCGGCGATTTTCAAGCAAGTTCTGGCGGCATTTGACAAACTTTTCGAGGTCAGTTTTCCATATATTATGGCGATGTATAATCGTCCGTCCGACAGTGCGAGTTACGAATTTTTCGATTTTCACATCGAATTCTACCCGCCGATGCGCACGGCAACAAAGCTGAAATTTCTGGCAGGCAGCGAAGCCGGCGCCGGAATGTTTATCAACGACACGCTGCCCGAAGAAAAAGCTGACGAACTCCGAAAGCTGGTTTCACCGGTTGATTTTTAAATTGTTTTTATATCGAAAACTATAATTGTTGCTGTAGTTTATTTTTAGCTTTTGGAAAGATTCTTGCCAATTTTTTTTACTAAAGTCTTCAACCGAACAAAAAAGTTTCTAATTTGATAAGTAAATCTCGGCGCATCGTCAAAATCACCTTCAAGTTCAATTGTGGCTTGAATCGGATTCGGCTTTATTCTTTTTTTTATCTGTTTGAAAAGTTCTTCTCGATTACGCAGAACAAATCTCAAATCCGTAAGCCTGACATCGCTGCGCCATTCGTTTTCAACCGCCTTTATCAACCATTCGGGAATTGTTTTGGCTTCGGTTGCAAACGGAGTATTCTCAATGTTCAATCCCAAGTATTTATGCGCCAAGCCAATAGCACAAACAATCCAGCGTCTGCGCTCGGGACTGACAATTTCCAGACATCGCTGCCAGTCAAAATCCTTCGGGCGGTTTGCAACCGCATAATAAACGTCCCAAAGTCTTTCTCGATCTGCGCCGCCGTCATTTAACCAATGTATGCAAAGCACACGCAGATGATCTTCAGGGCGTAAAACGCGAATGTTAGTTGTGCCGCATTTTATAATTCTCGAGTTGGCAAAAAGATTTTCAAATGCAACGCTGTCGAGATGTCTCGCGCCTTTGTGTAAATCAACGGGGAACTCCTGTTTCGTATTCTCTAAAAACTTTAAGGCTTCATCAAAACGTGACGGGGCAATTAGTAAGTCAATATCGGTAAACTGGCGTTGAAAAGGTTCGGGATAGACCTGCGCTGCTGCCCAGCCTTTGATTAAAACAGGTTCAAAACCAGCCTTCTCAAACCGAGTCCAAATTCTCTCGAGATGTTGTTCCTTTACTTTGTAGTGAACAATATTAAAACCGTCCTCAATTGCGGTTCGGCTAAAATTCTCTGTAATTTTACTGTTCATCGTTAGAAGCAATCGGTCTCGGCAATCCAATTAACCCAAAATATCCGGCTTGTCCGAAAATGCGCGCAGCACTCTGAAAGTTATCGTATAGAGTTACAAAATAAGTAATTGGAAATAAAGATTTGTAAAAAGAGGTGAATATGCCGAGGGTCGGAGTCGAACCGACATGGGATTGCTCCCGCTAGATTTTGAGTCTAGTGCGTATACCAATTTCGCCACCCCGGCGTGCGAATATGAATGATAAAACTATTCGTAACGGGTCGTCAACCGATTGGTAAAATAGCTGAAACTGATTTCTATTTCAAACAACATTTATCTACAATTAATAACTGTCTCGATTAAAAAGAAGACATCTGATATATGTCCTTACAATACGAAAAATCTGAAGAAGAAGATGACGCACCGCAGCTTACGCCCGAAGAATTTCTGAAAAATCAGAAAACGGCGATACGCCGAAGGTCTCTCTGGTTTCTGGCGTTCGGAGTTTTGATAACCGTTTTTCTTTTGTTCGAGTTAGCTGCCGGATTCGTTACAATCGAAGAATTGTTTCGCAGCATTTTCTTTATTCTCGGCTTGTTCGGTTTGACGGGCGGCATTTGGGGAATTTATTACGCGAAAAAACTGTCGCTCAAAGATTTGATTCCATCGCCCGAAGCGACTAATTTTATTCGGCAGGGACAACTGACGAAACCTTTTTATTCGTATATTTTAGTCGGCTGCCTTGTCGTCGTTTCGATTTTCCAACTTTTGACCGAAAGTGCAGTGTCAATTCTCGATGTCGGCGATAAGTCGGCGGAGATTGCCGGTCTGGTCAAACCGCTTGTTCTGAAAGGCGAATACTGGCGGCTTTTGACGGCGGCGACTTTGCACGGATTTTTCCCGCTCCATCTTTATTTTAACGCGCAGGCGCTTTACGGCTTCGGCAATTTAATCGAACGCCTTTCAAATCGCGCGCATCTGGCGACGGTTTTTCTGCTGGCGGCAATCGGCGGCGGGTTGTTCAGCTTGTTTTTTATGCCCGATGTTATCTCGATTGGCGCATCGGGCGGAATTATGGGTTTGATCGGATATTTGGCGGTTTACGGTTATCGCCGCAAACGGCAATTACCGCCTGATTTTCTGAAAAGTATGCTGATAAATATTGGATTTATCACCGCTTTCGGAATCGTCGCTTATCAGATTGTCGATAATTTCGGACATCTCGGCGGACTCGTTACCGGCGCGATTTACGGACTTGTCCAAATTCCAAAAGATTTGCACAAAAATCCGCGCCAAGTCAGTGCAACGGCAGAAATCTCCGGTTTGATTGCGCTCGGCATTTTTATTTTCACCTGTATCTTGAGCGTTTTGTTATTAATGAAATTCGTAAAACTTTAGTTACAAAGCACAATAGTTTTACAATCTGTATTCTGAAATTCGGAAATTGTATGAGAGTTCGCATTCACCAGCACGTTAATCCGCTTGCGCCGTTTTACCGAATTTTGCCGCAGCCGTTTGAGATTGAAAAGGCTTTTGCCCGCCCGAAACTGCCTCTATTTCTCGACATCGGCAGCGCGCGCGGCAGATTTTTGTTAAAAATGGCTGAACTCGAACCGCAATGGAATTTTCTCGGTGTGGAAATTCGCGAGCCGCTCGTTGGCGAAGCAAACCGGTTGGCGGCTGAAAAAGATTTGATTAATCTGCGTTACGAATTTTGCAACGCGAGCCTTGCGCTCGACAAATTGCTCAAAGAATTGCCCGCCAACGTTTTGCAAACAGTTACCGTTCAATTTCCCGACCCGTGGTATAAAAAGCGCCACGCCAAACGCCGGATGGTCAACGAAAATATAGTCGAAACTGTTGTCAAACACTTGAAAATTTCCGGCAAAATCTTTGTTCAAACTGACGTTGATTTTCTGGCGGACGAGATGTTCACGGTTTTTCGTAAAAATGTGAACCTGCGCGAGATTGAAACTGCCGAAAATCCTTTCTCCGTAAAAACCGAAAGGGAAATCGCCGTCGAAGAAAAAAGTCTGCCGATTTACAGGAGAATTTTTGAAAAACTAAATTTTTGAAGTTTGCTGTAGAACAATCTCGCCGATTTTATCGCTCACCTTGGTTATGCCTTGAAAACCCGGTAGATTTTGTATTCTTTGCGTAACGTTTTTGTCAATCCATTCAAGTCCGTCTTTGCCGCTGAAAAGCGTGACAATCGTGTAATCGGATTCGGTTTTCGGTTTCGCGCCGCTGCCGACCGGAGTCCAGAAGTTTCCGACAATAAATCTGGCTAATTTTTGAGAAAATTCGGAATTTCTTAATTCAAGCCGCGCTATGCTTCTGTAAAAATGCGTGTGCGCCGATTCTTCACGGATGATGCCTTGTAAGATTTCGGTCAAAACCGGGTGATTCGCAAGTTCTGCCAAACGGCGATAACCCTGCGTCGTAGACATTTCGTGAATCGCGCCGAAAGTCATATGAGTAGCCGTAAATTTTTTGCCGACAAGATTTGTCAGAGAAGTTATCAGGTAATTATTAACGGTATAAAAGCGCGAAACGGCTCGTCTGACCTGTGTCTGCCATTTTTCGTCGGTTTCAATTCCGGCTTCGTTCAGAAAACGATTTAAGATTTCGCCGTGCGTCTGCTCTTCGTTGCTCCAACGCTCCATAAACTTGCTAATAATCGGGTCTTTGCCTGTCGGAGTGCGGCGCAGCTCTTCGTAATACATATCGGTTAAGGCTTCGACATCGCGCATATACAGCAAAACCGGCACTAATTTTTCGTCGAGCGGGTATTTTTTTATATCTTGCCAGGCGATTCGGTCAATAAATTCTTTGGTCAAAGTTCTGGGTTGTTTTTCATACCAATCGAGAACATCTTTTTTCGTTTCAAAACTCATAATCTTTTTTCTCTGTAAATTTTATTCGCCGCGAGACGTTTTTCAGATGCGAAACAAAACCGAGAAATTTATGCACAAGAGTTTTGACTTGTGAAATTTCAAGACGCTTCGGAAGATTTTCGACCCAAGCCTTTTTTGCGTGATTAATGCTGAAATCGCTTGTGAAATCCGATAGATTTACGGTTTAATAATAACAACTTTCTTATCAGGCAATTTTTGCAAGTATCGGTATCGCTCCGAAGAGAATAATCACCAAAACAAATTTTCGGATTTGTGAGATGTTTCCGTAAAAATCAATAAAATTAATTCTTGGTTTTATCTCTTATTGATTTGATTTCTAGCCGCGCCGATTTTATAGTTAGCGATTTCAGGTTTTCCGAAATTAAATAATTTTTTAGAAAATGCTTGTCTTCAATCAACAGCCAATCGGGATTTTTGACTCGGGCGTCGGCGGTTTAACCGTCTATCGCGCGCTGCACGAAAAGCTGCGAGGCGAGCGGTTTGTTTATCTGGGCGACACGGCGCGCGTTCCATACGGCACGAAATCGTTGGCGACGGTTGAACGTTACGCGATAGAAAATTCACAGTTTCTCGCTGCTCGCGGCATAAAACTTCTGGTCGTCGCCTGCAACACTGCGTCGGCTCTTGCGCTGCCGAAAATCCGCGAGAAAATCGGCGTCGAAGTTGTCGGCGTCATCGGACCCGGCGCGCGCAAAGCTGTCCGGCTGACAAATGACCGAGCAAATCCGCGTATCGGCGTAATTGCAACCGAAGCAACCGTGCAAAGCCATGCTTATTCGGAAGCGATAAGAAAAGCGAGCGCGCGCGCGGAAATTCTCGAAACGCCTTGTCCGCTTTTCGTGTCTCTGGCGGAAGAAAATTGGACAGACGAGCCGGAAACTCGTTCAATTGCCCGAAAATACCTGCAGAAAATCGTCGAAAAAAATGTCGATGCGCTCGTTTTGGGCTGCACGCATTATCCGATTTTGCGCCGCGTCATACAGAAAACAGTCGGCGAAAATGTTATGCTCGTCGATTCGGGCGAAGCGACCGCCGAAGAAGTGGAAAACATATTGAATGAAAAAAATCTGGCAAACGACCATCCGCCGAAACACGCAGGCGAGCGGCAATTGTGCGACGATTTAGACCATTTTTACGTAACTGACGCGGCGGAACGTTTCGCGCGCGTCGCGGAAAGATTTCTCGGCGTAAAGCCCGCGAAATTGGAAGCAGTTGAAGTTTTCGGATTAGACAAATTAAACGAATAATTAACCGCAGATAAAAACAAGATGAAAACAAATAAAGTCAATATATTTATCATCAAAAATCCGCGTTTATCTGCTGTTAAAATAAACCTAAAATGAATTACACGCGAACAGACAACCGAACATTTGACCAGTTGAGAAACACGCGCATTACGCCCAATGTTTCGCCTTACGCCGAAGGTTCGGCTTTAATCGAAGTCGGCGGCACGAAAGTTATCTGCACGGCGACGATTGAAGAGCGAGTTCCGCCGTTTTTGCGCAACAAAGGAACGGGCTGGGTTACAGCTGAATACGCGATGCTGCCGCGCGCCACGCACACGCGCACGAACCGCGAAACGCAGCGTCCATCGGGCAGAACACAGGAAATTCAGCGTCTCATTGGTCGAAGTCTGCGCGCCGTCGTTGATTTAAAAATGCTCGGCGAGCGACAGATTTTTCTCGACTGCGACGTTCTGCAAGCCGACGGCGGCACGCGCACCGCTTCGATTACCGGCGCGTATGTCGCGCTTAATCTCGCCTGCAAACGCCTTTTATCGAAGGGAACTTTGAAAACTTCGCCGCTTCTCTCGGAAGTTGCGGCAGTTAGCGTCGGAATTATTGAAAACACACCGATTTTGGATTTGTGCTACACCGAAGATTCAAACGCCGAAGTCGATATGAACATCGTCTGCACGGGCGCGGGAAAATTCATCGAACTGCAAGGCACAGCCGAACGCGCGCCGTTCGACCGCGAGCAGATGAACGAAATGCTCGAACTGGCGGAAATAGGCGTCAACCAGCTTTTCGCAATTCAGCGTAACGCTTTAAACGGGTAAAGATACGGTATTAGATTGATATTTATGAACGAAAAACAATTTGCGGAAAAATCGGCAATCGTTACGGGCGCAACGCGCGGCATCGGAAAAGCGATTGTTTTGGAACTGGCAAAACGCGGCGCGAATGTCGCTTTTAATTATGCGAAAAGTGCGGATGAAGCAGAGAAATTAAAAGCGGAAATTGAAAATTTAGGTGTGAAAGTTTTTGCGGTGCAGTGCGATGTGGCGGATACGGAAGCGTCAGCCGATTTTGTTAAACAAACGCAAGGCGCGTTCGGCACAGTTGATTTTTTGATAAACAACGCCGGAATAACACGCGACCAATTGATTTTGCGGATGAAGGAAGGCGACTGGGACGCCGTTATTGACACGAATTTGAAAGGCGCGTGGAATTTCTCGAAAGCTGTTCTAAGACCGATGATGAAAAATGAAACAGGCGGCGCGATTTTGAATATCTCCTCAATCAGCGGCGTCGTCGGAATGCTCGGACAATCAAACTATTCGGCGTCAAAAGCCGGAATGATCGGGCTGACGAAAGCTCTGGCAAAAGAAGTTGCGAGCCGCAAAATCACGGTCAACGCGCTTGCGCTCGGCTTAATCGAAACCGAAATGGCAAGCGAGATGAACGCCGAATACCGCGCGAAAATTTTGGAAAGCATTCCGCTCAAACGTTTGGGAAATGTGCGGGAAGTTGCTGAAATAGCTTGCTTTATGCTGTCTGACGCGGCGCGTTACATTACCGGTCAAGTCATACAAGCCGACGGCGGTTTGGCTATGTGAGCCGATATTAAATTTATTTGAAATTGGAGAATTGTTTTTTATTTTCTAAAATCTTTTAACCTACAAACCCTAATAATCCAACCGAATTTATTGAATTAAAAAAATATGTCCGACAAAGGCGCAAAACGCTTAAAAAAATAGCCGACACTTCTAACTCTTGCTTTACCTTTTTATTAGTATATAAAGCAATTCCTCACGGAAAACAAAACTTTACCATTCATATTGCTTATCAAATCAATTATAATAAGTAATCCGCAAAATTATTTTTAAATTTGAATACGGGAGACGAGCCGAAATGGAAAACCAAACCGCAACCCAAAAGATTGACGAACCTGCTTTTACTGGAAGTTCAAACAACAACCTTCCCGAATTTCGGGATATGAAGTTCGAGAAAATAAACCAGCTCGCGCTCGACCACCCGGGCGCGAACGATATGGCTTACCGCACGCGCCGCGATTATATCGCATCGCTTTCCAAGCGTTTCCGCGAAGACCCGGAACACAAAATCATCGATGTCGAATACACGCCGGAAGAACAACAAGTCTGGCAAATCGTGGCGACAAAATTAGAAGAAATTCAGGCGAAACGCGCGTCTTCGTTTTATCTGGAAGCAAAAAAGAAACTAGGCATTTCGACCCGGCAGATTCCGCAATTA
This sequence comes from Acidobacteria bacterium 28-9, assembly GCA_002050355.1. GTDB lineage: Bacteria > Acidobacteriota > Blastocatellia > Pyrinomonadales > Pyrinomonadaceae. The sequence continues at coordinate 14,592 of MWYY01000056.1, forward strand.
TCAGAAATGAACCGGCGGTTGGGCGAGTTGACCGGCTTTCAACTTGCACCGATTGAAGGACTAGTCGAAACGCGCGGATTTTTAAGCTGGCTCGAACATCGCACGATGCTCTGCACCCAATATATCCGCCACACGTCGCGCCCGGAATACACGCCCGAACCCGACATCGTTCACGAAGCTATCGGTCATATTCCAAATTTTACGAATCCGGATTTCGCCGATTTTTCCCAATTCATCGGACGCGGCGCTCGTATCGCTTCGGATGAGCAATTGGAAGAACTCGGACGGCTTTACTGGTTTACAGTCGAATTCGGTCTGGTCGAAGAAAACGGCGAATTAAAGGCTTACGGCGCGGGTTTATTATCCAGCTTCGGTGAACTCGAAAACGCTTTTACCGATAACGTCGAGCGTCGCCCGTTTGATTTGAATGAAGTTATTAACCAGGATTACGATTACTCCGATATGCAACCGATTCTATATGTCATTTCGTCCTACGCGGAACTGAAAGAGACGACACGCAAATATATCGAAAGTTTCGGTAAATAAAATGGATGAAATCGAATATAAAACGAATGTTCCGATTGACGCGCAAAAAATAATCGAGCTTTACCGCAGCGCCGGTTTGCCGCGCCCGATTGACGACGCGGCGCGAATCAAGAAAATGTTTGCTAATTCGAATTTAGTTATCAGTGCTTGGAAGGATTCAGAATTAATCGGTATTTCACGTTCTTTGACAGATTTTTCGTGGTGCTGTTATCTGGCGGATTTAGCGGTCAGAAAAAATTTTCAAAAAGCTGGCGTCGGCAGAAAATTAGTTGAAATGACACGCGAAGCGGTGGGCGAAAATTCGATGGTTCTGCTTCTTTCCGTTCCCGGTGCGCTTGCTTATTATCCGAAAATTGGAATGGAAAAAGTTGAGAACGGTTTTATTTTTAATCGGAAGAATTGATTTATGCCTTTTAGAGCGTGAACAATTTTGCTTCTTATTTGTCTGACGGTTTTGTTTGCGTCTTTTAACGCGGTGCAAGAAAATTTTATTTAATCATTTGGTGTGAGAAAATAATTATTTACACGGAGAAAATTATGAAAAAATTAAGTGCTAGCCTAATTGTTGCAGTTTCAGCATTTTTAATTGGTGTAGCATTAACTTGGGTCTGCTTTTACTTCGTTTTTCCAAAAATCTCAACAATCGAAACAAGCTCGCAATTTGGTAATAAATCTGCGGATTTGGAAGTGAACTTTAAGCGAATTGTTAAAATGAAAACATTTATACTGCGGAATTTGAAGTTGTAAACAATAGTCCACAAGATGTGTATTTTATGGGTTATTCTAAAAATCAAATCTGCGGCTTTAATTTCAAAAATGTGGAAGGTCTTGTTAGTTCACAATTAATTAAATTTGACTATTCTTCCTGCAGTTGCGGAACAGGTCTGCAAAAGAATTATTTAGCTTTAGGAGAAAAGACATCTTTTGAAATTACTGTTCCTGACAAAAGAAAGGAAGTTTTTCAAGTAGGATTTGATTTTTATACAAAAAATGACCGTCAATTTACGCTTTGGAGCGAAAACATTTCAGAAAAAGAAAATAAATAAAATTTGAGGCAATTATGACAGACCAAAAAAATCCTTTAGGCTTAAAAAAAATACATCACGTCGAGTTTTACGTCGGCAACGCCAAACAAGCTGAGTTTTATTATCGGAAGGCGTTCGGCTTTTCGCGCCTTGCGTATTCGGGACTTGAGACAGGGAATCGAGAGACGGCTTCGTATGTCGTGCGGCAGAGTCGTGCGGCGTTTGTTTTGACGACGCCGCTGTCGGGCGAACACGCGGGAAGCGAGCATATCAGGCAGCACGGCGACGGCGTTTATGATATTGCGTTTCAGGTCGAGGACGCCGATTTTGCGTTTGCCGAAGCTGTCAGACGCGGCGCGCAATCGGCGATTGAGCCGTATGATATGACGGACGAAAACGGCAGCGTGCGGCGGGCGGCGATTCGGACTTACGGCGACACGATTCACTCGTTTATTTCTTATAACAACAATAACGGACACAATTACAGCGGCGTTTTTCTTCCCGGTTTTACCGAGCAGCAAATCGCGGGCGAAGATGTCGGCATCGTGCTGGTTGACCATATGGTCGGGAACGTCGAACTCGGCAAAATGGAAACGTGGTGCAATTATTACCGCGACGTGATGGGTTTCGAGCGTTACATCACGTTTGACGATGAAGATATTTCAACCGAATATTCGGCGCTGATGTCAATCGTGATGTCGGACGGCGGACACAACATCAAATTCCCCATAAACGAACCGGCGGAAGGCAAGCGCAAAAGCCAGATTCAGGAATATCTCGACTACTACAAAACGCCCGGCGTCCAGCACGTCGCGCTGCTGTGCAAAGACATCATTTCAACCGTCGGAAAATTACAGGCGAACGGCGTCGATTTCCTGCGCGTTCCCGATTCGTATTACGCCGAAATCCCGGCGCGTATCGGCGAGATTGACGAAAACATCGAAGATTTAAAACGCCTCGGAATTCTCGTTGACCGCGACGAAGAAGGTTATCTATTACAAATCTTCAGCAAAAACACCCAAGACCGCCCGACCGTTTTCTTTGAAATTTTGCAAAGAAAAGGCTGCAAAGGCTTCGGCAAAGGAAATTTCAAAGCGTTATTTGTTTCTATTGAAGAAGAACAAGCGAAACGCGGGAATTTATGAGAATTTTTAGCCGTGAATAATAATTGAGCAGAAAGGTTTTCGCTCAATAATAAGTTGGATGCTTATGGTTATAAGGAACATTTTTGTTTGCGAAACATTATGCAAATAGTTAGCAGTTCAATAATTTTAATTATTCTCTTTACAATTTCTATTTGCGCTCAGGAAAAGAAACAAGAACCGTGCGAGTTACATCAAATAGAAGTGAATGGCAAAGCTGGATATATCGATGCTACGGGCAAAGTAATTGTCGAATCTCGTTTTGATTATAATTATCCGTTTTACGACGGTTTAGGTGCGGTCGAAAGTAACGGGAAATGGGGTTATGTTGATTGTGCGGGAAAATTAGTCATTCCTTTGACACTACCAAATGCTTACTATTTTGCTGATGGTTTAGTTCGCATCAAAATAAACGAAAAGTATGGCTTCATAGATAAAACAGGACAAGTTGTTATCAAACCTCAGTTTGATTCCGCTTGGATGTTTTCCGAAGGATTAGCGGATGTGGTTATAAACGGTAAAGCTGGTTACATTGATAAAACTGGTAAGTTGGTAATTCCACCGAAATTTGATGACGCACATTCGTTTTCCGAAGGTTTAGCCCAAGTAATCGTTAATAATAAAGAATTTTATATAAACAAAGCTGGAGAAATTGCAATCCATTTTCCTAAAACTGTAACACTAATTGATATTTTTTTTTCGGAAGGACTTGCAGCCGTAAGAGTAGGAGAAAAATGGGGCTTTGTTGACAAGTCAGGAAGGTTTGCAATTCAACCCCAATTTGATGACCCGAACGAGTTTCACGAAGGTTTAGCCGTCGTTAAGTATAACGGTTATGACGGTTATATTGATAAAACTGGTAAAATTGTCATTCAGCCTAAATATGATTCAGCATATGGCTTTTCTAAAGGTTTGGCTAGAGTTTGGGTAAAAGGTAAATATGGTTACATTGATAAATCTGGAAAATTTGTAGTTAAACCAATTTTTAACTTGGCTTGGGGATTTTCTGGCGGCGTCGCAATGGTTATGGTAGATGACAAAAAGGGCTACATAAATCATAAAGGCGAATACGTTTGGCAACCTACTAAGTAACAATAAGCACACAATCTAGTAGTTATTGTGTTATTCGCGGCAAAATAAAATATGCAAACCGAAACGCTCAAAAATCCAATCATATGATGCTTCCGCGCTACGAGCTTAAATCCGATGAGAGTTTGACCGTTTTTGAGTTTGTGAGCGTCGGCGGAAAAGGCGAGATTTCAAAGATTGTTCAGTATTCGGAAACCAATTTGAAGGATTTTTACAATCTCGGTTTCGGCGATAAAGATTTACAAACGGGCAAAGTTGACGACACGGTTATTTCAGACAACGGCGACAGTCAAAAAGTTCTGGCGACAGTTGCCGCTACCGTTTACGCTTTTACCGATAAATATCCAGAGGCTTGGATTTACGCGACGGGCAGCACGAAATCGCGGACGAGGCTTTACCGAATCGGATTGACGAACAATTTGGGCGAAATTACGGAAGATTTTGAGTTATACGGACAGCGAGAAGGCGAGTGGCGGGAATTTGTCAGAGGCGTCGAATACGAAGCGTTTTTGGTCAGACGAAGGAGTTAAAGCGATGAAAAAAATTGAGGAATTAAACGAATCGAAACTGCCGATAGTTAAAATTGACAAATCGCTGGGCAAATACAGAGATAAAGTTTTGTTCAAGGAAAAAGTTGAAAAAGCCAACGAGACATTAAAAAGCGTCGGTTTGCCGAAGGCTTTACAAAAGTCGAAAGCATAACACTTACTCGCAAAATAAAATACGCAAGACGAAACGCTCGAAAATCAAGCCGCGCATCTTGCGCCCGTTAACGCAGCCGCTGAATTGATTGACCGCGAGATTCACCAAAAAACGCTCGAACAATCCGCGTAAATATTTCAGCTTATTTACAACAAGTCGAAAAGAAATCCTAAAAATAAATGACACCGACGACAAGCGAAGAACAATTGAAATATCAAAGCGGTTTCGGCAACGAATTCGCCACCGAAGCTGTTAAAGGTGCGTTGCCCGTTGGACGCAATTCGCCGCAAAAAGCGCCGCTCGGACTTTACGCCGAACAGTTTTCGGGAACGTCTTTTACCACGCCGCGCCTTTTGAATAAACGTACCTGGACGTATCGCATTCAACCGTCGGTTCTACACAAACCTTTTCGGCAAATCGAAAATAATCATTTTCTTTCAAAGTTCGATGAAATAGTTACGACGCCGAACCAACTGCGCTGGAATCCGCAGCCTTTGCCGCAAACAGAGACGGATTTTATTGACGGCATTGTCACGATGGTAGGCTGCGGCGACAGTTTCTCGCAAACAGGTTTAGGCATTCATATTTTCGCCTGCAACAAAAATATGACGGATAGATTTTTCTATAATGCTGACGGCGAAATGCTCGTTGTCGCGGAGAAAAATCGCGTTCGTTTTTTGACCGAACTTGGAATTGTCGAAATCGGTTCGGGTGAGATTTGTGTTTTACCGCGCGGTTTGAAATTTCGCGTCGAATTACCGGACGGCGATGCGCGCGGCTACATTTGCGAAAACTACGCGGCGCATTTTCGTCTGCCTGATTTAGGTCCGATTGGTGCGAACGGTTTGGCGAATCCGCGCGATTTTGAAACGCCTGTCGCTTGGTTTGAAGATGAAGACGGCGAGTTTGAATTGACGGCGAAATTCGGCGGCAATCTTTGGACGACGGAAATAAAAAGCTCGCCTTTGAATGTCGTCGCCTGGCACGGAAACTACGCGCCATATAAATACGATTTGCGAAGATTTAATACAATCGGCTCGGTTTCTTTTGACCATCCAGACCCAAGTATTTACACGGTTTTAACCGCGCCTTCGCCGGAAATCGGCGTTGCGAATTGCGATTTCGTAATTTTTCCAGACCGCTGGCTCGTGCAGGAAGATACGTTTCGCCCGCCGTGGTTTCATCGCAATTATATGTCGGAATTTATGGGTTTGTGCTTCGGGCAATACGACGCTAAAGAAGAAGGTTTTGTCGCAGGCGGCGCGAGTCTGCATAATCAAATGTCGGCGCACGGTCCCGATGCTGATGCATTTGAAAAAGCATCGAATACTGAATTAAAGCCGCAGAAACTTTCCGGCACTATGGCGTTTATGTTTGAGTCGCGTTATATTATTCGCCCGACGCGCTTTGCGATGGAAACCGCAGAACTCCAGCACGAGTATTTTGAAGTTTGGCAAAATCTGCCGAAAAACTTTAAATCTTAAGTTGAAATTAATTCGATAAATCACCGGAAAATTTCCTGCAAAGGTGCAAATTCGGGTTATGACAAATCAGCTAATGCATTATTTGGTAGACAACGGAAAACGATTTAATAAATTTCGTAAAAATTCCGTTCGATTCAATTCCGCGATTATTAAGTTCATAAAAGTGTTTACCTTTTCGGGTTTTAAAACTAAAATAACAAGGCGGGGAAGCAACCTGAATTTGGAGGTGGCACATCATAGACACAGACAATTTATTAAATTCCGAAAACAATCTTTTAGGAGCTTCTATGGAATCAGCTTCGATAGCTATTGAGCGCGACGGCGTTTTTCAGACAGAGGAAATTGCGAATATTTCCGCGTTTGTTTCCTCTTCGCCCGCCGAGACGGAAATTGTTGCAGCCGATACGCCCGATTTTGAATTGACGCGCCTTGCCGCCTCGGGAAATATCTCCGCGTTTGAATTGCTTTATGAACGTTATCATCGTCGGACTTACGGTTTGTGTCTGCGGATGACGAGCAGCCAGACCGAAGCGGAAGATTTGACGCAGGAAGTTTTTATACAGCTTTTTCGCAAAATCGGCAGCTTTCGCGGTGAATCGGCTTTTTCAACCTGGCTGCATCGCTTGACGGTTAATCAGGTTTTGATGCACTTTCGGCGGCGCAGTGTAAAAAACGAAAGAATATCGGAAGATGGGGAGATTCCCGAACAAATCGTGCCGGGAACGGAAAATCAAGCCCGTATGCCGGTTCTCGACCGCATCGGTTTGACCAAAGCCGTTTCGGAATTGCCGCCCGGTTACCGAAATGTGTTTTTGCTGCACGATGTCGAAGGCTACGAACACGAAGAAGTTGCGAAAATACTTCATATTTCTGTGGGAACATCAAAATCTCAACTTCACAAAGCGCGTCTCAAACTGCGCGGTTTGTTGTTCAAACAAAACAAAGCGTAAATTTTTTGCAAGGCAACCTAAAACTTTCCGCTGCAATCTATTAGTTGAATCCGCAAAACAAAGCGCGAGTGTTAAATTAAATTTTACTTTCTCCTGTATTAAACCGATGAACTGTAAGCAATGCCAAGAATTAATCAGCTTGTTTTTGGACAATGAACTGAATGAAACAATTTCGATGAATGTCCAAACGCATCTGGCGTTATGTTTGCCGTGCGCCAAGGTTTGCGAAGAGTTTGCGATGATTCTGGATTTTTGCGCTTTGGACGAAACCGAAAATTTTTTGCCGCCGAATTCAAAAGCTCTGTGGTGTCGGATAAATAATATTATCGAAAGCGAGATTGAACCGGAAATTCGTCCGGTGCAAAATGAATCGGTTAAAACGGGATTTCTTGCAAAGATTCGACATAATAGCTGGCGATTTTCGTCTTCGCAGGTTTTGGCTACGGTTTTTGGTGTTGCGCTCGTCAGTTCTTTGCTGACGGTTGTCGGTTTTACAAATTATACGGGGCAAGACACAGATATTTCCGTAAATACTTCTGCTGCCACTTCCGCGCCGCCAGGCGCTTTTCAGCGAGTTCTCGGTAAATTCGGTTTGGTCGAAATGCCGGAACAAGCGCGAGAGCGTCGCGTCAAGGAACAACAAGGTGCGATTGATTACTGGAACAAGCGCGTCGAAGCAAGACGCACAAAATGGAACAATCATCTGCGCCAGGCGTTTGACCGCAATTTGAACGAGATAAATCAGGTTGTTTTTGAATACGACAGAATTTTGCAGGAAAATCCGCAGGACGAACTCTCAGGCGAAATGCTGGATTCGGCTTTGAATGAAAAAATGGCTCTTCTTCGTGAATTTTCCGATTTATAGTTTTAGTTTTGAAAATGAATTTGGAATTGAAAAAATTATTTACCCGTTTTACAAACTTAAAAACTACGATTCTTCTGTTGACCGTAGTTTTTTTCTTTGCGTCTTCGGCAATCGGCGTCGCGGCGCAGAAAAGATTTACAAGAACTTATCCGGCAAGCAAAAACGTTCGTCTGCAATTGCTAAACCGCTCCGGCACGATTACGGTCGAAGGCTGGGACAAAGCGGAAGTCAAGATTGTGGCTGATTTGGAAGCGCCGGTGGCAAATATCGAACCGCAAAGTTTGAGCGGTATAATCAACATCAATCTGGTCAAAGACAATCAAGGCAGGAACGAAGTCGGAAACGTCAATTTTCTCATCAAAGTCCCTTACACTTCGATGGTTGACATTGAAACCAGGATGGGAAATCTGAATGTCAGCAATATCGGCGGCGGACTTGTTCGCGCGCATATCTCCAGCGAGGGCGATATAACTTTAACGAATATCAGCTCAAGCGCGGTTGCCGCCGAGAATGTTATGGGCGACATCTTCTTCGACGGCGATATTAAGCGCGAAGGCAACTACCGGATTAGTTCGATGCGCGGCAATATAAATCTTCGTATTCCTTTTAACTCTTCATTTCGCCTCGTTGCCACCGCTCCATCGACGCGCAGCATCTCGCTCGGTTCTTTTGCCGCCGGTTCCGGTTTGAATTTTGTCAGCGACGGTCGGCGCGTCGTCGGCAGATTCGGCGACGGCAGCGCAACTCTAACCGTAACAAACCAGCGCGGAAGCATTTCGTTCATTCGCCGGTAAAATTAACCGCAGATAAACGCAGATAACGCAGATTTTATTTTCACCTCAAATTTCCACCAATCAATTTACTTTCGAGTTAGAAGAATGAAACAAATTATAAAATTGAAAAAAACTTGTATTCGTTTGTGTTTATCTGCGGTTTCATTTTTTCTTTTTTTGTCTTCGTCTTCTTTCGGACAGATTGTCGTTGCCAATCCTGCGCCGCTTCTCAAACGCACGACTTATAAAACCGAAAACATTGATTTCGGCTCGGGCGGAACAATTTCGATTGTCGGTGCGCCGATAGGCTCGATAACGATTGAAGGCTGGCAGAAAGCGGAAGTTGAAATTACGGCGGAAGTGGAAGTTCAAGCCGCTAACGAGAACGATTTGGCTTTGCTCGCTCAAATAAATACTTTTGTTATCAACGAAGATTTCAGGCATATTCGCGTCGAAACGGTCGGAACTTTCGATAAAAACTATATGAAGCGCGCGGCGAAAAAATTTCCCAAAAACCTTTTGAATATGCCGTTTCGAGTTGATTATTATATAAAAGCTCCAGTTTTTTGCGATTTGGAAATTGACGGCGGACGCGGTGATTTGAATTTGTCGAAAGTCGAAGGCGCAATTCAAATAAAGGTTTTGGAGTCGAACGCCAAACTCGATTTAGTCGGCGGAACGCTTACCGCCACAATCGGCAGCGGAAACGTTGACGTTACAATCCCGACAAGCATTTGGCGCGGCAGAAACGCCGACGTTCTGCTCGCAAAAGGAAATATGAACGTTTTTTTTCCGCAAAATCTCAACGCCAATGTTAACGCAACGGTTTTGCGAAGCGGGCAAATCGAAAATTCTTACAAGTTTCTAAAACCCCGCGAACAGCGCGCAAAATTTACTGCCAAATCAATCGCGGCGAAATCCGGCAACGGCGGCGCGACACTATCTTTTACAGTCGGCGACGGAAGCTTAAAACTCGGCGCGTTTGAAAATAAGCGCGCAAAACTTTACGTTCCTTTGCTAACCGGTCTGTAATTTTATTCTTTGTTCCGAATAAAATCTCTCAGCCAGCCGATGTTTTTGCGCCGACTGTTAAAACTTTTTGTAACTGTTTTTGCTAACAAAAACTCTTAACCGTTTCGGCGGACTTATTTTTTTATTTTGCCGTATTTTGCATCTGATTTCTCGATACAATCGAATTAAATACCAAGAAGCGAAAGATTTTTTTCACTCTTCGGGAGGATGAAAAATTAAGAAAATCGTCAATAGAACGCGCGGCATAAGATAGAAAAATTTAGTGACGATTTAGGTGAAAAATTGAGGCTGCAATCGGGTGTTGCGCTCTGCGCCGACTTTGAAAATGCTTTGAAATAGAGTAGCTTGAAATTGACTGACTAACTCAAAACTGCTTTTCTAAGAAGATAAAAGTTGTGGCTCAGACTATTCTAAATCGCATTGCAGCCGGACAAAATTCAGCCGTTCAAGAGTGTTTAGACACTTACGGCGGTTTGGTGTGGTCACTGGCGCGCCGGATGTTGCCGAACGCGGAAGAAGCCGAAGATGCCGTGCAGGAAATTTTTATAGACGTTTGGAAAAATGCGGAACGCTTTGACGAAACTAAAGCGTCGGAGACGACTTTCGTAGCGATGATTGCGCGGCGGCGACTGATTGACTGGATGAGAAAGGGAAATCGTCAGCCTAATACAAATTCTTTAGAAGAGATTGTCGTCGAGCCGTTTGAGAGTAAAGACCGCGATATGCAAATCTTCATCGAGGCGAAGGAAGCGGCGCGGGCGATGAAAAATCTGCGCCCGGAACAGAAACAAATTTTGCATCTTTCGATTATACAAGGAATGTCGCATCAGGAAATCGCCGAAAGGCTCAGTATGCCGCTCGGCACGGTCAAAACGCACGCCCGACGCGGCTTGATGCAGGTCAGGGAAAATTTAGACTCGGAAAATTCCGGCGGAAGCAAGGGGGCGACAGTATGAACGAAATACAAAAAAACAGACTGATTGAACTGCTCGCCGACCAAGCCGTTTTCGGATTAAATCAAGAAGAATTGACGGAGCTTTATCAATTAAAAAAACAATTTCCCGAATTGGAAAACGACATTTCATTTGAATTGACGGCGGCGGCAATCGGTTTGACCGATGTAAACGTTTCCGAGACTTTACCGGCAAATTTGCGAGCTAAAATTTTAGTCGGTGCCGACGAATTTTTTGGGTGCAATGATACCGCGCAAAACGTCATTAATTTTCCGGCTAAAGCACAGGAAACCAGAGCAGCAAATCAAGCGGAAACAAAGCAACCTTTTTGGCAATGGCTCGGTTGGGCGGTTGCGGCGGCGGCGTGCGTGGCGCTCGCGGTTAATTTATGGCTGACTCGTACTCGACCATCAGTCGAAGAAGCTAAAACTCCACAAACTGTTCAAACTCCCGAAACCTTGGGAGTTCCTGAAACCATAAAAACTCCTGAAGTTGTAATAACTCCTGAAACCGCAGAGATTCCCGAATCCCCGAAAATCCCTGCGACCGGTGAGAATAACGAAACGTTGAGGAATGGTGGAACCGCGAGAAATCCCGAATCAGGAAGAAATCAGGAAGCAGCGAGAAACCCCGGAACCGTAAAAACTCCTGAAATTTTCAGAACGCCGAACGTAGCAAAAACTCCTGAAATTGCCAGTATTCCCCAACCCTCAAAGCCTCCGACGCCGGAATTGTCGGCAGCGCAAAAGCGCGCGCAACTACTTGCTTCCGCGCCGGACATTGTTCAAACAAGCTGGACATCTGCGAAAGACAACAAGAGAGTTTTAGGCGATGTCGTTTGGAGCAGCGCGCAGCAAAAAGGTTATCTTCGTTTACGTGATATGCCCGCGCTTGACCCGAATCAAGAAACTTACCAGCTTTGGATTGTAGATGAAGCGCAAAATGACAAGACGCCGGTCAGCGGCGGCATATTTAACGTCAATCAAGCGGGCGAAGTTATCGTTCCGATTAACGCGCAGTTGAAAATACAAAAACCGAAGATGTTTGTCATCAGTAAGGAAAGAGCAGGCGGAGTCGTGGTTTCCAAGCCGAACCGCTTTGTGGCAATCGCAAAGATATAAAAAATTACAATCGGAAAATGAAAAAAAGGCGAAGCATCAAAACTGTTTCGCCTTTTTCGTTTTTATAATAAGCGTGCGCCGTTGGTTGAATTTATCTCGCAAATTTGATTTTACTTCTTAATTGCTTTTGCGTATAGATATTTACCTTGATTTCGTGATAATTTTTTTGAAAGAATTTTATCCTTATTACACAGAATTTTTCTTTTTGTCCGCAGCTTAAAATTGCTTTTATACAAATTAAATAATGGAAGAGATTTTTTACGATAAGCCCGACGATGCCACTGCCGACGCAACCATTAGAAGCGATTTAATTGCCCAACTGCCCGTCGCTGCCGCAAGGCAAAATTGGAGGCAATGGCTTGGAACTGATGAAGCGATTCGTTGGGTTTATTTGTTTTTCGGTTTATTCACCATCATTTTGTTGATGATTTTGCTTCAATTTTCGACATCGGCGATTTGCTGCGGCGATTGGGACGGCTATTATCATATCCGTTGGAGTTCGCTTTTGTGGGAAAATTTCCGGCACGGACGATGGCTGCCGGAATTTACGTGGCTGCCTTTGACCGTTTTAAACGCGCAGGATTATGCCGACCATCATTTTCTTTTTCATCTTTTGCAAATTCCTTTTTTGTGGTTTTTCGAGCCGGTAACGGCGGCGAAAATGGCAGCGATTTTCTTCGGCAGCGCGGCGATTTTTTCCGTCTATTGGCTGATGTTTCGCTACAAAATAGATTATATGCTGTTGTGGCTCGCGGCACTTTTAACGTGCGCCAACTCTTTCTTTTATCGTATAAATATGGCGAAAGCGCCGCCGTTAACAATCATTTATACTGTTGTCGGAATCTACCTGCTGTTCGAGCGTAAATACGTTTGGCTGTTGCCTTTAATGTTTGTATTTGTCTGGACTTACAGCCTTTTTCCGATTTTGTTCATCGCCGCTTTTTTCTGGACGTTGATTATTGCCTGGAATGAAAAGAAACTTGAATGGCGACCGCTCATTTACACTTTCGCCGGAATGATTTTAGGAAACGTCGTCAATCCGTATTTTCCGCAAAATGTCGGGCTTTTTAGCGAACATTTTTTTACGAAATTCAAAGTCGGCTCGGATTTTGCGGTCTCGGTCGGCGGCGAATGGTATCCGTTTTCGGGGATGGAATTGATGTTGAACTTGCCGATTGCATTGATTGCAATGCTCGTCGGTTATATTTTGTTCTATCCGAAAAACGGAAAGCTGCCGGAAAAATCAACGTTTTTCCTGATGTTCGCCACCGTTTTGCTGGCGGCGCAATTTCGCTCAAAACGTTACGCCGAGTATTTTCCGCCGTTTGCGATTCTTTTTGCAGCTTTTAGTTGGCGGGGATTTTTAATTTCGGGTGTTCAGCGTTTTCCCGAAAAATTCAAAGGTTATGTCGAGCCGTCTTTCGACAATGAAAAGAAGGGGCAAAAACGTGAAATTTACGATGGCATTGTCAAACAGACATTCGCCTGGACTTTAGGCGCGATGCTGGTTGTCTGGATGGTTTATAATCTTTTCGGTCTTAATACGACGAATTGGGCGGGAGAAAATTGGAAAAATACGCCTGTTTTAAAATCACTTTTCAACATCAACGAAGGCGGTTTAATCGGGGACATAAGAAACAACGAAACAAGCGACAAATACCGACGCGCGATGGCTTGGGCGGATGAAAACATTCCCGAAGGCGAGCGGATTTTTAACTGTAACTGGGATGATTTTCCGAAAATGTTTTTCTACGATACGAAACATAATTATGTTTACGGTCTCGACCCGAATTATCTCTACACAAAAAACCCTGAAATCTATAAATCCGTGATGGACATAACGAGCGGGAAAATCGAAGACCCGGCGCCGGTAATACGCGAGCAGATGGGCGCGCGTTTCGTTTTCTCGGACGTAAAGGAAAACGAAGATTTTATCAACAAATGTCTGCAAAGCGGTTGGTGTGAAATGGCATACGAGGACGACGAAGCGCGAATCTTGAAAATCCGCGACCAAAAAGGCGAGCCGTCCTCCGCCGGCGCGGGAAGCGACAAACAGGCAAAGCCCGAAGAAACCAAACAACTCGAAGAAAAACAGGCGGCAGACAATCAAAATCAAAACGCTCAAAACGATAACGACAATGAAGACAAAGAAAATTAAATTTGAGGCGAAAACCGTCAAGACAAAAATTGGCAGCCCGCAGCCGGAAAATACTACATCTTTTTTCAACCGCGCATTTTTGTCCGTTTATAAAGTTTGTGCAAAATTTCCCGGCGTCCTTTTATTTCTAATCGCTTTGTTTAATTTTGGCTGTGAGAGTCCATCACTCAAAAAAGCCGATTCAAGCACGCCGACCTCGAACGCGCAAGAAGACATGAAATCTAGTCTTGAAACGGATTTGCAGACGATGAGAAACGCCAGTTTCGATTACATTTATGTCTTCCGGCGCAAGGATGGCGGCACACTCGACGGTGAGGACAAAAAATATTTAAAGGCGAATTCGCCCGTCGCTACCAACCGCTTTATTTTAACCGATGAAAACAAAGCCGTAGTCGCCGGTTCATCTTACAAATTTGAGCCGGAAAATCTGGACAATCTGCAAAAGCGTTTTGCGATTGAAAATTTTTCAAAAACCGAAAATCAAGAAACGCCGAAAAATTCAAATTCCAACAATTAAGGAGAAATTCGTGGCAGAAAATAACAGTGACAAAGAAACCCAATTATTGCCGAAGGAAGAGTTAGTCAAAACAGAAGACGTCGTCGAAACGAAAAAGGGCGAGCTGCCGGTTATTTTTACTCAATTCACAATGTCTACATGGCTCGTCGTGCGCGTGGTCATCATCACGCTGCTGATTATCTTCGCCGTTGATTTCTTCAGAAGTACAATTTCTCTGTTGGTTCATTTGTTGTTTTTGATGGTTCTGTCGATTTCTTTCGCGTATTTGATGGAGCCGCTCGTTAAATTGTTAAGCGGTTTGTTCGAGAAGGTAGGCAATGGCAAGGCGATACCGCGCTCGATACCGATCGCTATTGCATATGTAATTGTTTTTTCAGTTTTAGGCGTCGGCATTTCCGCCATAGCGCCGCTTGCCAGTGAGCAAGCCAGGGAATTTGCTGAAAAAGTGCCTAGTTACGTCACGACTTTTCAAGAGCGATTTAATTTTCTCAACACTCGTTTTCGCTACAGTCTGCCAAAAGATTTGCAGGATAATATCAGCGCAAAGTTGTCGGATTTTGCCGGCGGAATAACAGGTGCGGTCGGAGAATTTTTATTAGGACTCGTAATTTATGTGCCGTGGCTTGTTTTAATACCGATTCTGGCGTTTTTCTTTCTCAAAGACATAAATCTTTTTCGCGTCTCCTTGCTGCGCGTTCTGCCGCACGGCGATTGGCGCACGCGCGTCGAAGCAATTCTCGAAGATTTCAACAAAACGCTCGCTGCTTACGCTCGTGCGCAGCTGATTTCTTGTTTTCTCATCGGTTTGCTCTGCACCGTCGGTTTTTATTTGATTGGTTTGAATTACGCTATTCTGCTCGGCATTTTGGCGGGAATTTTTGAATTTGTTCCGCTGATTGGACCTTTGACGGTAGCAGTAATCGTTGTTATAACAGCGAGTTTTTCGGATAATCCGTGGGTTGCTCTCTACGCCGTCATATTTTTGGCTGTTTTGCGCATCGCGCAGGATTACGTCATCTACCCGCGAATCGTGCGCGAAGGAATTCACCTGCATCCTTTAGCAATTATTTTGTCGGTTTTGGCGGGCGAGCAGATTGCCGGTATTGCCGGAGTTTTTATCTCGATTCCGGTCGTCGCGCTGATAACTGTTCTCTACAAACATATTTTGGAACACAGCGGCAACACCGGACTTTTTGCCGGTTGGCTCGCGCCAAAGGAAAATCCGGTCGATGAAGAAAATACGTCCGGTTAATTTCGATTCGGAAAAAGTTTTAACAATCGTTTCTCTGCTGCTTAAATAAAAAAAGCGTAAAACAAAATTATATGTGATATTTTGCCTTACGCTTTTTTTATTGCCTTAAACTTTTTAATTTTTCTTTTTTATTACATAACTAAATTATGAATGATATTGACGATAAAATAAGAAATGCCGGCAATCAGAGCTGCCATCGGAATCGTTAAAATCCACGCCCAGACAATTCTGCCCGCGACGCCCCATTTGACCGCCGAAAGCCGTCGGGCTGAACCGACGCCGACGATTGCGCCCGTTATGGTATGAGTCGTCGAAACCGGAATTCCCGCAAAAGTGGCTCCGAAAAGTGTCAATGCACCGGCAGTTTCTGCACAGAATCCGCCGACCGGCTGGAGTTTCGAAATTTTTGAACCCATCGTTTTGACAATTCGCCACCCGCCCGACAGCGTTCCCAAACCGATAGCAGCATGTGCCGCAAGGACAACCCAGAGAGGAATATCAGGCAGCTTTCCGGCGGGCGTCATTTGCAGGAATCCGCCCGAAACAAGAACAATAGTGATGATTCCCATCGTTTTCTGCGCGTCGTTGCCGCCGTGTCCGAGCGAAAAGGCGGCGGCAGAAAAAAGCTGTCCGATGCGAAATCCCTTATCGACTTTGGAAATCGTCGTGCGGCGAAAAATCCAGTAAACCGCCACCATTAGCCCAAAACCCAAAGTTACTCCGATGAGCGGCGAAAGCACAATAAAGGTCAGCGTTTTTATCCAACCGGCGGCTATTAAAACCGACGACATTCCATTAAATCCGAAATGTTCGATATAAGAGACGAGCGCCGCGCCCGCGTAGCCGCCGACAAGCGCGTGCGAACTCGAAGTCGGAAGCCCCAGATACCAGGTTATTAAATTCCAAATAACCGCGCCCAGAAGACCACCGAGCAAAACGTAAAGCCGGTCGTCCGCCGGGATTGCCGCGATGTTGACCATATCGCCGCCGATTGTTTTAGCGACGGCAGTGCCGCACGCCCAGACAATTCTGCCCGCGACGCCCCATTTGACCGCCGAAAGCCGTCGGGCTGAACCGACGCCGACGATTGCGCCCGTTATGGTATGAGTCGTCGAAACCGGAATTCCCGCAAAAGTGGCTCCGAAAAGTGTCAATGCACCGGCAGTTTCTGCACAGAATCCGCCGACCGGCTGGAGTTTCGAAATTTTTGAACCCATCGTTTTGACAATTCGCCACCCGCCCGACAGCGTTCCCAAACCGATAGCAGCATGTGCCGCAAGGACAACCCAGAGAGGAATATCAGGCAGCTTTCCGGCGGGCGTCATTTGCAGGAATCCGCCCGAAACAAGAACAATAGTGATGATTCCCATCGTTTTCTGCGCGTCGTTGCCGCCGTGTCCGAGCGAAAAGGCGGCGGCAGAAAAAAGCTGTCCGATGCGAAATCCCTTATCGACTTTGGAAATCGTCGTGCGGCGAAAAATCCAGTAAACCGCCACCATTAGCCCAAAACCCAAAGTTACTCCGATGAGCGGCGAAAGCACAATAAAGGTCAGCGTTTTTATCCAACCGGCGGCTATTAAAACCGACGACATTCCATTAAATCCGAAATGTTCGATATAAGAGACGAGCGCCGCGCCCGCGTAGCCGCCGACAAGCGCGTGCGAACTCGAAGTCGGAAGCCCCAGATACCAGGTTATTAAATTCCAAATAACCGCGCCCAGAAGACCACCGAGCAAAACGTAAAGCCGGTCGTCCGCCGGGATTGCCGCGATGTTGACCATATCGCCGCCGATTGTTTTAGCGACGGCAGTGCCGAAGATGACAAAGGCAATAAAATTAAAAAACGCCGCCCACGCCACCGCGACGCTAGGCGACAAAACTCTGGTTGAAACGATTGTGGCGATTGAATTGGCGGCATCGTGAAAACCATTTACATAGTCAAAAACCAGAGCTATGAAAATGATAAAAACGACCAAACCGAATGCAACTGATTGACCTTCCATAGTTTTAATGGTGAATGGTGAATGGTAATACCATTCACCATTAAATCAGGTGTGTTTTAAGATAATGCCTTCGACGATATTAGCGACGTGTTCGCAGCGGTCGGTGGCGTTTTCCAGAATCTCGTAAAGTTCTTTAAATTTAATCAGCGTTACCGGTTCGGTCGAGTTGCGGAAAAGCTCGCCGATGGCGCGAAAATAAATGTCGTCCGCTTCGTTTTCCAGGCGATGAATTTCGACGATATGCTCGTTCAAACCGTCCGGCTTTTCCAGCATAGAGATGGCTGAATGCAGCTCGATTGCCAGACTTTGAATAACTTTGGCAAAACGGTGTGTATGTTCGTTAATTTCCTTGATGTCATACATCAAAATCGCGCGCGCGGCGGCGTCAATGTAATCAATCACATCGTCGAGCGCAACCGAAAGTGTATAAATGTCTTCGCGGTCAAATGGCGTGATAAAAGACTTGTTCAGTTTAACGGTCAGATTGTGCGTTACTTCGTCGCAGCTGTGTTCAACGTCTTTGATTTGTTTGGCATAAGACTCGGAATTTCCGTTTGTGTCCTGCATCATTTCGACCAGAATGTTCGAAGCCTCTTGAATTTTTACGGTCATTTGCGAAAAGAGAGAAAAATACTCGTTTTCGCGCGGCAGTAAGCTAAAAGCCATTGTTTTCGGCATCTCCGTTGATTTTCAATTTGAATTAAAGATTTTTAATATATCCGAACGAGCAGATACTGTCTAATTACAAAGAAATTTGTGTAACAGATTTGTAACACCGCCGTAATAGCCGACGCACCATTTAATGGTAAACTTTCGCTTGCGAATTTTCATCATAAACGGCGATTTTGGTTTTCATATTATTGACAACGCAGATTTTGGGAGGAACAGATGAAAAGATTTGATTTAGGCAAAAGTTTGACGGCAAGCGCGCTGGTTTGGACGATGTTGATGATGCCGCTTCTGGCATTTGGACAAACGCGCATTTCGATGTCGAAAAACAAATATAAAATTCAAGACGACGTAAAACTCGGTCAGCAAGCGGCGGCGGAGGTCGAGCAGCAAATGCCGATTTTAAACGATTACGAAGCGAGTCGATACATCCAAGATGTTGGACGACGGCTTGTTAATGCCATTCCTTCGCAGTTTCAGCATCCCGAATTTCGATATACATTCAAAGTGGTTAATGCCAGAGACATCAACGCTTTTGCGCTTCCGGGCGGACCGATGTATATCAATCGCGGAATGATTGAAGCAGCGCGCAACGAAGGCGAGATGGCAGGCGTTATGGCACACGAACTTTCGCACGTCGCGCTTCGACACGGAACGGCGCAGGCTACGAAAATGAACAATCCGCTTAATCAAATTTTAGGAATCGGGGCGGTTTTAGGCGGCGCGGTTTTAGGCGGGCAGCAAGGCGCGCAGCTCGGACAAATTTTCGCGCAAGGCTATTTCACACGTTTCAGCCGTGAATATGAAACTCAAGCCGATATTCTAGGTTCCCAGATTATGGCGCAAGCAGGTTACGACCCGCGCGATTTGGCGAATATGTTCAAAACCATCGAGCGACAAGGCGGCAGTGGCACACCGGAATTTTTGAGCAGCCATCCGAGTCCGGCAAACAGATATGCCACTATCGAACGCGAAGCTGCGATGCTCAGAGTTTCAAACCCGATTGGACGCACCGCACAGTTTGAAAGAACCCAAAGCCAACTCAGAGGAATGGGACGCGCGCCGTCAATGCAGGAAATCGCGCAGAATGCTCAGAGATACCCGCAAGGTCAAGGCAGAGGAGGAAACGGACAACAAAATCCAATGGCTAACGGCAGATATTCGAACCGTGTTCAATATCCGTCACAGCAAATGAGAATTTTCAACGGCGGCGGAATTCAGTTGAACGTGCCGAACAACTGGCAGCAATTTCAGCAGAGCCAGACGGAAATCTGGTTTGCGCCCGACGGCGCATACGGCGCGCAGGGTATTACGCACGGCGCACTGGTCGGTTTGAGCCAGAGCAGAACGAATAATATTGACCAGGCAACGCAGGATTACGTCGAAGGTATTTTGCAGGGCAACAATTATTTGCGGCAAACGTCAAACTACGAGCGTGTAAATATCGGTGGGCGGCAAGGCTACGCGACGGTGTTGTCAGGTCGCTCGAATCTTACCAACCGAAACGAAATGACGACCGTTTACACGACGCAGCTTCGCAACGGCAATTTGTTTTACATCGTAACGGTTTCGCCCGAAAACGAGGCTTCAAATTATAATTACGCTTTTCGTAATATGATTCGCTCGCTTCGGATAAACGATTAAGAAACATCTGTTAAATCGTTTCTTTCAATTACAAAGAAAAAGGCTGAGAGTTATTTCAACTTCAGCCTTTTTCTTTGTAATTTTCAATGCAAAACCTACGCGTCAAACGCTTTTAAAACTTCGTCGGCGTGTTCTTCAATATTCACTTTGTCAAAAACCTTTTTAATTTTTCCGCTCTCGTCAATCAAAAAAGTTTTTCGCAAAACACCCTTGTAAATTTTCCCGTCGTATTCTTTGTCGCCGTAACTGCCGTAAGCATCCGCAATCCGGTGGTCGGTGTCGGCGAGTAGCGTAAACGGCAAATTATATTTGGAGATAAACTTTTGGTGCGATTTTTCGTCGTCCATCGAAACGCCCAAAACCTTTATATTCTTCTGTTTGTAAACGTCGTTTGCATCACGAAACGAACTTGCTTCCAGCGTTCAGCCCGTCGTATCGTCTTTCGGATAAAAATACAAAACAACTTTCTGCCCGCGAAAATCCGAAAGTTTTACGTCGTTTCCATTTTGGTCTTTGACCGTAAAATCAAGCGCGGTATCACCTTGTTTAATCATAATTTTCTCCTAAGTTTTAATTTTGGTAGAATTGTATCACGACGAACGGAAAAAATATGAAAATGCTGACCGAAACAAAAGCGTTGGGCGGACTCGAAAAACTCAAAACCAGTTTTCAAAATTTCATAAAAACAAATTACGAATACCGAGCGCAAAATTGCCAAACCTGTCCGACAAAAGGTGCATGCTGTCTTGACGCGCACTTCGTCAATGTTCACATCACACGACTCGAAGCGGTTGCCATACGCAACACGCTGAAAAATTTAAGCGAAGAAAAACAACGCGAAATCTACAAACGCGCCGCAGAAACCGTCGAGAAATATAATTTGAAAAGCGATGACGACACATTTGAAAAAACTTTCGCCTGTCCGCTTTTTGAAAAAAGCCTCGGCTGCCTCATCCACGAAAACGCCAAACCTTCAGCTTGTATTTCACACGCTTGTTACGAGAACAGAGAAGATTTACCGCCCGAACGATTTCAAGAACAAATCGAAAACACAATTGAAAAATTGAATAAAAGAACTTACGGCAACGCTTTGACGTGGCTTCCGCTCCCCGTATGGCTCGATTCGATAAATACGTCTAAATGAATGATGAATGATGAATGTAAGACAGTTTCTTTAATTCATCATTCATCATTCACCATTCATCATTTCTCTAGTCTGTGATTAATTTTATTAAAAATAAAAGCGCGCGAAATAATAAAGAATCGGCGCGTTGAAAAGTAAACTGTCCAATCTATCTAATAATCCGCCGTGTCCGGGCAAAATGCTCGCCGCGTCTTTGGCGCCTGCACCGCGTTTTATCGCGCTTTCCGCCAAATCACCGAAAAGTCCGACGACGCTCATTACGATTGCCAATGGAATCGAGACTTTGTAAGACAATTCGGGGAAAAACCAAAGACTGGAAATTAAAGCAAAGATAGAACTTAAAACAAGTCCTCCGATAACGCCTTCCCAGGTTTTTCCGGGCGAAATCTGCGGCGCGAGTTTGTGTTTGCCGAAGTTTTTCCCGATGTAATACGCTCCAGTATCTGCGCCCATCACGACGAGAAAGAAAAACGCCAGAAGTTTTGTCGAAAGTCCGGGAGAGTTTTCAAAACCAGTGCGTACCGAAACGATAAATCCGCCCAAAAACGCGACATACAAAACGCCCAAAACCGTTACGCCGACGCCTGCCAGCATTTTTGAAAAATCTCTTTGAAAGCGAAAAGTCTGCGTGATTAAAACAACGATTAGAAAAAGCGCAACGGTTAAAAGCAGTAAATCCGGCGCTTTTGTCGGGGCATCAAAAAGAAAAGCGACGAACAGCGCCGCAGCACCCAAATAAGCAATCGAAGCGTCAGCTTTAAGTGCGAGCTTTTTCGTCAAGCTGTAAAATTCAAAAAGTCCGGCGCTGAGTGCAAGTGCGGCAATCACCAAAAAAAGCCAATTCGCTTGCGGAAACTGCGGCAAAAAAACAGGCAAAACGATTGACAAAATTAAAACCGGGAGCGCGACAAGCGCAGTCAATAATCTACTATTCATAAAAAGTAGTCGGTAGTCAGTTGTCGGTAAGATTATTCAAAAAACTGATAACTGACAACTGACTACTTTTTCTCAATCCCGCCAAATCTACGTTCGCGTTTTTGAAAATCCAAAATTGCCTCAAAAATTTCTCTGCGGCGAAAATCGGGAAAAAGCGTTTCGGTTACATAGATTTCGCTGTAAGCTAGTTGCCAGAGCAAAAAATTGGAAATTCGCATCTCGCCGCTCGTCCGAATCATTAAATCTACTTCCGGCAAGCCGCGCGTGTAAAGATTTGCTTCGATGTCGGCTTCGGTCAAGTTTGCGACGGAATCGCCGTTTTGCTGCAAATTTTCGATTGCCTTTTTGCAAGCCTCGACAATCTCGGCGCGCCCGCCGTAGTTAAGCGCGACGCTCAAAATTGTGCCTGTATTGTTAGCTGTTTTTTCGGTTGCGACGGCGATTTGCTTTTGAACTGATTTGTCCAAACCTTCGATTTTTCCGATTGCTTGGAATTTTATGCTTTGACGGTGAATTTCGTCGAGTTCGGTTCGCAAATAATATTTTAGCATTTGCATCAACGCGCCGATTTCAAGTTTTGGACGCTTCCAGTTTTCGGTCGAAAAAGCGTAAAGCGTAACAGCTTTCAAATTCAGCCTCGCACTTGTATCGACGATAGCGCGAACCGATTCGACGCCGGCGCGATGTCCGAAAATTCGCCGCTCGCCGCGCTGCCGCGCCCAACGCCCGTTGCCGTCCATAATGACCGCAACGTGCTGCGGCAGATGCGCAAAATCAATCGCGCCGAGCAGTTCGGCTTCGGCGGAGTTCGGTTTGATGACTTCGGCAAAGTTCTCGTGCATTTTCTTTTAGGTTACAGGCGTTAGGTTTTAGGAATTAGCGATTGTTTAATTTTCCTGACAGCCAATCTCTAACATCTATTTCCTTAAAACTGACAATTGCTTCCGCGTTTATTTTGCCGTAAATATGCGGGTAAATTTCACCGCCGGTCGATGTTTCCTCAACGAGTTTTGACATTAATTTTTCCGGTTCGATTTCTAAAATCAAAACCGTTTGCGCGTCTTTATAATAACGCTGCAAAACCGTCTCGACTTGGCGGGCGAAACTGCAATGAATGAATCCTTCAGTTTTTAAACTGTCGGCTTCATAGAATTTTTCGTTCTTAAACTTTTCCCAGACTTCGGGTAAGACAATGTGGAAAATCATCATTTATTCTTCGGTCGCTTCAGCAACGGCTTTTTGCAGTTCGGCAAACTTCTCACGCACAAATGGATTGAGCTTTTCGGCAAAATCCGCTGTTAGATTTTTTATTTTGATAATTTCCTGAACGTCCGCTAAATCTTTCAACCGATGCGGCGCTGTCATTCCCGAAGCCAGTTTAAGCTCAACGAGTTTTTCCAAACTGACTGTTTTTATGCCTTCAATTTCCGTTTCGCTCTCCTGCGGATTTGGAAAAACAACGGGTTTTGGCTTCCCGTCGCCCGGAAATTCGCCTGCTGTTATTATTTCAATCGTTACATTTTCAGCAGTCGTTCTGAATTTTTTCGTCGCGCCTTCAAACGCCGGACGATAACCTAAACCGACCAACTCTCGGCGAAATTTGTCCAAACCTTCGCGTGTCAAAAGCAAATCGATGTCTTCGGTAAAACGCCGGTAACCATATTGATTAAGCGCAACCGCGCCGATGACGTTGTAGTCGATGCCCTTTTTTTCAAGGTCGCCGATTACGCGCCGCAGCGTTTCGTTTAAAATTCCTTCGCCCATAAAAAATCGCAAACCTTCCTGATACGCCGATACAGGCGAAGCTATAATTTGTTGAAAGTCTATTCTCATTCGTAACTGACTTTAAGCAGTGTCAAGCCCTGTGCCGGTGAGGTTATTCCGGCTAAATCTCTATTGCCGTTGGCAATTGCCGTCTGAATTGTATCAGAATCTTTCTCGCCGCGCCCGACTTCTAAAATCGTCCCGACAATCGAGCGCACCATATAACGCAGAAATCCGTTTGCCGAGATGCGAAACTCAATGATTGAAGCGTTTGCGCGCGCGTCCCAAAGCGATTCGACGGAAAAATCCATAACGGTTCGCACGCGATTTTTCACATCTGAACGCGCCGAAGAAAACGCCATCCAATCATGTTCGCCCAAGAACATTCGTGCCGCATCGTTCATTTTGCCGACATCCAGCGGGCGCGCTTCGTGATGCGCGTAACGCAGCCAGAACGGAGATATTACAGGAGCGTTGACGACGCGATAAACGTAAGTTTTGATTTTCGCGGAAAACCGCGAATGAAAATCGTCATTGCATTCTTCAACCTGCAAAACACGCACGTCGCGCCCGATATTGCCGTTGATTGCGCCGCGCAGTCTGTTGGGCGTGAAATGCCGGTTCAAGCGTACATTGGCGATTTGACCTTCGGCGTGAACGCCCGCGTCCGTTCTGCCGGAGCCGACGACTTTAACTTCCGCGTTTTCGAGCATTCCGACGACTCGTTCAAACTCGCCCTGCACAGTGCGCTGTCCGTCTTGAACTTGCCAGCCGTGAAAATCCGTGCCGTCGTATTGAATCAACAATTTGAAATTCATTTTGAAACTCGGCTGCCGGGTTTAACTGCGATTTCGCCTTTTGCGCACATCAGACAATCTACGGTTTTGTAGCTCGGAATATCCAAACTAGCGAGCGCGATTCGCGGAATGCCGACATCGGCTCGTCCGTTTGAGCGGTCAATTATTGAAGCCGCGTTTGTAACTCGCGCGCCGTGCCTTCCTAACGCTTCGATACATTCGCGCGTCGAACCGCCGGTTGTGATAACGTCTTCGACGACTAAAATTCGCTCCGTTTCACAAACCGAAAAACCGCGCCGCAAAGTCATCGCGCCGTTTTCGCGTTCCGTCCAAATGAAGCGAATGTTTAAGGCTTGCGCGACGGCGAAACCGATTATCAAACCGCCGATTGCGGGTGACGCGACAGTATCAAACTGTTCGTCGTTGAAATTTTCGGCTATCGCTTTTCCGAACTTCGCTGCGTCTTGCGGCTTTTGCAAAGCAAGCGCGCATTGCAGATATTTCGGGCTGTGTAAGCCGCTCGACAATATAAAATGTCCTTCTAAAAGCGCGCCGGTTTCACGAAAATGTTTTAAGATTTTTTCCTGTGTCATTTGAGTTTTCAACCGTTAAAATTCTCTACAAAATTAAGCCACATTTTCCGCATTTCTCAAAATCAAACTTAAAGGTTAAAATGCTTGTTTTGCTTTTACTTTGAACTTTAGACCACAAACTTTAAACTAATTTTATGCTGCAAGCCGGAATCGTCGGACTGCCGAACGTCGGAAAATCTACTTTATTTAACGCGCTGACCGCTGCTGAAGACGCGCTCGCCGCCAATTATCCGTTTGCCACGATTGAGCCAAACGTCGGTGTTGTCGCCGTGCCGGATGAGCGCCTTCCCGTTCTGGAAAAACTGAACAAGGCACAAAAGGTAATTCCTGCGACCGTTGAATTTGTTGATATTGCAGGCTTGGTTCGAGGTGCAAGCAAAGGCGAAGGTTTGGGCAATCAATTTCTTGCAAACATCCGCGAAACCGATGCCATTATTCAAGTCGTGCGCTGTTTTGAAGACGAAAACATTGTTCACGTCGAAGG
>MWYY01000046.1 GCA_002050355.1 Acidobacteria bacterium 28-9
ACTCTGGTAAGAGAGCTGCTTACTTTGATTAAAGTCTATGACATCTAAAGAGACGGAATTGGCGCGAGTGCGACTCCTGAGCAAGTCGAGAGAGGCGTTGACCGCTGCCCGATGCAGGTAGCCTTCCAGGTTCGGCGAAAGGTCGCGCCGGTTCGGAGTGAGCCGCAGGAAGACGATTCGTCGATCTGCTCGTCGCGTATTTCGCGCGCGGCGGCATCTATGATTGCGTCCAAATTTTGTTTATTATGCTTCATGATGTTTCTCCAAATAACTTCCGATTTCTTTGCGCAGACGGGTTCTGGCGCGGTGCAGCGTGACCGCGACGACCATTTGTGATGTGCCTAAAACTTGGGCGATGCGATTATTGTCGTAGCCTTCAAAATATCGGAGCGCGAACGCGGTCGCGGCGCGCCCTTCGAGTTTTGCAACCGCGTGGCGAATAAGCTCGCGCAGCTCAACGTCTGCAAAATCGTCTTCAGGACTCTGGTAAGAGAGCTGCTTACTTTGATTAAAGTCTATGACATCTAAAGAGACGGAATTGGCGCGAGTGCGACTCCTGAGCAAGTCGAGAGAGGCGTTGACCGCTGCCCGATGCAGGTAGCCTTCCGGGTTCGGCGAAAGGTCGCGCCGGTTCGGAGTGAGCCGCAGGAAGATAGTCTGCAACACGTCCTCCGCGTCGCTCCGGCTGCCCGTAATCCGATACGCGATGCGGAAGATCGTTTTATGATAATCGCGAAAAAGTCCTGCGAGTTCTTCAAACTCCGCATTTTCCGCGACCACTTTATGTGGGGTCACGCTTTTTGCGGGGTCTGTTAAATCGCTTGTTAATGGCATGTTGACTGCTGTAGTGCTCACGTTATTCTCCTTAGAATCGTCTTCTATAAGTATAAACGTGCGCGGCGGCGGATTATTAACAACGAAGAGAAATAAATTTTCACATCTGATGAAAGAATTATATCTTCTCTAGAATTTTTCCACTTGCCTTTAACGGCGCGATACTTGAAATGATCGACGAAAAAAATCCTGTTGTTTGTACATCAGGTGGCAGAAAATATAAAATTTTTCAGTTTTTAGAAGAAATAGGAATGTCGTCGCTGAATTCACAGATCTGGCAAGTTATCGGAATAGGAAATGCTACCAGATCTAAGCAATCATTTGATAAAGCGTTCGCAAAAGCCTTTCCGCAGTCGGGCGATCAAGGAATTCTTTTCCCTGATCTTGATGATTAGTTTTTCTTTGAATTACTTTGAGGCGCCTTCTTACGCGATAGCCGTCCTTTCGGCAGACGTTAATTTAGCGGCTCTAGATTTGCCACCTTTTCGAGCAATCTTATTAACAGGCTTATTCCAATCTTATTCAGGAGCCGAGAACACATACCAAATGTCTGAAATTTATGATTTGATTGTAATTGGCGGCGGGTCTGCCGGACTGGTCGCGGCTGGCGGCGCGGCGACGCTCGGAGCAAAGGTCGCGTTGATTGAGAAAAACGCGCTCGGCGGCGATTGTCTTTATACGGGCTGTGTGCCGTCGAAAACAATAATTGAATCGGCGCGTTTCGCGCATCGCGCGAGAAAAGCGGGCAAATACGGTTTTCAGGAGTTAGAGCCGAAATTTCTTGACGATTCATTCGCATCAATCACAAATCGCGTCCAGAACGTCATCGAAATTATCGAGCATCACGACGCGCCGGAAGTTTTTGAAGAGATGGGCGTGAAAGTCATTTTCGGCACAACGAAATTTCTTAATCCGAACGAGATCGAAGTTTCATTGAAAAATTCCGGCGCAAAGCGCGTGATGCGAGCGAAGCGTTTTTGTATCTCGACCGGCTCATCACCTTTCGTACCGCCGATTGAAGGCTTGCAGGAAACAGGTTTTATCACCAACGAGGATTTCAGTTTTTAGAAGAAATAGGAATGTCGTCGCTGAATTCACAGATCTGGCAAGTTATCGGAATAGGAAATGCTACCAGATCTAAGCAATCATTTGATAAAGCGTTCGCAAAAGCCTTTCCGCAGTCGGGCGATCAAGGAATTCTTTTCCCTGATCTTGATGATTAGTTTTTCTTTGAATTACTTTGAGGCGCCTTCTTACGCGATAGCCGTCCTTTCGGCAGACGTTAATTTAGCGGCTCTAGATTTGCCACCTTTTCGAGCAATCTTATTAACAGGCTTATTCCAATCTTATTCAGGAGCCGAGAACACATACCAAATGTCTGAAATTTATGATTTGATTGTAATTGGCGGCGGGTCTGCCGGACTGGTCGCGGCTGGCGGCGCGGCGACGCTCGGAGCAAAGGTCGCGTTGATTGAGAAAAACGCGCTCGGCGGCGATTGTCTTTATACGGGCTGTGTGCCGTCGAAAACAATAATTGAATCGGCGCGTTTCGCGCATCGCGCGAGAAAAGCGGGCAAATACGGTTTTCAGGAGTTAGAGCCGAAATTTCTTGACGATTCATTCGCATCAATCACAAATCGCGTCCAGAACGTCATCGAAATTATCGAGCATCACGACGCGCCGGAAGTTTTTGAAGAGATGGGCGTGAAAGTCATTTTCGGCACAACGAAATTTCTTAATCCGAACGAGATCGAAGTTTCATTGAAAAATTCCGGCGCAAAGCGCGTGATGCGAGCGAAGCGTTTTTGTATCTCGACCGGCTCATCACCTTTCGTACCGCCGATTGAAGGCTTGCAGGAAACAGGTTTTATCACCAACGAGGAAGTGTTTCATCTTAAAGTTTTGCCGAAACGCCTGATTGTTTTTGGAGCGGGCGCAATCGGATTGGAACTCGGTCAATCGTTTGCGCGTTTCGGCTCAAAAGTTACGATTGTCGAAATGGCTGCCCGCATTTTGATGAAAGAAGATGAAGAAGTATCTGCGTTGATGGAAAAACTCCTAAAAGAAGAAGGCTTGGAAATCTTAACAAAAACCAAAGCCGTCAAAATTCATAAATCGGGGAACGGTGCGAAGGTCGTCACGGTCGAAGCGGACGGCAGGACTTTTGAAATTGAAGCAGACGAAATTCTTGTTGCGGTTGGTCGGAAACCGAATACGGACGGATTAGACCTCGAAAAAGCGGGCGTTGAATTCGACAAAAAACAAATAAAGACCAACGATTTTCTGCAAACTTCCCAAAAACACATTTTTGCGGCAGGCGATGTAACCGCGCATTTTCAATTTACGCATATGGCGGATTACGAAGCGCAAATCGTCATTCAAAACGCTTTCGTCCCATTTCCTTTCAAAAAGAAAACGGATTTTCGCGTCGTGCCGTGGGCGACATTTACCGAACCGGAAATCGGTCGCGTTGGGTTGACCGAAGCTGAAGCAAAAGAAAAATTCGGGCAAAAAATAAAAGTTTACCAGGTCAATTTCAACGAAAACGACCGCGCTCAAACGAGCGGCGCGACCACGGGTTTTGCCAAAATTGTTACAAAAAAAGGAAAGATCATCGGCGCAACTTTTATTGGCGAACACGCC
This sequence comes from Acidobacteria bacterium 28-9, assembly GCA_002050355.1. GTDB lineage: Bacteria > Acidobacteriota > Blastocatellia > Pyrinomonadales > Pyrinomonadaceae. The sequence continues at coordinate 3,478 of MWYY01000046.1, forward strand.
GGAGAATTGATTCACGAATTCGTTTGGGCGATGAAAGAAAATTTGAAGGTTTCGGAACTTAATAAAATCATTCGAGTTTATCCGACTCTAGCAAAAATCACGCAGGCAATCGGCACGGAAGCGACGCTGGAAACTTTGAAATCGCCGTTCGCACAAAAATGGTTTAAGCGATATTTGAAAGTTTGGCGTTAGCGTTTCTCACCCTTAAAAATGAATCACAGTGCAAACAAATTTAATCCCATCATTATCGTAATGGCGAAAGTTCCGCGCATCGGAGAGGTAAAAACGCGGCTGCGACCATTTTTGAACGATTGTCAATGTGTGGAATTAGCAGTTTGTTTTCTAAAAGATACGGTTGCGAAAGCAAAGTGCGTTTCGCAAAACGTCATCGTCGCGTTCACTCCGGCGGACGGCGAAAAAGAGATTGGAAATCTTTTGCCGGGCGGAACCGTGTTGATAAAACAAGAAGGAAATGATTTAGGCGAAAGACTCGCTTCCGCGATTAAATTCGGAGAGGATAAGAATTTCGATTCTATTATCGTCATCGGAACGGATAGTCCGACATTGCCGCCGGATTATATAAAAGCGGCGATAAAATTGTTTCGGAAAAAACAAACCCGAATCGTTCTCGGAGCGGCAAAAGACGGCGGTTATTATCTGATTGGCTTGCGCGAATCAGCGACTGGAATTTTTGAAAACGTCGAATGGAGTTCTGAAAAAGTTTTTGAGCAGACGGCGGCAAATGCGCGGAAAATTTATGGCTGCGAGTCAACTGAAATTCCCGTCTGGTATGACGTTGACACGCCGGACGACCTTGCATTTTTATACAGCGAATATTTGGAGAACGAACGTTTTGCTGCAACCGCACCGGAAACTGCCAATTGGCTCGAAGAGAATAAAAATCTGTTTGAATCGTAGAAGTCAGCCTTTTATTGTTTCGGATGTCGAATTGGATAATATCTTTTCGCCAGCCGGTTCGGATTTACGCCGAGCCAGTATAAACACTGAAAAATCGTCCAGCGCAGAAACGTCAGAATAAAACTGCGGTTTTCAAATCTGCGCGAAGAAGTGGTCACGATTGCCGAAAGATTCGCTATTTTGCCTGCGCGTTTGAGACAGCGGACGAAATCCAAATCTTCAAAAAGCGGCAGCGGTTTGAAGCCGCCAATCTTTTGGTAAATCTCACGACGAACAAAAATCGCGGAATCGCCGTAAAGCAACCCGATTTTTCGTAAATTCGGATACAGCCATGTCATAAATTTCGCCGCTCTCAAATCTCCGTCAAAACAAATCGTAAAATTTCCGCCGACTGTTTCAGTACTGCGTAAAGCGTTTTTTAATTGTTCGGTTGTTTCAGACGAAGGAATTGTATCGGCGTGAAGAAACCATAAAACGTCGCCGTGAGCGAGTCAACTGAAATTCCCGTCTGGTATGACGTTGACACGCCGGACGACCTTGCATTTTTATACAGCGAATATTTGGAGAACGAACGTTTTGCTGCAACCGCACCGGAAACTGCCAATTGGCTCGAAGAGAATAAAAATCTGTTTGAATCGTAGAAGTCAGCCTTTTATTGTTTCGGATGTCGAATTGGATAATATCTTTTCGCCAGCCGGTTCGGATTTACGCCGAGCCAGTATAAACACTGAAAAATCGTCCAGCGCAGAAACGTCAGAATAAAACTGCGGTTTTCAAATCTGCGCGAAGAAGTGGTCACGATTGCCGAAAGATTCGCTATTTTGCCTGCGCGTTTGAGACAGCGGACGAAATCCAAATCTTCAAAAAGCGGCAGCGGTTTGAAGCCGCCAATCTTTTGGTAAATCTCACGACGAACAAAAATCGCGGAATCGCCGTAAAGCAACCCGATTTTTCGTAAATTCGGATACAGCCATGTCATAAATTTCGCCGCTCTCAAATCTCCGTCAAAACAAATCGTAAAATTTCCGCCGACTGTTTCAGTACTGCGTAAAGCGTTTTTTAATTGTTCGGTTGTTTCAGACGAAGGAATTGTATCGGCGTGAAGAAACCATAAAACGTCGCCGTGAGCGGAATCTGCCCCGACGCTCATCTGGATTCCGCGCCCGCGTTCGGCGTCGAGAATTGTCACTCCGCACATTTCGGCAATCAATCTGGTTTCATCCTGGCTTCCGCCGTCAACGACGATTATTTCGACGTTTTTATCAAGAATTTTAATGGCGTCAATCGTTGGTTTTAACGACGCGGCTTCGTTTAATGTTGGAATAATTATTGAAACATCCGGCTTCATTGAAGATTATTTTCCGCTCTGTTTTCTTCTGTCAATTGCCGCCAACTCGGTTTCTGCGTTTCAAATGGTAGTTTTATAATCTTCGCCAGTACGACATCTTCAGGGTTTTGAAAAGCAGGGACGCCGATAACGATTTCAGCTTGCTGCACGTTTGTTTTAAGCGTTCCGTGCAGCCAATCCCAAACGGTCAAACCGCTCGACCAGTTGGAATCAGTCTCCGACAAAACCGCCGAATGATGGATGCCGTGCAGACGCGGCGTGGTGATAAACCGGCTCAAATTTTTCTCAAATTCGGCGGGCAGTTCGATGTTTGAATGATGAAAAAAAACTGACGGAAACAAAAAAACCTGCCAAATTTTGAGCGCGGCGGGCGAAACTCCGATAACGACAATCTGCGCGGCGCGCCATGCAACGGAAATGATTAGCTCGCCGAAGTGAAAGCGAATGGCGGTTGAAGCGTCCAAATCCAAATCCGTGTGATGAACCAGATGAAACCGCCACAAGAAAGGAATTTTGTGCGTCAAAACGTGCCAGACGTAAAGCGTGTAATCCAGCAGAACAACTGCTGAAACAAGCTCAAGTTGGCGCGGAAGTTTGATGATTTTGAGAAGCCCAAAATTATGCCGTTCAACTAATTTCGTCAAACGGTCGGTAACCGGTTTTTCAACTAGATAAAGCGCACCGGAAGTAGCACCCGCAACCGCCATATTTCTAAAGTTACGAACAAATTTTGACTCGACCGAACGGCGCAGAGGACGACGATTTTCTATCCAAATAAGCAAACCGAACGCTCCCAACGCGGCAACCGGCGCGGCGATATTTTTTAACAACTTGTTCAGCTTCATCTTTTGAATATTAAAATTCTTGAAAATATCACGCCGCTACCGCGCCGCCGCAGGACGAGCCGCTGCCCGCCGTGCAGCCGAAGCAATGATTTGCCGTTGTAATTTGCCGGTTTTCAAGTTTCTCTAAATCAAAATCGAAAATCGTCTGCGGCAAGTTTTTGTCAATTGAAAGTTCCAGCATCTGGTTGAAATCGCAATCGAATAAATTTCCCAGCCAATCAACGCTAATCAGATTGCGGCACATCAAGCCTTCGATTGTGGCAGGATTAAACGCATTAACAAGTTTCCGCATATAGGATTCTTCATTTTTTGAACGCCGCAGCCAATCGAGATAACGCGCAATCGGCATATTCGTAATCGTGAAAAGATTATTGAATGAAACGTCATAGCGCGTTTTTAATTCGCGGCGGAAATCGGCTTCGATTGCCGTCTGCGCGGGCGGCAGAAAAGCTCCGACCGGATTATAAACGAGATTCAAAACCAATTTTTCGTCAATCCCATAACCGACCGCGTTCAATCTTTTCAATGCTTCGATAGATTTATCGAAAACGCCCGCGCCGCGCTGCGCGTCAGTCTGAGTTTGCAGAAAATAAGGCAAACTGCACACGACTTCCGCTTTGTTTTCCGCGAAAAATTCGGGCAAATCCGTTTGATTTTCTTCAAACATCACAGTCAAATTATGCCGCACGATAATTTTCGCGCCCGTTTTTTCGGCTTCGGTGACAAAATAGCGAAAATCAGGAATCATTTCGGGTGCGCCCCCCGTGATGTCGAGCGTCGGGATTTTGTATTTTTGCAAAACTTTCAGACACGCATCAATCGTCTCGCGCGACATTATTTCCGTGCGTTTCGGGCTTGCGTCAACGTGGCAATGCTTACAAGCCTGATTACAGAGCTTGCCGACATTGACCTGCAAAGCGTCAATGACAACGGCGCGAAGCTCTGCCCCGCCGACGAATTTTGACGAAAAATTCGTCGGCGAATTCGGAATAGCCGGTCTTCCGTTTCTGGTAATTTGAACTGCCTGCATAAAAAAAACTACCGCGAGTTACATTGAAACCTTGTCGTGCGCGTTGTGCGATTGGATGCCGTGAATCAGACTTGCGCCGCCGCGAATTGCCGATGCAAGGTGCATCGCTTCGGTCATCTGTTCCATATTCGAGCCGTTTTCCAAACTGGAATTTGTAAAAGCCTCGATGCAATACGGACATTGAACCGTCACGGCAACGGCTAAACCGATCAAAGCCTTTTCGCGTTTTGAAAGTGCGCCTTCTTCCTGACAGGCTTGATACCACGCGAGAAATTTTTCAAAAAGTTCCGGTTTATATTTGGCGATGTCGCCGAATCTGCCTAAATCTTCTTCGTTGTAGTAATGCATAATTTTAACTCTTAAACTTCAGCAAAAACTTTTCGATTTGCCGCCGATGCCGCAGAACGTGGACAATTGCGTGTTCAAAAAGCTGGTCAATGTTGTATGTAACTTCCCAACGCGTTTTGAAATATACGTTTTCCATTTCTTTTTCCAACTAAATTGAGACTCATAATCGAGAACTTTTCATGCTTAGTTGTTAATTCGTCAGAAGTTTGCATATCTTTGCATTCAACTAGAGGAGTTTCCCTTTCTTTATTTCAAGTCCAGAACCGGGTGGAGATTTATTATATGTTTACTCTACGCCAATTGGAGAACATAACAAATCCTGCGAATCCTGTAAATCACATTATCTGCTTGCATTTACGCCTCGAAACTTTTTGTTTTTTATTGGTGATTAAAAAAGACTCTCACTCTATTTGAAATATAATCGAGCAAGTCTTCCGTCATTTCCGTGTGAATCGGGAGCGATAGAACTGAGTCGCAAAGTTTTTCCGTAACAGGCAGACGAAAACCCGGTGCGACAAATTCTTTAAAGGCTTTCTGACGATAAAGCGGAATCGGGTAATAAATCATTGAAGGTACGCCGCCTTCTTTTAAATGCTTTTGCAAACGGGGGCGCATCCCGCTTTTTACCTGCAAGGTATATTGGTGAAAAACGTGCGTTGAATTTCTTTCGCGGACGGGCGTTTGCAGTTCTTCGATGTTTTGAAAAGCGTCGTCGTAAAATGCGGCGGCTTTTTGGCGCGCGGCGGCGTATTCGTCTAAGTGTTTTAATTTTATATCGAGAATGGCGGCTTGGATTGTGTCGAGGCGCGAGTTTACGCCGATGACAGAGTGATAATATCTTTCGGATTGTCCGTGGTTGGCAATCATTCGCATTTTTTCGGCGAGTTTATCGTCGTCTGTGAAAATCGCGCCACCGTCGCCGTAACAGCCCAGGTTTTTTGACGGGAAAAACGATGTCGTTCCGATGTGTCCGATTGTTCCGGCTTTTTTCGTCTCGCCATTTTGAAAAGTGTAATCTGCGCCGATTGCCTGTGCGTTGTCTTCGATGACGAACAGATTGTGCTTTTCAGCGACTTGCATAATCGCTCCCATATCGCAGCTTTGTCCGAACAGATGGACGGGAACGATTGCCCGCGTGCGCGGCGTAATTGCCTGTTCGATAATTTCCGCAGTAACGTTGAAAGTATTTGCGTCAATTTCGACCATCACGGGCGTAAGCCCAAGCAGTGCAACGACTTCAGCTGTCGCAATGAAGGTGAAAGACGGCACGATAACTTCGTCGCCTTTTTCTAAACCAAAAGCCATCATCGGAATTTGCAGCGCGTCCGTTCCGTTGGCGCACGGAATTACGTTTTTGACTTGCAGGTAGTTTTCCAGATTTTCCTGAAACGCTTTTACCTGTGCGCCGTTGATGTAAGCGGTCGAGGCGACGCAATTTATCACCGCCTCGTCAATTTCCGCTTTTATTTTTTCGTATTGACCTTTAAGATCAACCATTTGTATCGGGTTCATTTGAGAAATCTTTTGCAAACCTTGGTAATTAGAAACAAAGTATTGAATGTAAAACTCCAAACACCAAAAAGCAAATGCGTTGATTTATATAAAATAAAGAGTTCGTCGGCTTTCCTAATTTTTATTTGTCGTGCAAAAGTTGACTTATTTTGCGGATGCGCCAAAATTATAACGGAGGACTTATGAGAAACGAAGAAATTTTGCGCGAAATCAATTCTTTGCCGGTCGAAGCACAGCGCCAGATTGCGGATTTTGTCGCTTTCCTGCGCCAGCGCTATGAATCTTCGCCGTCCGTTGAAACCGCAGTTGCTTCTGACTTAACAACCGAAGAATTTGTCGGAATGTGGCGCGACCGCGAAGATATGCAGGACAGCACGGCTTGGGTTCGCAATGTCCGTCAATTCCATTGGAGCAAAAGACAAACGCAGTAATAAATTTTATGTTTGAACGCTATACGCAAAAAGCGCGGCGAGTCATTTTTTTCGCTCGCTACGAAGCCCTGCAATACGGCTCGCAGGTTATTTCGCCCGAACATATTTTGCTCGGTTTGATGCGCGAAGACAAAACGGTTTCGGCAAAATTTTTCCCGTTTCGCAATAATTTGACGGTCGAAGCCGTCCGGCGCGAAGTCGAAGACCGAATCGTTCCGCGCGAACGCATTTCGCAATCGGTCGAACTTCATCTGGCGGCGGAGACCAAACGTATTTTGGCGTTTGCCGGCGAGGAAAGTCTGCACCTGCAAAACCGGCATATCGGACCCGAACATCTGCTTTTGGGACTCGTCCGCGAGGAACGTTCGATGGCGGCGGAAATTCTTTATCAATACGGCGTGCGTTTAAAATACGTGCGCGAACAAATCGCCCGCCAAAACGGTTTTCCGAATTTTAATGCCGTCAGTAAAGATACATCCGAAACCACGCATTTGCAGGAATTTACGCGCGATTTGACGAGCGATGCGGCGGAAGGAAAGCTCGACCCGCTCATCGGGCGCGAGCAGGAAGTTGAAAGAATCATTGAAATTTTGTGTCGCCGGACGAAAAACAATCCGGTTTTAATCGGCGAAGCGGGCGTCGGAAAAACCGCGATTGTCGAAGGCTTGGCGCAGCGCATCGTTGACAAAAACGTGCCTTCATTTTTGGAAAACAAGCGGATTTTGTCGCTCGATTTGTCTCTGGTCGTCGCCGGAACGAAATATCGCGGGCAATTTGAAGAACGCCTCAAAAAAATTATGGGCGAACTCAAAGAAAACAAAGAATTCGTTGTCTTTATTGATGAACTGCACACGCTCGTCGGCGCCGGTTCGCCCGAAGGCACGCTGGATGCGGCGAATATCTTAAAACCCGCACTTTCGCGCGGCGAAATTCAGTGTATCGGTGCGACGACGCCAAACGAGTTTCGCAAATCAATCGAACGAGACAAGGCTTTGGAGCGTCGTTTTCAATCGGTAAAAGTTGTCCCGCCAAATGAAGAAGACGCTTTGAAAATTGTCGAAGGACTCGCCGAACGCTACGAAGCGTTTCACCAGATTCGTTATTCAAAAGAAGCGCTGGAGGCGGCGGTTCGCCAATCGAATCGCTATATTCCCGACCGATTTCTCCCGGACAAAGCGATTGACGTTTTGGATGAAGCCGGCGCGCGCGCCAAACTTCGCCATCAAGCGGAAGCCGCAGTTTCCGAGCCTGCGTGGAAGGAAACAGTGGAAAATTGGAAGCGCACAGCCGCCAACGAAGACCAGCTTTTGGCTTTTGAACTGGAAACTTTGGAAGATTCATTTTTTGCCGTCGAAGTCAGCAAAGACGACGTTGAAGAAGTTATCGCGCGCTGGACAGGCATTCCCGTGTCGGCAATCAAACAGGAAGAAGCGAAGAAACTTTTGGGAATTGAAACCGAACTGCATCGCCGTATAATTTCGCAGCGTCCGGCAATTTCCGCGCTGGCGCGTGCGATTCGCCGTTCGCGCGCCGGTTTGAAAAATCCCGACCGACCGATTGGTTCGTTTCTTTTTTTAGGTCCGACCGGCGTCGGGAAAACGGAAGTCGCGCGCAGTCTGGCAGAATTTCTGTTCGGCTCCGAGCGCGCTATTGTTCGCCTTGATATGTCGGAGTTTATGGAAAAGCACGCGGTTGCCAAATTTATCGGCTCGCCGCCCGGATACGTCGGACACGAAGAAGGCGGGCAATTGACCGAAAAACTCCGCCGCGCGCCGTATTCGATTGTCCTGTTCGACGAAATCGAAAAAGCGCATCCAGACCTTTTTAATGTTTTACTACAGGTTTTTGAAGACGGCGTTTTGACCGACGCGCAGGGCAATCAGATTGACTGCAAAAACGTGATTTTTATAATGACCTCGAACATCGGCGCCAGATTTATTCAAAAACGCGCGAGCCTGGGTTTTCAAACCGGCGCCGACTCGTCGCGCCAGAAGATGGAAGAACAGGTTTTGAGCGAAGTGAAACGGACTTTCGCGCCTGAATTTATTAATCGTCTTGATGAAATTATCATTTTCGACGAACTCACCGACGAAGATTTGATGCAGATTATAGATTTGCAAATCGCGCGGCTCAACGAGATTTTGACGAAACACGCTTTGCAGGTTCGTCTGACCGAAGAGGCGAAACGCTGGTTAATTGAAAAAACTTGCCTGGACAGAAGTTATGGAGCGCGTCCACTCAAACGCGCTTTGCAGCGAAATGTCGAAGACGAGCTTTCCGAAGCATTGATTCAGGGGAAATTAAGCGAAGAAAGCGTCGTCGAAATTTTCTGCCAAGACGACAAACTAGCATTTCGCCCCGTTCGGGTCGAAGCGCTCGAAGACGCGCTTTTTGAAAGAGCTTAGTTGCACAAACAACGGCGAAAAAGGCAAAACTTTAGAAAGTAAGTCTAAAGTTTTGCCTTTCTACATTTTACTTTTTATTTTAATCTCTTTTTCCTTTTTGCCGTTTTATCTGTATAATCGGGAAGTTTGTTGGCAAGTTTGCGCGTGAAGGCAACCTTGATTTGATTCATAGAATCAAAGTTCGCGTATCAATCCAGTGAGAAAAACCCTCTTTTTTTGAGATATATTTATTATTTTTTATCTTATTTAGTTTGAATTTTTAAGGCAATTTTTACGGCTTCGGGTTAAGTCAAAAACTTGCGTTATAAAGGAAATCGGTTTTATGCAAATTATTCGCGCTTTCGCGCTTGTTTTATTTAGTATCGTGTTTTCGGCTTCGGTTGGAGTCGCAGGCACTGACGAGAAAGCGAAAAATTCTCTGAAAGTTGAAACAGTTAAACAGCAGCAACTTGTTGAAGAAGTTGATATTCAAGGCAATCGCCGTCTGCGTGATGATGATTTGCTTTATTACATTAAAACTCGTCCGGGCGATGTTTACGACCAGGCGCAGCTTGAACGCGACTTAAAAGAACTGTTATCGCTGAATTTTTTTGATAAAGTCGAATCCAGAGTTTCGACTTCACCGGGCGCGCGCGGCGGCGTCAACGTTATTTTTGAAGTCAAGGAATTGCCGATTATTCGTGATTTACAATTTGAGGGCTTAAAAGCCGTTCCCGAATCCGAAGTCTTGAAAGCATTCCGTGAAGGTCGCGTAAACATCTCGAAAGAAGCTGTTTATAATCCGGTCAATGCTCAAAAAGGCGTTCGTGTTATACGCGAGCAACTCGCCTCAAAAGGTTTTCCAAACGCAAAGGTTACGGTCAGAGACGAAGAAGTTTCGGCGACTTCAGTTGCCGTGGTTTTTGTTGTCGAGGAAGGTAATCGTTCGCGTATTATTGATATTGAATTTGAAGGCAACGAGATTTTCAAAGACAGCGAGCTGCGAGGTCAACTCCAACTTGTTCAGGAATCAGGGCTTATCTCGCGCTTTAAGGGACAGGATATTTTAGATTTGAGAAAGCTGGAATACGATTTGAACAAAAACGTGCGCAGTTATATGTTCTCGAAAGGCTATTTCCAGGCGCGTATAGGCGAACCGCAAGTTGTCGGTTTGGGCGTTAAACGGACAGATTTTCTGCCGCTCATAACCTTGCCGCTTCCGCTTCTGAGTTCAAAAGATGACACGCTGAAAATTATCGTTCCGGTCGCGGAAGGAAAACTTTATCGTGTCGGCAGTCTGAAGGTTGAAGGAAGTTCTATCTTTTCCGAACAGCAGATTTTAGCCGGTCTGGGTTTGAAAACGGGCGATGTCGCCAATGGAAAAAGATTGATAGACGCGGTTAATGAAGATTTGAAAAAAGAATACGGCAATCAGGGTTTTGTGCTTTACGATGCCGAGTTCGAGCCGGATTTTAAGGACAATCCAAATAATCCGAAAGAAGGAATCGTTGATATAAAAATCAATATTAATGAAGGCAGACAATTTCGCCTGCGCCGACTGGAGTTTACCGGCAATACTTTTACGCGCGACAAAATTCTGCGCCGCGAAGTTCTTATAAACGAAGGCGATATTTATAATCAGGGCGGGGTTGAATACTCGGTCTTGAGACTTAATCAAACGCAGTATTTCGACCCGATTGACAAAGATAAAGACGTTGAGATTCGCACAGACGAAGAACAGGGCGAAGTTGATTTGGTTGTCAAAGTCCGTGAAAAAGGCAGACAGCAAATATCTTTGAACGGCGGCGTTTCCGGCATCGGCGGCACTTTCTTCGGTTTGGAATACTCGACCAACAACCTTTTAGGACGCGGCGAAGTTGTCTCTCTGCAAGCCGGTTTCGGAAACCGCCAGCGAAATTTTCAATTCAGTTTTCAAGAACCGTATTTCCGCGACCGCCCGATTTCGGTAGGTTTTACCTTGTTTACCAGCAAATATCAGTTTTTCGGCGAAGGAACCGCTTTGTCGCAAAATCGAGAATTGCTGTTTGACGCTTTCGCCAACCCGCAGGGAAATTTAACGACCGATGCGAGCAATCTATTTACTCAAAGTACTTACGGCGCGTCTTTATTTGCCACTTCGCCGCTTTCCGAATTTTTGCCGAAGAGAAGATTCTCCCGTCTTTCGCGCGTCGGTTTGAGCTATCAGCTTTCGGCAACATCTATAAAAGACCCCGAAGTTAATCAGTTAAACGACCCGACGCTTGCCGTGCCGGTCATTTTCGCGCAGCCGAATATTATTACAAGCCGCGTTACGGGTAGTTTTGTTTATGATTCGCGTCAGCCTGCGGCAAACGGAATTGATACTTTAAGGGGAAGACAACTTTCCGCTTCGATTGGTTTTGCCGGTTTGGGCGGCGACGTAAGAGCTTACTCGCCGAGCGTATCCTACACACAGTTTATTCCGGTCAGGCGCAAAAGATCGCCGAATGCCGAAGTTTTCGGTTTTCGTCTGGAAGCAGGAACAATCGGCAGTTTCGGCACTACCGATAAAATCAGAAACGCCAATTCGTTGTCATTTGTCGGCGGTGTTCCGCTCTACGAGAGATTTTTTCTCGGAAGCGAAAACGACATTCGAGGTTACGCTACGCGCTCGATTGGACCGATTGCTGCGTTCGACACTTTTGTAACAAGCCAAAACCTGGTAATAGCAACCAATGCCAGCGGAACGGCGATACCGCCTACTTCCTCGTTAAGCGGCGATGCCTTAAATCAACTTGGACTCTTGGACGGTACGACCGGCAACGATAGTGCTTTGATTGCCAGAAATTATCAGTTTATCGGCGGCGATACGAAACTGTTGGGTAATTTCGAATATCGAATTCCTATTTTCGGTCCGGTAACTTTAGCCGCGTTTGCCGATGTCGGTTCGGTTTTCAATCTGCGTAAAACAGGAACGCAGGTTATCAACAGCACGTTTTTGCCGGACGACAGATTTATCGGCGCTGGAACACTGACAACGCTTGCTTTACGAAACAATCCCGATCTGGAAGGCAGATTCGGGAGTTTGCTGGTTTTTAATAACGAGTTGCTTACAAGAGAGCGTTTTGCACAGCTCATCTGCAATACTCCTATTTGCCCGTCGCCCGCGCCGTCAAATCTTCAACAGGTTTTCATACGCGGTGATGTTCAGCAAAACAGACTTTTGAAAGTTGACGAAAGCGCGTTTAACGGCTTAGGGGATTTTCGTTCGAGCGTTGGTGTCGAGCTGCGCGTGCAGGTTCCGGTTGTCAACGTGCCGTTTCGCTTGATTTATTACTATAATCCGAATGCTAGAGTAGGATTTACCGAACAACTGCCGGGACTGTTTCTACCCGGAAAGAAGAGCGGTTTCCGCTTTACGGTCGGTAGAACGTTTTAAGTAAAAAGGTAAAATTCAGAATCGCACGATTAACGCTTTTATCTTTTTACTTTGTTAATTGATTGAATCGAACGATTGGGAAAAGATGGTGAATTGTTTGTAAAATTGACAACCGATCATTGGTAATTCACCGCAGTTTTCTTTTATCGTTCACAAAATAATAAGCAACATTTTTAAGGAATTTAGTTTCAAAAGGTAAAGTCAAAATTTAAGGATGACCATTCCCTTTTCTAAAGTTTAAGGAGTATTATAAAAAAATGAAAACATTTCGTTTAATAGCCGCCAGTTTCTTTTTCGCTGCCGTCTTTGCAGTTTCGGCATTTGCTCAGACAGGTGCGTCGCAACCGAGCGGCTCTGCCAAAATCGTCGTTATCGACACGGGTGCTTTCGGCAGTGATAAAGGAGGTATTACCAAATATATTACTGCGATGAAGTCACTCGACACGGAATTCACACCGGTTCAAACCGATTTGCAAAGTTCGGCAGCTAGAATTCAGACACTGGCAAAAGAAATTCAAACTCTGCAGGATCAAGCTTCGGGCGGAAAAGTTCCGGTCGATCCAAAAGCGGCTCAGTCAAAAGTTGACTCATATCAAACTTTGCAAACCGACTTTAAACGCAAACAGGAAGATGCAAAGGCAAAGTTTGAACGTCGCCAGGAGCAGCTAATGGGTCCGGTCATGCAGGATATTTTTAAAGCTATGCAGGATTTTGCCACACAAAAAGGTTATGACCTTATTCTTGATGCGGGTAAGTTGGATGCCCAACAGATGATCCTTGCATACATTCCGAGCAAAGTTGACGTAACGAAGGATTTTATTACTTTCTACAACAGTCGTCCGGCGACTACGGCATCAGCCGCGTCGCCCAAATAAATCAATTAAAAAAAATCAGTAGCCAATAAGCCGGCGGAACGATTCTTCCGGCTTTCAGGCTTTTCTGCATTTTGATAACCCGTTCTGTTTATGACCATTCTCGATTCGCGCGCCATTCAGGAAATCCTGCCGCATCGCTATCCGTTTTTGCTGGTTGATAAAATCGTCGAACTCGTGCCCCGCGAAAAAATCGTCGGCGTCAAACAAGTAACAATCAACGAATACTTTTTCGCCGGACATTTTCCCGAAGCGCCCGTTATGCCGGGCGTTTTGATTATCGAAGCGTTAGCCCAAGTCGGAGCGATTCTTGCTTTGCGTGAACTTGAAGACCGAAAAAATAAAATTCCCTTTTTCAGCGGCATTGAGCGAGCGCGTTTCCGCCGTCCGGTCGTGCCGGGTGACACGCTCTTTCTGGAAGTTACGGCAATGAGAATCGGAAGCAAAGTTCAAAAGATGCGCGGGCTGGCAAAAGTTGACGGACATCTCGTTGCCGAAGCCGAAATTATGTGTATAATCGGCGAACGCGAAACAAAAGGTGAAAAATAATATGCTGTTACTATTAAATATTGAAATTAGTCATTTCCAAGCCGGAGCTTTATTCGGCGCGGCTTTAGGTGCTTTACTCGGTTTAATCCCTTTAATTTTAGGAATTCGCAGAAAGAAAGCAAAAATAGGTATCCTTGGTTTTGTAAGTTCAATCGTAGGGAATGCGCTTTTAGGACTTCTTTTGTCAATTCCGATCGTCGCTATTTGCACGTATCTGATATTGAAGCAGAGAACTCCTGAGGCAGTTTCCGATTCGCAAACTTCTACCGTAATTTAAGATTCCAGGATTTCTTAAAATTATTAGCTTTTGCTATGTCCTTTATTCACGAGAGCGCAATTGTCAGCCCAAAAGCTGAAATCGGGAAAGATTGCTATATCGGAGCGTATTCAATCGTTGGCGCTGAAACGGTTTTAGCCGACCGAGTTCGTATCGAATCGCACGTCGTTGTTTACGGCAAAACTCGAATCGGCGCGGAGACACATGTTTTTCCTTTTGTTTCAATCGGTTTAGCTCCGCAGGATTTGAAATACGGCGGCGAGCCGACCGCAACCGAAATCGGCGAACGGAATCAAATCAGAGAATTCGTAACGGTTCATCGCGGAACTTCAGGCGGCGGCGGTTTGACACGCATCGGCAACGACAACTTGCTGATGGCGCAGGCGCACGTCGCGCACGATTGCCAAATCGGAAACCACGTGATTATGGCAAACGCCGCAACTCTCGCGGGACACGTCGTGATTTCAGACCGTGCAAATATCGGCGCTTATTCGGGCGTCCACCAATTTTGCCGCATCGGATTTGAAGCCTTTGTCGGCGGTTATTCGGTCGTCGTCAAAGACGCGATGCCGTTTGCCATAATTCAGGGAAACCACGCCAAATGTTACGGTCTGAATCGCCTCGGAATGAAAAGACGCGGTTATTCGAGCGACGTTATCAAAAATCTCAATCACGCTTTTCACCTTCTGCTTACTTCAAAACTCAACACCGAGCAAGCCGTCGAAAAAATAAAAGACGAGATAAAAAACTGTAAAGAAGTTGGTTTGCTGGTTGATTTTATCGAAACTTCCAAACGCGGCGTGGTGAAATAGGGATTAGGTGTTAGGCGTTAGAAAATTCAATCTGAATCTAAAATCTATTGCCTGACATCTAGCTCTTAATACCTAAAATCTAACACTTAAAATCTAACGCCTAACACCTAATCCCTATTCGTTTTCATCAAAATCTTTGCTGTTAATTTCGCGCATTTTCTGGTTCACCAAATCGTAGGAAAAACCTTGCCGCAGCAGATAATCGTAAAATTTTTTAGCGTCTTCGCGCGTTCCGGGTTTGCCTTTGAGACGCAGCCTTTTGGCGACGGCTTGTTTTATAATTTCAGCTTCGGGCGTTTCTTCAAAAGCCTTTTCGATTGCTTCGTCAACCGTTTTCTTGTCGAGTTTTCGGTGCGCCAGTTTTTGCTTTAAAACACGTTTCCCGATTGGCTTCTGGCGGAGTTTTGAAGCTGCGAATTCTTTGGCGAATTGCTCGTCGTTCAAATAATTATATTCTTTGAGTTTTTCTAAAACCGCGTCAACTATTTCTTCATTCGTCCAGGTTTTTTCAAGCAGACGTTCGCGCAACTCTTTGACCGAACGCGGTTTATAGGTCAGCAGATTGACGGCGCGGTCAAAAGTTTTTCGTCGCGCTCTTTCGGGATTTATCTCGCGCGGCGTTTCGTCTTCGTCTGAATCCTCATGCGGTTTTGCAGCGCGCCAATTTCTTTTCTTAAACATTTGAGAATTTTCCCGTAAAAATAGAACAAAGGCAAAAGTAAAAAGACAAAAATAAAAATAGCCTTCAACAATTTGCAAATCCAAAATCCAAAATCCAAAATCTAAAATTAGATGGACGGAATTTTAATCATAGATAAACCTGAAGGAATTACTTCACACGATGTCGTCGCGCGCTGTCGGCGAATTCTGCGCACAAAACGCATCGGACACACCGGAACACTTGACCCTTTCGCAACCGGCGTGATGGTGATTTTAGTTGAAAAAGCAACGCGCCTTGCGCAGTTTCTCGACCGAGACGCCAAAGAATACGAAGCGATTGTGCGTCTCGGTTTTGAAACAGACACGGGCGATTTAACGGGAAGTCCAAAGTCAGAAGTCCAAAGTCCAAAGTCCGTTTCGGTTGATGAAATTGAACAAGTTTTAACGTATTTTCGCGGCGAAATTCAGCAAACGCCGCCGATGTATTCGGCTAAGAAAGTCGCGGGGAAAAAACTTTATGAGTTAGCGCGCGAAGGCATCGAGATTGAGCGAAAACCAATAAAAGTAACGATTTACGAACTTGAAATTTTACATTCGACAAGAGACTTCGGACTTCCAACTTCGGGCTTCGGACTAAAAGTTTCGTGTTCTGCCGGAACTTACATCAGAACTTTAGCCGAAGACATCGGGAAAAAACTGGAAACCGGCGCGCATCTCATTGAATTAAGAAGAACACGCGCGGGAAAATTTAATATCGAAAGAGCATTGAGGCTCGAAAAACTGGAAGAAATCGTTGCTGCAAACAAGCTCAACGGAGTTTTAATTTCAACCAACGAAGCCATTTCGCATCTGCCGGAAGTCAAACTTTCAAACCAGGAAATAAATAAAATAAAAAACGGTGTAAAATTAAATGTTGAGTTAGGAGAAATTATGAACGAGCAATTCATCAGAATGACGGACGAAACGGAAAACTTAATCGCCGTCGGCGTTTACGATGCGCGCGAAAAAACAGTTCAGCCGAAAGTTGTTTTGGTATAAAATCAAAATCTATGAAAAAGAAAAATCTTGCTTTAGGAATAGGCAGCGCAGTCGGCGGTCTGATTGCGTGGAAAATGTTGTCGCGGGCGCAGGAAGTCGTCTGGGAAGACGTTTCAGACAAAGTTTTGCACGCGGAAAATTCGCATTTCACGGAAGTTGACGGTGCGACAATTCATTATCAGGAATTTGGCGAAGTGAGCAATCCGACGTTAATTTTGCTTCACGGCTACACGGCTTCGACTTTCGTATGGCACGCGGTCGCGCCGATGTTCGCCGAAAAAGGTTTTCACGTTGTTGCGGTTGATCTTCTCGGCTTCGGCTATTCAGAGAAACCGGCGTCGTTCGATTACGCGATTTCCTCACAGGCGCGAGTGCTTGTCAGGTTTATGAACCGTTTAGGCATCGGGCGCGCAACACTTGTCGGCAGTTCTTACGGCGGCGCGGTTGCGGCAACGGTTGCGCTCGATTATGCCGAAAGAGCCGAAAAACTCGTGCTGGTTGATGCGGTTTCCAATGACAATGTGAAAAATAATTTGCTTTTGAAGCTCGCGGCAATTCCGGTCGTCGGCGAAGCTTTCTCGCCTTTCCTGCTCGATTCCAAACTCTTTTTGAAAAGACGTATGCAGGGAACGCTCGCGCCTGCGAATCATCACTTGATTACGCAAGACAGAATCGAAGCCGTATGGCGACCGCTTCATGCTGCCGACGCGCATCGTTCGGTTTTGGCGACGGCGCGAAGTTGGGACGCAAACCGCATCGAAGCCGACGCGCAATTTATCAATCAACCGACGCTTATCGTTTGGGGCGAAAATGATACGGTAATCCCGATTTCAAACGGCGAGAAACTGCACGAATCAATTTTAAATTCGCGTTTTGTCGTTTTCAAAAATTGCGGTCACGTCCCGCAGGAAGAAGCGTCTGAAAATTTCGCCGAAGTTGTCAGTCAGTTTTGTCGCGGTAAAAAAGGTAAATTCGAGATGAATGACAGGCAAGGAATGCGGTTCGTCAATTGAATTTTCACGACAGGAGAAAATTAGCGAAAAGTGCAAAACAGAAAATACGTAATTCGATATTTTCCGTTAATTTTCCAGTTGTTTTTCAAGCGAAGTTTGCCAGGAGTTTTCGAGTTCCGCAATCGGAACAGAAACCGCTTCTGAATCATTTACTTTTATCATCAAATCTGCGCCCGCAACTTTTCCGATAACTGCTAACGGACAATCGTTTTCTCTCGCAACTGCTTCAATTTCGTTCAGTTGGTCAGCCGAAAAACTTATCACGATGCGCGACGGCGACTCGCCGAAAAGCATTGCTTCGACCGACAAGTTGTCATTTTTTAATTCAACTTCCGCGCCAATCGCCTTTCGATTCAGCGACGAAAAACAACTTTCCGCAATTGCGACGGATAAACCTCCGTCTGAACAATCGTGCGCCGATTTTAACAAAAAATTGTCGGCAAGATTTAAGCAGGTTTGCTGAACCCGCCGTTCCAAATCCAAATCAATCAACGGCACTTCGCCCGATTCAAATAATTCTTCATTCGTCAAACCTAAGACGGTTTGTGCATATTCACTCACCGACAAATCGTTTTTCGTTTCACCAAGCAGCGCGATTAAATCGCCTTCAAATTTGAAACCTTGCATGATAATTTTGCGCGCGTCTTCAATCAAGCCAACCATTCCGATAACCGGCGTCGGCAAAATTCCGCGACCTTCGGTTTCGTTGTAAAACGAAACGTTGCCGGAAACAATCGGTGTTTCAAACTGCTCGCACGCTTCTTTCATTCCGTCAATGACTTCGGAAAAACTCCACATTACTTCCGGTCTTTCGGGCGAGGCAAAATTCAAACAATTCGTAACGGCAATCGGTTTTGCTCCGACGCAAACGACGTTTCGCGCGCTTTCGGCAACAATTAATTTCGCGCCTTCACGTGGATTTACGGCAACGAAACGCGCGTTTCCGTCCAAACACATTGCAATCGCGCGACGAGTTTCTTTCACGCGCACAACCGCCGCGTCCGCGCCAGGCAACACAGCAGTATTCGTGCGAACCATATGGTCATATTGCTGATAAACCCAATGTTTAGAGCAAATATTGGGCGACGCAAGCAGCGTTTTTAATGCTTGTTCATAATTCTTAATTTGTAATTCGTATTTCTTCTTCGACTTTGAACTTGGAACTTTGAACCTTGAACCGTCCATCGCTCGCTCGTATTTCGGCGCTTCGTTGGTTAATTTATCAACCGGCAAATCCGCAACCATTTCGCCGTTGTGAAAAATTTTCAAACGATTTCCCTCGACGACGCGCCCGACGACAACCGCGTCCAAATCCCATTTGTCGAAAATATCAACAATCTGTTTTTCGCGCCCGCGATGAGCGACAATCAACATTCGCTCCTGCGATTCACTCAAAAGCATTTCATACGCCGTCATTCCGGTTTCGCGCTGTGGCACAAGCGTTAAATCGAGTTCCAAACCGGTTCCGGCGCGCGCCGCCATTTCGACCGACGACGATGTAAGTCCAGCGGCGCCCATATCTTGAATGCCTTCAATGGCGCCTGAACGCATCGCTTCGAGACACGCTTCGAGCAGTAGTTTTTCTAAAAACGGGTCGCCAACCTGAACCGTCGGGCGTTTTTCCATTGCTTCCTCGTCAAACTCGGCGCTCGCCATTGTAGCGCCGTGAATTCCGTCTCTGCCGGTTTTTGCGCCGACGTACAACACAGGATTTCCGACGCCCGACGCTTTGCCGAAAAATATCTGGTCTTTTTTGACAATTCCCAAAGCGAACGCATTGACTAGCGGATTCAAACTGTAAGCATCGTCGAAAACGACCTCGCCGCCGATTGTAGGAACTCCGAAGCAATTTCCGTAATGCGCGATGCCGGAAACTGTGCCTTTTAAAATCGATTTGTTGCGTCTGCCGTGTTTCTCATCGGTTAATTTTCCGAATCTTAAGCTGTTCATCGCCGCAATCGGGCGCGCGCCCATCGTAAAAACGTCTCTTAAAATTCCGCCGACGCCGGTTGCCGCGCCTTGAAACGGCTCAATAAACGACGGATGATTGTGCGATTCGACTTTGAAAGCAACACACCAATCGTCGCCAATATCAACCACGCCGGCGTTTTCGCCCGGCGGCACAATTACTCGTGTTCCCGTCGTCGGAAGCCGTTTCAAATGAACACGCGAAGACTTGTAACTACAATGCTCGGACCACATTACAGAGAAAACTCCGAGTTCCGTAAAATTCGGCTCGCGTCCGAGAATTTGCTTGATTCTGTCAAATTCTTCGGCGGTTAGATTATGCTGCTTGATAACTTCGGGTGTGATTTGGGTTTGATTCATCTGCAAAGCTCTCTGTCGGAAAATCCGGTCTAAAATAAAAAAGAAGAGTTTATGTCGTTCGGAGTTGTTTTTCAAATCCGTTCGATAAACTCTGTTTCAGGATTTTAATTTAGCTGTGAAAGTTGACAAATAATTCTGTAGAATTTTCACCTTATCTTGTAAGTTTTGCAGTTTGATTCGGTAAAATTTTGTCAATCTCGCTTCGCAAAATCTCAGGTTTAACTTTTCCCTGTCGGTTATAAACAATTTCACCTTTTTCGTTGAACAAAATCGTAAACGGCAAACCGCCTTTCCAGTCTTTTGAAATTGATGCAATCGTCGCTTCTTCGTCCTGCGTTTTCAAAAGATACGCAGGCATTTCAGCTTTCATTTCTACGAGAAACTTAGGAACGTCGCGGTTTATTTCCGCTAAATCATCAAGCGAAACGACAATAAAATCAATTTTGTCTTTGTAATCGGCGTTGATTTTTACGAGTTCGGGAAATTCTTCGCGGCACGGGTCGCACCACGTCGCCCAAAAATTTACAAGCAGGGGTTTTGCGATTGCGCCTTCGCGTTTGAGCAAATTTTTTAACACAACAGCATCAATTTGCTTAACTTTTGAGGTTGCGGACAAAACTTTTTCGTTCGTATTATTTGCAACGGATTGTTTTTTCGGAACAATTTTCTTCTTTGCTATCCGTGATGCAGGTTTTTTTCGCGTTTGTGCCGCAATTACGACACTGTAAATTTGCGCAAAAGCGAAAATCAACCCGCAAACAACCGCGAATTTTCTCAAAATTTTGAAGTTTATAAAATATTTTTTCATTTCGTAAAATCTCTGTCGTTTTCATTTAACCGAACATTCGCGGCAGACGTTTGTTTAAATTTTTCGGCAGCAGAATTTCCATCGCGTCGTCAACCGTAACGATTCCGGCAATCTCGCCTAAATCGTCAACCACGGGCAAAGCCAGCAGATTGTATTCGGCAATCGTCTGCGCGACTTCTTCGGCATCGTCATTTGGATGCGCAAATTGGAATTTGTCGCGCATAACTTCCGAAAGCGGCAGTGTCGGGTCTGCTAAAATCAAGTTTCGCAGAGAAATTAAACCTTCAAGTTTCCAGGAATTCTCCTGCTCGACAATGTAAAGGTAATAAATCATATTCGGCGTTTCCGCCATTTCGCGCAATCGCGCAATTGCTTGACCGACCGTTAAATCTTTCGGAAATGTTACGAATTCCGTCGTCATCAAACCGCCCGCCGTATCTTTATGAAACGGAAGAAGCTCGGCAACGTCGGCTTTTTCGTCTTCTTCCATCAAATCGAAAAGTTCCTGCGCCTTTGCATCCGAAAGCTCACCCAAAACGTCGACGGCATCGTCCGGCGACATCTCTTCCAGAATATCGGCTGCGCGCTCTTCGTCCATTTTCTCTAAAATCCGCGCTTGATTTTCCGTAGACATCTCTTCCAAAGTGTCTGCGGCGATTTCGTTGTCGAGAGATTCGACGATTTCCGTGCGGTGAATTGGCGAAAGCGCTTCGGCAAGCTGCGCGATTTCAACCGGATGAAGCCGCGAAAGTTTGTCTTTTGAAGATTTTAGCTGAACGGCGACGGTTGATTTATCGGTCGCCAGATAGCCGACATCCGCCCAATCGAGAACTTCCACCGTTCGATTGCTGCCGTAAAAACCGACCGGCATCAGACGCCGCAAAAATCCTTGCAGACTAATATCCGCGCCGCTTACGCGCCAGTGGAGTCCGACCTGGATAATCTGCACGTCGTTGACGCGCACCACACGCTTGCCATCAACATCTATCAACTGGTTGTCTAAAACGTCTTTTGCCAGCAGAACTTCACCCGTCCGTCTGTTAAACGGCTTTAAGTCAATCGTTTCCGAATTCATCCGCGCGCCGTTTTTACCGAGTGAAGAAATTTTCGAGCGCGGCATAAAAAAAACGCGATGGCGGAAGCGCGCAGCCAGTCCGATGACGGGCGGATAATCTTCGTCGCCGTAGCGAACTACCACGTCTTTTATAGCGGCAATCTTTTCGCCTTCGGCATCATAAATCGGGCTTCCCAAAATTTGCGACAGATAAAGCATAGATTAAAGATAAACGATGTTCGCCGAAGTTTGAAAGGCGTAAGGATAAACAATTTCCGGTTCTAAGAAAATGCGCTTGAAAATCATTAAATTAATGATAATTTTTGATGAAGTAAAAAGGTATGCAAAATCTTTTTTGTTTGAAAACGACAATTCTTGTAAGATTGAAACGAAAAACTATGGTCTGGAAAATAAAAACTGACGGCTGATTACTGACAACCGAACACTAAACTTTTATGTTTTGCACAAAATGCGGCGCGAGAAATTCCGATCAAGCGATTTACTGTCAAAAGTGCGGAAGCGTTTTGCAAGCCGAAGAAGAAACGCGTATCGCGCCTCGCATAAAAATAGAAAAAGAAGAAACCGAAGATGTCGAAAAACAAATTTTTTCGGTTTCTCCGACCTTGATGTTCATTAAAATCGGTTATGCTCTGGCAGCATTCGGCGCGCTTCTGCTAGTTGCTCTGTTCAGTTTTTTCACACAATTGACAAAGGTCGAAATTTCCGCTTGGTTTTCAGTTTTAGCAGGACTTTCCTTACTTTTGATTCCGGCGTTTCACCATCTCAAACAAAAAATGTCGCGTTATACATTGACGGACGCGAAAATCGAGATTGATGAAGGCTTGATTTCAAAAACTACGAGAAACATTCCGCTCCGCTCGATTCAAGATGTTACGGTCGTCGCAACTATTCCGCAAAGAATGCTCGGTTTCGGCAATCTGATTATTGATAACGCGAGCGAAACGGGCGGGAAAATCGTTTTGAAAAACATCGATTCGCCGCAGAAATACGCCGAAGTTATGCTCAAGCAAATGCGACGACTAAACAGGTAAAAACAATTACAAACTTCAAGTTACGAATAGAACTTTTCCGATATTCGTAATTTGAAATTCGTAATTCGTAATCGGATTTTATGAAAACTATATTTGTAACCGGCGGCGCGGGTTTTATCGGTTCGGCTTTTGTTCGCCTTGTTTTAGACGAGATTTCTAATGTGAAAATCGTCAATTTCGACGCGCTGACTTACGCTGGAAACCCGGACAATCTGCAAGGTTTGGACGAAACTCGCCACCGATTCGTCAAAGGCGACATCTGCGACAAAGACGCTGTTTTGCAGGCATTGCCTGAAGATTGTGAAGCAATTTTCAACTTCGCCGCCGAATCGCACGTTGACCGTTCAATCAATTCGGCAAGTGAATTTGTCCTGACGAATGTTCTCGGAACGCAGATTTTGCTTGACTCGGCACGTGCGAAAAACGTGCGAAGGTTTGTTCAAATCTCGACTGACGAAGTGATGGGAACTTTGCCTGAAAACGAAACGGCATTTTTCACCGAAACTTCGCCCTTGAAGCCGAATTCGCCTTACGCCGCGTCGAAAGCCGCCGCCGAGCATCTCGTTCGCGCGGCACACGAAACTTTCGGCGTCGATACAATCATTACGCGCTGCGGAAACAACTACGGTCAGCGTCAATTTCCTGAAAAACTGATTCCATTGATAATCGCCAACGCGATGAACGACGAGTCTCTGCCGGTTTACGGCGACGGCAAAAACGTCCGCGATTGGATTTTTGTCGAAGACCATTGCCGCGCGATTTGGCTCGCGTATGAACGAGGAAAATCCGGCGAAAGCTACAACATCGGCGCGCGCAACGAACGCCAAAACATCGAAGTCGTCAAATCAATTCTCGACGCCCTCGACAAACCGCACAGCTTAATTAAATTCGTTACTGACCGCCCCGGACACGACAGACGTTACGCGATTGACGCAGCCAAAGTTGAAACCGAACTCGGCTGGCAACCACAAACAACGTGGGAAGAAGGCTTACAAAAAACTATCGACTGGTATCTGGAAAATCAGGATTGGATAAAGCGCATCCGCAACGGTGCATATCGTGATTATTATAAAAAACAATATGGTTGATATTGGAAAATATACTGTTGCGGCATTGAGTAAAATTTTATTGACTCTGCAAAGAATACTGTATAATTATTCCGCATATAACGTTATTATGCGGAAAGTTTTCTGGATAATACACGAAATTGGCGTATTGGGCGGAAACTTTTCCGCTTAATCACAAGTTGGGCGGCTTGTGGTAATATTGAACCTGCCTAATTTTTAAGTTGAATGAAAGCAAATTGCGACCAACACAACCCCGTTCCAACTTTTGATAGGAAGAGATATTATTTGTAGAGGTATCTTTACAATGAGTTTTGATGGACACTTCTCCTTTTCAATCTAAACACGTCCAAGAAGTCTTTGTACGCGAGGCACATAAGCGCTCTTGATAAAATTGTTGTCCGTGCGACCACATCAATTCGAGCGTTAAGCCGTTAAAAATTAATTTTTCGCGCCTGCGATTGAACTGCTGTAATTGCAACAGCATCAACAATATCTTCTACTTTGCAGCCGCGTGAAAGATCGTTGCAGGGTTTATCCAAACCTTGCAGAATCGGTCCAATGGCGGTTCCACCGGTTAATCTTTCGGTTAATTTATAAGCGATATTTCCGGCGTTTAAATCAGGAAAAATTAAGACGTTCGCGCGTCCGGCAACGTTTGAGCCTTGCGCTTTCGATGCAGCGACTGATGGAATTAACGCGGCGTCTGCTTGTAGTTCGCCGTCGATTTCGAGTTCGGGAAAACGAGCGCGGACGGTTTTCGTCGCTTCGACAATTTTGTCAACAAACGGATGTTTCGCGCTCCCTTTTGTCGAAAAAGAAAGCATCGCAACTTTTGGTTCGACTTGAAGAAGCGCGCGACATGACTCAGCCGAAGCGATGGCAATTTCTGCGAGTTCGGAAACGTTCGGGTCAATCACAACGCCGCAATCGGCGTAAATCATTGCCCCTTCGTATCCGAAATTTTTGTCCGGCACAACCATTAAGAAAAAACTCGAAACGGTTTTGAAACCTTCGCGCGCGCCGATACAGCGCAAAGCCGCCGCAACCGTGTGCGCCGTCGTGTTGGTCGCGCCCGCAACCGAGCCGTCGGCTTTGCCCAATCGTACAAGCAGATTTCCGAAATAAAGCGAATCTTTGACGGTTTGCTCGGCTTCTTCCAAAGTTACACCTTTGGCGCGGCGCAGTCCGTGATAAAGCGTCGCAATTTTGCCGAAGTCGGCGGATTTTCGATGGTCTAGAATTTCCACGCCGTTCAAATTTGCGTTTGACGCGCGCGCTGTTTCGCGAATTTTCTCTTCATCTCCCACGAATGTAATTTTGGCAATTCGCTCGCCGGCACACTTTTCCGCCGCTTGCAGCGTTCTGGCGTCTTCACCTTCGGGCAAAATGATGTGCTGAAGATTTGACGACGCGCGCTGTCTAATTTTTTCAAGTATCATGTTTTCATTTGTCTCTATAAAAATTATCCGAATTAATTCATGTAACCTATGATTTCATAAATATTACAAACGGAATTTCTCCGATTTCCTGTTCGATAAATGATAAATGATAAATGTTAAATGACAAATGTAGAGATATTTTTTAGACTTAAAAATTAAGATGAAGGAGCAGAAATAAAATGAACGAAATACAAATGTCGAAAGCGGGAAAACCGACGCGCAAGGAAAAAGCGCAAATCAAAAATCGAATGAAAGGCTTTCTGATGTTTCTGCCGAATATGTTTAAATTGCTCGGCAAACTTCTGAAGGACAGCCGCGTTCCGACAACCGAAAAACTGCTGGTAGCGGGCGCGATTTTATACGTCATTATGCCGCTCGATTTTATTCCCGATGTGATTCCGTTTATCGGACAAGTTGACGACACTTACCTGGTGGTTTTGACGCTGCTTCGGCTGATAAATCGAACGGACGAATCGGTCGTCCGCGAGCATTGGACAGGCGGCGGCGATATTGTTTCGCTTGCCGCTTCGATTGCGAACATCGCGCCGATGCTTTTGCCAAAACGAATTACGCGCGTGCTTTCTTCTGAAGTAGAATTAACTGATGCGGGAAAATCTTTTGGATTGTTCACAAAAAAGCGTCAACCGATTATCTCGGAAATTTCGGTTGATAATAATTCGAGAAATTTAAAGTAATTTCTACAACCTAAAACAAAATAAAAGCGGCGAGTCTCAAGAAAAGACTCGCCGCTTTCGCGTAATTCAAGAAAACTACTTTTTATCTATTAACAGTAAACGTAGAATAAATTGTGCTGGTCGGCTGCGCTACGTCCGTATCTTCGACCGTTACGAACAAGCCAAAATCTTTCAAAGCCGTTTCGCTTCGAATCTCGGCTTCCTGACGTTTGCCGGTGTTGATGATTTGTCCGATTTTCGTATAAGTTTTGTCGGGTGCAACAGCCCACAAAACATAGCGTTTTTGTTTCGGAACCATTTTCAAATCGTCAAACCGCATTTTTATTCTGGTTACGCCTTGTTTGCGATTGTTGATATAGGCTTTTCCTTTTAATCCCTGTAAATCACCGGAAAAGTTTATTCTAATTTCCGTTTCGCCCTTCTCAAATCCCGAAACTCCAAGTAACGGCACATTATAAGGTGACGCAGTTTCCATACTACCGGCGACTTGTTTTTCGTCGCCGACCGGACTAGTTACCCTATTGTTTACAACAGCAAAACCTTGAGGTATAGAACTGCGAAAAACAACGGGCGTGTCGGTTCCGATAGTATTTAATCCTTCTGTCGGCGAGAGAACCAACATAAATTTATCCATCGGTGTTTTATAGGAAACCTTGCCCATACCATTAGCGATACCGGCAGGTCCTAGCAGAGTTACTTTCCCCATCGGGTCAACTGCATAAACATAATAGTTTGAAGCATCTGCGGGAAGTCCGGATAAATCCAGATCAACGGTCGTTTCATTACCCATACGCATTACGCGAGCCATACCTTTACCGCTCATATTTGCTCCGGGCATCAGATTAACCATGACTTCTTTGCCTACTGGATATTCGATAACAGTGTATGTTCCGTCAGGGTTTTGCACCACGTCGGTTTTGGTCATCGTCGTTGTCGTCGTCGTTTTAGTTGTGTCTTGCGCAATGGCAAAACCCGTCAATCCGGCAGTAAGTATTAAACTTCCACCGATTGCAAATAATTTTTTCTTAAACATAAAGCCTCCTTAGCTATCGTTTGGTAAATTTTTTAATTCGCTTATTTGTGAGTGCGAATTTATTTATGAGTGAGAATTTCAATTGTGATGATTCTTTTGCAAGACTTATGCCGAAAAGACAAACTCATTTATTTTGTGTAACTTAAGGGGTCCTAAATTTATCTATATAATCTTCATTGTATTTTTAGTGTATTAAAATTTGACATAAGTTGTTGTGAACAAAATAAAAAACGACAGGTTTTAATAAACTTGCCGTTTTTGTTGTGAAACAAAATACTGGAAACTATTTTATTTCCAGTTGATAAGCCAACATTGTTAATGTTTCGCCCGGTTTGAATCGGTCGAAAAGCGCGGCAGAGCGAAAAACTTTCTGGGCGTCCTTTGGCAGAGCGTCGATTAACGCTTTTTGTTCTCTGGCTTTGACCGTTGCTTCATCATCTGAGCTAAAAAATGACGACAAAAACGGTTGCGGAGCCGGAAAGACAACGCGCTTGACATCTTTATCAGCCGGAAGATGTGCCAAGTCTCTGGCGATTTCAACGGCTTTATCTAATCCGCCGAATTCATCCACCAACCCGCGTTCTTTTGCTTGAAATCCCGTCCAAACGCGCCCTTGCGCGACGTTGTGAATTTCTTCGACTGATTTTCCACGACCCGCCGCAACCTTCGGCACAAAGTTGTCCCAATAGAAAAAATCGGCTTGGCTTTGAACTTTTTTTAGCTGTTCTTCATTCCAAGGCTCACTGTCGCGGAATAATCCGGCGTTTTTGCCGCGCGTGATATATTCATTTGTAATGCCTAGCCAATCGTATAAGCCTTTGATAACCGGACGTGCGAGAATAACGCCGATTGAACCGGTAACAGTCGAAGGTTCGGCAACGATTTTGCTTGAGTTGCAGGCAATGTAGTAACCGCCCGACGCCGCCACGTCGCCCATTGAGGTTACGACCGGTTTTTTCGTTTTTGCGTATTCGAGCGTGTGCCACATCAAATCCGACGCCAGAGCCGAGCCGCCGCCCGAATCGACGCGCAAGACAATTGCTTTTACTGAAACGTCATCTGCTGCCTCTTTTACGGCGCGAACAATTGTGTCCGAACCGATTGTCTGACTGCCGCCGAAGCTGCCGTCGCTTGATTTTCCGCTCGTAATCAACCCGGACGCGAAGATAACCGCAATTCTTTCGCCGACGTTTAACCCCAGAGACTCCGGCGTTACTTCTTTGTAATTGGCGGCGGTCAACAATCGCAAATCTTCCGTATCTTTGTAGCCCAAACGATTTTTCAATTCTTTATAAACTTCGTCTTTATAAATCGCGCCGTCAATCAAATTCTGCTGCTTGGCTTCGAGTGCGTTGTAAGGCGCGTTGTCAATAATGGCTACCACGTCGGCGGCAGACTTTTTGCGCGCGTCGGCAATAGTCGAAATCATTCGTCCATAATAATCGTCGAGCATAGCGTTTAAAACTTCGCGCTGTTCGGGCGATAAATCTTTGCGGACGAGCGGGTCGTTTGCGCCTTTGTATTTTCCGACGTGAACCGATTGAAACTCGACGCCGAGTTTATCAAGCGAGCCTTTGTAAAACTGCGCCTGTGCCTGCAACCCGATAATGCCCAATTCACCGGTCGGCGGCAAAAATATTTTATCGGCGGCGGTTGCCACGTAATATTCTTTGTTGCCGCCGTATTCCATATAAGCGTAGACCGGTTTGCCCGAAGTCTTAAAATCCGCGATTGCGTCGCGCAGTTCGTCGGCTTTTCCCCAGCCAATACCTGAAATTTCAATATCGAACAAAACCGCGCCGACGCGAGTGTCAACCTTTGCTTTGCGAAGCTGCGTCAAAATACCTGAAAATGATTGGTTGGGACTGCCGCCGAAAATTTTCGCCATTACGTCGTCCGGCGCGTAATCGGGCAGACTGCCTGAAATCTTTAAAACCAGAACGCTGTTGTCGGGAACTTGCGGTTTTCTTAATGCTTCGGCAAGCAGCGCAATTCCGATAATTGCTACCAGAACACAGGTGAGAACGACCGCACCGACGATGAGAAGAGTTTTTGCCGTTTTTGACATTGCCATTTATTAAATTATTGCTCCAAAACTTTTATAAATTTTGCCCGAAAGCAAAACGTCCGTCTTTATCTTACGCAGAAAAATAAAAAAGGTTTGATTAAATAAGGTTGCCGAAGACTTGCAGGCATAAATGCGTATTCTATTTTTTCAGAAAAGTGATTTTTGATTTTCCAGACTGCTTGCCTGAACTGTTTTTTGACCGAGCAATTCTCTTAATTTATTTACACTCGCGGGCGCAAAGCCTTCGTAAAAATTGCTGAAATATACATAAATATCTTTGCTTTTCAGCTTTTCAATTTCCTCTCTCCACATTTGCAAATGCGTATCCTGCGGGCGAACAACTCTGTCGAAAGTCATCAAATCGCGTTTGCCCATAAAACGAACGTAGGAAAAATCCGCCGTCGGTTTTTCAATTGCTTCAAAAATTTTCTCGCGCGGAATCCAACTTCCTTCAACCAAACAGAGCGCGACTTTGTTTTTTTCGAGTTCTTCAAACGTCCAATCAATCAGCCATTGTCTATCCCGAAATTCAACGGCAAAACAAATGTTTGCGGGAAGTTCCGCCAAAAATTCACGCAGCGCCTGCGCGTTTTCTTTCGAGGCTTCAAAGTTTGGCGGAAGTTGAATTAAAACCGCGCCGAGTTTTTCTTTAAGAAGTAAAATCCTCGCGCAAAATTCTTCCAGAATCGGAAACGAGGGTTCGCGCAAACTGTATTCGTGCGTAATCTCCTGCGGCATCTTCAAAGAAAAAGTAAAGTTTTCAGGCGTTTTTTTATACCAATTTTCAACACTGGAACTCGGCGGAATTGCATAAAATGTCGAATCTACCTCGACAGTCTCGAAAATCTGCGAGTAACCCTCCAGCATCGCGCCCGAACGAGTTCCGCGCGGATAAAAAACCGTCTCGCCACCGGCTTTTGTCGTCCAATCATCATAATTCCAGCCCTGACAGCCAATTCTGGATTTTGAATTTTGGATTTTAGATTTTTTCATATCTGCGTTTATCTATGTTTATCTGTGGTCTAGGTTTCTCGAATTTTTTTTGTGTCTTTGCTGCCTTTCCCGATTATTTTATCACTTCGCGCGTAATCAAATTAATAATTTCTAAAGATTTTTGTTTGACTCCTAAAACTTTCCGGCTCGATTTTGTTGCAAGTTCGTCGTCATCCGTTCAAATTCGATGCGACGTATAACTTGCCCTTCGGTAAGGGAATAGCATTATTCTTTAATATATTTCAAAAGGCATTGCCTACAATTGAACAATCCCTTATTTTTGTTTTGCAACCGAATATCCTGTATATTTTCATAACTTATGGCAAAGAAGGGTTCAATTTTAGTTTGCGACGACGAAGAGATAATGCGTGATGTGTTAGGCACTATTTTGACTAACGCGGGTTATAAAGTCGATTTAGCGAAAACCGGCGAAGAAGCGATTCAATCTTACGAAAAGAAAAGTTACGATGTCGTTTTAATGGACGTTTCAATGCCCGGAATAGGCGGACTGACTGCGCTTGAAGAAATTATCAAAGTGGACGAAAACGCCGTAGTCTTGATGATTACGGCTTATGCCACTTTCGACACGGCAATTTCTGCCTGGGAAAAAGGCGCTAACGGAGTCGTCCGCAAGCCTTTTAAAAATGAGCAAATTGTCAATCTCGTCAGCCGAGGAATCAAAAAACGTCGTAATGAAGAAGAGCGCATCACTTTGCGCCAGGCGATGACGCGCTCGGTTAGCCGCGACGCGATAATCGGGCGTTCGGAAAAAATGGAAAGTGTTTTCCGGCTTGTCGAGCGAGTCGCTCCGGCTCGTTCGACCGTTTTGATAACGGGCGAATCCGGAACAGGAAAAGAACTTGTCGCCAAATCCATACACGAATCTTCACAGCGTGCCGATAATCCTTTTGTTATTGTCAACTGTTCGAATATTCCGTCGGAATTGCTCGAATCCGAACTCTTCGGACATACGAAAGGCGCATTTACCGGCGCGGTCGCAGCGAAAAAAGGGCTTTTTGAAGTAGCCGACGGCGGCTCGATTTTCCTGGACGAAATCGGCGATTTACGTTTTGAAACGCAGGTTCGCTTGCTGCGCGTTATTCAGGAGCGCGTATTTACGCCGGTCGGCGAAACTTCTCCGACACAGGTTGATGTCAGAATCATCGCCGCGACAAACGTCGAACTCAAAGAAGCGGTCAAAAACGGAACTTTCCGCGAAGACCTCTATTATCGCTTGTCTGTCGTGCCGATTGAACTTCCGTCGCTCCGCGAACGCCCCGAAGATATTCTGCCGCTCACGCAGCATTTTATCGGTAAGTATAATAAGGAAAACGCGCGTGTAATTTCCGAAAATCTTTCACCGGAAGTATTGTCGCTATTAGAGAATTATTATTATCCGGGCAATGTCCGCGAACTTGAGAATATTATCGAAAGAGCCGTCGTCATTGCGCCGACCGATGAAATTACGATTGAGTGTTTGCGCCCCGAAGTCAGAAATCCTGAACTCGCGCGCCGAATCATACGAGACAGCGAAGGCGTCTCCGATGAAACCGACCTCGCGCGCGGCGTCAATTTTTACGATGAAGTTCGCCGCTTTGAAACGGATTTGATTCGCCGCTCGCTTGACCAAACCGGCGGACATCAATCACGTGCCGCTCGATTATTAGGATTGAATGCAACAACGCTCAACTCCAAAATAAAAACTTACAACATCACTCCAAAAACCTAAAAGGATTTATCCGTAATTTTGTTTACATTATTCAAAAATTTGAACGAATTTTGTTTTATATGTTTATTACACTTGAATAACGCCACGATTTTACCCATATAAAATCAACAAATTAGCTTTTATTCGGATAAAATAAATGCTTGGAACAATTGTTGCTTCTATTTGTAGTACACTGGACCCAGATTATTAAAATCTTTCAAAATATCAAGGAGAATTAGCTATGTATGGATTGTTTGTAAAACGCATCGGTAAATCGCTTTTTAGCATGTTTGCCGTTTTTTGCGTAATGGTTTCCGTCTCATCTGTGTTTGCACAGGTAACGGCAGGAAATTTACAGGGCATCATCACTGACCCTAACGGAGCGGTTGTCGCCGGAGCAACCGTTAGATTAACGAACCCAGAGTTCGGTTTTGTTAGAGAAGCTACTACTAACAGCGACGGAATTTATAATTTTAGCAGCTTGCAACCGAGTGAAAGTTATGTTTTAGAAGTAACCGGAACAGGTTTCGCTTCTGCCAGACAAGAGAAGGTTATCATTCGTATCGGCTCTCAAAATGCACAGGACGTGTCTTTGGGAATTGCCGGGTCGGAAAATATAGTTACCGTAACGCAGGATGCGGCAGTCTTGGAAACACAACAAAATCAGTTGTCGCAAACTTATACGCCCAAACAATTAACGCAGTTGCCAATCAACGGCGGCGCAATTGAAACGTTTGCTTTGCTTACACCGGGCGTTGTTACGCCGGGCGATGCCGACTTTTCAAACGGTGTCGGTATTTCGGCAAACGGTAATCGCGGACGTTCAAACAACTTTCAAATTGACGGACAAGATAACAATGACAACTCCGTCGCCGGACCCAGCTTGAGCATTTCCAACGTGGATGCTATCGGCGAAGTTCAGGTTATCACCAACAACTTTTCCGCTGAATTCGGACGTAATTCGGGCGCGCAAATCAATGCCGTAACCCGAAGCGGTACTAATTCTGTTCATGGTTCGGTATTTACCTTTTTCCGAAATTCGGCGTTAAATACTACCAGTAATGCCGAAAAACGTCAGAAATCAGAATTGACGTTTTTGGCAGAGAACGGCTTGCCGGAATTTGCCGGATTGGCTTCGCGCAATAAAGACCCGTTCGGTTTTACCCGTATTGGCTTTTCCGCGGGCGGTCCGATTAAAAAAGACCGTGCATTTTTCTTCGTCAGCTATCAAGGTGACTATTTGCGCGGCGAGTTCGTTACTTCGGGAGCGGGCGGCAATGCTCTCACCTTTACGCGGGAAAGTGCTGCGCTCGCGGCAAGCTTATTTCCGAATGCGGCAACAGCAGCGCTGACTTCGACCGCGGTCGGCGGTGGTCCGGGATTTGCTCAAGGCGTTGGTCAGGCTTTCATCGTCCCGGCTACGATTGATACCGACGGCGACGGGTTGGTTGATTCTTTTGCCAACGACGGCGGCGCGTTTACTCAGGGGCTTTTTGTTTGCAGCGTTGAAGTCAGACCTTGCCCAGCGTCAAGCGTCGTAGCGCTTAACTTCGGTGAAGTTATTCGCGTTGTTCCAAATCGTTCGGGATCGGATCAATTCATCACGCGCGAAGATTTTAATATTACCGATAAAGATTTGGTAAGCGTTCGCTACATTTTCGACGATTCGCGCAACCCGCTGGCAACCGGTGATTTTAGGGCAGGCGCGATTTTTGACGTTCCGTCGAGAAACAACAACCTTGGCGTAACTTATACGCGCAACATTTCTTCGAGATTTACCAACCAGGCAAGATTCAATTTTTCACGCTTGTTTGTCAGTTTCGGTGATACAAGCTCAAATCCGGGACCGCGTATTCAATTTGCAGGAACTCGCTCCTTAGCGCCCAGCACATTTTCACAGAGTTTCGGTTCGCCAAATAACTTACCACAATCGAGAAAAGTTGACGTTTATCAGGTGCAGGACACCTTAATCTCAACTTTAGGCAACCATAATGTGAAATTTGGTTTAGATATTCGTCATCAGGCGGTAGAAAATTTCTTTTTGCCTAACCGCCTCGGAACATTTACCTTTAACGGAAGCACACCGACTTCAACTACAGCAAATGCGGCTTCAGGTTTTATTCCGACCGGAACTCCTTTCGTTACGGGAACCGGAGCAGCGCGCACCGGGTTTAGAGCTACCGCATTCGAAAACTTCCTGCTCGGCAGACCGCGCACAATTAATTTTGCCCTTGGTAATCCGAACATTACAACAAAACAAGACGATTTCTTCTTTTTTGTGCAGGACGATTACCGAGTCAGACCTGATTTGACGCTTAACCTCGGCTTGCGTTACGAAATTTCAACCACGCCGTTTAATCCGATTATTGATAGTATTAACGATCGTGAATCAGACCCGGCGACGGCGATTTTTGATCCGAAGTTTCCGCTCGCGGATCGAACTGCGACAAGACTACCGATTGACAAAAATAATATTGCACCGCGTCTCGGATTTGCTTATACTCCGACCTTCCTGAAGAGCATGAGCAACTTCTTTGAAAATCGTCAAACCGTTATTCGCGGCGGAGTCGGTATTTCGTATGACCCGAGTTTCTTCAATATTGTTTTGAACACGGTAACGGCTGCTCCGTTTGCGGCTTCGGGTACGTTTAATCAAACCCCGGGTGCTGCCGGTTCACTCGCTTTCCCGTCTTTGCCGACAACGACGGCACAACTTAACTTGACGCCGGGAACAAACGGAGGCGACCCGCGTCTCTTTAATCAAACTCGTGTTTCACCTGATTTTCATAACCCATACAGCATCAATTACAATTTTGGTGTACAGCAAGAGTTGTTTAAGAATTCGGTGCTGGAAGTTCGCTATGTCGGAACATTGATTAGAGACCAATTTCAGACCATTAACGGTAATCCCTTGGTACGTACCTTAAATAATGCCGCGCAATGTTTAGGGTTAGATCCGGGTTCTTTCTCGAACGGCATCGTATCCGGCTCACCAGCCGCCTCGACTGCTTCAGCGTGTGGTAACGGCGGTTTTAACAATTCCATTATTAACGGTGTTGCTACGACCGGTAACGGTCGAGTTGACCCGACTCTTGGCGTAACCCGCCTTCGTACCAATGGCGCAAACGGACGTTATGATTCGCTTCAAGTTCGTTATGACCAACGCTTCGGCAATTTCCTGGTCTTGAATGCGAATTACACCTTTGCCAAAACGCTTGACAACGCTTCGGAAATCTTTGGAACCAACGGCGGTGGTCAGGGTAATGCTCTTTCACAACGCTTCTTCGATACTAATGAACGCGGTTTATCGGCTTTCCACCAAAAGCATAGCTTTACTACCAATTTTGTCGCAGAACTTCCGTTCTTCAGAGACCAAAGAGGTTTTATCGGCAAAGCGTTAGGTGGTTTTCAGATAAGCAGCGTCATTCGTCTCGGCTCGGGTCGTCCGTATACTCCAATTCAATTTTATGGTGATGATTTTGGCTTTGCAAGTGCATTTCTCGGGCAGGTCGGTCCGACGCGTCCGTTTGCCGGTAATCCAGACGCGCCAAAGGGAACCATTGCTTTCGGCTACGGCGCTGCTTGCGATATTTTCTTCGGCGGACCTGAATGTGATTATAATGGCGGTGCCGCAACTCCGGGCAGCTTCATTGTTTTCAACACGCTAAATGCCGGTTCAATCGGAACGGTTGTTGCAGATGCTGCGACTGCTCAACAGCAGGCTCAGTTGATTTACAACGATTTCCCGTTAAGCGCGGTATTCGGCTTACCTTTGAGTGGTTTTGAAGCGTTTAATTTCTTCAAAACTCCGTTTGGCGATGTGGGTAGAAACACCTTCTTCGGTAATAACTTCTACAACGTCAATCTTGCACTGGTTAAAACAACTAACATCACCGAACGATTCAGAATTGAGTTTCGCGCCGAGGCGCAAAACTTGTTTAACGAACGCAATTTCGGTGTTCCCGATGCTTTTACTGAAGATGCTTCAAACGGTCTCACCGTCAGCAGTTTTCAAAACCCTGGCTTTAACAGTGGTAG
>MWYY01000038.1 GCA_002050355.1 Acidobacteria bacterium 28-9
GCTCTGATCGGCAGAGTCTTCTCGTTCCAGATTCCCGGCGCTACGGCTGGTGGTGCTCCTCGAACCGTTCAGGTTGTCGCCGGCGCATTGGGCGGACCGCTCCAGTGTTCGGCTCCTTTTCAGGTGCCGTCGGGACCGATTACGGTTACCGAATTACAGAACACTACTAATACAGCCGGCGGAGTTGGTCGAACGGGTGGTTTCATAGTTACCGACTTTAGAGGCGGCACACAGTCACCGGGCGTTATAGTGAGCGAGAATCTTCCGGCAGGCACGGCAGTCGTCAACGTCGGCGCCGCTGCTACAACCGCGGGTGAAACAGTAATCACCGTAGTTAACCGAGCTGCCATCACAGGCACAATAGAAATTTGTAAAGTAGCTCTTGCCGGCGATACGGATGCTAATTCGACCGGTGTAGGCGGCGCACAAGGTACACTTTTCGATTTCGTCATCGGCGGAGTCCTCGATGCCAACGGAGACCAGGTAGTATTCCAGGCACCGCTCGGCACGGTTGCTCGTCCGGGATGTACCGGACCGCTTTCGATCATATTACCGGCTAACCAACCTGGCGGAACCGTAACTACGCTGGGTATCGGCGAGTTACCGGAACCGGGCTTTATATTTGTTGGTGCCACGGCAGCAGGTAACGGAGGCTCCATCGAGGGTACTCCGCAGGTTATCACCACCGGCGAATTCGCCGGCGGCGGAGTCTTCTTTGTAAACATCAACAATCAGTCAACGGCAGCGAATCAGACTCTTGTTACGGTTACAAACCGTACCGTACCGGGTCAGATAAAAATCTGTAAAGTAGCCGGACCGGGTGTTACACAGGGAGAGGTATTCAACTTCCTGGTTACCGGTACGCCGGTCAACCCATTAACCGGTAATGCTATTACTGTTGGCGGTGGTGCCGGTGGTGGTGCTGTCGGAGTTGTCGGAACCGGCGCTGGTGGTAATGGTTTTGCAACTGGTTCTATAACAGAATTGGTACAAGTACAGGCAGGTCCGGTCGGCAATCCGTTCTGCACATTCTCGCGAAACAGATTCGCGAGCGGATCAACTGTAAACATCAATGAAGTATTGACTGATGCACAGCTGCTGGCGGGTATCCGCTTAGGTCGAATTGATGTGACAGCCGCTTTTGGCACTGCCGCAACTACTACGTTCCCGACGAACGGTGTTAACGGAGGAACCGGTGCTAATCTTACAGCCGCGCAAATCAACGCTATTGCTGCTGCTTTCGGTGGAACAACAGGATTTGGTACTGCGGCAGATATAAGGGCGGCACTAGGTTTTGGTACTACTCTTACAGCTGGGCAAATTACACTCATTGGTACCACTTTATTTGGAGTTGCTGGAAATGCAGCATTTCCTGGTACTACTGCGGGAACATTTCTTACTGCGACACAAATAAGTGCGCTAATAACTGCCAATAATCTTACAACCGCGCAAATCAACGCCATTGTTGCTTTGGCTGGAACAGCAGGAGGTTCTAATCTTACTGCGGCACAAATAACTGCGGCACTAACTACTGCACAAGGTGTTAATGTTGTCGGAACTACGCAGGGAGTGGTTGTTACGGCACGAACGGAAATTGTTGTCGCGACATTCACAAACTTCGCATTTACACCGGCAGGGCTGAAGATCTGTAAAGTTGCAGGCGCAGGCGTAGCCGTCGGAACTCCGTTCACGTTCACCGTAACAGGTGATACACAGGGCGGCATCTTGGCAGGAAACACCCAAACGGTAACCGTACAGGCGGGTCCTGCCAGTCAGGGCGGTTTCTGTACACCGGTCGGCGGTCCGTTTGCCGGCACAGTACTCGGTGGATTCGGTTCGTTTGACATCGGCTCGAACATAACGATCACGGAAACGGGTGTTACCGGTTTTACAACCACAAGCATCACGTCGACGACCGGCGTCAGCACGGGCACGACAGTCAACTTAGGCACCGGAACAATAACGACGCCTATCTTTACTGCCGGTACTGCCGCTGCTAACGCAGGCAATATCGTTGAGGTAACATTCGTCAACACGGCGACACCGGCGGCGATAGTTCCAAGCACACGCTTTGACTTTGACGGCGACATGAAGGCAGATGTCTCGGTGTTCCGTCCGTCGAACGGTGCCTGGTATCTGCAGAACTCCTCGACTGGCTTTAGAGGCGTTCAGTTTGGTCAGGCAGGCGACAAGACTGTTTCGGCTGATTATGACGGTGACGGAAAATCCGACATCGCCGTTTATCGACCGTCGAATTCGACCTGGTACTTGAACAGAAGCACCGCCGGCTTTGGCGCGGTTCAGTTCGGAGCGGCAGGCGACATTCCGACACCGGCTGACTTTGATCGTGACGGTAAAGCGGAAATCGCTGTCTACCGTCCGTCGAGTGGCATGTGGATTACTTTGAGCTTGGCGACTAACAAGGCAAACTTTGTTCCGTTTGGTGCCGGAAACGACATTCCTGTCGCTGCCGACTATGACGGCGACGGACAAGCCGACTATGCAGTTTATCGACCATCGAATGGTGTTTGGTATATGCTGCAGAGCACAAAAGGCTTCGGAGCCATCCAGTTCGGTAGCGCTACGGACAAACCTGTAGTTGCCGATTACGATGGTGACGGTCGTGCCGACCAAGCTGTTTATCGTACGGGCGCCGGTGTTGGTACCTGGTATGTAATGGGCAGCAAAGTGGGATTACTGGTTAACCAGTTTGGTTTGGATACGGACAGTCCGGTTCCAGCCGATTACGATGGTGACGGTAAAGCTGACTTTGGTGTTTATCGTGTCAGTGCCGGTAAAGGTACCTGGTATGCGACCAAGTCGGGATCACCGCTGAGTTCGTCAGGCGCAGCTCTGATGATCATTCAGTTCGGTGACTCGAGCGACATGCCGATTCCGATGCCGTAAGGCTTAACACAATTGGTCAGCGAGAAGCTGATCTAATTTAACCGAAAGGGGGCGTGAATACTCACGCTCCTTTCTTTTATGGAAACACTACAAAGGATGAAGAGATAAAATACAACCAATCTTAATAACAACTATAAATGCGGCTTGTTAATTTTTACATTTTGGAACATAATCAGCAGCAAGGCGTGAGATTAGTATAAGGTTGGGATGGTATTATCGACCGTTCATTTTGGATATTATTTGGTAATTCAAAGGAAGAGAGGCAACAGAGCTGTTTCTCTTCCTTTTTTTGTTCTAATTGCAGAAATCCCGATAGCCAGCGAAAGCGCCGCAAGCATTACAATCATTAGCATCATTTCAAGATGTGCCGTGGTTGTGGTTT
Source organism: Acidobacteria bacterium 28-9 (assembly GCA_002050355.1). Classification (GTDB taxonomy): domain Bacteria; phylum Acidobacteriota; class Blastocatellia; order Pyrinomonadales; family Pyrinomonadaceae. The sequence continues at coordinate 3,290 of MWYY01000038.1, forward strand.
TGTGTTCATTTGTTTTCGTGTTATGTTTATTTCTCATTTAGATTTCTTCTTAGAGATTTTTAATTGATTAAGATAAGAGTAGAGAGGCTTAGGAATGTTTGCGCAAACCTAAGCCTTTTGTTATTAGTCATTGCAGTTCGGGCAAAAATGCTCTCTGCGTCCAAGATACCAGCCTTCATTTTCAAGTTCGGAGCGTTCGCCGCTTGCCTGGCTCGCGCAGCAATCGCAGTAAGCTTCTACCCGTTCGATTTGTTGTGTTTTAGTTGCTGTGTTCATTTTTGATTTCTCCTAATGTTTATTAAGTTAATTGCTTAACTACCTAGAAGTATATTACTAATAAGTAAGCAAGTCAAGTCTAATTACTACTCTTTAGTAAGATACTTGAATTATTTTTAATTTAGGTATATGCTATTTATTGTTATGACGAAAATGATTAAAATTGATGGTTGGCGGTGTGAGAGATGTTCCCACGAATGGACGCCCAGAAACAAACAGGAAAAGCCAAAGGTTTGCCCTAAATGCAAATCTCCTTACTGGGATACACCGAAGAAAGTAGTTACTGAGAAAGAATAATTTTGAGCAAAGAAAAACGGCTTGAGCTATCAACCTCAAACCGTCTCTTTCAGTTCTTTGACAACTGAATTTATACCAGCAAAAGCAGTCTATCAAAATAATTTGATTAGCTGCAAGCGTATGTATCCGAAAATGTATCTGTTACTTGCTTTTATAGAGTAATACAGAGCAACAAAACATCTTTAGATATTCAATAGATAACACTCTGTAACATTCGGTAAGTATAAGGAAAATAAACGACTTATGTATAAATTGGTTTTAATCAGACACGGCGAAAGCGAATGGAACAGGGAAAATCGTTTTACCGGCTGGAAAGACGTTGATTTAACCGACAAAGGGCGCGAAGAAGCGAAAACAGCCGCGCAGCTTTTGAAGGCTGAAGGTTTTGCCTTCGATTTGGCTTATACTTCCATTCTAAAACGCGCGATTCGGACGCTTTGGATAATTCTGGACGAAATGGATTTGATGTGGATTCCAGAAACAAAAACCTGGCGCTTGAACGAGCGTCATTACGGCAACCTGCAAGGTTTGAACAAAGCCGAAACTGCGGCAAAATACGGCGATGAACAAGTTCTACTGTGGCGCAGAAGCTACAATACGCCGCCGCCTTCGATGGAAATTACAGATGAACGCTACGAAGGAAATAAAGCGTGTTACCTCAGCTTAAAAGAAGGCGAATATCCGCAAACCGAATGTCTGGAAGATACGGTCGAGCGTGTCGTGCCGTATTTTGAAGTGGAAATCGCCCCGCAAATAAAAGCGGGAAAACAAATTATCGTCGCCGCACACGGAAATTCTCTACGCAGTTTGGTCAAATACCTCGACAACATTCCCGATGAGGAAATTGTGCAATTAAATATTCCGACCGGTATTCCGCTCGTTTACGAATTAGACGAAAATCTTCGAGCCATAAAAAATTATTATTTGGGCGATGCCGACGAGATTGCCAAAGCACAGCAATCGGTTGCAAATCAAGGCAAAGCGAAATAGTGTGTAACGAAAAAAGGACGGTGAAAAACGGAAAATAATATGTGAATCATACGTTATCAAATGTTCATTTTTCGTTTTTTATTTTATGAAAATCGTCTTTTTTCTATTAATTTTATTATGTCTGACGCCCTGGTTTTCTCCGCCGATAGCGCTTGCTTTGGGATTGATTCTGGCTTTGACAATCGGTAATCCGTATCCGAAACAAACCGCCAAAACGACAAAAATTTTGCTGCAGACTTCGGTTGTTCTGCTCGGTTTCGGTATGAATTTGTCGGAAGTGGTAAAGGCTGGAAAAAGTGGAATTTTATTTACGATTGCGACGATTTTCGGAACTCTCGCGCTCGGATTTCTGGTCGGCAGATTATTAAAGGTAAAAGATAAAACGTCAAGTTTAATTTCGTCAGGAACGGCAATCTGCGGCGGTAGCGCGATTGCAGCGGTCGCTCCTGTTATTGATGCCGACAGTGAAGAAATTTCCGTGTCACTGGGAACAGTTTTTATCTTAAATTCAATCGCGCTTTTTACTTTTCCAGTTATTGGACACGCTTTAAATCTTTCGCAAAATCAATTTGGCGTGTGGGCAGCGATTGCCATTCACGATACCAGTTCGGTTGTCGGCGCGGCGGCAAAATACGGCAGCGAAGCATTGCAAATAGCGACAACCGTAAAACTTACGCGCGCGCTTTGGATTGCGCCGGTTGCACTCTTATTCTCTTTTTTTTACCGCAACAAAAAAGCGAAAATCGCCGTGCCATATTTTATTTTATTTTTTCTTCTGGCGACGATTATCAGAACTTACACGCCCGCAACTTATCCGCCGAGCATTTTCGACTCGCTCGTAATGCTGGCAAAAACCGGTTTGACCATTACGCTTTTTCTTATCGGCGCGAGTTTGTCAACCGAAGTTTTGAAAAAAGTCGGTTTGCGACCGCTCGTTCAAGGCGTTCTGCTTTGGATAATTATAACCGTTGTTTCGCTGTGGGCGGTTTTGAAAATTTTGTAGAATTGTTAAACTTAGCCGAGTTGTCGGGCACAATAAATTTACAAACGATTAAAATTAGATTTAGAAACAACAATTTAGATAATCAAAACTCGCGTTTCACAAATTTATAAAACAGACAAATGGAAAATCAAAAGTTGGAACAAGTCGCAAAAATCAAACCGAAACCAAGGGGCGTCGTCAATCCAAATTTAGTGCGGGGCATTGCTTTCGTCATTATCACGATTTCGCTGGTTGTCTGCACGGTTTTGTGTATTTTAGCGATTTGGCAATTTACCGAATCGGATGCCGTTTGGCGCGCGATTGCAACGTTTATAGTCGTCAGCGTCGCCACCGGCGTTTTCACATTTGTCAATGAAAGATTGGGTTAAATGTTTTTTAATTTTCAATGCCGGCGAAACTGAAATTTCAAATTGAAGAAAATATAAAACAAAATCGTCTCGATAAATTTTTGTTTGAACAAATAACATCCGTCAGTAAAATATTTCTTCGCAATCTGATTGATGCGGGCAATTGCAGAATCAACGGTAAAACCCAACCTCGCGGCTATCATTTGAAGAAAGATGACACGGTTGAAATCGTGGTTGATTTGGAAGCGGAAACGGCTATGAAGCCAGAACCGCTTCCGCTTGAAATCATTTTTGAAGACGAGTGGATTATTATCGTAAATAAACCGGCAGATATGCTAGTTCACCCATCATCGAAACAAAAAAGTGGGACGCTTCTGAATGCGCTTTCGTATTACTTAAACCAGGAAAAAAACGAATTTCAACCAAGGGAATCCAAAATCCGAAATCTAAAATCCAAAATTATTCGTCCTGTTTTGGTTCATCGGCTTGACCGCAGAACGTCGGGTTTAATGGTGATTGCCAAAACTCCGGCAGCATCAAGCAGGCTATCCAACCATTTTCAAAGAAAACTAATAGAAAAAAGATATTTGGCAATTGTTCAGGGAATCGTTTCGGAAAATTCCGAAACCATAGACGCGCCCGTCGGTCGTTTTGCAGAAGAAAAAAACTGGAACGTAAAACAGGATGGTAAATCCGCCGTAACTAATTTTTGGGTTTTAGAAAAATTTCCCGATAAAACACTGCTCGAACTAGAACCCGTAACGGGAAGAACCAATCAATTAAGAATCCATTGCGCTCACATCGGGCATCCGATTGTCGGGGACGATAGATACAACGGGCGAGAATTTCCACGTTTGTGTCTGCACGCCGCAAAACTGTGTTTCCGACATCCGCACTTTAACAATTTTGTCGAATTTGAAAGCGAAATGCCTAGTGAATTCAAGAGATGTTTAAGAAAATAAAACAACCACAGTTAAGGTTTTTATAAAACTGTTCATAAATTCAGTTGTGAAAAAACGAAAATTATGTCGATTTACGAAAAATTTCAGCCCATAAACTTTGATGAAATAAAAACTTACGAACTTGCTTCGCGCCCCAGCAAAGTCATCGTTCAAGATTTTGCCCAGCCAGTTGACGTGCGAGATTCACTTAAAAATTTTCTTGACAAATTACCAAATATTCTTGCAAACCAATCTTTGCGTGAAATTGCAAAACAAATTCGTCGTGCAAAAGAATTGAATAAACCGATTGTTTGGGGAATCGGAGGACATGTCGTAAAAACAGGGCTTGCGCCAATAATTATAGATTTGATGAAAAAAGGTTTTGCGACGGCGATTGCAGCTAACGGTTCGGTTCTCGTCCACGACACGGAAATTGCCTTGATTGGTTCTACATCCGAAGACGTTGACGCCACGCTCGGTAAAGGCGATTTCGGCGCGGCGAAAGAAACGGGAGAAGTATTAAACTCTGCTGCTAAAAAAGGTTGGAACGATAAAATCGGACTCGGCGAAGCGATGGGTAGGGAAATTCTGCAAAAGAATCCGCCATATTCCGATGTTTCGCTTCTTTGCCAAACTTATGTTACGAACACTCCTTTTACAACTCATTTAGCTATCGGCGCAGACATTGGACATTTCCACGCTTCCTGCGACGGCGCTGCGCTCGGCGCGACTTCACACACGGATTTCAAGCTTTTTTGCTCAATTGTTAAAGAATTAAATGGCGGCGGCGTTTATTTGAACGTCGGTTCAGCAGTTATAATGCCGGAAGTTTTCTTGAAAGCTGTTACGGTTGTTCTAAATTTAGGTTTTCCTTTGGAAGATTTCACCACCGCTAATTTTGATTTTATTCAAAGCTATCGTCCAAATACGAATGTTGTTCGTCGTCCGACGGCAAACGGCGCAGGTCGCGGTTTTTCAGTTACCGGACATCACGAATTCACAATTCCGCTTCTTGCCGCGCATATTTTGTGTGAAGGATGAAAATAAATATATCTTCAAAGCAAAAAACTCCGCTAAATTTAGCGGAGTTTTTTGCTGCTGTAAATGAAAAGCGATTTAACGATAAATATTTTCGCCCTTGTAAGTGCGCCATTCATTTTCAAAATAATCGGCATCTTCTTGGTTTCGCGGAGTAATTCCCATTACGGCACCGCCGTTTTTAATGCCTTCTTCATACATTTTCGCGTGTTCTTCAGGAATTCCCGAACCGATTAACGCACCGACAAGTCCGCCGGTCAATCCACCCGCGCCTGCGCCCGCTAAAGCCGCAAGTAATGGTCCGGCAACAATCAAGCCCAGACCCGGAAGCAAAACATTGGTTCCGATTGCGGCAATACCGCCGATGACCGCGCCCAAAGTTCCACCGATTGCCGAACCGGTTCCGGCGCCTTCGAGGGCTTTACTGCCGAGCGCCGAGTCATCATCACCGGTAAACCACGTATCACGGGTTTGGTCGCTCATCATCAAATTAACTTCGTCTTTTGTATAACCACGGCTAATAGCTGAATTATACGCTCTGTCAGCACTGTCGCGGTCTCTAAACATTCCGGTCAACATACCGCTTTTGCCAGTCGTGCTGGTTGTTGAAGTTGTGCTGGTAGTTGTTCTGTCGCTGCCTAAAACATCATTGTTAGCTTGGCGAATTGCACCTCGATCTGCCTGCATTTCACCTTCGCGTTCGAGGCTTCTGTCGCCGGTTACGGCACCGGCAGCATCTTTTACGTTGCCAGCTACTCTGTCGCCAAAACCTGATAGTTCTTCTTTAACTGTTCCGTCGTTATTCATAATTAATCTCCTTCCCAAATTTTAGAATTATTAGCTTGTATAGCTTATTAGTGTTAAACGCAATAGATGTGCCAACAGCTTCTTTCTTGAATAAATGCAAGCCAATTGAGTAATACAGAAATAGAAGCAAAATAATTTTAAGAGAAATTTTGCCGAATGTGTTTGATTTTGAAACACGCAAACTTTTTTTATTCGTCTTTATTCAAGACAAAATTAAAAATTAATCTTGAAGTTTTGATCGAATTGTATTGGTCAAATCAATTTCTTTGGCACTTAAAGTAAAGAAATCAAACACAATTTTGAGCAATTCATTCAAAAAAAGGAAGTATTCTTTAAAGTTCATCTGCCCAAAATCTCTTGGAGAATTTGCTTTCTGACCAAAAACCTTTGAAGATTTCTATTTTCGGGTGTGAATTATCATTCAAAACGATACTGACGACATCGTAGCGAAATTTTGTATTCTGAAGGTGAAAAATTTTTCGATACATTCGAGCCGTGCGTGTAATTTGCCTTTGTTTTTTTAAATCGACCGCCGCCAGAGGTGAAGCGAATTCTTCGGATGAACGTGTTTTTACCTCCACAAAACGCCTTCGTCATATGCAATCAAATCAATTTCGCCGTTTACCGGCGCGCCGACGCGATTTCTGCCAACCGGAACTTTGAAATTTGCCGCGACCAGAAGATAAGCATTTCGCACAAGAAATGCGGCGGCAAGTTCTTCGCCTATTTGCCCGACTTTGCTTGAACTTCTTTCGGATGAACGTTTATTCTGAATATCAAGAGAAAATAATTGAGACATTTTTATTTTAAGAGGAAATATAATGAATAATAATCGTATTACAGGAATTTTTGCAACGGTTTTCATAGTGCAGGCAAGTTTTCTGACTGCGGTTTGTCAAACCAAACAGAAGGCTGTCGAAGCGGTCAAAACAAATACGGCGGAAATCGTGAACTCCGACAAACCTAAAACCTACCAAATAAAACCGCAGGATTTGCCCAAACCCTTCGCATCTGAAAGCGCAAGACGCTCGTCGAGAATAATTGAACAACCAAAGGACGCGAAACTTTCCTTGCCGAAGGGTTTTAAAATAAATGTTTTTGCCGAAGGCTCTTTTCAAAATCCGCGTTGGATGACGCTTGCGCCGAACGGCGACGTTTTTGTTGCCGATTCGCGCGCCAATTCAATTATTATTTTACGCGACGCAAATAAAGACGGCGTGGCGGAGGAAAGGTTTAAGTTTGCCGAAAACTTGAGCCAGCCCTTCGGAATGGCTTTCAACGGCGATTGGTTTTATGTGGCAAATACCGATTCGGTCGTGCGTTTCAAATACAAAAACGGACAGACGAAAGCCGAAGCCGCGCCCGAAAAACTTATTAATCTGACTGAAGGCGGTTACAATCAGCATTGGACACGCAATATTATTTTCTCACCCAACGGCGAAAAACTTTATGTTTCAATCGGCTCGAGCGGAAATGTGGACGTTGAACGAGACGAACGCCGCGCCGCCGTCAGCGAATACAATCCTGACGGAAGCGGTTATCGCCTTTTCGCATCGGGCTTGCGAAACCCAATCGGGCTGGCATTTAACCCGACAACAAAAGAACTTTGGACAGCCGTCAATGAACGCGACGGTTTGGGTGACGACCTTGTTCCTGATTTCGTTACATCAATCAAAGAAGGCGCGTTTTACGGTTTTCCGTATTTTTACATCGGACAAAACAGAGACCCGCGACATAGTAATGTAGATTTAAAGCTGATAAAAAAACCAATTATTCCCGATGTCCTTTTAACGTCGCATTCTGCCGCGCTCGGATTGCTTTTTTACGACGGAAAAATGTTTCCGAACGAATATCAAGGCGACGCTTTCGTCGCACTTCACGGTTCCTGGAATCGTCAAAAACTGACCGGTTACAAAGTAATTAGAATTAAATTTAAGAACGGAAAGCTGGTTGACAACGCTTATGAAGATTTTTTAACCGGCTGGCTACCCGACGAAAACAGCAGCGAAGTATGGGGCAGACCGGTCGGTTTGCTCGTCAACTCGGACGGTTCGCTGCTCGTGTGCGACGACGGCGCGGACAAAATCTGGCGCGTAAGTTATCAAAAATAAAACTTTGATAAACGAAAAACGTAAAAAGGATAATTGAAAATTTCTGAATTGAACTTTTTTACATCATTCGTTTTTTTACTTATGAAAAAAATCCTGAAAATCGTCGCGCTTGTTTTCTTTGCCGCTTTTTTTATAGCCCAATTCGTTCGCCCCGACAGAAGCAATCCGACAGTAGTTCAAGCCGAAACTTTAGAATCTTCAATGCAGATTCCTGAAAACGTAGAATCGATTTTAACGCGCTCCTGCAACGAGTGTCATACAAACAATACGGTTTACCCATGGTATTCAAACATTACTCCGTTTAACTGGTTTCTCGACGAGCATATAAACGACGGGCGCAGACATTTAAATTTTTCGGTTTGGAATACTTATGAAACAAGGCGGAAGCGTCGTAAACTGGAGGAGATCTGCGAGCAGGCGACGGGTAAGGAAATGCCTTTACCTTCTTATTTGTGGATACATCGCGCCGCAAAACTTTCCGATCGAGACATTGAAATTCTGTGCCATTGGACGGAAACGGAAAAAACGAGACTCGAAAAGACGCAGTAATTTATTGAAATTTAAAGAAAACCCGTAAATAATAAAAACGCATCGAAATGCGCAGAATTCGTTTCCGAAAATAACTGATCTGGATAAAAAATTTTAATGAAAAATTATTTCCCCGGAAAATACGAAACAATTTTATATGCAATTATGATTGCTCTGACTGTTTCAATTTTCAACGCCGCCGTATTTGCTCAAAAAACTGAAATTAACAATCATAAAATAACTAATACAACTGAAACACCTGATGATTTCGCAGCCGACGATAACGAAATTTTTATTTTAATCAACGCGGAACGAGCCAGGAACGGATTGAATCGATTATTTTGGGACGAAGATTTGGCAGATATTGCGCGGGATTATTCAAAGAAAATGGCGGACGAGGATTTTTTCGGTCATTTCGATTCCAACGGACAAAGCGTCGTCGAACGCGCAAAGGCGGCAAAACTGAAACATTGGAGTAAAATCGGAGAAAATCTTTTTTCCATTGACGGACTGGATAAATTCGACGGCTTTACAGTAGAAAAATGGATGGAATCAACGATGCATCGGAACAATATTCTCGACAAAGATTGGACAACAACCGGTATCGGCATTGTGAAATCCGCCAGCGGAGAATTTTTTATTACACAGGTGTTTATCAAACGATAATTAAATAAGGTATTTCAGGCGGCTCGATATTTCAGCCGCCTTTTTTATTTGATTCAAGCAGCTTGTTAAACAAAATTTACCTTCCCCTTTGAACTTTTACCTTATCTTTAACTATGTCAAAATATAATTTATGGCTTTGCTCAAGATTGTTAATTATCCGGCACCAGTGTTGCTCGAAGTCGGAAAGCCCGTCGTAGATTTTAACGAAGACTTAAAGCTGCTCGTCGAAAATATGTTTGAGACGATGTACCAGGCGAAAGGTATCGGGCTTGCCGCGCCGCAAGTCGACAAATCGAAGCGACTTTTTGTAATGGATTGTTCGGGCGGCGAAGACGAAACGCAAAAAATTGCAATGATAAATCCTGAAATCATTTACGTCGAAGGCTCACAGGAAGGCGAAGAAGGCTGTCTTTCATTTCCCGGAATTTACGCGCCCATTCAGCGCAATCTGCGGGCAATCGTCCGCGCTCAGGACGTTTCAGGCAATTGGTTTGAACTCGACGGCGCGGAACTGACGGCACGCTGTATTTTGCACGAAACCGACCACTGCAACGGAATAGTTTTTCTCGACCGGATGACCATTTTGAAACGCGAAATGGCAAAGCGTAAAATTAAAAAATTGCAAAAAACGGGCGAATGGAATTAAAAAATGCCGCCGAAAATCCGTGAATTGATTGCCGAACTCGAACGCAACGGTTTTATCAATCGCGGCGGAAAGGGAAGTCATCGAAATTTTGAACATAATTTAATTTCAAAAATTGTTAGAATTTCAGGTAAAGCCAGCGACGATGCAAAAATTTATCAGATAAGGCAAGTTCGAGAAGCTTTGAAAGAGGTAAAAAGCAAATGAGAAAAGAATCCGACCTTTATAAGAAAATCGTGTATTGGAGCGACGAAGACAATTGTTTTATTGGAATGTGTCCCGAATTGATGTATGGCGGCGTTCACGGCAAAGACGCACTCAAAGTGTTTAAGGAGTTGAATCAAGCGGTTGAAGAAATTATTGAGATTTACAAAGAAGACGGAAAACATTTGCCTGAACCGAAAGAAGTCGTTTTCGAAACAGCTTAAAAATTATTATGTTTTTTCCGGCTTTTATATTTGAAGTAATGGACAAAATGCCGTCCGTTGAATATATGTATATCAGCGGAATAATTTTGGCGTTACTTGTTTTTACCGCGACATATTTTCATCGACAGGTTGGCTTAATTACTTTAATACTGGTCGGCTTTTTATGCGTGCAGGATATTGAAACATCGGACACTGTTGAGGCGGCAATCAAAGAAGCCGGACAAAACTATATTAATCACTGGCATTTTTCGTGTCGCCTGACTTTAATTTTATCGGTGATATTATTTTTTACGGCAATTATTTTAAAACGAAAGTTAAAACAAAGAAACAAACTTGATTGAGACGGAAATAGAATTATGCAGACAAAAAAAAGTTTAGAAGAATTTAAGAATGAACCGTTCACCGATTTTACGCGAGCGGAAAACGCGGAAGCAATGAAGACGGCGATCAAACGGGTCAGAAGCGAGCTTGGGCGCGAATATCCGGTTATTATAAACGGCGAAAAGATTACGCTCGAAAAAAAATTCGAGAGCATCAATCCGGCTGAAAAATCGCAGGTCGTTGGCGTGTTTTCTGACGCCGACGCGGATGCGGGAAATCTTGTTGCCAAAGCGATTGACGCGGCGACCGAATCGTTTAAGAGTTGGCGCAATGTTCCGGCAGAAGAACGCGCCGAATATCTTTTCAAAGCAGCGCGTATTGTGCGCGACAGAAAACATTATTTCAGCGCGTGGATGATTTTCGAGACCGGAAAAACGTGGGCGGAAGCTGACGGTGATACAGCGGAAGCAATTGATTTTCTCGAATTTTACGGACGCGAGATGCTGCGCTGGGCGGGCGATCAACCGGTTACCAAACTCGAAGGTGAAGATAATCGGTTTGAGTATGTTCCTTTGGGAAGTGGCGCGATTATTCCGCCCTGGAATTTTCCACTGGCGATTATGTGCGGAATGACAATGGCGGCGGTTGTAACTGGAAATACAACCGTGCTGAAACCTTCGCCCGATGCACCGACGGTTGCTTACAAATTTATGGAAATCCTCGAAGAAATCGGCTTGCCGAAAGGTGTAGTCAATTTTCTGGCGGGAAGCGGCGCGGCTGTCGGCGAGCAACTCGTTCAAAGTCCGAAAACTAGATTTATATCTTTTACAGGTTCAAAAGCCGTCGGTCTGCATATTTATGAAGAAGCGTCGAAAACGCGCGAAGGGCAGAATTGGATGAAGCGCGTCGTTGCCGAGATGGGTGGCAAAGACGCGATTATTGTTGACGAAGATGCAAATTTGGACGATGCGGCAATCGGAACCGTTCAAGCCGCGTTTGGTTTTCAGGGTCAGAAATGTTCGGCTTGCTCGCGTCTGATTGTGAACGAAAAAGTCCACGACGCGCTTCTGGAAAAAATTGTCGAACACACAAAGAAATTGAAAATCGGTTTGCCGACCGAAGGCGACACGAATATGACCGCCGTTATCAATCAAAAATCTTTTGATAACGCGACGAAAATGATAAAAAAGGGAATTGAAGAAGGCGGAAAATTAATTAGCGGCGGCGGCGGCGACAGCTCGAACGGTTTTTATATCGAGCCGACGATAATTGATGATGTTCAAGCAGGCGCAACAATTGAACAGCAGGAGATTTTTGCGCCTGTTTTAGCGGTTATCAAAGCTAAAGACTTTGACCATGCTCTGGAAATCGCCAACGACACTCAATACGGTTTGACCGGCGCGGTTTATTCGGAAAATGAAGAAAAGCTGGAAAAAGCGCGGCGCGAGTTTCATGTCGGCAATCTGTATTTGAACCGCAAATGCACCGGCGCTTTGGTCGGGGTTCACCCGTTCGGCGGTTTTAATATGTCCGGCACGGACTCAAAAGCTGGCGGGCGCGAATATCTTTTGCAGTTTATGCAGGGTAAATCAATCGCTCAGAAAATTACAACAAACAAACGCGACGACAGCACGGAAGTTTCAAGCGCGGGCGATACGACGGCGAAGGCGTTTTGATAAAAAAATACGAATGAAAAAAATCTATTCAAACAAGCGACCGTTTATTGTTTTGTTAATTTTAATCGCATTAATTTTGCCTTTGAAATTTGCATTGACGGCGCAAATGCAAACAAATCAGGCAACGCCGCGTTTTTCGATCAAGCGAGAAGAATCGCCGGAATCCTGGCGGCGAGATGGTTTGAATGCTATTGAACGGGCGAAAAAGAATAAAATCCGTAAAGACAAAGCCAAAAATGTCATACTGTTTGTCGGTGACGGTATGGGAATTACAACCTTAACGGCGGCGCGGATAATGGAAGGTCAAATGCGCGGCGAAAGCGGCGAGGAAAATAGCCTTAGTTTTGAACAATTTCCCTTTGTCGCGCTGTCGAAAACTTACAGCGCAAACCAGCAAACATCAGACTCCGCGCCGACGATGAGCGCAATAATTACGGGAATTAAAACCGACGAAGGCGTTTTATCGGTTAATCAAAACATTGTGCGCGGCGATTATAAAACCGTGAAGGGAAATGAAACCGAAACGCTGTTGGAAATGGCGGAAGACGCTGGAAAATCAACTGGGGTTGTAACAACGGCGCGCTTAACGCACGCCACGCCGGGCGCGTGTTACGCACATACGGCAGACCGCGATTGGGAATCGGATAAAGATATTTTCGACCGCAAAAAAGATGCGTTCAACGCAAAATTTTCCGACATCGCGCGACAGCTTATTGAATTTAATCACGGCGACGGTTTGGAGGTAGCTATCGGCGGCGGACGCACAAAATTTTTGCCCAAGGAAACTACCGACCCGGAATATGAAACAAAAGGCGAAAGATTGGACGGCAGAAATTTGACTGACGAATGGCTGAAAAAATACAAAGATTCGGCTTACGTTTGGAATCGGCAGCAGTTTGACCGGGTTGACGCGAAAAAAACGAAACATCTGCTCGGACTTTTTGAGCCGTCGCATTTGCAATATAACTATGACCGTCCGAAGGACAAAGCCGGCGAGCCGAGTTTGAGCGAGATGACGGCGAAAGCAATTGACGTTTTATCGAAAAATAAAAATGGTTTCTTTCTAATGGTCGAAGCGGGCAGGATTGACCACGCGCATCACAATGGAAACGCTTTTCGCGCTCTGACCGATGCCATCGAACTTTCAAACGCCGTTCGGACTGCGGAAAATAAAATCAATCTTGACGACACTTTAATAATCGTTACCGCCGACCACAGCCATACTTTTTTAATGGCTGGTTATCCGGCACGCGGCAATAATATTTTAGGTCTCGTGCGCGAAATTGATGATAACGGAATTGCCGAAGAAAAAGACAAAAAGGATAAAAATGGCAAGCCTTTTACGACGCTCGGCTACGGCAACGGCAAAGGTTATCGTAACGTGACACGCCCCGATTTAACTGAAGAACAAGTTACAAATCCTGACTACAAACAGGAAGCCGCCGTCCCGCTCAGCGATGAAACGCACGGAGGTGAAGATGTCGGAATCTTTGCGATTGGCGCAAGTTCGTATTTGATTCACGGAGTTATGGAGCAAAATTGGATTTTCTACGCGATGCAGGAAGCGATGCGGTTAAAATAGTTGTCGGTATTCAATTGTCAGATAATTCTGCTTTAACTGAACACTGACTACCGACTGCTGACTACTGAAAAAATGCGAATAGTTTTTATGGGAACGCCGCTCGCGGCTGTTCCGAGTTTAGAAAATCTTTTGAGCGACGCACACGAAATTGCCGCCGTATGGACGCAGCCAGACCGTCCGGCGGGGCGCGGTAATCGTTTGAAAATGCTGCCGATAAAAGAATTTGCTCTCGAAAAAAGTTTGGCGGTTTACCAACCGGCGAAAATTAAAACGGCTGAAAGTTTGGAATTGTTCAAGTCTCACAAGGCAGACATTGCGGTTGTCGTAGCCTACGGCAGAATTTTGCCGGAAACATTTTTGCAGGCGTTTCCTAAAGGCGCGATAAATGTGCATTTTTCTCTTCTGCCAAAATACCGCGGTGCTGCGCCGGTCAATTGGGCAATTGTCAACGGAGAAGAGAAAACCGGCATTACGACAATGAAAATGGACGCCGGACTCGACACCGGCGATATTCTTCTGCAAAGCGAAACAAAGATTGACCAGGAAGAAAACGCGATTGATTTGATGGCGAGACTTTCTTTTGAAGGTGCGAACCTTTTGAGCAAATCTTTAAAAAAATTGGATAAAATCACGCCGCAAAAACAAAACGATGAAAAAGCCAGCTACGCGCCTGTTTTGGTAAAGGAAGAAGGCAGAATAAATTGGCAATCTCGCGCCGGGACGATAAAAAATCACGTGCGCGGGTTTCAGCCGTTTCCGACTTCTTTTACGACTTTTCAAAACAAGAAATTAACCGTTTGGAAAGTGGCTGAGGTTAAAGGTTCAATGTTTGAAGTTCAAAGTTTTGAAGTTGGCGAAGTCTTGCAGGCGAAAGGCGACCAGTTGATTGTCGCGTGCGGAAGCGAAACTGCGCTTCAATTAATGGAAATTCAAATAGAAGGCAAACGACGGATGAACGCGCGCGATTTTTTGAATGGAATAAACATACAATCGGGCGTAAAGCTCGGCTAAAATCTATTTGAGATAAAAAGCAGGCGATTTTCAAATCCCTATCAAACGGCAAAAATTTTCAAAATGAATAAAGTTTCGCCCGCGCGCCTGGCTGCATTTGAAATACTGCAAAAAATTGAACGCCAACGTGCGTTTTCATCGGCTTTGTTACCGATTTATGAGGAGAAACTCGAGCCGAAAGATAAAAGCCTTTGCCACCAGTTAACGCTCGGAGTTCTTCGCCGCCGAATTTATCTCGACCGAATTGTTGAATCTTTCAGCCGAATAAAACCTGCGAAACTCGATTTGGAAGTTTTAATCGCCTTACGTCTAGGTCTTTTTCAATTGTTTTTTCTCGATAAAATTCCAGATTTTTCGGCGGTAAACGAATCGGTAAACTTGGCGCATCTGGCAAAAAAGCGTTCGGCGGCAGGTTTGGTTAATGCCGTTTTACGGCGAGCGGCGCGTCAAACAGATTTTAAGTTTGAGTTTGCAGACGAAATCGAAAAACTCTCGGTTGAAACTTCGCACCCGCGCTGGCTGATTGAACATTGGACGCGCGCATTCGGTATGGAAGAAACCGAAAAATTGGCATATGCAAATAACCAAACGCCGCTGCTTGCCTTTCGTTTGACAAATAAATCCGATAAAAACACGATTGAGATTTTGCGAAAACTCGGTTTGGAAATAACGGAATCAAGCGTTGCGCCGAATGCCTTTTGCGTCGAAAAACCAAATGAAATGCTGCTTGCTTTTGCCCAAGAAGGCAAAATATATTTTCAGGAAGAATCATCGCAATTCGTTGCCGGAGCGGTAAAACTTCAAAGCGGTGAAAATTTTTTGGACGTTTGCTCAGCGCCGGGCAGCAAGTTTACGCAGATAAATTCAAAATTACGAATTACAAATTACGAATTTCAAATTCCAGATTCCAAAACCGACAACCGACAACCGACAACCGAAAACCAAAAAGCAAATTCAAAACCCATCTCAGTTGCCGGAGATTTACACGAACATCGTTTGCGTATTTTGCGTCAATCAACCGAAAATCAAGGTTTTTCAAATCCGAATTTAGTTGCATACGACGCCGAAAACGCTTTGCCGTTTGCTTTTGAAACGTTCGACAATGTTTTATTGGACGCGCCGTGTTCGGGAACGGGAACAATACGACACAATCCCGAAATTCGTTATTTTCTGAACGAGAAAGATTTTTCAGAACTTCAAACCAAACAACTTAGAATCTTAACCAATGCATCAAACGTGCTGAAAAAAGGCGGGCGCATTGTTTATTCGACTTGTTCTCTGGAGCGCGAGGAAAACGAAGCGGTTATAGAAAGATTTTTGAACGATAATACACAATATGAAAAGATTGCGCCTGAATTGCCGCAAAAGTTTTTGACTTCTGAAGATTTTGCACGAACCTCTCCGGCGAGAGATTCGGTAGATGGATTTTTCATCGCCGTTTTGGAAAGGAAATAAACTTCTGCAATGGTTTTGGAATGGTTTTCGTTCGTCGCTTCGGACAAAAAGTGATAAACTTTCGTTTTACTTTCCGAAACTATAAAAGATAAAAAGATGAGTTTTGTAAGAAAAAGCGCATCGGCGTTCGGTAAGTTATTTATGGTAATTGCGCTGGCTGCGACATTTGCGGTCGGTTTAATCGGCGTCGTTTATATGTCGCTTCAGGGAAAGGAAATAAAGGTTCCTGAAATCGTCGGCAAAGACTTTAAACAAAGCGAAAAAGAGCTTGCTGACCTCGGTTTGCGTATCAAAAATAGAGCATTCCGCTCAAGCAACGAAAAGCCGAATACAATTTTAGAACAGCTTCCGAAATCTGGGGATACGGTCAAAACCGGACAAATGATTCTCGTCGTAACCAGCATAACAAACTCCGAAGGCGACGAAGCACCCGCGACTATAAAGAAATCTGAGGACGAGGATGACACGGAAAAAATTGAAGAATTGATTTCCGACAAACCGAAAAAATCGAACAAAAATAACACGAGTGCAAATTCAAACGGCAATACAAATCGAAAGAAAACTTCAACGACGCGCGACGTTTTAAGCAATAATTCAACCAGCTCGAATTCAACCTCAAACAGCAATACGAACAGTAATAAAAATACGAATGACAATTCGTCGAAAGATAATAAAAACACTGCGACTAATACAAACAAGACGATAAGTCCGGCAGATACTAAAAAACCGAATACCGAAATAAAACCGGGGGCGACGAGCAAAACACCCGCCAAGCCGACGCCAAGCGGAGTTGTGCGACCGCAAAAAACTCCTTGAATTTATAGTTTAAGCAACGAGAAGTTTTATTTTTGCAACAAAGCTAGAAGTAAAAATCAGAGCAAGTAAGAAAAGCTAATTTACAAATGTTTGAAATAGCTCCTTCAATTTTATCGGCGGATTTTACGCATCTTGGGGATGAAATTCGCGCCGTTGAAGCAGGCGGCGCAAAAGTTTTGCACGTTGACGTGATGGACGGACAATTCGTACCGAATATAACAATCGGCTTACCGGTTGTCGAATCGATTCGCAAAGCTACAGAGTTAACAATCGACACGCATTTGATGATTGAAGAGCCGAGCCGCTACGCCGTAAAATTTGTCGAAGCCGGCGCAAATATGGTTTCGGTTCACGTTGAAGCTGACGTGCATCTGCAAAGAACTTTGACGGCGATTAGAGAAGCAGGCGGACAATCGGGCGTAGCGATAAATCCGGCAACACTGCTCGCTGCACTTGAAGAAGCCTTGCCGTTTGCTGATTACGTTGTGTTAATGTCGGTTAATCCCGGTTTCGGCGGGCAAAAATTTATACATACGTCGCTCGATAAACTTCGGCGTCTGCGCCGTATGATTAACGAGCGCGATTTGCCGACGCGCATCGAGATTGACGGCGGTGTCGGCAAAGAAAATATTGCAAAAGTAGTCGAATCCGGCGCGGAAATCATCGTCGCCGGTTCAGCCGTTTTCGGTAAAGGAAATCCGACTGAAGCAGTAAAAGAATTGATTGAAACTGCAACGGTTTGGGTTTAAAGAATGCAAAACACAAGTAAGAAAATTTTCGCCAGTTGCTGAATTTTCAATTTTAACTTTTTCATTTTCCATTGTCTGGAGTAAATATGTTTTTTCGTAAAAATAAAGCAATAATTTTAAGTTTGATAATTGTTTTGAGTTTTGTTGTACCGGCGACGGCGCAAAATAAAAACAATGAAGGTTCGCCGACACAGCGTTTGGATGTTTTGCGGCAGAAACTTGACTCCTTGCGGCGTTCGGTTAATGGTGCGGTTTCGGCTTTCAAAGACGACGGCAACGGCAAAGACGATAAATTAAAAAAAGATGACAAAGCATCTTTAGAGACGCCGGTCGCACGCTTGAAGAGTTTGGAAAAAGATACGTCTCGATTGCAATCGGAAGTTACAAGCCTTCGCGGAAAAGTTGACCGCGCGGAAAAATATGAGATAAGCGATATTGACCAGCTCGAAGCGTCAGTTTCCGATTTACAAAGTCGTGTCGATACAACTCTGACCGAAACGGCAAGTGCGCGTGCAAACCCGGAATCGTCAGTAGGTAAACCGCGTGAAGTCAAAAAGAAAGGAAAATTTTTGGGTATTTTCGGCGGCGGAAGCGATGAATACGAAGAGCTAATCGGAACGATTACGCCCGGGCGCGACCGCGAGCTTTTCATCGTTGCCACCCGCGAAGTGCGAAAAAATAATTACGATGTCGGTCGTCTGTTATTTCAAACAATCATTACAACTTATCCCGATTCGCCTTACTTGCCGATGGCAAAACTCGCCATCTCCGATTCGTTTTTCCTGGAAGGCTCAACCAGTGCTTTGATTCAAGCGACACAGGGTTATCAAGATTGGCTGACGTTTTTCCCGACGCATCCGCTTGCCGACCGCGTATTGCTGAAAATCGCCGAATCGCAAATGCGTCAAATCGGTCTGCCCGACCGCGATATAACCCCTGCCAGAAAAGCCGAACAACGCTTAAAAGCTTTGCTTCAGCAATATCCGAACACGCTTTTGCGAAAAGATGCCGAAATGCGCCTCGAACAAGTTCAGGATAACCTCGGTCTTCATAATCTTTATATCGCCAATTATTATTATGGTCTTTCGGTTGACCAAAAGAAGGGCGGTTTGAAGGGCGCGCAATCGCGTTACCGCGAGGTTTTGGATAAATATCCCAATTTCAGTTTTATGGATGAAGCCCTTTATCGGCTTGCGGTTACCTATCTCGTCGAGGAAGAAACCGACCAGGCAGCAAAATATTTTCAGCAGCTTGTGCGCGATTATCCAAATAGCGATTACGTTGAAAAGGCAAAGGAACAGCTCCAACTTATCGGAGCCAGTATTCCAGAGACAAACCCTGAAAGAACAAAGATTTTACCGCCGGAAAAAAAATCGTTTTTCGCCAATTTTAAAAGCCAGCTTTTCGGACTTTATCCATTGACGATTGATAAAAACGGAGTTTTGATGACAGATGATTTTGACAAAACAAAATTTGAACTCATTGACCAGGTTATCGAAAACAAAGGGGAGATTTCAGCTTCGCAAATTCCGAAATCCGTAATGCCTGTGATTTCCCAACCTCAAAAACAGCAGCAAAAATAGTTTTATCAGAGGCGGAAAATTTATGGATGTGATTCCGGCAGGAAATTATTCGCTAAAATTTCCCGCACAAATCTGTTTGGGAAAAAATTGTCGAGAGTTCGGAAAAGGTTTAAGGGGGGATTATGAAAAGTAAGATTTTTGCTGCTCTTGGCACTGCTATTATAAGTTCACAAGGAATTTTTGCTCAAACAGGCAACAAATTAAACACACGGGAATTAACATCTGCTTTGCCTTCGGAAATTTCGAGCGTTACAAAAACCTCCGAAAGGTTCCCAAAAAATTTAAACAACCCGCCGCAGCTAACCGAGATTTCCCGCGAGAGGCGCGAGCAGGCATATGCCAAACTGCTCGAAGGTCAAAGATATTTGTTGAGAGCAAAACAAGAAAGATATTTGTTGAGTACCAAACAAGCACCTTCGGAAGTCGCCCTTGCAAGCGTTGGGCGACTTGCCAAAGCATCTTTGCAAAAAGCCGTCGAACTCGACCCGACTTTAGCCGAAGCATATACGGCGCTTGCGGAAGTAACTTTATCCACGCCGCCCAATAGCTTGGAAGAAGCGTTAATGCTGGCAAATATCGCTGTCAAAATCAATCCAGACAATTACGGCGGGCATCGTATTCTAGCGCGTCTCTACACCATAAAAAGCAAATTTAATTCCGCCGAGATTGACCTGGCTTTTGCTGCTAAAGCGATTTCCGAATGGCGGGAAATCGCGCGGCTCGACTCGCGAAACGCCGAGGCTTATGCCTTTTTAAGCGAGCTTTACGCAAAAACAAATAGAAACGATGAAAGAATCGAGGCATTAAAAAAATGGCTGGCTGCCGCCGCACCGCTCGACACCGGATTTTATCAAACGATTATGGGCGGGCGGGAAGAATTGTCACCCGAAAATGCTTCGCTCAAACTCGGCTCTGCTCTGCTCGACGGCAGACAGACGCGAGAAGCAATAGAGATTTTGAGCCGCGTCGTTGCCGATAACCCTGAAAATCTTCGTGCAATCGAACTGCTGAGCGCAGCTGTAGAATCTGCCGACGCAAATTTGTCGGTTATTGCCGTTCAAGCCTTGAGTCAGGCTGTTTACGCAAATCCCGAAAACTCTTCGTTGATTTCACTTCTTGCGCAGATTCAAGCGCGTGCGGGAAAAATTGACGAAGCGGCAAAAACTCTACGCAGTTCGTCCGATAAATTTTCGGAAAAAGATAAAATTTCCGCTGCCAATCTGCAAATTGTTTTGGGCGATATTTATGCCGGAGCAGAGCGTTTTAATGAAGCGATTGCAGTTTATGAAAATGCTCTGGCGGTTCGCGGAATCAGTAAAATAGCGCCGGTTCAATTTGAAGAACGAGATTTTGCGATTCGCGTTTTTGAAAAGATGATTCAAGTTTTCAAAAAAGCAAATCGCCCAAACGACGTGAAATCTTTGATTGAACGCGCCCGCCAGCTTTTGGGGAAAAATGATTTGTTCCCCGATAGATAACTTTAAACACATGCCCGCAGATACATTTACGCTTTCGTCTTTTGCCAAAATAAATTTGCTGCTACGAATTTTAGGCAAGCGCGACGACGGTTTCCACGAGATTCGCACAGTTTTTCAAACCGTTTCACTAAAAGATAATTTAACTTTCGGCGAAAACCGAAAAGTAATTTTGACCTGCAGTGATAAGGCAATCCCGACAGACGAAAGGAACTTAATAGTTAAAGCCGCTAAAAAGTTACAGGAAAGATATAAAATTAATACAGGCGCGGAGATTTTTCTTGAAAAAAACATTCCGGCTCCGGGTGGACTCGGCGGTGGTTCTTCAAATGCGGCGACAGCTTTGATTGGTTTAACAAAACTCTGGCGAATAAAATTCAATTTTGCAGAACTCTTGGAAATCGGAAAAACGCTTGGTTCGGACGTGCCTTTTTTTTTCTACGGTGGAACTGCGCTTGGGACAGGTCGCGGCAACGAGATATCTCAAATGGATGATTTTGAAGAAACGCATTTGTTAATCGTTACGCCCGATGTTTCGGTTTCGACCAGCAACGCTTACGCCCATTTAAATGCCCCTCACTTGACAATTAAAAGCTCAAAAAGTATTCTTCAAATTTGCCGCGATGAACCTAATACGGTTAATTTACCGCCGTCAAGCTGGGTAAATGACTTTGAAAATACGGTCTTTAAAATCGAACCCGAAATCAAGCGCGTCAAACAAAGGCTTTTAGTTTGTAATGCCAAACAGGCTTCTTTGTCGGGAAGCGGCGCAAGCGTTTTCGCAATTTTTCAAGACGTAGATCAACTTCAGATGGCTTCTGATGCTTTGAAAAATGAGCAAAGCTGGCGCGTTTTTGTTGTCAGAACCGTTTTGCGTCGAGAGTATCAGGCTTCATTAAATTTCGGCGACGAGTTTGCTTCTCGAAGGTAATAATTTTATTGGGGCGTAGCCAAGTGGTAAGGCACCGGTCTTTGGATCCGGCATTCGTAGGTTCGAGTCCTCCCGCCCCAGCCATCTTTTAAAACAGACGGGCAGCTTAAAACAAACGAGTTGCTCGTCGTTTATTTATATTTACGACACGGATGAGCGTAACAGGCAATATAAAAGTATTTTCGGGCAACGCGCATCGAGGCTTAGCCGAAGAAATTTGCCATTATTTAACTTGTGATTTAGGTTCAGCCAGCACGAACCGCTTTTCAGACGGCGAATTTAATTTTCAAATCGAAGAAAATGCTCGCGGTGCAGACGTTTTTATTATTCAACCGACTTGTCCGCCGACTGACCAAAACTTAATAGAATTGTTGGTTATGCTCGACGCTTTCAGGCGCGCATCGGCGGAAAGGGTTACGGCGGTGATTCCATATTTTGGTTATGCGCGCTCGGATAAAAAAGACCGCCCACGTGTTCCGATAACGTCAAAGTTGATTGCAAATTTGATTGATACGGCAGGCGCGCAGCGGGTTTTGACGGTTGATCTGCACGCTTCGCAGATTCAAGGGTTTTTTGATATTCCGGTTGACCATCTGTTTGCCGCGCCGATAATTGTTGATTATTTTCAGAATAATCCGATTGAAAATTTAATTGTGGTTGCGCCCGATACCGGCGGTGCAGAACGCGCTCGCGCTTACGCAAAA
Organism: Acidobacteria bacterium 28-9; assembly: GCA_002050355.1. Taxonomy (GTDB): domain Bacteria; phylum Acidobacteriota; class Blastocatellia; order Pyrinomonadales; family Pyrinomonadaceae. The sequence continues at coordinate 25,668 of MWYY01000038.1, forward strand.
CGATTGAACACGGGTTTGGCGTTGTGCGATAAAAGGCGCGAAAAGGCGAATGTTGCCGAAGTTATGAATATTGTCGGCGATGTAGAAGGCAAAAATTGCTTGATAATAGATGATATGTGCGACACCGCCGGAACGATTTGCAAGGTCGCCGAAGCCTTGCATAAAAGTGGTGCAAACAAAATTTATGCTTGCTTTACACACGGAGTTTTGTCTGGCAGAGCAATTGAAAATTTAAGCGCTTCGCATCTTAAAAAAATTATCGTAACCAATACGATTCCGCTTTGCGAAAAAGCCGAGCAATTACGAGCCGAAGGCAGAATCGAAGTTTTAAGCGTAGCAAAATTGCTTGCTTCGGCAATCAAATCAATTCATGATGAAACAAGCGTTTCGTCATTGTTTATCTAAAATGGTTCAAGGTTCAAAGTTAAGTTTCAAAGTCACAAACTTGGAACTAACCTTGAACTTTAAACCTTAAACTTTGAATTTATAAAAAGATTATGGCAGATAAAATTACAATAAAAGCAGAAAAAAGAGAAGGGCGCGGGAAAAACGATTCACGCCGGTTGCGAAGCGCCGGAAAAGTTCCGGTCGTAATTTACGGCGGCGGCGGTGAAAGCGTCGCGGCTGTAGCAAATTTAAAAGATTTGGCTGCTGTGCTGCGGAGCGATACCGGACAGAACACGCTGTTTTCCCTTGATGTCGAAGGCGTCGGGGCGGACGACGTTATTTTTCAAGACCGACAAATCGACCCGCTCAAAGGTCGTTTGAAACACGCCGATTTGCGCCGTTTTGCCAAAGGCGAAAAAATCGAAGTTACCGTTCCGATTCATCTTCTCGGCGAACCAATCGGCGTCAAAGATGAAGACGGAGTTCTCGAACAGCAACTACGCGAAATCAAGATTTTGTGCGAACCGGCAAACATTCCCGAATCAATCGAATACGATGTCAGCGAGTTGAAATTGGGCGATTCGATTCACGTTTCCGATTTAAAATTCGACAAAAACCTTGAAGTTCACGAATTGCCTGAAACTATGGTCGCGCACGTTGCGCTGGTTAAAGAACCCGACCTCGAACCGGCTGTCGATACAGAAGGTGCAGAGCCGGAAGTTATCGGCGAAGGCGGCGAAGGGGCGGAAGGCGGCGACGATTCGGCAAAAGAAGAATAGTTTTGTACCGGCGATTTCAGATTATTTATTTTTATGAATTCGCTTACAGGCAAAAACTGGCTCGTCGTCGGTTTGGGAAATCCGGGCGCGCAATATGAAAAAACGCGCCACAATCTCGGCTTTATGTTGATTGACGAACTGGCGCGCCAATTCAACATTCAAGTTAAACGTGTCGAATGTCGGTCTTTGATTGGACAGACATCATTTGAAAATCAAATGGTCGAGCTGGTCAAGCCGCAAACATTTATGAATTTGAGCGGCGAGGCAGTCAGCTGTTTATTGAAAAAAGATAGCCGAAGCTCAAAGAATACAATCGTTATAACTGACGATTTGGCTTTACCGCTCGGCAAAATCAGGCTTCGCGGCAAAGGTTCGGCGGGTGGACATAACGGGTTGAAGTCGCTTATCGAATGCTTACATACCGATGAGTTTATTCGTTTGAGAATCGGCATGCAGCCGGAACATCCGATTTCCGACGCCAAAAGATTTGTATTGGACGATTTTTCCAGAAATGATTTGGAAACAATCGAAAAAGTTTTAGAGCAAAGTGCTGAAGCAATCCGCACTGTTATAACTGACGGCGCGGAAAAAGCAATGGCGAAATATAATTAAATGATGAATTAGAAATGCGGAACGGTGAATGAAAGCACGTTGTTTTTATCTATCATTCATCGTTCATAATTCATCATTAAAACTAACCTTCTTGCTTCACTTCACGAAAATGAGGCTAGACGAGCCAAAAGGAGGAAATAAATTGGCAAATAATAGAGTATATGAAATTATGTATATCGTTACGCCTGAGACGGCGGATGACGATGTTACCAAATTAAACGATTCAATCGCGCAAATCATTGAAAAAGAAGGCGGAAGCGTCGTCAATACCGATAATATGGGGCTGCGCAAACTTGCTTACCCAATCAACAAAAAATCCGAAGGTCATTACGTTTTGATGGAAGTTGCCGGTTCGGGTCAGGAAATTTTCGAACTCGAACGAAGAATGCGCGTTAATGATGCCATTATTCGTTTTATAACGGTTCGCGTTGACGAAGAGCGTAAAATTGCGGAGAAACATAAAACAAAACGTGAAACACGACATAATAAAAGAAGTGCGGCGAACAGAGGCGGAAATCAGGAATTTGGCACTGAAACACCAGCACAAAATCAATAGGAGAAAAATATGATGGATAGTAAATCCAAGGATGTTGTTGAAGAAAACGCCGTCGTCGTAGATATTGATTTGGTCAGCGAGCAGAAAAACGACAGGGCGCCGCGTCGTTATCAACGTCGTCGGCAAGGCACTTTTGTTCCAGATTACGTGGATTGGAAAGACGTTGATTTCTTAAGACGCTTTATACCGGAGCGCGGGAAAATTATGCCGCGCCGGATTTCAGCAATTTCCGCAAAAGATCAGCGCCGGATTGCTCAAGCAATAAAACGCGCGCGTTCGATGGCGCTGATACCGTTTGTTACGGATTAGAAAGGGAGAAAATAACATTTATGTCAACCACAAAAATTCTTTTACGCGATGATGTCGATAACCTTGGCGGACGCGGCGAAATTGTGAAAGTAAAAGCGGGTTATGCCCGTAACTATTTACTTCCTAAACGCTTGGCGAGTTTAGCTACAAAGGGAAACATCAACCAAATCAATCAGGAACGCACCGCGCTTTTGAAAAAAGTCGCGCAGGATAAATCTACTGCAGAAGCTCAGTCCGAACAAATGAAAGATATTTCGTTGAACTTTGAACGCAGAGCGGGCGAAGGCGGAACATTGTTCGGCTCGGTTACTTCGATGGATATTGCTGATGCCTTAAATGCAAAAGGCTATGAAATTGATCGGCGCAAAATCGTTCTCAAAGAAGCCATCAAGGAAACAGGCGATTATACGGTTAATGTCAAACTTCACCGCGAAGTAACGATTCAAGTACCTGTTACTGTTACGACCGAAGGCGGAGCGCCTGCTGCACCGAAAGCGGAAACAACTGCTGAAGCGCAACCCGAAGTGTCAGACGAAAAGACAGAAAATTATGAAAGTATGGCAATCTCGGAAGACACGATAAGCTGATAAAAACCGCAAAACAAATCGGCGAAAAAACTTTGTTAGTTCACCAGATTTGTAGTAGCATCAAAGACTGCAAAGCAATTTCAAAGGCTTGCAGTCTTTTTTTCTTCAAAAAAATTAATAACAAGTAAATGCTGGGGGAAAGGCACAATTTTCATTGCTTTTCAGTTGTAATTTTCGATTCAAAAGATGGCGACACCCGAACAATTTCTAGAAAAACCTCTGCCGAGCAGTTCCGATAGCGAGCGTGTGATTTTGGGCGCGATCTTACTGGATAATGCTTTAATATCCCAGGCAATCGAACAAATCCAGCCTGACGATTTTTATTCACCGTTGCATCGCCGTGTTTACAAAGCGATGATTTCGTTGTTTGAACGAGGCGAGCGAATTGACCCAATTTTAATCGGCGAAGAGTTTAAAAGAGACGGCGCGATTGACGCTATCGGCGGCATTTCTACCATTACGAATTTAACATACGGTCTGCCGCATTTCTCAGACATTTTGGATTACGCGAAAGTAGTCAAGAACAAATCAATCACGAGAAATCTCATCAAAGTCTGCAACCAAATAACCAGCGAAGCTCTCGCCGAAGAAGATACGGCTGAAGAAATTCTCGACCACGCCGAACAGATGATTTTTGCTCTCGCCGACGAAAAAACCAGACAGGGCTTCGCGCACGTCAAACCGGTCGCCGAAATGATTTTGGAAAAAGTGCAGGATTTTGCCAAACGCGAGTCGCACGCTTTAACCGGTTTATCAACAGGTTTTAGGGAACTCGACCAGATGACATCCGGTCTGCAGAAAACTGATTTAATAATCATCGCTGCTCGCCCGTCAATGGGCAAAACGGCTTTGTGTTTAACTTTAGCACAAAACGCTGCGATTTTAGAAAAAGCTGTTGTTGCTATTTTCTCACTCGAAATGTCGAAAGAGCAATTGGTAATGCGAATGCTCAGTTCGGAAGCAAGAGTTGACGCGCATCGCTTCCGCACCGGATATTTGACGCGCGATGAATGGGGAAGGCTTGCCGAGGCCATCGGAACGCTTTCGGAGGCAAAGATTTTTATAGACGACACGGCTGGCATTTCCGTTTTGGAGATGCGCGCTAAAATCCGTCGGCTGGCAACTGAGCAGAAACAACTGGATTTAATTGTCGTCGATTATATGCAATTGATGTCCGGCTCGCGTCGAACCGAATCGCGCCAACAGGAAGTATCGCAAATCTCGCGCGAGTTGAAATCTTTAGCAAAAGAGATGAATGTTCCCGTCATTGCACTGTCGCAGCTATCGCGCGCGCCCGAGGCGAGAAATCCGCCGAAACCGCTTATGTCGGATTTGAGAGAATCCGGCTCAATCGAGCAAGACGCCGATGTCGTAACTTTTATTTACCGCGACGAGTATTACAAACCTTCGGAAGAAAACGCAGGGCTTGCAGAGCTTTTGATTTCAAAGCAGAGAAACGGTCCGACCGGAACTGTCAAACTTGCCTTTTTGAAGGAATTTACAAGATTTGAAAATTATTTTGGAGATTAGACGATGATCGAAGATTTACGTTATCCGATTGGAGAATTCGATAAAAATGTTGTCGTAACACCGGCGCTGCGCGTTGAATATATCAAAACAATTCTCGCCCTTCACGATAATCTGGCAGGAGCGGTCTCGGGTCTGAATGAAAGGCAGCTAGACGCGCCGTATCGCCCCGATGGTTGGACAATTCGGCAGACGATTCACCACGTCGCTGACAGTCATCTGAATGCGTTTGTCAGATTTAAACTTTCACTGACTGAAAATGCGCCGACAATTCGCCCGTATTTTGAAGACCGGTGGGCGGAACTAGCGGACAGCCAAATGCCGATAGATGTCTCTATGAAAATTATTCAAGGCATGCATCTACGCTGGGCGACATTGTTGATGGCGATGACCGGAGAAGATTTCAAAAGAGAATTAATTCATCCAGAATCTGGAGTGTGGACTCTGGAAAAAATGCTCGCACTCTACGATTGGCACAGCAGACATCACACAGCGCACATTACAAATCTGCGGGCGCGAAATAATTGGTAATTTTTCCAAAAATCTAAATAACCCCTGAATTGACGCTGGGCAATTTCTCCTGCACAAGCTAAAAATTAACTGGGAATGCCATCACAAAGTCTCTGTTTAGCCCTCACGTCCATTAAATTGTTGGGCGTGTCTTGATTTACTCGTCGCCTGGTTTTCTCGTTTGCACGGCTTCCACAAGACTCTCAGACAGGCGCGACAAATCTGCATACAAATTTTCAAGCACATCGTCGGAAACTTCGAGCCAATCAGGAGAAAGTTCTGCTTCAACGTAACCAGACGGATGTCCCCAACAAACATAAGCAATAATATTTGGTTGTGTACTCAAGTGCATTAAATTTATACAAATTAAAAACGTTGTTGCGATTTTAATTTTAGTTTTGTTATTGGCTTTTTCAGCTTTTAGCCAACCGCAAAAAGTAATCACTTCCTCTGAAAACGAAATCAAAGATGACATAAAGCTAAATGTTTGTAAAAACGAAGAGCGTCTCGAAGCGGTCAAAAAATTGTTTCAAAAAATGGGCGCGAAAGATACGGATTTAAAAATAGAAAAGATAAAAGACGTTGAAAACTTAGTTATTACAAAAAAAAGGCAAAACTGATGACATAGTTATTATCGGCGCTCATTACGATAAGACGAGCAGCGGTTGCGGAGCGATTGATAACTGGACGGGAATCGTGATAATTGCCAATCTTTACCGTACAATGAAAGATTTTAACACGAATAAAACATACGTTTTTGCCGCTTTTGGAAAGGAAGAACTCGGACTTCTCGGTTCGGACGAAATAGCGCGGTCGATTCCGAAAGAAAAGCGAATAAATTACTGCGCGATGGCTAATTTTGACAGTTTCGGTTTTACTTTTCCGCAGGTGATGAGAAACATCTCGGATTCCAAACTAACCAATTTGGCAAAGGAAGTTTCGAGCGAATTAAAAATTCCATTTAGCGACGCTTCAATCGAATTTACCAGCTCCGATTCAGAATCATTTCGGCGGCAAAAAATTCCGGCGGTTTCCATACACGGTCTTTCCGACAAATGGCGAGATTATCTGCACGACTCGAACGACAAATTGGAAAACGTAAACACGCAAAGCGTTTACATCGGTTATCGTCACGCTTTAAATTATCTGGCGAAGATTGATGCGAGCGGTTGTAATGCGTTTAGAAAGTAATTCGCTTTTGGAGAAGTTAAAAGGCGAAAAGTAAATAATTTCTCAACCTTTCGCCTTTATGTTTATCTGACCGTTTCGCTCACAACTTGTCCGTTGATAATCGTTCCGGTGCAATGCGTTGTATATTCAAACGGGTCGCCGTCATACAATGCTAAATCTGCGTCTTTTCCTTTTTCAAGCGAGCCGATTCGACGATCGAGTCCGAGAATTTTTGCTGCGTCAATCGTGATTGTGGCGAGCGCGTCCCGCATGGATAAACCGTTTGCTGCTGCAACTCCTGCTTCAAACAACACAACGCGTGTTTTTGGAACGTAAGTTTCATAACCGCTTTGCAGAGCGAATGAAATTCCCGCCCGTTTTAATTTCGAGGCGTTTTCCATACTCAAATTTTCGGTCTCGCCGCCCGCGCGATACATTGTCGGGTGAACGATAACGGGAAAGCCAGACGCTTTTATTTCGTCTAAAACAAGATGCGCTTCCGACGCGCCGTCGAGAACGATGCGGATATTAAATTCTTTGGCTAAACGAATCGCCGTCATAATATCCTGAGCGCGGTGCGCCGTCACGAGAAGCGGAATGCGACCACGCGCAACGTTTTGCATCATAGCTCCGCGCAAATCAGTTGTTGTTTGTGAAGATGAATTTTGATTGCCCTGGTTTTGATTGTTTTGCGTCGGCGGATTATTCAACATCGAATTCGGATTGCTGACATTCGGGCTGTTGTCGTTATTTGTCGGATTGTTTTCGGCGTTTCGATTGTTCACGTTATTTTGATTAGTTCGATCTGGTTTCGCTCTATCGGCTTTGCGAACTGCCTCAAAGGCTTTTATCAGTTCGGCGCGAAGCATCGCGGCTTGTTTGGCGCGCGTTCCCGGAGATTTCCCGCCGCCTGCCAGCGAACTGTCGCCAAGTGTTACGGCAATCATCGCCAACGGAACGATTGCGGCTTCGTCGGCGGTTTTGCCGAAGGTTTTCACAATCATCGTTTGACCGGAAACGAGCGCGGCGGGCGCGTGTCCGGTATGAACCGTCGTCACGCCGAAACTTCTGACCCATTCGATAAGTTTTTCTTCCGGGTTGTAAGCGTCTATGGCGCGAAGCTCAGGCTGCATCGGCGAAGACGTTTCAATTTGCATCTGCTCGTGCGGCTGATTCATATAACCGGCTAAACCGATAACGCTGTGCGCGTCAATCAAACCGGGCGTAACGACTTTAGCGAAAATTACGCGGTAATTGCTCGGTATCTTTATTTGATTTGCCGTTCCGACAGCTTCGATTTTACCTTTGTTCAACAAAACTACGCCGTTGCTGATTGGTTCGCCAGCCATTGTCCAAACCGTTTCGCTGCGCACGGCAATTTGCGCCGACGCAGTAATCGATAGGCAGTGTGCGGCAAGCAGAAAAGCGAGTAAAAAATATAAATTTTGAATTTTGAGTTTTGAATTTTTCATTACTTCTCGCCTCCTAAATCGTCGTCGAAGCAATCAATATGAATAAATCTGTCGGTGCCGGCGCCGAAACCGCCCGTCGCCGTTAATAAATCTTTTGCGTCCGAGCGGTCAAAAACCTTTTTGCCTTCGACCCAGGTTTGTAAAACGTGTGTGTAAACGCTCAGCGGCTCGCCGGAAAGCACGATAAAATCGGCGTCTTTACCGACTTCGAGAGAACCAACCCGAGTTTGCAAATCAAGCATAATCGCGTTTGCCATCGTCATTGCGTATAAAGCTTTTTCCCGAGACATTCCAGCACGCACGGCGAGTCCGGCTGAGCGCAGGAAAAAGCGCGAATCGGTAATGTAATCGTCGGTGTGAAAACCGACCAGCGCACCTGATTTTTCGAGCGCCGCGCCGTTTTCAAATTTAATATCAACGGTTTCGAGCTTTCCGCCCGGGCTGTCAATTAAAATTATTGAAGAAGGAACTTTGGCTTTTGCAATTTCGTCGGCGACTTTCCACGCTTCGGAAACGTGGTGCAGAACAACCTTAAATCCGAATTCTTTTTGCAGACGCAAAACCGTCATAATATCGTCGTGACGGTGCGTGTGAAAATGAACGGTTCGTTTTCCGTCAAGCACTTCGACCAAAGCTTCCATCGCTAAATCACGAGCCGGCAATTTTGTCGCGTCTTTTCCGGCGCGGCGAATTTTATCTCGGTAATCCAGAGCTTTGACGAATTGTTCGCGGACGAGCGCTGCGGATTTTGAGCGGGTACCGGGAAAATTTCCACCGCCTGAACGAAGAGGGTTAGTACCGTTGGCGAATTTTATTCCGCCCGCGTAGTTTCCGGCTTTGTCGTAAATCAATAAATCTTCAACCGTGTTAGCGTCGTCGCGCAACTTTAAATAAAGCGTCTGACCGCTATTTAAATGACCCGAGCCGGGCATTACGTTAACGGTTGTGATTCCGCCCGACTGAGCGCGTTGAAGACTCGCGGCACGCGGATTTAACGAATCCAAAAGGCGAACGTCCGGTTGAATCGGACTCGAACCGTCAGCGCCCGCGCCTTCGCCGATATGACTGTGCGAGTCAACTAAACCGGGAATAATCGTTTTGCCCTGAACGTCGAAAATTTGCACGTCGGACGAAAGGCGTATAGTCCGCGCGTCGCCGACGGCGGTAATTTTTCCGTTCTGAATTATCAAAACACCGTTTTCAATCGGCTGTCCGACAATTGGAATTATTCTCGCGCCGACAAAAGCAGTGGGTTTCTGTTGTCCAAAAGCGGAAACGCTGATTGCCAAAAAAATAAGAACACAAGAAATGCGATTTTTCATTTTAATTTTTCCTTAAAACTGAATGAAAAAGAATTGTAACGAGTAAAGTGCATTGAAAATTTATCACTGTCAAGAAACCTTGTTCAATTTTATTATATGTAAAGTTTTTTAAAAGCGGCAAACGGTCTAATCTGCCGCTTTTTTATTCGTCGGCAGAAATATCGAAAAAATCGTTCCGTTTGAATCGTTTCGAGAAACTTCGATTTTTCCATGATGCGCCGTAATTATTCCGTAGCAAACGGCTAAACCTAATCCGGTACCGCTTCCGGCGGATTTGGTTGTATAAAACGGGTCAAAATTTTTTTCAAATCTCTTTCTTCGATTCCTTTTCCATCATCGGCTATCTCTATTCTGATTTCGCTTTTTTCGTTTGTTGTTTTGACAAAAAGCCTGCCGCCGTTTGACATCGCGTCGCGGGCGTTTAGAAATAAATTTAAGAAAACTTGCTCGAGCTGGTCTGCGTCTGCAAGAAGCGTTGCGCCTGCGCGTGAAGGATTTGGATTTTGGATTTCGGCAAATCGTTGTGCGCGACGGCAAGGGCGGCAAAGACCGTTTTACCGTGTTGCCGACAAAGTTGATTGAGCCGCTTCAAAAACAACTTTCGGCGGCGCAGAAATTATACGAGCAGGATTTGCGGCGCGGGCTTGGATGAGTGGAAATGCCGTTTGCTTTGGCGCAGAAATATCCGAATGCCGAAAAGGAATGGGCTTGGTAATTTGTTTTTCCGTCAAAAAGTCTGAGCAAGAATCCGCGCAACGATAAAACAGGCAGACATCACTGGTCAGCTTCGACTCTGCAAAAGGCATTTAAGACGGCGCTCACCAAAAGCCGCATTCCCAAAAAAGCTAGTCCGCATACTCTTCGACATTCATTTGTCACGCATCTTCAAAACGGTCAAGATATCCGAACGATTCAGGATTTGTTGGGACACAAAGAAATTTCAACCACAATGATTTACACGCACGTTTTGCAAAACAACCGGGTTGTCGTGCGGAGTCCGATTGACGCTTAACCGATTCTCCTCAAGCCTTTTCAAGATTGGCAAATTTCTCAATGAGTTTCTTTTGTCCAAAACCGGGGAAGCTGACGGTGAGTTTTACGTTGTCGCCTGTGCCTTCGCGCCGCAGAACCAAACCTTTACCGTATTTGGCGTGGCGAACGTGCGAGCCGGGAACGAATGAATTCGGATTTGAGATTGCAGATGGCGGATTCTTATTTTGCGATGATAACGCTCTTAATTTATCCATACCGGAAAGCGGTTTTGATTCTTCTTCCCGGCTGGCGAAAATTGACGACTGATTACCGGTTGACGATTGCTGACCGTCGGTCTTTTTTTTGAAAAATTCCGCAATTGCTTCCGCGTTGTTGTAGGTTTTTCCGGTGTACAGATTTTTCGGTTTTTCAGAAATTGTTTCGCCGCTCAGAGCAGTTGCCGCGTGTTTGTTATTTTGTGTAGCGGAACTCCTGGCAAATGAAAGCCAGCTTGAGCCGCGCGATAAATCCTGTATCAAATCGAGCGGCAATTCGTTCAAAAACTGTGATGGTTCAGCCGTCATTTCCTCGCCGTAAACGCGGCGGCGCATCGAGTGAGTAACATATAAAATTTTCTCGGCGCGCGTGATTGCCACATAAGCAAGACGGCGTTCTTCTTCGAGTTCCTTCGGTTCGTTGATGCTGCGCGAGTGCGGGAAAATCCCGTCTTCCAAACCGACAAGAAACACAATCGGAAACTCCAAACCTTTTGCCGAATGAACCGTCATCAAAGTAACCGTTGCATTGCGGTCGAATTTGTCCATATCCGAAGACAAAGCGGCGTGGTCTATAAAATCGCGCAAGCCGTATTCTTCCTGTTTGTCATAATCTACGGCAGCATTAACCAGTTCTTCCAGGTTTTCCAATCTTGTCGCCGATTCGTCCGAATTTTCTGAGCGCAGCATATTTGCGTAACCCGTATCTTCGATTGCTGCCATAACAACCTCGGTTACAGATTTATTGGTTTGCGAGCTTTCGCTTAGTTTGACCTGCAATTTTTCGATAACTTTTTTAAAGTTTCTTAACGCCTCCAAAGCCCGTGCCGTTATATTCAACGGCTGGTCGTATTTTTCGTCCGTAATAATCGCAAGCGCTTCCCAGTGCGAAACACCGAAATCTCTGGCACGAAAACTCAATTCGTCAAGCGTCGTTTTGCCGAGACCGCGCGTTGGCGTGTTGATGACGCGGAGCAGTGCGATATCGTCAAACGGATTTAAGACAAGTTTCAGATAAGCAATGACATCTTTGACTTCGGCGCGCTCGTAGAAAGAAAATCCGCCGACGATGTTGTAATCAATCCGCAGACGCCGAAAAGCGTCTTCAAACACGCGCGATTGCGCGTTCGTGCGGTAAAGAACGGCGATTCTGTCTTGCAGATTACGACGCTGATGTTCTTCGATTCGAGAAGCGACGAAACGCGCTTCATTGTCTGCGTCAAACGCTTGATAATAAAAAATCTTCTCGCCGCCGTCTTTTTTTGTCCAGAGTTTCTTTTCTTTGCGCCCTTCGTTATTGCTGATAATCGCGTCTGCGGCATCTAAAATAGTCTGCGTCGAACGGTAATTTTGTTCGAGCATTATGACTTTCGCATTCGGATAATGTTCTTCAAATGAAAGAATGTTTCCGATGTCAGCGCCACGGAAGCCGTAGATTGACTGCGCGTCGTCGCCGACAACGCAAATGTTCTGCTGCTTTTCCGTCAAGTATTGAATTAAAGCAAACTGTAAAGCGTTCGTATCTTGATATTCGTCAACCAGAATATATTTAAATTTATTGTTATATTTGTCGCGGATTTCCTGAGACTTTCGCAGCAGCCGTACGGTTTTTATCAGCAAATCGTCAAAGTCGAGCGCATTGGCATTATTAAGGCGTTCTTCGTACATTTTGAAGACGCGGGCAATCGCAGCGCGTCTTTCGTCGGCATACTCAACTCTTGACGCATACATTTCATAATCTTCGCCGCGATTTTTCGAGGCGCTGATTTGGCTTTGCACAAGCCGCGCAGACAATTGTTTTTCGTCCAAACCGATGTCTTTGACACACGCTTTGATAACTTTTTGCTGGTCGCTCGTGTCGTAAATCGTAAAAGATTTCGTGTAGCCTTCCGAGAGATGTTCAATATCTTGCCGCAAAATTCTCACGCAGAGACTGTGAAATGTTGCAATCAGCGGCGCGCTTTGCAGTTTCTGACCTTGCAAAAAAGTATTGACGCGCTCGCGCATCTCGCCTGCTGCTTTGTTTGTAAACGTAACAGCCAGAATGTTAAAGGGCGGAACATTTTTTTCAGCGATGAGGTAGGTGATACGCAAAGTTATAACACGCGTTTTGCCCGAACCTGCGCCCGCTAAAATTAATAACGCACCTTCAGTTTGCTCGACGGCTTGGCGTTGCGGCGGATTGAGAGAAGATAAAATTTCCATAAAAATGGTCAGTTGTCAGTTTTCAGCGGTCAGTTTTAAGTAGACAACGGTCAGGATAAAAATCTTGCTTTTGCTGACAACTGATAGCTGATCACCTGATAAGATTTTGTATAGCCTTGAATTGTTCGTGTTTCGAGTCGCGCAAAAGTTCAAAAAGCGCCATTTCGACCGTTGAAGGAATGACGCCGCTTATCTGCATTTTCCGGAGTGCGGTTTCTTTGTCTTGCGTAAAGCGCGAGCCGACGCAATCGGTTAGAACGTGGACTTCAAAACCTTCGCTCAATAAATCATGCGCGGTTTGATTGACGCAAATGTGCGTTTCTAAACCGCACAAAACAATTTGAGAAGCGTTTGTCGCTCGAAGTTTTTCTATAAACGAGTTTGAGCCGCACGAGCTGAAGGCGGATTTTTCGACAAACTCAAATTCCGTTGGCAAGCTGAAAAGAATTTCTTCCGCCGTTCTGCCCAAACCTTTCGGGTATTGTTCGGTAACAATAATCGGCAAATTTAACGTTTGAAATCCGCGCACGGCAATAGAAGCGCGCGAAACGATTTGCGCGAAATCGTTTATCGGGCTGCGAAAGGCTTCCTGCAAATCAACGACAACCAGCGCGGTTTTTTCTCTGTGTAAAACTTTCGGATGCGGCATTATATTTGATTTTTGTTAATGTGGATTTTGTCTTGAAACCTTTTATTTCTTTTTTATTGCAATTAAAACCTTCGTAAAATAGGTCGTGTAACAGAAAAGATGTTTGAAAGAAAGGACAAGCTAAAATTCAAGTGTGCAATTTGAATCAATAACTTGTCCCGCTTGTTCAAGCCTGAACATCAAGAAGAATGGCACAAACAAGCAGACA
>MWYY01000001.1 GCA_002050355.1 Acidobacteria bacterium 28-9
TGTCTGCTTGTTTGTGCCATTCTTCTTGATGTTCAGGCTTGAACAAGCGGGACAAGTTATTGATTCAAATTGCACACTTGAATTTTAGCTTGTCCTTTCTTTCAAACATCTTTTCTGTTACACGACCATATTTGTTTCCAATTTCAAAAGCCGGACTTGACTTTATAAAACGAAATTCTTAATCTTTTAATTCGCTTTGGCAATATAAAAATCAGAGCGTTTTTCCGCAGTAGCTCAATGGCAGAGCATTCGGCTGTTAACCGAAGGGTTGTAAGTTCGAGTCTTACCTGCGGAGCCATTATTTACAGTAACTTATGGGCACTTATCAAGTGCCCGTTTTAGTTTACTCACATATTAACTCACACTTATAGTAAATAAATTTGTTGATAAGGTTAGATTACTTTAAAAAGCCAAAAGTAAATGTGAAAGTAGATTTCCAATTAAATACCCCTAATTGCTTATTTTATGAGTGTACTAACCCAACCTTATTTATTATTGAAAAGAATTGCTGCGAGTGATTTAAAGAGCACCTCTAAATAAGAAAGAGTAACCCAATCTTTTCTTGATTCAGTGCTAAAATGCGCATCTTTCATATTAAGTAGAATAGAGAACTTCATAACACTTTGTCTTAGCGGGGTGCAGTATAAACTTTTCGCCTTTGGCTGTCATATAAGCTGAAAGAACCCGAAACCCTTCTCTAACTTCCACTTGAATATACCCAGTTCCCAAAACGGTCCGTTTTACAGACAATTATAAATTAAATCTAATTTTTAACAAGGTTTTTGAGGTATAGTTTTTGGACAGTATGAAAACAAGAAAGTTAGTATCCAAAACCCAAACTGCTGTAAACTAACAAGCGTGTCAGAAACGACCGTTTTTGAGACTAATTATTTAAAAATTTCAATATCAATTAAAACTCAAGTGGACTAATTCCATACCTTTTTGGGTTGATAAATAAACCAATAAACGACAATCAGCTTACAGAGGCGGGTAAAACCAGATATTTATTGAAAGGCACGCTTATTGCTCCCACAAAACTTATATATGAATACAAACAAATCAACAAAACGCACAATTAAGAGATTTGGAATAGGTTTAGCTTTACTTTTTAGCTTTCTGCTTTTGTCAGGCATAGACATTAATGCCCAAACAATGCAGCGGGAGCGTCGTGACCGGAGAGAAGATAGACAGGAACGTCGTGAAGACCGACGTGACGCTCGGCAAGAGGGTTATGAAGATGGCTTACGCGAAGGTGCTGAAGATGCTCGTGCCAGACGCCGTGCAAATGCTCAAGCAGAAAGTGATTACCGAAGAGCCGGAGGCGAAAATAATCAACGTGAGAGACAGGCTTACCGTACCGGATTTCTTCAAGGTTACGGAGAAGGTTACAGACGAAACAACCGTTCAAACCGCATTATCCGGAATCGCCGTGGATATTAGTAAATAATACCAAAAATTAAAAGTTGAAAAAAGACTAGCTAATTATTAGCTAGTCTTTTTCTTTTCTCACAAATCCCTCTCCAGGCTTCAAATACAATTATTTTCCGGCAACACAAATTTAGGAGACTACCGAAAATTTACAGACGGTAGCGAACCTTCCTTCTCTTGAGTTCGGCATCTTCGTTTTCAAGGTTTTGCAGGCGCATCGAAACATCCGCCGTCATACGCAAATCGGCACGCTCGCCGCGTTCGAGGTGAAAATTCCCAGCCGCTGCAATCATCGCCGCATTGTCTGTGGAAAGATGTTTCGACGGAAAATAGACTGGAAGATTTAATTTGTCGGCGGTTCTTTGCGCCGCTTCCTGCAGTGCTTTGTTGCACGCAACGCCGCCAGCGACGATTAAGGTTTTCGGCTCCAGTTCGACGGCGAGTTTTTCCATCGTACCGACCAGAGATTTGACGACCGTCGCTTGAAAGCCCGCGCACAAATCTTTTATTTGCTGCGAAGGCGCTTCGTCGCCCTCTGCAACCGGCTTGATGTCATTTTCGCGTATGTAACGTGCAACGGCGGTTTTCAAACCGCTGAAACTGAAATCCGTTCTGCCGTCGGAAATCTTTGCGACGGGAAATTTTGCTTTGCTCGCATCGCCTTCTTTTGCCAGCTTTTCGACAACCGGTCCGCCCGGATAATCGAGTCCGAGCATTTTTGCCACTTTGTCAAATGCTTCACCCGCAGCGTCGTCGCGCGTGCGCGAAACAACTTTGTATAGACCGGCTTCGGGAATAAAAAAAATATTTGTGTGTCCGCCCGAGACGATTAAGGCAAGCGCCGGAAATCGAATTGGCGGATTTTCAAATGCAACCGAAAAAACGTGACCTTCGATGTGATTGACGCCAATGAACGGAATGTCCAAACCGAACGCCAACGCTTTGGCGTAGCAAACGCCGACCAGAAGCGAACCGACAAGACCCGGACCTTGTGTTACGGCGATTGCTTCAATATCTTTAAGCGAAACGCTTGCTTGCTCCAACGCCTGTTCAACAATCGGCTCGATTTTCTCAAGATGTTCGCGCGAAGCAAGTTCCGGCACAACGCCGCCGAATGGTTTGTGCAGCTCAATTTGCGAAGAAATTACGGACGACAAAATCTCGCGCCCATCGCGCACGACCGCCGCCGCCGTCTCGTCGCACGAACTCTCTATGCCTAAAACTAACATCTGTTTTAATGGTAAATGGTGAGTGGTGAATGATTAATGAGAAGAAAGTGGGAATTATGAACGGTAAATAATCAGGCAGAATAACTTCTTTTATTCACCATTCATAATTCACCACTATTTTTATTGTCTTCTATTCTCGATTTGGGAAGGGCTTTCGTTCGGTCTGCTGTCGGTTAAGGATTTACCGAAAAACACGATAAACAAAATAGCCAAAACTATGATAAAACCCAAAACGCTCAACAGCGCCCAAACCGTGCCGCGATAAGATTTTGCCGTGTCTTCTCGAACAACTCGGTCTTCTCCGCCGACATTTATAACCTCTTTTGACATAATTATTTTTCAACCTCTTAGCTATAATTTATATTCTCTCGCACGCAAAAGCAATCAGTGATAGATGTTATGAAATAGGTGTGTTGCCAACCTCTGAGGTTGAACCTAAAACTCTACTCAAAAGGCTGACCCTTATTGTTTCGGGATACAATATTTATCAAGGTTTTTTTTCCTGTTTTCCCGCCGGGCAAGAACGACGAAGATGTAATCGTGTAGTCATCCTCATCAAAACCGAACAAGCTTTTGATGATTTAAGCCCAGACCCGCGCTTTCAAGGTTTGCTGCTGACCAGCGAAAATAAAACGCTGATTCATCATACAATCGCTTTATTGTATTTTCTTCAAACCGGACTGGGAATTTTCACATTTGGCGGATGGAAACAGACGGCAAAAATCCGGTTCAGCTAACAAAGAGCGATAACGGGATGAATTTGCGTCCGCAAATATTAAAAGACGGCAGAACAATTGTGTTCGAGAGAGGTTCGGAAGAGAGAAACAAATCGAAATTGATAAAAATTTCAATTGACGGGGACGAGGGAGAAATCCTTTTTCCCGAGAGCCCGATGAACGACGCTTTTCCAAACCTTTCAAAGGACGGAAAATATCTTGCCTTTACATCACAATCTTTTAATAGGCAAAATCTAGAATTTAAAAATTTATTTAAATTATCCGGCGTAAAGGAAAATAATATCGGGAAAATTGAAAAGGAAATTGATATGGACTTGGGGTGGAATTACAGGTGGTCGCCTGATAATAAAGCCATCACTTTTCTCGGTCAGCAGGGCGTTCCGAATCTTTTCAACGCACCTCTTAGCACTCCGGGCAGTTCACCTAAACAACTGACGAATTTTAACTCCGGCGTTATCTTGAACTTTGACTGGTCGCGCGACGGTAAACGACTCATTATCGTGCGCGGCATCATCAACAGCGATTTGATTTTGATAAAGGATAACGCAAAAACCACTTAAAATTCTGTTATAATCTGCGTTCAAGTAATTTTCGACGAAATTATATGGTTTCAAGCGAAAAATTTGGGCGTTACGAAATCATCTCTCAAATTGGAGCAGGCGGGATGGGCGAAGTATATCTAGCGGAAGACATTCGCCTTCATCGCAAAGTAGCGCTCAAAATTCTACCCGAAAATATCGCCGCCGATAAAGAACGCTTGCTTCGTTTTGAACGTGAAGCACAAGCCGCATCTGCCCTAAATCATCCGAACATCATCACTATTCACGAGATTGGAGAAACAGGCGACCAACTATTTATCGCCACAGAATTTATAGAAGGCGAAACTTTGCGTGAAAAGATTGAGAAAAACGATTCGAGTGTTTATGAATCAGTCAGAATTGCCGAACAGATTGCCGCAGCATTATCGGTTGCCCACCAAGCATATATTATTCACCGCGACATCAAGCCAGAAAACATAATGATTCGGCGTGATGGTTATGTGAAAATCCTTGATTTTGGTCTGGCGAAACTGGTTGAGAAAAAGCCAGACATACTTGATGCCGAAGCCGAAACCCGCGCTCAGATTAATACAAAAGCTGGAATGATAATGGGAACTGTGGCGTATATGTCGCCGGAACAAGCGCGTGGCAAAGAAGTTGACGAAAGAACAGACGTTTGGAGTTTAGGAGTTTGCTTGTATGAAATGCTCACTACCCGACAACCATTTACAGGCGAAACAACCAATGATACGATTGCCGCAATTTTGACAAAAGACGTTGAATTGCTTGATGAAAGCCTACCATCGGAATTACAACGCATTGTCAGAAAGACATTGCAAAAGGACGCCGGAAAACGGTATCAAACTGCGAAGGATTTGCTCGTTGATTTGGAAGATGTAAAAGAAGAATTGAAGTTTCAAAGTAAATTAGAACGAACCGCTCCACCAAATCGAGAAGAAACAAAGACACAAATTCTTAATGCCACAACATCAGATGTTGCGCATACAACTTCGAGTGCCGAATATGTTGTTACAGAAATCAAACAACATAAGCGCAGTTTTGCTATTGGTTTGGCGATTTTATTAGTTGCGGCGATAGGTATTAGTTATTGGTATTTCGCTAATCGTTTTGCAAATACAAAACAAATCGAATCAATAGCCGTAATGCCGTTTGTTAATGAAGGCGGAAATGTTGATGTTGAATACTTGTCAGACGGAATGACCGAAACTTTGATTAACAGCCTTTCACAGCTTCCGCGTCTTTCGGTAAAGGCGCGAAGCAGCGTGTTTCACTACAAAGGTAAAACGGTTAGCCCGAAAACTGTCGGCACAGAATTGACCGTGCAGGCAATCCTAAACGGGCGTGTTGCGCAACGAGGCGATAATTTAATTCTTAGTCTTGAATTGGTTGATGCGCTGACGGGAAATCAGATTTGGGGTGAGCAATACAACCGCAAAACGACTGACCTCGTAGTGTTGCAAAGCGAGATTGCGCGGGATGTTTCACAAAAACTGCGAACAAAATTATCTGGCGCGGATGAGCAGAAACTATCAAAGAACTCCACGGCAAATCCAGAAACATATCAGCTTTATTTGAAAGGCAGATACCACTGGAATAAAAGAACAGGGGCTGATGTAAAGAAAAGCGTTGATTACTTCCAGCAGGCGGTTGATAAAGACCCGTCTTACGCTTTGGCTTACGCAGGTCTTGCCCAAGCATATATTTTAATCCCTAATTACACGAGGACTTCTCCAAAAGAGCCATACGAAAAGGCAAGGGCGGCGGCAATGAAGGCGTTGGAGATGGATGAAACTCTTGCCGATGCTCACACCGCTTTGGCAAGCATTAAAGCGGATTATGATTGGAATTTTCCAGAAGCTGAAAAGGAGTTCAAACGAGCAATCGAACTCAATCCCAACGACGCAACTGCTCGTCAATGGTATTCCGAGCATTTACTTGTGTTAGGGCGAAATGATGAAGCCATCGCCGAAATGAAACGGGCGCATGAACTCGACCCTCTCTCTTTGATAATTAGTGCGGAATTGGGATTTACTTACAAAGAAGACCGTCAGTATGACCAAGCAATAGAACAGTTGCGAAAGACAGTAGAAATGGATACAAACTTCCCCCGCACACATCTGTATTTAATGCTTGCTTACGAAGGAAAGGGAATGTATGAGGAAGCTATTTCGGAATTTGAAAAGCATTCCATTCTTAACGGCGTATCACCAGACGAAGCCGCTAAAGAAGCAGCGGCGTTAAGAGAGGGCTATAAAAAATCAGGCGCAAACGGCTATTGGCGCAAACAAATTGAGATTGCTGAAAAAAGACGTGCATCGGATTCAGTGGATTCGCCCCCGTTAAGTATCGAAGCGTCTTTTTATGTGCAGCTTGGAGAGAATGACCAAGCATTTGCTTTACTGGAAAAGGCTTATGAGCAGAGAGAGGCGGAAGTGATATATCTAAAATCGCCAATCTATGACCACATTCGGTCAGACCCGCGATTTACAGATCTACAGCGACGAATTGGATTACCACAGTAATTTGAAAAAGATAGATGGAAGAGTCTTCGCTTAAAATAAACTTGTCGCATTACCGCATCATCTCCAAACTCGGCGTGGGCGGAATGGGCGAAGTTTATCTGGCGGAAGACACGCGGCTAGGAAGGCGCGTCGCTCTGAAACTTCTTCCCGAAAGCATGACCTCAAACACCGATATCCTGCGGCGTTTTGAGCAGGAAGCCCGCGCCGCTTCGAGTTTGAATCATCCAAACATCGCGCACATTTACGAGATTGGTGAATCAGAAGGTGTTCATTATATTGCGATGGAATATGTCGAAGGCGTTTCGCTTGATGAAAAAATTGCGGGTCGCCCTTTGTCCGTTTCGAAAATTGTCCAGATCGGAGCGCAGATTGCCGACGCCCTTGACGAAGCGCATTCACAAGGAATCACGCATCGCGACATCAAATCGCAAAATGTGATGCTGACAAAACGCAGGCGCATCAAAGTTTTGGATTTTGGTTTGGCGAAAATTTCCAAAACGACGGAATCAGCCCAAAGCGAAGCCGCAACACAAGTGAAAACAAATCCGGGCGTGGTGATGGGAACGGTTTCGTATATGTCGCCCGAACAGGCTCTTGGACGCGAGACTGATGCACGCACGGACATCTGGAGTTTGGGAGTTGTCTTGTATGAAATGGCGACGGGACTCTTGCCGTTTCAAGGCGAGAGCATCACTGAAACCATTCAGCAAATTACACGCGCGCACCCCGAAGCTATGGCGCGTTTTAATTACGACGTTCCGCCCGAACTAGAAGTCATCATCAAAAAGGCTCTCAGGAAAAAACGCGAGGAGCGTTACCAATCGGCGCAAGATATTCTGGTTGATTTGCAGACGCTTGCCCGCGAGTTGGATTTAACGGAATATTCAATTGCGCCGAATTTGCGAGATGCGAGCGGTGAAAATTCAGCAAAAATTCACACCGACGAGCAAGCGACAAAAACTTTAATTCAAACACAGACGACTGACACAACCGCGCCGATTCACGCAACTTCGAGCGCGGAATATATCGCCACGAAAATCAAAGATAACAAAATCAAAACGATTATTGTTTCCGCGATTTTGCTTTTTGTCATTCCAGTTTTGGGTTACAGTTTATATCGCTTCGTTCAGATTCGCACCAAACAACCGGAACAGACAGCTAATCAAACCGCGCCGAGCAATCTTAAAATCCAGCGCCTCACGGGAAACGGCAAAGTCTCGCGCGCCGCAATCTCGCCGGACGGAAAATTTCTCGCTTATGTACAGAACGAAGGCGGACAGCAAAGCCTCTGGGTCAAACAGATTTCCACCAACAGCAACGTGCAGGTTATCGCGCCCGCTTTGGTTGAAGAATATACTTACTTAGCTTTTACGCCCGACGGGAGCTACATCTATTTCAACGGCACTAATGCGGAGAACCGGAGTAATACGATTTTTCGCGTTCCGACTTTCGGCGGCTCTTTGTCAAAAGTTTTCTCGAACACTCGTGGCGGTTCGCTTTCGCCCGACGGCAAACAGATTGCCTTCGGACGTTGGGACGCTAAAACGGCGGAATCGGCTCTGTTTGTTGCCAACACAGACGGCTCTGGCGAGCGCAAATTGGCTTCGCTTTTTGACAATCTATATTTTAGCAGCGGGATGGCGTGGTCGCCCGACGGAAAATTTATTGCCTGCGGCGTTGGAGATGACAAAAAACTCGAACGCAAACAGACTCTCGCCTTGATTGGAGTTTCGGACGGCGCGTCGAAAGAGTTGAGCGAATACAAATGGGATTCCATAGACAGTCTCGCGTGGCTGCCGGATATGAGCGGCATCATTTTCAGCGCGGACGATACGGGCGGTGGCGAAGGCGTTTCCAAAATTTTTGAAATCTCGTATCCGGGCGGCGAATCGCGCCGTCTGACGCAGAACTTAAC
The DNA here is from genome assembly GCA_002050355.1 of Acidobacteria bacterium 28-9. Lineage (GTDB taxonomy): Bacteria > Acidobacteriota > Blastocatellia > Pyrinomonadales > Pyrinomonadaceae. The sequence goes on from MWYY01000001.1 coordinate 8,392, forward strand.
CGATTATTCCGATGTGACAATAACCGCCGACGGTAAAACGCTCGTCGCCCGCGAATCCGACTTTTCAGCCGGAGTTTGGGTTTCGCCAAACGCCGAGATAAGCCGCGCTAAACAAATTACCACAGGCAAAGCCGATTACGCGCGCGGCATTGCTTGGACGCCGGACAAACGCATTGTCTATATCGCCAACACGACCGGCATTGAAGAAGTTTGGATAATGAACGCGGACGGTTCGAATCAGAAACAGTTGACCAACGACGCCCGCATCAAATATACGCCCGTTGTTTCTCCCGACAATCGTTACATCGTTTATGCCACGCCGCAGGGCGGGGAAGATTTGTGGCGCATCAACATTGACGGCAGCAGCCCGACTCTTTTGACGGGCAAGCCGGCAGACGAAGGCAACCCGGATATTTCGCCCGACGGAAAATGGATAGTTTATACGGCTTGGACTTTTGGCAAACGGGCTATCTGGCGAATACCGATTGAAGGAGGCGCAGCGCAGCAGCTAACCAATTTTGAAGCAACGGAGCCGCACGTTTCTCCCGACGGAAAATTTATCGCCTGCTTTTTTAGTGATGAAAAAAACATCTGGCGTATAGCAATTATTCCGTTTGAAGGCGGCGCGCCTGTTAAGACTTTTGACGTGCCGCCGACGGTTGAAGTTGATATGACACCGAAATGGACGCCGGACGCGAAAGGTATCACGTATGTTGACCGACGCGGCGGAATCGGAAATCTCTGGCTGCAACCAATAGACGGCGGCGCGCCGAAACAAATTACTGATTTCAAACAAAACGGCATCTACCGCCGCGAATGGACGCCGGACGGAAAACAAGTGGCAATCGTTCGCGGCGAAGGAAATTCCGATGCCATAATGATTACCGATTTTAGATAATTGATGCTCGAAGCAAACAAAAAATTCGGACGCTATGAAATCTGCAAGCCGCTCGGCGCGGGCGGGATGGGTGAAGTTTATCTGGCGGAAGACACTCGACTGAAACGCTCCGTCGCGCTCAAACTGCTGCCTTCCGAATTCAGCCAAAGCGAAGACCGCTTGCGCCGCTTTGAGCAGGAAGCACTTGCCGTTGCTGCGCTTAATCATCCGAACATCGCGCATATTTACGAGATTAACGAATCAGACGGCACGCATTTTATTGCGATGGAGTTTGTTGATGGTGTAACGCTTTACGAGAAGATTTACGCGCAAAAAACTTCGCTCGGAAAATTATTGAAATATCTCACGCAAACCGCAGAAGGCTTAGCCAAAGCACATGCGGCGGGGATAGTGCATCGGGATTTGAAGCCCGACAACATTATGATTGCCCGCGACGATTATGCGAAGATTTTAGATTTCGGACTGGCGAAACTCGTCGAACCGCAAAGGGCGTCCGGCTCGGAAAACGATTCAACGGGTGAGACGGCGACCGCGATGATGCCGCAACATTCGATTCCCGGAATGATTATGGGAACTGCCGGTTATATGTCGCCCGAACAGGCGCAAGGCAGAACCGAAGAAATTGACCATCGTTCGGATATTTTTTCTTTCGGCTGCATTCTTTACGAAGCAGCAACCGGACGAAAAGCGTTTGAAGGCAAAGACGCGCTCGACTCCTTGCACAAGATTGTTCATGCGCCGACGCCGCAGATTCGAGATGTTAACCCTGATGCACCGCAAGATTTGCAAAGAATCATCCGCCGATGTCTGGCGAAAGAACCGGATAAGCGTTATCAGTCAATCAAAGAAGTGGCGATTGAGCTAGATGAGCTTCGACAGGAGTTAAAGGAAAAAGCCGCGTTGGAATATTCCGTTCAGCCACAATCAAACAGCGTTGAATCGGCAATCAGTTCACCACAAGCAAAGATAGACAGCACTCAGATTTCGACTGCTTATGTAACGCAAACGGAAAGCATACATCCGGCTTCCAGCGCCGAATATCTGGTCAGCGGGATTAAAAGTCATAAGAAAAGTAGTGCGATTGTTTTATCAATTCTTGTCATTGCGCTCGGCGGAATCGCTCTCGCGCTTTATAAATTTTGGGGTAAATCTGATAAACCGCAGCAAGCTATAAAAATCGAAAAGCTAACGACAAACGGCAAATCTGTTGATGCCGCCATCTCGCCGGACGGTAAATATGTTGTCTATATTTTAGATGAAGGCGGAAAGCAAAGCCTTTGGACAAGGCAAGTTGCAACGTCGAGCAATGTGCAAATTGTTCCTCCGGATGATGTGTCGTATTGGGCGCTTTCATTCACTCCCGATAGCAACTACATTAACTTTGTGAGGAAAGATAGCAACTACCTTAACTCCATAAAGAAAGAAAAAATCAATTTCGCTACGCTGTACCAAATGCCCGTGCTAGGTGGCGCTCAAAAGAAGCTGATATCTGGTATGGACGGCGCGGTTAGTTATTCGCCTGACGGTAAGCAATTCGCTTTCATACGCGGCAACCATCCGAACTTAGGCGAAAGCGCATTGATGATTGCCAACGCAGACGGCACGGGAGAGCGAATTCTCGCCTTGCGTAAAAAACCGGAGACATTTCCTTGGTGGACAAGACAAACTCCGGCTTGGTCTCCTGACGGAAAAACCATCGCTTGCATCATCGGCGGCGATTATTCGGGCAGCAATCCGATGAATGTCGTCGAAGTGGATATTACAGATGGAACTGTAAAACCTATTACTACTCAAGGTTGGTATGAAATTAAGCGCGTAGGATGGCTTAAAGACAAAAGCGGGCTTCTCGTTCTTGCGGCGGATAAAGCGTCCTCATATTATACTCAACAGATTTGGCATATCTCTTATCCAAACGGCGAAGCGCGAAGAATCACGACTGATTTTACCAATTATCTGGGAATGAGCCTCGCGGCAGATTCCGATGCGCTTGTCGCCGCGCAATCCAACCGAATTTCCAATATTTGGGTTGCGCCGAACGGCGATGCAAGCCGCGCCGTGCAAATTAAATCCGGCGGCAACAATCAAGATGGAACAGACGGTCTCTCGTGGACGCCCGACGGCAGAGTTGTTTATTACTCGCGGGCGAGCGGTGGAGATGATATTTGGATAATGAATGCCGATGGCACGGGTCAGAAGCAGTTAACCGTAGATGCGGGCGCAAACTATGACTTCAAAGTTACGCCCGACGGGCGTTACATAGTTACCACGTCCGAGCGCACCGGCACGATGAATCTCTGGCGGATGGATTTGGACGGCGGCAATCCGAAACAATTGACAAACGGTAATAGCGATTTGGCTACCGCCTTGTCGCCCGATTCCCGATGGGTGTTTTACAGCTCCGACAGGTCAGGCAGACCTGCTATCTGGAAAGTTTCGATTGACGGCGACGATGCCGTACAGTTGACCGAATACGCTGCGGAAAACCCGGAAGTCTCGCCTGATGGAAAGTTAATCGCCTGCCAGTATAGTGAAGGAATCAATATGCCTTTGAGATACGCGATTATCCCGATTGACGGAGGCAAGCCCATAAAAGTATTTGATTTGCCCGGCACTGAAGAAAATATTCGCTGGTCACCGGATGGGTACTCTCTGACCTATACCAGCCTCCGCAATGGAGTATCAAACATCTGGAGTTTTCCTTTAGACGGAAAACCACCTAAGCAGTTGACTGATTTCAAAACCGACCAAATTTACAATTTTAAATGGTCGCCGGACGGAAAAAATTTGGTTTTAGCACGCGGCACGACGACTTCTGATGTTGTCCTCATCCAAGATTTCAGATGATTAGTGAAGGAACAAAACTTGGACGCTACGTAATTCTCTCGCCGCTCGGCGCTGGCGGAATGGGCGAAGTTTATCTCGCTGAAGATACTCGTCTGAAACGCTCTGTTGCGATCAAGCTGCTGCCTGCGAATTTCAGCCAAAACAAAGATCGCCTTCGACGTTTTGAGCAGGAAGCGCAAGCCGCCTCCGCGCTTAATCATCCGAATATAGCGCATATCTATGAAATCGGTGAAGCAGACGGCGTGAACTTTATTGCGATGGAATACGTTGATGGCGTAACGCTCAATGAAAAAATTCATCAAGAGAAAACTCCGCTCGGAAAACTTCTGAAATATCTCACCCAAGTTGCCGACGGATTAACCAAAGCGCACGCGGCAGGCATTGTGCACCGGGATTTAAAGCCGGACAACATTATGATTTCGCGCGACGGTTACGCGAAGATTCTGGATTTCGGATTGGCAAAACTCATCGAACCACAGAATCCGCAAACCATAAACGCAGATGAGTCAAACGAAGCCGCGACCGCCATGATGCCGCAACCTCTCTCCGTTCCCGGTATGATTATGGGAACTGTCAATTATATGTCGCCGGAGCAGGCGCAGGGCAAGAAAGAGATAGACCAGCGTTCCGATATTTTCTCGTTCGGCTGCGTTCTTTATGAAGCAGCAACCGGACGACAACCTTTCGTCGGTGATTCGATTGTTGATACTCTGCATAAGATTATCCACACGCCCGCGCCTCCGATTCGTGATTTCAACGCTAATGCTCCAAATGATTTGCAGCGTATCGTGCGTCGTTGTCTGGCGAAAGACTCGGAAGAGCGTTACCAGACGATTAAAGATGTGGCGATTGAACTCAAAGAGTTGCGGCGCGAAATGACTAACGATGCGGAACTTCATCAATCCGTTTCGTCGCAAAATGTCTCGAATGCAAGCGACACGCATGCGCCGACATTGCTTACTTCAAGCGCAGAGCAAACAGTAGAAACAAAAGAATCAAGTGCGGCGCGTTCGACATCAAGCGCGGAATATCTGACAGGTGAAATCAAACGCCATAAAAAATTGGTCGGCGTGGTCGCTCTCGCGCTTCTGCTGGCAATGGGCGGAATCGGATTTGGACTCTATAAGTTTTGGGGTAAAGCTGATAAGCCTCCGCAGGCGATAAAGGTTGAAAGGCTGACCACAAACGGGAAATCTGTTAATGTAGCTATCTCGCCTGACGGCAAATATGTCGTTTATACCGTTGATGAAGGCGGAGGGCATAGTCTTTGGGTAAGGCAAGTAACCGCGTCGAGCAACATACAGATCATTCCTCCGGCAGAGGATGTTTATTACTGGGGTCTCACATTCACGCCTGACAGCAACTACATCAACTTTGCCAAAGTCCAGTTTGAGAAGAACGTAGATTGGGTGCTCTACCAGATGCCGGTTCTCGGAGGCACTCAAAAGAAACTGATAACACACGCGCAGGGCGGAGTAAGTTATTCTCCCGACGGCAAGCAGTTCGCTTTTGTGCGCGAAGAATATCCGAGCGCGGAAGAAAGCTCGTTATTAATTGCTAACTCAGACGGCACAGGTGAACGAATACTTGCTTCGCGTAAGGCACCCGAGAGATTTCCTTCGCGCGAACGGTCGCCGGCTTGGTCTCCGGACGGGAAAACCATCGCCTGTATCGTCGAGACGGCGACGGGCGTCGGGCGGGCGGATGTCGTCGAGGTAAATGTTGCGGATGGAACCAGCAAGACCGTCGTCACAAAGGAATGGGAGGAAATAAATCAAATAGCCTGGCTCCCGGATAAGAGCGGGCTTCTCGTCCTCGGAGTAGAGAAAGGGTCTGTCAATTATTCCGGACAAATATGGCGCTTCTCCTACCCGGAAGGCGAAGCGCGAAGAATTACGACTGACTTTAACAATTATGCGAGTATGAGCCTGACGGCAGACTCGGGCGCTCTTGTTACCGTCCAATCGAATAGGATTTCTAATATCTGGGTTGCTGCAAACGGGGATGCGGGGCGCGCCGTACAAATTAAATCCGGCGGCAACAATCTGGAGGGAATAGAGGGTATTGCATGGACCCCCGACGGTCGCGTTGTCTATGACTCATTGGCGAGCGGCGCAATTGATATTTGGATTATGAACGCGGACGGCACAGGTCAGAAACAGCTAACCGTTGTTGATGCGGGCGCAAACTTTCGGGCGAAAGTTACGCCAGATGGTCGTTATATAGTTTTCGTGTCCATCCGCAATGATCAGGCAAATATCTGGCGAATGAATTTGGACGGCAGTAATCGCCAGCAGTTGACAAACGGTAATAGCGTCTGGGACCCCGCTGTAACGCCTGATTCCCGATGGGTGATTTACACAGCGCAAAGGTCGGGAATGCCTTATTTGTGGAAAGTTTCGATTGATGGCGGCGATGCCGTGCAGTTGACGGACAAATATACAAACTCCCCGGAAGTCTCGCCCGACGGAAAATGGATTGTCTGTTCATATCGTAAAGACGTAAATTCAACATGGAGATACGCGATTATTCCCTACGAAGGAGGCGAGCCTATCAAGGTCTTTGATTTGCTCGGCAAAAAGGGAAACTTTCGCTGGTCGCCCGACGGACGCTCTCTTTACTATCTACGAGACACAAGCGGCGGCGTCACAAACGTCTGGAGTTTCCCTTTAGACAACAAGCCACCCAAACAGTTGACGGATTTTAAGACGGAGCAAATATACAATTTCGCGTGGTCGCCGGACGGCAAACAGCTTGTTCTCGCACGCGGCACGACGACCTCTGATGTTTTGTTAATTAAAGATTTTAGATGATTGCCAGCGGAGCAAAATTCGGACGCTATGAAATTCAATCGCAACTCGGAGCAGGCGGGATGGGTGAAGTTTATCTTGCACACGATACAGAACTTGACCGTTTTGTTGCGCTAAAAGTTTTGCCCGCCGAATTTTGCTGCGATGCGGAAAAAGTCAGTCGTTTCAAACAAGAAGCCCGCGCCGCGTCCGCGCTGAATCATCCGAACATCATCACGATTTACGAAATCGGCGAAGTTGAAGACCGAATCTTTATCGCCACCGAATTTATTGACGGCGAAACCTTGCGCGAAAGAATTGAGAAGAATGATTTAACCACCTATGAGTCGGTAAAAATCGCCGAACAGGTTGCCGCCGCATTGTCTGTCGCTCACGCTTCAAACATCATTCACCGTGACATCAAGCCCGAAAACATCATGATTCGGCGCGACCGGATTGTGAAGATTCTCGATTTCGGCTTAGCAAAACTCGTCGAGCAAAGGAAAGACGCTCTCGACACGGAAGCGGAAACCCGCGCACAAGTGAATACTAAAGCGGGAATGATTATGGGAACTGTCGCCTATATGTCGCCCGAGCAGGCGCGCGGTAAAACGGTTGACGCGCGCACCGACATTTGGAGCTTAGGAGTTGTTCTTTATGAAATGCTTACCCGCAGACAGCCGTTTGCGGGGGAGACGATAAGCGACTCGATTGCTTCGATTTTGAAAAGCGAACATCCGCCGCTTGATGAAAATACGCCCGCCGAATTAAACCGCATTGTGCGAAAAGCATTACAAAAGAATGCGGACGAGCGGTATCAAACCATTAAAGATTTTCTAATTGACCTGAAGAACCTGAAACGAGAGTTGGAGTTTACAGAAGAACTCGAACGCTCTCACCGTCCGTCATACGGCAGCAAAGCGCCGAGCGTCAGCACGGCGCGTTTGAGCGAAGATGCCACGATAATCAAAAACGCGGCGGCAATTACCGACAATAGAAATGCGACGACGACTTCAAGCGCAGAGTATGTTGTCAGCGAAATCAAGCAGCATAAATCTGCTTCTCTTGTCACGCTTGTAGTTTTGCTGTCGGCAATTGGCGCATTGGGCGTTTGGTTTTTCGCAAGTCGTTCGGCAAACGCTACGCAAATTGAATCAATTGCCGTTTTACCTTTTGTTAATGAAACGGGCAACACGGATAACGAGTATCTTTCGGACGGCATGACCGAATCTTTAATCAGCAGTTTGTCGCAGATTCCCAAATTAAACGTCAAAGCGCGCAGCTCTGTTTTTCGCTACAAAGGCAAAGAAACGGATTTGCGGAAAATTGCCGAGGAGCTAAACGTGCAGGCAATTTTGAACGGAAGAGTCGCGCAACGCGGGCATGACTTGACGCTCTATATTGAGTTGGTTGACACAAACACGGAAAAAGTTTTGTGGAGCGAGAATTACAATCGGCAGATGATGAATCTAGTCACATTGCAGAATGAAATTGCGCGTGATGTGTCGCATAAATTACGAACGCGATTGTCAGGCGCGGATGAGCAGAGGGTAACGAAAAGTCACACCGTCAACCCGGAAGCTTATCAGCTTTATCTCAAAGGGCGTTTTCATTGGAACAAAAGAACACCGGAGGAACACAAAAAAGCCATCGGATATTTTGAACAAGCGATTGCCCTCGACCCGAATTACGCGCTCGCTTATGCGGGCTTGGCTGATTGCTACGCGGTCAGTTCGTCTCCCGTTAAAGGACAAGAGAGAGAACAAAAACTGCGTGCGGCGGCGAATAAGGCTTTGGAGTTAGACCCCGGCTTAGGCGAACCACACGCGGCGTTGGCGAAATCTTTGTCGAGGGAATGGAACTGGTCAGGCGCGGAAAGTGAGTACAGACGTGCCATCGAACTTAATCCGAATTATGCGTCGGCTCATCAGTGGTACGGCGAGTTTTTAGCAGCTTTGGGGCGGCATGACGAGTCTATCCGGGAGATAAAACGCGCTCAGGAGATTGACCCGCTTTCGCTCGTCATCAATTCGGACATGACGCACATCTTGCTTCTGGCTCGCAGATATGACGAAGCCATCGCGCAAGCGCAGAAAACGCTTGAGATGGACGCCGGTTGGATGAGGGCTCGCTGGTGGATAAGCATGGCTTATCTGTATCAGGACAGGTACGAGGAGTTCTTTGCGAATGAAGAAAAGAGTCTTGATTTTTCAAAACGAAGCCCTGAGGAGATAGCAGACTACAAACAAGAGTTGGCGGCGGTCAAAGAGGCGTATCGAAAGTCGGGCGCAAAAGGCTTCTGGCAAAAATCGCTTGAATTCGAGATGCAGAGATACGCGAAGGGCAAAGGCAATTCGCCGTTTTACGTGGCGGAAATCTACGCCAATCTCGGCGATAAAGACAAGGCGTTGGAATGGCTCAGTAAGGCAATTGATGAACGCGACGACAATCTTGAATGGATTAAAGTTCATCCGGCATTCGACGATTTGCGCTCCGACCCGCGCTTTCAAAATTTACTTCGCCGCATAAACCTTGCGCCGTAAGTCGGCGTTCTTAAATGGCAAGATGATTATTGCTCCCGGCACACAACTCGGACGCTATGAAATTCGCTCGCTCATCGGCGCGGGCGGAATGGGCGAAGTTTATCTCGCGCAAGATACCAAACTCGACCGCAAAGTCGCGTTAAAGATTCTGCCGCCGGAATTTGCCGAAGATGCTGACAGAATGAGTCGTTTTGTGCGTGAAGCTAAATCCGCCTCTGCTCTCAATCATCCAAATATCATCACGATTCACGAGATTGGAGAATCTGACGGCACTCATTTTATCGCGACCGAATTTATCGAAGGCGAAACTCTTCATTCAAATATTAAAAATCAATCGCTCAATCTTAAATCAGTGCTTGAGATGACCATTCAAGTCGTTTCGGCGTTGGACGCGGCGCATCGGGCGGGCATTGTTCACCGCGACATCAAACCCGAAAACGTGATGATTCGTCCTGACGGTGTGGTCAAGATTCTTGATTTCGGCATTGCTAAGTTGTCAGCGCCGCCGGTGGGGGCGAATGGGTCGAGTGAGGATGCGACCGCCATCAAACCGCAGTCAACTTCACCGGGAATGGTCGTCGGGACGGCAAACTATATGTCGCCCGAACAAGCCAGAGGCAAGAAAATTGATGCCCGCAGCGATATTTTCAGTTTCGGGATCGTGTTCTACGAGATGCTGACCGGAAGGCGGGCGTTTGAAGGCGAAACGGTTTTGGAAAGCATCAGTTCGATCTTAAAGGACGAACCGAAACAGATTAGTCAGATTTTACCCGAAGTTCCCGGCGAGATAGAGCGGATCGTCAACAAAACGCTGCGGAAAGACCGAGAAGAGCGTTATCAAACGGCAAAGGATTTGTTGATAGATTTGAAAGATGCGAAGCACTATTTAGAGTTTCATAATAAATTGGAACGCACGGTTTCACCCGAAAAAGCAGAACCAAAAACACAGATTCTGCAAGCGACAACTTTAGACGAAATAAACCAAACGACTACGAATCAAACAGTTTCAAACGATCCGAAAACTAAATATCTGCTCATCGGATTACTGAGTTTGATTGTTCTCGCAGGCGGATTCTTCGGCTACAAATACCTCTCGCCAATCAGACAGATTGAATCCATCGCCGTAATGCCCTTTGTCAACGCGAGCGGAAACACGGAAGTTGAATATCTCTCGGACGGAATGACGGAAACTTTGATTAACAGCCTCTCGCAACTGCCGAATCTTTCGGTTAAAGCGCGAAGCTCAGTGTTCCGCTATAAAGGAAAAGAAGTCGAGCCGCAAACCGTCGGCTCGGAATTATCCGTTCAGGCAATCTTAAATGGTCGAGTCATACAGCGCGGCGATAATTTAATTCTCAGTCTGGAATTGGTTGACGCGAGAACGGGCAATCAAATTTGGGGCGAGCAATATAATCGTAAAATGACGGACATTGTTTCGCTGCAAACAGAAATCGCCCGCGACATTTCAAATAAACTGCGAGCGAAATTAACGGGCGCAGAGCAGCAGCAAGTAGCAAAAAATTACACCGTCAATCCAGAAGCCTATCAGCTTTACTTGCAAGGGCGTTATCACTGGAACAAAAGGACAGTTGAAGGAGTTAATAAAGCGACTGAATACTTCCAGAAGGCGATAGAGAAAGACCCAACTTATGCGCTGGCTTATGTCGGATTAGCCGATAGCTATATCGTGGTGCCAAACTTACAACGGCGAGAAGTATTTCCAAAAGCAAAAGCAGCAGCGCTGAAAGCCTTAGAGATTGACGAGTCACTTGGCGAAGCTCATGCCGCTCTAGCGAATATAGGCTTTTATTATGAGTGGAATTGGGCAAATGCCGAGAGAGAATACAAACGCGCCATTGAACTGAGTCCAAACTATGCGACGGCTCATCATTGGTATGGTGAATCTCTTGCGGGTCTCGGAAGATTTGACGAAAGTTTTACCGAATACAACCGTGCATTAGAACTTGACCCGCTCTCGCTCGCCATCAGCACGGATTTAGGAATGGCATATTATTATGCTCGTCAATATGACCGCGCAATTGAACATCTCAAAAAATTGATTGAATTAGACCCGAACTATGTGCGAACACATTTCTATTTGGCAAGAGTCTATGAGGAAAAGGGAATGTTTGAAGAGGCTTTTGCTGAGAGAGAGAAAGGTATCATCCTTTCAGGAGGAAATGCGGAGAAGGTTGCAAGAGAAAAGATACAGATTACTAACGCTCTCAAAACATCGGGCGCGAAAGGCTATTGGCAGAAGTTGCTTGATTTAACCGAAGAAAGCGCACAGCAGAAAGGAGAATCCCCAAATTCTTTGGATATGGCGGTGCTTTATGCCCGACTCAACAAACGACATGAAGCATTTGAATGGCTTGAGAAAGCCTACCAAGAACGGGAAAGTTTAAGTTTTCTTAACGCCGAGTCTGATTGGGATAACCTGCGCGATGACCCCCGATTTCAAGATTTGCTGCGGCGCGTCGGTCTGCCGCAGTAAAAGAAGTATGATGACAATTGCTGCTCATACAAAACTTGGACGCTACGAAATCGTCTCTTTAATTGGGGCAGGCGGAATGGGCGAAGTTTACCGCGCGCGAGACCCTAAACTCGGACGCGACGTGGCAATCAAAGTTCTTCCGGCGGCTTTTTCCGCCGATGCCGAACGCCTGCGCCGTTTCGAGCAGGAAGCCCAAGCCGCAGGCGCTTTGAATCATCCGAATATTCTTTCAATTTACGATGTGGCTACGCACGACGGCTCGCTTTACGTAGTTTCGGAACTACTGGAAGGCGAGACGTTGCGCGAGCGAATGAGCGGCGCGGCTCTCCCGCCGCGCAAAGCGATTGATTACGCGCTGCAAATCGCTTCGGGGCTGGCGGCGGCTCACGAGAAAGGAATCGTTCACCGAGACCTCAAACCTGAAAATCTTTTCATCACTAAAGACGGACGAGTTAAGATTCTTGATTTTGGTCTGGCGAAGTTGATTGAGCCATTGGACGGAAGCGCAGTTCACGCGGATGCGCCGACACGCAGAATCAACACCGAACCGGGCGCGGTGATGGGGACAGCGGGTTATATGTCGCCGGAACAAGTGCGCGGGCGGGGCGTGGATCATCGTTCGGACATCTTCTCGTTTGGAACGGTTCTTTATGAGATGCTGTCGGGCAAACGCGCTTTCAAAGGAGAGTCTGCGGTTGAAGCGTTAAATGCCATTCTGAAGGAAGACCCGCCTGACTTATCCACTACAAACAGCATGATAGCTCCTGCTCTTGAGCGTGTCGTCAGGCATTGCATGGAAAAAAGTCCCGAAGAAAGATTTCAATCGGCGCGCGACTTGGCATTTGCGCTGGAAGCGGTTTCGGGATTTTCCAGCTCTCAAGCATTCACGACAGGTGTTGTCCCGCCGCCGTCGGTGCGGCTGAAGAGCCGCGAGCGTCTCGCTTGGATTATTGCGGGCGTGATGCTGCTCGGTCTTCTCGCGGCGTTGCCTTTCGCTCTCAGTTATTTCCGCCGTGCGCCTATGGAATCGGGCGTCGTTCGTTTTCCGGTTTCACTGCCAGAGAATGCAAGGTTTTCCAGTGATGTGGAGTCGCACAACCTGAGCATTTCGCCTGATGGTCGTCGTCTTGCTTTCGTTGCTGAAGCCGACGGTCAGAAAATGGTTTGGGTGCGCTCGCTCGATGCGCTTTCCGCACAAGCCCTTCCCGGCACGGAAGAGGCGATTTCTCCTTTCTGGTCGCCGGACGGTCGACATCTTCTCGTTTGGAACGGTTCTTTATGAGATGCTGTCGGGCAAACGCGCTTTCAAAGGAGAGTCTGCGGTTGAAGCGTTAAATGCCATTCTGAAGGAAGACCCGCCTGACTTATCCACTACAAACAGCATGATAGCTCCTGCTCTTGAGCGTGTCGTCAGGCATTGCATGGAAAAAAGTCCCGAAGAAAGATTTCAATCGGCGCGCGACTTGGCATTTGCGCTGGAAGCGGTTTCGGGATTTTCCAGCTCTCAAGCATTCACGACAGGTGTTGTCCCGCCGCCGTCGGTGCGGCTGAAGAGCCGCGAGCGTCTCGCTTGGATTATTGCGGGCGTGATGCTGCTCGGTCTTCTCGCGGCGTTGCCTTTCGCTCTCAGTTATTTCCGCCGTGCGCCTATGGAATCGGGCGTCGTTCGTTTTCCGGTTTCACTGCCAGAGAATGCAAGGTTTTCCAGTGATGTGGAGTCGCACAACCTGAGCATTTCGCCTGATGGTCGTCGTCTTGCTTTCGTTGCTGAAGCCGACGGTCAGAAAATGGTTTGGGTGCGCTCGCTCGATGCGCTTTCCGCACAAGCCCTTCCCGGCACGGAAGAGGCGATTTCTCCTTTCTGGTCGCCGGACGGTCGCTACTTGGCTTTCTTTGCGGAAGGAAAACTCAAGAAGATTGAAGCTGCAGGCGGCTCTCCGCAAACGGTGTGTAACTTATCGGCTGAGACTGACGCTGTGGGAACGTGGGGGCGAGACGGAACGATTCTATTTGTAGACGCTTATAACGCCGAGGGGAAAATTTATCGCGTTGCCGCTGCAGGCGGCGCGCCAACCCTTTTAATGAAGAATGATGATATTAATAACTGGCTTCATTTTCTTCCTGATGGTCGCCATTTTCTCTTTAGCACGAATAGCGAGCAGAATGAGCGCGACGGTATTTATGTCGGGTCAATTGACTCGGCTGAAACCAAACTGTTGGTGCAAACCTTTTCACGCGCCGAATACGCGCTGCCCGGATACCTGCTCTACGTGCGCGACAGCACGCTGCTGGCGCAAGAGTTTGACGCGAACAATCTTCGTCTCACGGGCGAGCCGTTTCCGGTTGTCGAACGTCAGCCTTACTTTGACAAAACCGGTTGGGCAGAATTTTCCGTCTCTGAAAACGGAGTGCTGGCGCATATGAATAACATCTGGACAACTCGACTCGCTTGGTTTGATCGCGGCGGACGCGAGATGGGGCAGATAGGCGCTGCGGGAGAACACTACGATCTGAGCCTTTCACCGGACGGGCAGAAAGTGGCAATGGTGACTACTGATAGACAAACAGGTTCGGGCGATTTATGGATTCACGATCTTGCACGCGACACGCGCACCCGATTTACCGTCGGTTCGGGAGACGAGAGCGGTCCAGTGTGGTCGCCGGACGGACGCCGTCTATCTTTCTTTTCGTGCTGTGAAAGCGGCAAATCATCTCTCCGCATAAAAGATTTAAGCGACACGACAAGCACCGGTCAATCGCCTTTCCAGTCTGGATTCAACGGACCAAGCGACTGGTCTTCGGACGGACGATTCATCATCTACTCACAGAATGAGCCGACGACACAGCAGGACGTATGGGTTTTGCCGCTCTCTGGAGAGCAGAAACCTTTCCCCTTTCTCCAAACTCAGTTTGACGAGAAATTTGCACGGTTCTCTCCCGACGGTCGCTGGGTCGCTTTTATGTCCAATGAGTCAGGACGCGATGAAATCTACGTTACACGCTTTGACCAGCCCAGCGAGAAATGGCGTATATCCACGGCGGGCGGCAGAAGCCCTCGGTGGCGGCGTGACGGGAAAGAACTTTTCTATCTCGCGGCGGATAAAAAATTGATGAGCGTAACTGTTAAGAGCGCGGCAGCAATGTTTGAGGCAAGCGCTCCAACTGCGCTTTTTAAGATAGACTCAATCTTTGAAGGTGATTATGAAGTAACAGCCGACGGGCAGCGTTTCCTGATTAACAGCAGCGTTGCGGGGGCGCAATCTTCACCATTCACCGTCGTCCTCAATTGGACAAAGGATTTAAAACGCTAACTATGAGTATTGCCGAAGGCGCACATCTCGGGCGTTATAAAATTCATTCTGCAATCGGCGCGGGCGGGATGGGCGAAGTATTCCTTGCCGAAGATACAGAATTAGAACGTCTCGTTGCGTTGAAAGTCTTGCCAGCAGATTTGGCAAATGACGCTGAAAGAATGCGCCGATTTGTTCAAGAGGCGAAATCTGCTTCTGCACTCAATCATCCGAATATCATCACCATTCACGAAATCGGTAAAACAGACGACACACATTTCATTGCTACTGAATACATAGAAGGTGAAACTCTCCACGAACGATTAAAGAGTGAGCCGATAAGTCTCAAATCTGTTCTTGACGTTACCATTCAAGTAGCATCTGCTTTAGACGCAGCACATCGAGCAGGAATAGTTCACCGAGATATAAAGCCCGAAAACGTAATGATTCGCCCAGATGGATTTGTAAAGATTCTTGATTTTGGAATTGCTAAATTAATTGAGAAAAGAAATGAACCAGTAGAGGCAGAAGCAGCAACGGTAATTAATGCAAGAACTCAGGATGGAATGATAATCGGGACAACTGCTTATATGTCGCCCGAACAAGCGCGAGGTAAGGACATAGATGCCCGAAGCGATATTTTTAGTTTCGGAGTTGTGCTTTACGAAATGTTGGCAGGTAAACCGCCATTTGAAGGCGAGAATGCAATGGATGTTATCGGCTCTATTCTTAATAAAGAGCCTATCCCTTTGAGTCAACTTACTCCTGATATTCCAAGCCAACTACAGCATACCGTTGAAAAGAGTTTGCGAAAAGACCGTGAAGAGCGTTATCAAACAGCGAAAGACTTGCTCATTGATTTGAAAGACATAAAACAGGATTTGGAGTTTCAAAGTCAATTAGAACGAACCGCATCACCGAATCGAGAAGAATTAAAGACACAAACCTTTAATGCGACGACAGCCGATGCAATACATACAACTTCAAGCGCTGAATATGTCGTCAGTGAAATCAAACGCAATAAAAGAGGTTTCGCTATCGGCTTGATTGTTCTAATTCTCGCGTCAGTGGGTTTGGGTTATTGGTATTTCGCAGTGTATTCAACCAAACAAATCGATTCAATAGCTGTTTTGCCGTTTGTTAATGAAAGCGGCAGCACTGATGTCGAATATCTTTCGGACGGAATGACCGAATCGTTGATTAGCAGTTTGTCGCAATTGCCGAAACTCAGCGTAAAGGCGCGAAATTCGGTTTTTCGTTACAAAGGAAAAGACACAAGCCCGCAGCAAATCGGCAATGAATTAAACGTGCGGGCGATTTTGACCGGAAGAGTTGTTCAGCGAGGCGATGATTTGACGCTTTACTTATCATTGATTGATTCAAAAACTGAAAATCAGATTTGGGGTAAGCAATACAATCGAAAACTAACCAATCTCGTCGTGCTGCAAACGGAGATTGCGCGAGATGTTTCTGATAATTTAAGAACCAAATTGTCGGGCGCTGACGAGAAGAAATTGGCAAAAAACTACACCGAAAATGTTGAAGCCTACCAGCTTTATCTAAAGGGTCGTTTCCATTGGAACAGATTCACCGGAGATGGTTTGAAAAAGGCGGCTGACTATTTTCAACAGGCGATTGAAATAGATAACAACTATGCTCTCGCCTACAGCGGACTGGCAGATTCCTATAATGTTCTTGGAAGCAACGGACATATCCCCACGAAGGAAGCCATGCCAAAAGTGAAAAGTGCTGCCGCGAAAGCAGTAGCACTGGATAACCAACTTCCGCAGGCACACTTGTCGCTCGGCGCTTTCAAATATTTTTATGAATGGGATTTAAACGGAGCTGAAGCGGAATTCAAGCGCGCGACAGAGCTTGATCCCGGCTATGCTGTTCCTCATCAATTATACGGTTACTTACTAAGATCGCGCGGTGAGTTTGACGCAGCATTGGCGGAACTCAGAAAAGCTCAGGAATTAGACCCGCTTTCGATTCTTATTAACGGGGATATGGGCGAGACGCTGCGGTTTGCCGGTCGGACGGCGGAAGCGATTGAAGCAAATAAGAAAGCGCTTGAGATGGATCCGAACTTTGCTGATGCCCATTATACCCTCGCGCTCGCATACGCCCAGCATGGAATGCACAAGGAAGCGGTTGCCGCGATAAACCGTGCAATCGAGCTTTCGAACGGCAATACACACATAAAAGCCGCACTCGGTTTGATATATGCGATGGCAGGAAAAAAAGCTGAAGCCTACAAGGTGATAGATGAGTTGCTGTCGCAACAACGCCACGTCTTGCCTCTTGATATAGCAATGATATATGCGTATTTAGGTGAAAATGACAAAGCCTTCATCTGGCTTGAAAAGGCATACGATGAACGCGCTGGTTGGCTGATAGAACTTAAAGTGGAACCTGCGTGGGGAAAAATTCGTTCTGATTCGCGCTTTCAGGATTTAATGCGGCGAATAGGACTGCCGCAATAAGCAATTAAAATGGACAAAACGCTTGATACAGATTCAAATATTTCGCATTACCGCATCGCCAGAAAAATCGGGGCGGGCGGAATGGGCGAGGTTTATCTGGCAACCGACAACCAGCTTGAACGCTCTGTTGCGCTCAAAGTTTTGCCTGCCGAATTTTGTTGTGATGCCGATAGAGTACGGCGTTTCAAACAAGAAGCCCGAGCCGCGTCTGCACTTAATCACCCTAATATCATCACGATTCATGAAATAGGCGAAGTGGATGACCGTCTGTTTATCGCCACAGAATTTATAGAAGGCGAAACCTTACGCGAAAAAATCAAGAAAAACGAATTAGACGTTTATGAATCCGTCAGAATTGCCGAACAAGTTGCCGCGGCATTGTCGGTTGCGCACCAAACGCACATTATTCACCGCGACATCAAGCCGGAAAACATTATGATTCGGCGCGACGGTTACGCAAAAATTCTCGATTTCGGACTGGCTAAACTGATTGATAGAAACCCGGAAAAGCCTGATGCAGAAGCAGAGACACTCGCTCAGGTTAATACACAAGCAGGAATGATTCTCGGAACAGCTGCCTATATGTCGCCCGAACAAGCGCGCGGAAAAGATACAGATACAAGAACGGATATCTGGAGTTTAGGCGTTTGTTTATATGAAATGCTGGCGGGGCGGCATCCTTTTCAAGGCGAAACAATCAGCGATGCGATTGCCTCGATTCTGACAAAAGAGCCTGTCGCGCTTGATGAAAACTTGCCGGTTGAATTGCAGCGAATCGTCAGAAAGACATTGCAAAAGGACGCCGGAAAACGATATCAAACTGCAAAAGATTTGCTGATTGATTTGGAAGAAGTAAAAGAAGAATTGAAGTTTCAAAGCAAATTAGAACGAACTGCACCACCGAATCGAGAAGAATCGAAGACACAAATTCTTAACGCCACAACAACAGATGTAGCTCATACAACATCAAGTGCCGAATATGTTGCTAATGAAATCAAAAACCATAAATCTACTTCTATCACTGTATTGATGATTTTATTGTTGGCAATTGGTGGATTAGGTTACTGGTTTTTCGCTCAGCGTTCAACAAAACAAATCGAGTCAATTGCCGTAATGCCTTTTGTAAATGAAAGTGGAAACATTGAAAACGAATATCTATCTGACGGAATGACTGAATCTCTCATCACCAGTTTATCCCAACTTCCGAAACTTTCAGTTAAGGCTCGCAATTCCGTATTTCGATACAAAGGCAAAGAAGTTGAGGCGCGAAAAGTCGGCGCAGAATTATCTGTTCAAGCAATTTTGTTAGGGCGCGTTGTGCAGCGCGGACAGGATTTAACCTTATACGTCGAATTGATTGACGCGGCAACTGAAAATGTTTTATGGAAGGCTGACTACAAACGTTCAATGAGCAACCTAGTTTTACTTCAAAGCGATATTGCAAAAGATGTATCCAATAAATTAAAAACTAAACTTTCGGGCGTGGATGAAGAGCAAGTTACGAAAACATATACCGAAAACACGGAAGCTTATCAGCTTTATCTCAAAGGACGCTACCACGCTTACAAAACAACACGGGCAGACTACCAAACAAGCATCTCATATTTCCAACAAGCGATTGAAATTGACCCCAACTACGCGCTCCCTTACGTAGGACTCGCAGACGCATACCGCTCGCTTTCACTTGCGGGTGAATTACCTGCGACGGAAGTTATGCCGAAAGCAAAAGTGGCGGCACAAAAGGCACTCGAAATTGATGATTCGCTTGCCGAAGCTCATGCCCACCTCGGTTTCATCATATTTTGGTACGATTGGGATTGGAACACAGCCGAAAACCAATACAAACGAGCTTTAGAGCTTAATACGAACAGTGCAGATGCTCACCTGTTTTACGCACATTTACTCTCAAACATAGGACGGCACACAGAAGCGCTTGCCGAAGCAAAACGTGCCATAGAACTTGACCCGCTTAATTTGAGAACCAACGCGCTCAAAGGGCAATTTCTGATTCACGCTGGTCGAACCGATGAAGCATTAACCCAATTGCAGAAAACTCTTGAACTCGAACCGAATTATTGGCTCGCTCGCAACTTTGCTGCAAGTGCTTATATTGAGAAAGGAATGTACACAGAAGCTGTTGCCGAAGCCCGTAAGGCTAGAGAACTTTATGGCTTTAGTACCCATCCTGTAGCATTCTTCGGTTATGCTTTGGCGAAATCGGGCAAACGAGCGGAAGCGCGAGCTGTATTAGAAGAATTATTGAAATTATCAACCACGCATTACGTTTCACCTTACAGTATTGCGTTGATTTACAACGGCTTGGACGAACGCGATGAAACGCTTGCGTGGCTGGAGCGCGGTATTGAGAAACGCGAGCCGAGAGTTGCTTTTCTGAAAGTCGAGCCGAAGTGGAATAATTTGCGCTCAGACCCGCGCTTTCAAGATTTGCTGCGACGCGTCGGTTTCACGCCGTAAGCAGCTTGATAAGAGTGAAGACATCTAATTTGGAATGCCGTTGTTGTCAATAGTTGTTTGCTCAAGCGGAAAGATTTAGATGAAATGCTGAATAAAGTTGCAGTAAGTGTAAAACAATAACACCCTTGCTTACCATCTGGCTTGATTGTTGTATGGTGTAGCTAGGGCTCGTTTTCGAAAAGGAGAATAAAGTTATGAAAAAAGTATCAATTCATTACTGTGCGGTTTGACCCATCAAGCAATTGATGGCTTCCCGTGTGGCAGCCCAACTGAATAAAGAAAACAATATAGAGGTCGAAACCGTTAGAGGCGGACTTGGCGAGTTCAGTGTTTATATTGACGAGCGGAAGGTTATTGACACAAACCGCTTTTGGTATCCGACTACAAATAAGGTTGTAAAGAAGATACAAACACTCCTTGCAGAATAATCTGTTTACCGTCGCAATGCGCTGAACAAATCATTGGACGTGAGGGCGAAACATGTTTCGCCCTCACGTCATCTCAAGCGTTATATGCTTTCGATTACCTGCCGACCTGATATAATTTCTTAGGAAATGGTGAAATAGCACTGCCAAAAAACTTTGAAAATATCGATGCTTGTTAACCTTACTGTAACCACAAGCGTTATAAGAACAAGTTAGTTAATTTAAATCTGCCGGTTTAATACAATTTCACACAAAGGATAATAAATGTTATTGATAAAAAATTCAGCCATCTTGAGTGGTCGGCGGCTTCAACAGATTCTGGTAACAATTTGTTTATTGCTGCTTTTTTTCCACACACACTCCAGCATCTTTTCGCAGACGGCGAAAAATCAAGATGCAGATAATTTAACTGTTGCAAAAGTTTTGTCTAATGTTCGCAAAGCGGTAAATTACGACGAGTTGAAAAAGTTAAAGCGCGGCTTTGTGCTTGAGGAATTCCAAACGAAGCCGGACGAATCAAGCGGCAGAATTTTAACCTTCGGTTCTTCGGGCGAGTTTCGGGAAGATTTGATTCCGCGAGGCGACAGACCTTTCGGGTTTGATGGAAAGTATGCTTGGCAGCCTGACCGCACGGGCTTTCCAACGCCGGTGGCGCAACGCCTGCGTGAAAAACTTCTTATTCCAGCGTGGGTGAGAAGCGGGTGGTGGCTCGACAAAAATTCGCCCGTAAATTATTCGATTCTTCCTGAAGAAACAAATGAAAAGCAGGTTGCGCTTTCAATGAAACTGGAGCGCGGATTAGTCGAAGCGAAAATCTTTATTGACCGTCAGAATTGGTTGCCGAAAACTTTGGCAGTCGAATACGAGCGAGGTCTTTACACGCTCACGTTTAGCGATTATCAGGAAACGCTCGGCATTCGATTTCCACAGCGCACTTTTGTTAATTACCGCGGCTCTGATTCCGAATTTAAAGTCAAATCAATCACGGAGATACCGAGAAACGCCGATAATCCATTTAAATCTCCCGCTCCACCCGACGATACGATTTTCGACAACAATCTTCCGGCGGAATTAAAAGTCGCGCAAGGCGTTCCTTTTTCCGAATTATCACCCGGTCATTTCTATGTGCGTCCAACGGTTGACAGCGTAGATTTGGGCTGGTTTCATTTCGATTCCGGTTCGGACGCGATGCATATTGACACGAAATTCGCCGACGAACTGAAAATGCCGATTTTGGGAAAATCGCAATCAAGAGGGGCGGACGGCAAAGTTCAAGAGGTGACGATTCGGCAAGGAAAGACTTTTCAACTCGGCAGAATCATTTACAAAAATCCGATTTTTTTGGCGATGGATTTGTCAGAGAGAAACGCACCGCCCGGAGAAAAACGTGCGGGATTAGTCGGCTACCCGCTTTTTGCCCGCGCCGTTTTAGAAGTTGCCGAAGGCGGCAAGCATATCCGGTTGTATGACCCGAAAAATTACAAACTCAGCACAGGCAAATGGCAAGAGCTTTCCTACATTGATTTAACGCCCGCCGTCGTGTGCCGCTTTGAAGGCAATCGAACAGGACTTTTCCAACTCGATACGGGCTACACCGGAACGGTTACTTTTTACGATAAATTTATCGCTGAACAAAAACTGCTTGAAGGGCGCCAAATCAAAGACGAAACCGGCATCGGCGCGGGCGGAACGTATAAACTCGTTGCGGGTAAAATAGATTGGTTTGAACTTGCCGGATACAGATTCAAAAATCCACGGGCAGGTTTTAGAGTTTCCGGCTTCAGTCGAGAAGGTGGTGCGGGAGTTGTCGGGCGCGAATTTTTGTCGGTCTTTACGGTAGTGTTTAATTACCCTGAAAGAAACGTTGCTTTTCTTCGATAGACGCATATAACTCAATTGTTGGGCAGATTCTTGTAATTTTGGTAAGTTACACGGATGAGAGAAATACCTTCGCTAGATTTGCTTGTAATTGCTGGTGCGCCCGGAAGCGGTAAAACAACCGTGAGCGACCTCTTATACGCAACTTTGCAATCGCCTTATATTGATCTTGGCGACGTGCGAAATTTTCATCTCGACTCGCAGTGGAGTAACCAAAGTCCGCAAGAAGAACAAATGTCGTTCGAGAACTTTGTTTACATTCTCAATAACTACATTCGTTACGGCTACAAAAATGTTATCTTAAACGACTTGAAAGATTTCAGGGTGAAGCAAATACCGGAATTGTTTGCCGAACACAAATATCTGATTGCTAGTCTGGTTATCGAAAGCGACGACGAGTTGGCAACACGAATTAGGAATCGAAACAGCGGATTTACAAATGTAGAACTCGCTCTGACGTGGAACAAAGAAATACAGCAGCGTCCGCTTCTCGCGGGCGAATATCGGATTGACAATATGCGTAACAATCCGCAACAGACGGTTGATATAATTTTACAGATTGCACAGAAAGTTTAAATACTCGTTTGCAAATCTCTTTTATGAAATGGTGCGTGGTGGTCACGCACCGCCCAACAAATCATTGGACGTGAGGGCGAAACAGCTTGTATCTTGACAATCAGCAGCTTTTCAACTAACAAGGACGCTTGTTAGTTGTCGGAAAAGATGAGTCTGAGAAACAGCTCAAGACCAAATGAGTCTGCAAAGTAGATTTAGACCGCTTTTCCGCATTTTACTTGAAAAGTTTCTAACAGGGCGGACAGTATCAAAGACCACAATGAGTCTGTATTTACAAGGCTTAACGCCGTGGAAACAATTTTAAGCGAGGAGTTGACTGCTATGAGCGAAGTTGTTTTAGGCATTGATGTTTCAAAAAAGACTTTGGATGCGGCGTTGGTTTTTGATAATCGGACATTGTGCAAACAGTTCAAGAACTCTTTGACAGGATTTGACCTTTTAGCCGTCTGGCTTGCATCGTTTCAGATCAAACAGGTTCACGCTTGTTTGGAAGCAACCGGCGTTTACGGCGAAGCGGTCGCGCTCTTTTTACACGAGCGCGGAGATCGGGTGTCGGTCGTCAATCCGCTGAGAATCAAAGGCTACGCGAACGCCAATATGCAGCGTAACAAAACGGATCGGCTCGACGCGCGACTGATCGCGTCGTTTTGCCAGACGCAAAAGCCGGATGCCTGGCAGCCGCCATCAGAAGAAGTCAAACAATTGCAGTCATTGGTGCGGCGAGTCGAAGTGTTGGCGGAAATGCTTCAGGCGGAAGAAAACCGTCTGGCTAATGCCGCCTCTGAAATCAAACCGAGCATTGAACGGATAATCGGGCTTCTGACTGAAGAAATCAAAGAGCTGGAGCGGCAAATAAAGCGGCACGTTGACCAGCACCCAAACTTGAAAGAGCAGAACCAGTTGCTGCAAACGATACCTGACATCGGCAGGCGCACCGCTAATCTGTTGTTAAGCGAGATTGAGTTTGAGCGTTACAGTTCGGCGCGTTCGCTGGCGGCGCAAGCCGGCGTTACGCCGAGAAAGAGACAATCGGGAACCAGTTTGAAGCAAACAAATTTGTCGAAACTCGGCAACGCGCGAATCAGACGAGCATTATATTTTCCGGCGATAGTGGCAAAGCAACACAATAAAATCATCAAGGAGTTTGCCGAACGTCTGAAAAAGAACGGCAAAACGCCAATGCAGATAGTTTGCGCGGCAATGAGAAAACTGTTGCACATTGCTTTTGGAGTTCTCAAACACAGACGAGCTTTCGACGCGAGTTTGGCTTTTTCTGCTTGACTGTCAAGACAGTATCTACTTTATTAAGAACGTCGTCTGTTAAACTTGGAGTTGCGCGGTGGCGGTTTCGCCCCACGTCAGATACTGTGTTGAGTGTCAAGCGGTTTTTGACGTAAACATATTTTCGGGTTTTATCATCGCCCGTCTTCGTCTTGGTTAAATCAATCTCGACGCTTCCGGCGGGCAAAACTCCTTTGTCGCCGAGATTTTCGTCAAAATAATGAGTATCGGGTTTGACGCTTAAAACAAAATAATAATTGCCGTTTTCCTTTTTGACGTAATTCGGATTGACGGCGCGGTAACGGTCGGGGTCGCCGCGTCGCCGGTCGGTAAAGGGCAGCAGGTCGAAGCGGCTCAAACCTTGATGACGACTGCCGGCGGGAATATAAATTTCCGGCTGGAAAGCGAATATTTTTGAACGTTTGAACGACTTTTCAAAGTTTTCGTCGATTAAGTTAAACCGTTTGATTTTCTCTGAATCGGCGGATAAACCGATTATTGCCGATTCTCCTTGTTTAATTTCTCTCGGCGTTTTGAAAATTAATGACAGAGCGTATGAATTAACCGCCGCAGCCAACATTAACGACAGGACGAAAAGTTTTTTCATTTTCGGATTCTAAATTAATTAAGAAAGGCTGTAAATAAATAAAATATCAATTCCATCGAGGTAAATAAATAAACTCTCCGCTAAAAAACCGGCAACGGAAAAAGAGGCGTTTCATTGATATTTCTGTTTGATTTGATTCAGGAGATTGCGCGCGCGATTTGTGATAATCGATTCTTTTTCATTGGTTAATTCGCCGCCCATTCCGACGGCTAAAGCTCCGGCTTCGATATAATCAACCGCATTTTCTAATTTTACGCCGCCGGTCGGAATCATTTCGACGTGTGGGAAAACCGTTTTGACCGCTTTTATGTAAGAGTCGCCGCCCATCGCGCTGACGGGGAAAACCTTTACCAGGTCGGCTCCGGCTTTGTTAGCGGTGTAAATTTCAGTCGGCGTTAAAGCGCCCGCCATCACGGTTATTTCATTTTGATTGCAGAAGGAAACGGTTTCTAAATTCAAAATCGGGCTAACGATAAATTCCGCGCCGGCTTCGATACATTTTTGCGCCGTGTCTTTATCTAAAACCGTTCCCGCGCCGATAATCGCCGCGTCTTTGTACTGATTGGCTAATTCGGCAATCAATCGAATTGCGCCCGGAACGGTCATCGTTACTTCTAAAACATCGATGCCGCCTTTGACGAGTGCTTCGATTATCGTTCGCGCCTTATCAGCCGAACGGGTGCGAATAACGGGAATAATTTTTGTTTTCCTGATTGTCTCGACAACTTGTTTTTTTTTCATTCGCAGTTCACCGCCGGACGACGGCACTGCCGCCGCCGATTAAATTTTCCACTTCCCGCAGAGTCGCCGTCGAGTTGTCGCCCGGCGTCGTCATCGAAAGCGCGCCGAGCGCCGCACCGCACTCGATTGAATAACCCAAATCGCGTCCTGCCAGACAGCCGTAAATAAAACCGGCGGCAAAAGCGTCGCCGCTGCCGATTCGGTCGAAAACTTCAATATCGTTGTAATCGCGGGCTTTATAAATTTGATTATCGCAGAAACAAACCGCGCTCAAATCGTGGCGGCTCGCCGAGTGAACCGCGCGCAGAGTCGAGACGACCGCTTTCAAATTCGGAAACTCGGCGAACATTTTTTCGGATGCGCGGCGAAATTCGCGTTCATCATAATTCGATAGTTTCGAGTCGAAATCAAACGCGCCGAAAACGATGTCGGCGAACGGCAGAAGTTTGCGATTCAGCCGGTTGGCTGCCTCTTTGCCGCCGCGCGTTTTCCAGAGAGAATCTCGATAATTTAAATCGTATGAAACAATCGCGCCGCTATCTTTGGCAATCCGCATCGCTTCGTTTGCCGCGTCGGGCGTCGCCTCTGATAGCCCGGTGAAAACTCCGCCGGTGTGAAGCCAGCGCGCGCCTTTTTCGGTAAAGATTCTTCGCCAGTCAACGTCGCCCGCTTTTAATTGCGAAATTGCCGTGTTTGCCCGGTCGAAACACGAATTCGGCGGGCGCAGACCGAATCCGCGCTCGATAAAATATATTCCGTTGCGCGTGTTTTCGCCTTTACCGTCGTGTTCGCGCCAGAGGATTTCGGAAGCGTCAACGCCGCCTTGCAAAATAAAATCTTCGGCAAGTCGTCCGAGCGCGTTATCCACCAAAGCCGTAACGATTGCCGTTTTCTGTCTGAAAACTTTCGCCAGATTGCGGGCGACGTTGTATTCGGCGCCGCCGTCGAATACGCGAAACGAACGCGCCGTTTGAATTCGTTCGTCTTCCGGGTCAAAACGCAGCAGAACTTCGCCTAGAGAAATCAAATCCCAACGGTAATTTCCCGACAGATTTTTGTTAAAAATGTTCATCCTTGAAGTCGTAATCTCCGTAATCGAAACGGCGCGCTTTATCTTAACCCGACGCTTTCCAGCGTTTTTTATTTTACTTAGGAGAGACGTTTCAACATTATAGGTGTTCGCCGCATCCGACTATTTTCCCGCGCCGATTACCCGGCGGCTTTCGGTTACGCCGCCCGCGTTAAACGCTTCGACGGCGAAATAATATTCGACGTTTTTGTTTAGCCCGTTCATAGAGAGCGAATTTCCTTTGTTGACTTGATAGCTGCCGTAAAGTTTTTTCGGCGAAATGCCGAATCGAATTGTGTAACCGTCGGCGTTCGGCGACGATTGCCAATTTAAAACCGCTTTTCTTCCGTCGTTCGGATTTCGCCGGACGGTAAAATTTTTGACTGCGGCGGGTTTCGCCCGCGCCGCGTTTCCGAAAACGCGCAAATCGCGGACGGCGAATTTTCCGCTCGCCGCGCGAAGGTTGGTTAATTTGAGAAATCGCGCCTTTGCCGGTTTTGAAAACTCGATGTAATCGTGCGGCGCGTCTTTTCGATTTTCGCTTTTATCGACGAGCGTTTTCCAATTTTTGCCGTCGTCTGAAATTTCCAAAACATATTGCCGGTAAATTTCCGGCGCGCGTCCTTTAGCGGTCGAGTCCTGCTCGGCGAAGTTTATCTGCAAGGCGTTAATGTTTGAAATTGTTCCCAAATCAATGCTCAACCATTCCCCTTTCGCGCTCGATTCCGCGCTCCAAACGGTGCGAACATCCTCGTCAAAGGCGTTTTCGACCGGACGATTTTCGAGCGTCGAAGAAGCCGTCGCCTTTTTGCCGAAAGACAAAAGCATCCAGCCCGCCAGATTTTTATCGAGCGGATTTTTAATCGTTCCGGGCAAAAACTGCGGGTAATCGCCTAAATATGTGTTTGTCCGCATCACGCCGTCGGCATCGAATCCGGCGGGAAAAATTCCCAGACGGCGTTCAAATTTGTGCGCCACCGAAATCACCATCGTTGCGACGCGCCAGTAATTTCCTGTCTTGTCGCGGAAAGTTCCGGCGTGTCCGGCGCTGCCGATGAATCCGCCGGGTTTGTAGGAAAACGGGCTGTAAGGCTGATAAACAAAATCCTTATTCGGCGATTTTGACGTATAAACGCCGTCGGCGTAAGTTTTCCAAATCGTGCCGGGCGCGGAATACTGCAAATAATACGTGCCGTTATATTTGGTCATCCACGCGCCTTCGATAAACGGCTCGACGCGGTTGACGCCGCCGCGAATGTAGCCCAAATTATCTTCGCCCGAACCTTCCCAGCCGTGTTCGGCTGAGTTGGCTTTCATCAATTGGACGCGCCCGAAAATCTCTTTGAAATTCTGTTTCGGGTCGAGTTCGACAACCGAAATGCCGCCGTCGAACGACGCGCCGAAATACATATAAAGCCGCCGGTCGTCGTCCAAAAAAAGCATCGGGTCGGCATATTCGGCGATGTCGGCGGTCTTTGTCCAGACGCCTTTTTTCGGGTCGTCGGTTTCGTAAACTTCTTTGGAGCGATGCGCCGTATAATACATTTTATCGCCGGCAATCAAAATCGCGGGCGCGGGTTTTTCGAGCGGCAAGCCAGTTGGCACAACCAGCTTCCAATCGTGCATATCATCGGAAAACCAGTAACCGCCCGAAGCCGACGCGAACAGGTAATAATCGTTTTTGTAAAGCGTAATCACCGGGTCGGCAGCCGTCCGGTGATTCGTTCCTCCGACCGAAGTGAAACTATAATTCAGATTGAGCGGATTGCAGAAAGTCTGCGTCTTCGTCTGCGCGAGAATGCCGCCGCCCGCCAGCAGAATATACAAAACGACGATTGTCTTTTTCATTTTACCAAACCATTTTCGATGCGCGTTTCAATTACTTTTTAATCTGCGGAATAATGCCGGTTTCGACGAGCCACAATTCGCATAGATTCGTCCATTCGGCGGTCGAACCCGGATTGTTTCGGACAGCGATATTGTGTCTGCCGTTCGGAAAAATGTGCAGGCTTGCCGCGATGTTTTTGTCTAAAAGCGCCGTGTAAAACAACAGGCTGTTGCGTGGATTAACCGCTTTATCGTCCGCCGCGTGAACGATGAACGCCGCCGGAGTCGTCGTCGTAACCTGCAGTTGAAGCGAATATTTTTCGGTTAATTCCTTTGACGGCTTTGCCCCCAAAAGATTTTTCTTCGTGGTTTGGTGCGCGTATTCGCCCATCGAAATTACGGGCGAAATTAAAATCATAAAATTCGGCGCGAAAGATAATTTATCAGAATCGTCGCCGATTTTCGCCGCGTCTTCAATCGCCGTTCCCAAGTTTGCCGCCAGATGTCCGCCCGCCGAAGTTCCCAGGACGCCGATTTTGTCCGGCTTGATACGCCATTTTTCGGCGTTGGCGCGAATCACGCGCATCGCTTTTTGCGCGTCCTGCAGCGGCGCGGTTTCTCTCTGTTTTAAGTCGGGTGAATTCGGCAGCCGATAATTCAAAACAAACGCCGCGACGCCAAAAGTATTAAACCATTTCGCCAACTGCGCGCCCGAAATTTGATACGCCAGACG
>MWYY01000019.1:0-20371 GCA_002050355.1 Acidobacteria bacterium 28-9
CCCCAGTTTTTTACAGTTTCCGCCGCGCGTATCGGCAGCAGCGACACGTCGGCGGAAACTGTAAAAAACTGGGGCGCGACGCTCGTCGTCGCGCCGCACCCGGACGATGAATCGCTCGGTTGCGGCGGCGCAATCGCGCTTCTGCGACGATTTGAAATCGAAGTTTCAATTTTAACGATGAGCGACGGCACGCTTTCGCATCCGAATTCAAAGCAATTTCCCGCGACAACGCTGCGCAGTTTGCGCGAACGCGAAATGCTCAACGCTCTCGCCGTTCTCGGCGTTCCGGCGGACAGCTCTACTTTTCTGCGCTTTAGAGACCGTTCGGTTCCTGACATCGAGGACGAAAATTTCGCGTCGGCAGTCGAAATCTGCGAAGAATATCTGCGTCGTGTGAGACCGCAAACCGTTTTGCTTCCGTGGCGGCGCGACCCGCATCCAGACCATCGCGCGTCAACGCAGATATGTTTTGAAGCGGTTGAAAAATCCGACGCGCCGCCGCCGCAAATTCTGGAATATCCGATTTGGATTTGGGAGCTTGCCGAAAGCGCCGACGCGCCGCGCGCGGACGAAGTTATGGCGTTTCGGCTCGATATAAAAACGGTTTCGGCACAGAAGCAGACGGCAATCGCCGCGCACCAATCGCAAACGACCGATTTAATCACGGACGACCCGGAAGGCTTTCGCCTGACCGCGGAAATTCTGGAAAATTTCGCCGCGCCGTTCGAGATTTATTTTGAAAGTCTTTTGTAAATCAATTGTTATGAATGAGAAAAAATCACTCGACGCGACTTATTTCGACGACGTTTACCGCTGCGCCGCCGACCCTTGGAATTTTCAGACGAGCGAATACGAATCGGGGAAATATGCCGAGACGCTGAAATCTCTGCCGAAAAATCATTACGAAAACGCGTGGGAAATCGGCTGCTCAATCGGCGTTTTGACCGAGAAACTAGCCGCCCGCTGCGCGAAGCTGTTGGCGACCGACGTGGCGGACGCCGCGCTCGCGCAAGCCGCCGAACGCTGCCGCCGTCTGCCGCACGTCACGGTGAAAAAGATGCGTTTTCCCGAGGATTTGCCCGGCGGAAAATTCGATTTGATTTTAATTTCCGAAGTCGCTTATTATCTTTCGCCGTCCGACTGGCTGGCGGCGCAGGCGAAAATCGTCGAGCGTCTGACCGAAAACGGCAACGTCGTGCTGGTGCATTGGACGCCGGAAGTTCACGATTATCCGCAGACGGGCGATGCGGTTCACGAATCTTTTATCGACAACACGGCGGGCGTTTTGCGGCGCGCAGTCGAAAAGCGCACGGAAAAATATCGTCTCGACGCGTTTGAAAAAATCGTCTAAATCTCAATTCTCTTTCTAAATTTCTCAAGTATAAAACGCAAATCGGCAATCGATTTTCTGATGTCCGCGACCGGAAAACGGCGGTTCCAATCGGTCTTTTCCTTAATTTCAAGCCACAGAAACCGCGCCAGAACGCCGAAGGTTTTCGATTCGAGAATCTCGCGGCGCAGGAGAAACGGGCTGATTTTCAGCGAACGGGCGAAATTTTCTATCTCGCTCGTCTCGCGCAGATTTTTCAAATGCGCGTTTTCCCGGAAAATTCTAAGACGGCGGCGCACGTTGAACCAAGCGACCATTTCGCCCGCGCCGGCGACTTTGTGCAACGCGTCGTTTTCGGCGAGCCGCGCCCATTTATTGAGCTGCTGCGAGAGTCCGACGGCGACGCGTCCGATGTGTCTGGCGGAAGTTTCGACGCGCACGAGCGGGCTGTGCCGAAAGCGTGCGTCGATTTGCTCGAGCAAATCGAAAAACGCCACGTCTTCGAGCTGCGGAAGCGGCGGCAAACCGCCCGAACGCTCGTAAGTTTCGGCGGTTACGGCAAAGCTCGCGCCGAAATGATGATGATGGCGCGGAAACGGGTCGTGAGGCTGCGGGTCGAGCAGATGTTCGAGTTCGGCAATGAGCAGATAAAACGCGGTGTCCCGCAAATAATAACGGCGCGCCGCAGACGTGCCGCCGATTCGGTCTTTTTTAATTAAAATTCGCCCGCCGACCGCTTCGGCACCGCTATCTATTTCATACAAAGTTGCCACCGTCCAATCGGGCGCAACTCGCGTGTCGGCATCGGTCGAAGCGATAACGCCGTCGTTTTCGGCGCGTCGTCCACGCCGCAGCCGCCGCAGCGCTTCGTCCATCAGAATACGGCGCGCCCGCCCAACGTGCGCTTCGCTTTCCGGCAAATTGATTTCGGCGACGTGAACCGGCGGCAGATTCTCCCGCAACGACCAGCGGCGGGCGACAGCGGCGGATTCGTCGGTGCAGTTGTTGGCTAAAACGAGAATTTCAAACGTGCGCGGGTCGAGGCATCTTTTGTTTAAGTCGATTTGGTTGATGGCAGCACGCAGCGTGTCGTCCAAATTCCCCGCTTCGTCGCGCGCCGGAATGATGATTGAAGTTCTGCATTGAGAAAACGGTGCAACAGGAAAAAGCGTTCTCGCCGAAAAAGGTTTGGTCATTAAATTCAAATTCAAAGCGTCCGGTTAAATTAAATCTGCGTAATACTATTTTACCATTACCGGTTCGGCTCTGAAGATATTCACGAACGTTTTAACGCTTATATGAAACTCAACGAAGATGCGGCAAATTACACTGCGCTGAGTTTCAACATTTTTCGGGATTTACTGATATCTCAGAAAGGAACTAATTCGGCGCTCTGCAAAGCGCTGGCGGATTTTAACAATGCGCTCAATATCACCCAGCCCAACTTCGACAAAATGTTGGAGCTGCAAAAACAAGGTGAAATGGATAAAGACGATGTTCGTAAATTAACGATTCAGTTTTGGACCAAGTTGAGAGCCGACTATACGGCTTTGGTTAAAGCAATTTCACCGGACTTGGGCTGTCAAAAAAACGAATCTTCCGCTTCTTGCGGCGAACAGGACTATGATTGCCAGATTGCCGCCGCCAGTAAAGCGATTCAAGCCAATTCAAACGATGCCGCCGCTTATGTCAAACGCGGAAATGCCTATGACGAGAAAGGCAATTCCAATCAGGCGATTTTGGATTATAACAAAGCTATTGAACTCAACCCGAAAAACTCCTCGGCTTATTACAACCGCGCTGTTACTTAAGCTATTAAGGGCGACTCCGGGCAAGCCATTCTGGACTATTACCCGCACGAAGGTCAAGTGTTTGTCAGCAAGAGTGAAGGCTTTCGCCAGACTATCCTTAAACGCGAGAATGGATTTGTTTGGACGGAACTTGTGCTGGAGCCTCGTGCTTCGGGACCGCCAGAGCATATTCATACATCACTGTCCGAGAATTTCATCGTTGCTGAGGGAACCTTAAGCCTTTTGGTTAACGGTGAAAAGAAGCTTTTAAGACCCGGTGAGTCATTGCTGGTGAGTCCCGGAACTCCACATAAACCTTTTAATGAGACAGATTCCCGCGTTGTCGTCAACCCCCCCTCTCAACGCTCGAATACGCGCTAACCGAACAGTTCACTGTCTTTCTCACGCAGGCATACGGTTTCTTCGACGAATCCGAGTCCAATAGCCAACCGCCAAAAGCTTTGCTGCAGATGTCAAGATTTAGCCCGAAATACGAACTTTGGCTCGCCAGTCCGCCGGTTCCTCTACAGAAGGCTTTTTTCTTTGTAATCGGTCCAACGGCGCGGCTGCTTGGCTATCGCACTTATTACGAAAAGTATAAACCACGCAAGGAATAGAAAAACGGAAAATAACGCCTGGCTAAACAACAGATGTATGCTTGAGCGGTTCATTCAAATGGGCGGCATAACAATTCAATGGACGTGAGGGCGAAACAGCGACTTTCTTATCACGTTGTCTTTCTAATTCGGAGTTGCGTGTAAACGGTTTCGCCCCACGTCAATTCGGTCGTTATGCCGCATTGACCAATCGAAAATGCTTTTCTGCATCGCTCGCGTATTTTCGTCATAATCAACTTCTTTATTCTCGAAATGTCCAAACCAATACGGGTGATTCCATCGGTGCTGACTTTCTGCACGAAACATTGCCTTTCTTCCGTCCAAAAGTTCTATGTTTTCAAATTCCTTTTCGTAACGCTCTCTTTGAAAAGCCAAACCTGCGGCTTTATACAGTCTGAAAGGTTCGCCTGCTAAATCGTCTAAAACTTCCGGCTTTACTTCTTTCACCGCGTCAAGAAAATAATCGCGGGCATCTCTTACGGAATAAGGCATCTCTACATCGTCAATGTGTTCTAATTCGCCTTTTCCTAATTTAATTTTATCGTGCATCCTAGCTCAAAATTTTTGTGCGAAATTTGTGCGAAATGCGCCAAACTTAGCAAAACTCAATAGAACTATTATAAACTGAAATGTGAAAAATGCAGTATAAACGGAAGTGAAAAGAAGTTAGCTAAACTCAAGAAAACAAGCTGTTTAGACTGCAAAACTTCTTTATATAGAAACAGCAACGCGAATAACGCCTGATTTTGCGTCGAGGCAGAAACATTTTTGGATTTCCTGAATTAAATAGTAATAGCTATCTGAGTTTGATAAATTTGGATTGCACTCTCAAAAAAGTGATGTTCACACGGAAGTTAATTTTCGTGTGAACATTTTGATTAAACAATTAATTTAAACCGAGTTCTTCGGATGCCATTTGCGTTCCTTTGACGCGCGATTCGATTTTCTGAAAGGCGACATCTCTGGCGAAATCGGGCGAGCCGTGTTTCGGTTTGACATCAATCGAGAATGGCGAAAAACCGCAGTCGTCGGTCGAGCCTAAGCGTTCGACGGGAATGTATTTCGACGCGAGCAGTAAATCGTCGCGGACTTGTTCGGGCGTTTCAACCGTCGGATTAAGCGGATTTATCACGCCGACAAAACAAACCTGCGGAACGCCGTTCGCGTCGGCGCGGCTGTGTTCGCCCAAAAGTTTGTAGATGCGCTCTTTGTCCGGTTCGCTGGCGAGTTGGATTAAAAAATATCCGGCGTTCATTTTGAACATACTCGGCAGCATTTCGGCGTAATCCACGTCCGCGCTGTGCGTCGAATCGCAGTCGCCGCCCGGACAAGTGTGAATGCCGATGTTTTTGCGTTCTTCCGCCGTGAAGCGGTCAATCACGCGGTTGTTCAAATTGATAAATTCTTCGAGCATTCCGCGTCCCGTCCAGGGATTGTTCGGGTCGTTGCGGCAGGCGAGTCTGCCTTCGGTAAAATCAATCGAAACTCGCTGCGCGCCGGTTTCAAAACATTTGCGAATGTCTTTTTCGCATTCGTTGACCAAATCTTCGGTGAATTGTTCGCGCGTGTAGCCTTCGATTTCGCCGTCGAGCGGATACAGCAAATAGAGCATCGAAGGCGCGATAACGGCTTGTTTCAAAGGCTTATGCGCCATCTGCATCGCCTCTTTCAAATAATCCGCCGCGTAGGTTTTATACTTAAAAGGTCCGCCCGTCAGTCGCGGCAACTGCCGGTGGTGACCGTCGGTGAAAATAGCGAAATACTGCCCGTCGCCCGCCAGATTGTCGGCGAGTCCCGTTCCCGCCAAAGTGTCGGCGAGCGGATAAGTGGCAAAGCTCGAAGCGCGCTGTTCGCCGTCGGAATTTATCGGCGAGCCGGTCGCTTCCATCCGTTCGATGGAATCCTTGCAGGCAGCGTCCTGCTCGATTTTCAAATCAGCTTTCGTGATTTTCCCTGCGTCGTAATCGGCAATCGCCGCCTGCAATTTCATCGGGCGCGGCAGCGAGCCGACGTTTTCTGTTGGTATTGACATTTTTTACATTCTCCTTATTTTCTAATGAAAAGCGAACAAATTATAACAATGAAAGAATCGCCCGTCTAGGGTCTCAAAGATACCCCGAAGGGGATATATCCAAAAACGAGTCTTTTTAGATTAGCTTTTTTCTTGTAATAGAAGAGGGGTGTTCAAGACGTTCAAATGTTCAAGTTGTTCAATGTATGAACAGAATGAACAACATGAACAGGAAAAAAGAACGATTAAAAATTGCGATATAAAAGCAGCGTTTTTGTGTGCCAAATGTGTGCCAAGTGTGCCGAAACAATCAAAACTAAATGAAACTATTATAAACTGAAACGTCAAAAATGCTGAGTAAAGAGAAGTAAAATGAAGTTAGAAAAACTCAAGAAAACAAACTTTTAAGTCTCTTAATCCGCGGGTCGCAGGTTCGATACCTGCACGACCCACCAAATATATTAATAAAATGGGTAAGTTTGTTTATACTGCTTGCCCTTTTTATTTTTAGACTTTTTGTAAATTTCTGGCGTCTAAAAAGCCGAACGTGAAAATCTTTTGCGCTCAGAGGCGCGTTTGATAAACTTCTCGTGCAAAGCGAAGCGGAAAACACGAGTAATGGCAACTAACTTAACCGATGAGCAATTAGTCGAACAGGCTGTCAATGAAAATTCCGAGGCTTTCGGCGAAATCGTTAAAAGATGGGAGCGCAAGATTTTTGCTCTTTGTTTCGGTATGCTCGGACGTGAAGACGAAGCGCGAGATGCGGCACAGGAAACATTTATTGCCGCTTATCGGAATTTGAAAAATTTTCGCGGCGAAGCAAAGGTTTCGTCCTGGCTTCACCGGATTGCGGTCAACCAGTGTTTGACAACCAAAAGGCGCACGAAAACTCGTTCGGAAAGTTTTTTGGACGATGAAACAAACGCCGAAGAAAAAGTTTTTGTCGCGCCGGCACGTCTTTCACCGGCGCGGACGACCGAGCAAAACGAAAGACTAAAAGTTATTCGTCAGGCGGTCGGTTCGCTGCCGCCCGATTTAAGACAGGTAATCGTGATGAAGGAATTTGAAGATATGACCTTTCAAGAAATCGCCCACACGCTCGAATTACCTTTGAGCACGGTTAAAAGTCGCGTTTACACAGCTCTTAAACAGCTTCGAATGAAGTTGGAAAGAACGCCTCTGGAAGTAATTTAAATTGTTTTTAGAAAAAAGTTATGTTCGATTACAATCATCAAAATTCGTCCTGCACCTTTGCCGAGCAGACAATTTCTTATCTTTACGATGAAATTGACGTTTCAGGAAAAGCCGCAGTTGAAAAGCATTTGAGAATCTGCGCGGTTTGCGCTGATGAAATAACCGGCTTTGGTATTGTTCGTTCTTCGATTCTCGATTGGCAGCGCGACGAATTTTATCAGCTGGAAACTCCAAAAATCGAGATACCGAATAACGAAAGCAAAAAGTTGCCGCTCGGTATTTCGGTTTCAAACAAAACACAATCATGGATTGGCACATTACGAGAATTTCTCAGTGTTTCACCGGCTTCGGTTGCGATTGCGGCTTTGTTGTTGGTAACGGTTTTCGTCGGTTTGATTGTGATTAATCATAATTCTTCCGGGAATAATCAAATCGCAGTTGGCGGCGATAAAAACGCGACGCAAACAAGTGTTTTGCCCGAGCCGGAAAATAAATCCGAAATCGCATCTATAAACAGTTCAAATAACAGTACGAATGTAAATTCGCCCGAAAAATCGTCTCCTTCAAATGTCATAAAGGTTCAAGAACTTTCGCCAAAAAATTTACAAACGGCGGCAAAACTGCCGGTTGTAAAAGTTTCCAATAACGCGCGCGCTGCTTCACGGACGGCGGTTGCCGCAAGGAAAACGAAAAATTCACCGACTGTTCGCAGGTTAGACGTTTCTAATTATGCAGCAGTAAATACGCTTTCGGCGAAAGCCGGACTTGTCCCGAAACTCAATAACATTGAAGAAGAGGAAGAAGAAACGCTGCATCTGGCAGATTTGCTTAATGAAGTGGGCGGAAAATAGTTTTTGAGGTTAGAAGAATGAAGAAAATTAATTTGTTCGGTTTTATTTTTGTAGCATTAGCAGTGGCTTTTATGTTCTCTACGGTCAAAGCGCAGGATGAAACTCTGCCTGCGCCGGACGCACTCAACAGGAAGGACGCGCAAAAGCAACGCCCGAAATTGTTGGACTCACTCGGATTAAATCAAGACCAGATGCAGCAGTTTCGCCGCATAAACATGGACAAAAAACCTGCTATGCGCGAGGCTCAGCAACGTTTGCGTGCAGCCAACCGAAGTCTCGACGAAGCAATTTACGCTGAAAACGTTGACGAAAATGAAATCCAGCTACGAATAAAGGAACTTCAAGCGGCGCAAATCGAAGTTATCAAAATTCGCTCGCTAACCGAACTCGCCATCCGCCGAATTTTAACTGCCGAACAACTTATCAAATTCCGCGGAATCAGCCGACAATTTGCCGAAACATTGGATAAGCGCCGAAATGAAAAACGCCCAATGAATGCGCCGAATCGCAGATTTAATAATCGTCGCCGAATGCCGCCGCCTGTCAATTGATTTTTCCTTTTTATTTTATTAACCGCCAAGCCGATTTTTTGAAGTCGGCTTTTTTATTTGTCGTTTTTCGCGCTTCGTTGTAACCTTTTAACAGCGCATCGATAGAAAATCCAAGCATGAATTCTTTCAAAAAATTTATTTTCCAACTGCAGGAAATAACTAATCTTATAATTTCCGCTTTTTTGGGCGTCTTTAAAAAACCTCATTATTTGGTGGATTTGATAAGGCAGATGGATATTATCGGCGTCGGCTCCTTGCCGATTGTTTTGCTTACAGGATTTTTCACGGGCGGCGTTTTGATTTTGCAAACTTACCCAACGTTTCAGTATTACTCGATTCAAAGCACGGTCGGGCGCACGGTTGCAACTTCGCTTATCCGCGAACTCGGTCCGGTTTTAACGGCTTTAATGGTTTCGGGTCGCATCGGCTCGGCGATTTCCGCCGAACTCGGCTCGATGGTCGTTTCACAGCAAATCGACGCAATGCGCGCTCTCGGCACTGACCCGATGCGCAAACTCGTCGCGCCGCGACTACTCGCTCTAATTTTTATGCTTCCCTTTTTGACGGTTGCCGCAGACATTTTTGGTATCATCGGCGGCGGACTGGTGGCGACCGGTATCTTTAATATGGATTATAACGCTTATATTACGTCGGTTCGTTCCGGTATATCGACTGCGGATATTATAGGTGGAATTGTCAAACCGTTAGTTTTCGGTCTAATAATCGGCAGCATTTCCTGTTACAAAGGTTTGACTACGGAAGGCGGCACGGTTGGAGTCGGACGCTCGACGACAAATTCGGTTGTACTGGCTTCGATTTGGGTCATTATCTTCGACTTTTTCCTCTCGCGTGCGATTAATACAGTTCTCGACATAAAATACATTTAACATTTATAATCTTTTCAAAAATTTATGCTCCCGCAAACCGACGCTGAAACCGTTTCGACCGATGAAAATCTTGAACAGGAACTCGAACCAACCGATTTGGAAGACGCCGTCGATGAACCGGAACGCGTCACACCGGCAATTGAATTTCGAGACGTTCATTTGTCATTTGACGATAAAAAGGTTCTCGACAACGTAAGTTTTATAGTTCGGCGCGGCGAAACAAAAATTATTTTGGGGCGAAGCGGCGGCGGAAAATCAACGACCATTCGCCTTATTTTAGGACTGTTAAAACCGGATTCTGGTCAAATTCTTATTGATGGTGAAGACATTACCGGTTACAGCGAAGTTAAAATGATGGACGTTCGCAAGAAAATTGGTATGGTTTTCCAGGAAGGCGCGCTGTTTGATTCGCTTTCGGTTTATGATAACGTTGCTTACCGGCTGCACGAGCAGGGAAAACCTAAAGAAGAAGTAGAACACGAAGTTCAACGAATGCTCCAGTTCGTCGATTTGGAAGACGCGATTGATAAAATGCCGGCTGAGCTTTCCGGCGGAATGCTGCGGCGCGTCGGAATTGCCCGCGCCCTGGTTGGCGATCCGTCAATTGTGTTGTTTGATGAACCGACCGCCGGACTCGACCCGCCGACGGCGCGGACAATTTGCGAGCTGGCGATAAAGCTGCGCGACATTCAAGACGTTTCATCAATTTTCGTGACGCACGAATTAAAAAATATTGAATACCTTTCTTCGGAATTCGCGGTTGTAGATGAAAACGGTCAGGTCGTATTTGAAATGGAAGGCGAAAAAATGTGTTTGATAAACACTGAAATTGTTATGCTCAAACAAGGGAAAATAATTTTCACCGGCAAGAACGAGGAATTTTTTGGAAGCGATGACCCGTATATTAAAAAGTTCGTGCGCGGAAGGTAGATTTAAATTCCAATTTTCAGAGACGAAAATCGTGTTCAAGATTTGAAGTTTTAGATTTCAAGTTCAAAAATTTAATCTTTGCATCTAATATCTAAAATCTAAAATCCACAATCGAATTATGCCAACAACACAAAGAAATTTAGGTTTTAGCCAATTGCGCGTCGGAATTTTTGTTCTTCTCGGACTGGGTATCTTAGGATTTTTAATCCTGAATTCAACCGGTGACCTTAACCCGTTTCAGAAAAATCTGCATCTGAAGGCTCGATTTCCCGAAGCCGACGGTTTGCGCGAAGGCGCGGAAGTCGAACTTGCCGGCGTGCATATCGGAAAAGTCGAAAAAGTTACACTGCTTTCTTCGGACAGTCCCGATAATGCTAGAGTTGAGGCTTTGCTGACAGTTGACCAAAAACTCGACGGTCAGCCGATTACGGAAAGAATCCGCACCGATTCGACGGCGGAAATGGCGGCTACTTCTCTTTTAGCTAATGATAAATTTATCAATATCACGCCTGGAACTTCAAAAGGCGCAGCGGTTTCGGAGAATCACGTTCTCGAAACAGCTTCGGCAATGTCCATTGAAAAGCTGACCGAAACAGGCAACGAAGTGCTTCAACAAATTAACAAAATTGCCACTCCCGCCAATGAAATCCTTACTAAAGCCAACAACGGTGAAGGCACGCTCGGACGAATAGTCAACGACGAATCGCTTTACAAAAATCTCGACACAACCGTCGCCGAAACCCGTTCCACAATGCTCCGACTTCAAACTACAATTGATAAAGTAAACAGCGGACGGGGCAGCGCCGGGAAATTACTCAACGACCCACAGCTTTACGACAGTTTGAACCGCACGGTTTCAAAACTCGAACTAATTTCAAACGATTTGCGCGCTGGACGCGGAACAGCCGGTAAATTGCTTTCAAACGAGGAACTTTATAATGATACGCGCGCAGCAGTCGCCGACCTGCGTGTTTCGGCAGCAAAAATCAACGGAATTGCCGACGATTTCAAAAATATAACCGCCGATTTGAATGCCGGCAGAGGCACAGCCGGAAAATTCCTCAAAGACGAACAGCTATATAATGATGCACGTTCTACGATTG
This sequence comes from Acidobacteria bacterium 28-9, assembly GCA_002050355.1. Lineage (GTDB taxonomy): Bacteria > Acidobacteriota > Blastocatellia > Pyrinomonadales > Pyrinomonadaceae. Next base: position 11,268 of record MWYY01000019.1, read on the forward strand.
CAAACTTAAATAACACAACCGAAAAATTTAATTCTCTGCTCGGTGACGCTCAGAACGGAAGAGGCACAATCGGTAAACTCCTGACCGACGAGACGCTCTACAACAACGTCAATCAAACGACCTCAAACATCAACCAAATTACTACCGAAGGCACCAAACTGATTTACGACTTCCGCCAGAATCCTAAGAAATACTTAACCATAAAATTCAAACTATTCTAGATTTTCTTGGTATAAAAGAATTTTTAATCCTCGAGATGCGCGTAGAGACGCGCACTCCTGCATCAAGTCGCTTAAGCAAAATTCAAATAAAAATTTCATAAATCGGTACGCCGATAAATAACCGTCCGGTTGAAACCAATGCGTAGTCTTTAGTTTTTTATAAATTGCGTCCGTAGTTTTACTGCAAACTCCTGGACGACGAATTAAATTGTTAATTTTCGAGGGTTTTTTGATGTATATTATTATGCTGGTTAGCATTTATTATCTTATAATCAAATAGCTTCATCTTTAACAGACTTGAATAATCAGGTCGGGTGTTCCGATTTTTCCGCTTCTGGTTGTTATTCAGGTTCTAAACGGCGTGTTGCTGCCGATTATTGTGGTTTTTATTCTACTGTTGGTCAACGACGCAAATTTGATGTGCGAGCTAAAAAACTCGCGTATCTATAACTTACTCGGGTGGGGTACTTTTGCGATGATTACCCTTGCCGTCGTCGTTTTGCTCGGCGGACAATTGCTTGATTTAATGGGAGTTCAGCTTTTCGGCGGTTAAAGATTTGAACGATAAAAATTTTCTATTCGTGTGCTTTGCTTGAAGTGGAATAAAAAAACAACGAAGCCTATTCTTGTTTCATAATTCCTCTTTCCGATTGTTTAGCTTCGTTTTCCAGTTAAATTTCAATAAGCAAACGATTGATAAACTTCCGCCGTATCTACTTCGTCGAGTGATTCGACGCGCGGGTTAAACCTCAGAAGATGTTTTGACCGCCAAGAAAGACTTTCCCAAGTGTGACGCGGAATTCTGATTGAAACTTCCGGGCGAAACAGCCATCGGCGGCTGTAACCGACAACGCACATTGGGCGCGGCACGTCAGTTTTATTCGGCGTTCCGCGATGAATAGCGCGCACGTCCCGAATCATCAAATCGCCTGTTTTCATCATCAATTTTTCGAGTTTTATTTCGCCCGCCTCAATCTTTTGCAAACCTTTTTCTTTCGTCATCAGATGCGTGCCGTAAGTTGTCTCGAATGGTCCGTTTTCTTCGGTCACGTCAACGAGCGGAAAATTAACCGCAAGCTGAAATGATGGAGTTTCGACTTTTATTTCGGGAAAAAGCGGCGGCGTGTCGCGGTGTAAATCCTGATAATCCGAACCGCGCAGAGGCGTGTCTGTGGCGAACTGGCACATCACGAAATCTTTGCCGACGAGATTTTCGACAATCGCGAGAACGTCCGCATCACAGAAAATTTCCTCGTCGGCAAACGGTTCGATAAATGGCAATGTCACGTAATAGCGTTGCGCGCCTCGATTTTCATTTCCCCGTTCGCGTTCGACGTGCGCTTCGAGCAGCGGCTGAAATTCCTCGTTCCAGCGGCGCAGTTTTTCCGCCGGAAAATGTCCGCGCAAAACGCATTGTCCTCGCGTGATAGCTTCGTGCGTAAATTGTTCGATTTCAGATTGGCTGTAACGCATAGCTTTTTAATGGTGAATGGTGAATGCTAGATGGAAGAATTAGTTTTTACATTTATCATTCACCATTCACCATTATTTTAGTTTCGTCAAACGGTTTTGCACTACCACTACGAACAATAAAATTACGCCGCGCAGAACGAGCTGCCACCAAGGGCTGATTTGACCTTCGAGATTGAATAAATTAAAAATCACGCCGAGCAGCAGAACGCCGACGAGCGTTGATAAAACGCTGCCTTGCCCACCCGTCAGAAGTGTTCCGCCGATGACGACCGCCGCAATCGCGTCGAGTTCCCAACCGACGCCGGCAACCGGCTGTCCGGTTCCCAAACGCGACGCGAGAATCACGCCCGCGAGTCCCGCCAACATTCCGCTAATCGCATAAACCGCAACGGTCACGTGATTGGTGTTGAGTCCCATCAGACGCGCCGCTTCGTCGTTATCGCCGACCGCGAAGACATTTCGTCCGAAGCGAGTGTGATTCAAAATGAGCCAGCCGACGGCGAATGCGACGATTAAAATTGCAATCGGCACCGGCAAAAAATCGCCGATCAAGCCGCGACCGAGCCAATTGAAACCTTCGTTCGCGCCGGTGATTCTGACCGACTGCTCGCCCGTCGCCGCCAGCGCCAAACCGCGAGCGGCAATCATCATCGCCAAGGTAACGATAAACGGTTGGATTCGCGCCTTTGCAATTACCAAACCGTTTATCAAACCGAGAAAAGTCGTCGCCGCGACCGCCGCAACGAGCGCAATGATTAAACCGCGTTCGGCTAAGTTGGCAGCAATCACGCCCGCCACCGCAAGTAATGCGCCGACCGACAAATCAATGCCGCCGGTCAAAATCACAAACGTCATTCCGAGCGCGACCAGACCGAGCATCGAATTTTGGCGCAGCACGTTGAGCAGATTCTCCGGCGTAAGAAACGCTTCGTAACGAATAAAGCCCAGAATGCAGACGACGATGAGCATCAGAAGCGCGCCTTGCTGCTGCAAAATCGAACCGATTTTCGCCCGCCTTGAAAGGCTCGCATCCGTATTGGCTTCGTTTAAAGTTTCGGTTTCGCTCATATTTTTTTTAATGGTGAATGGTAAATGGTGAATGATGAATGAAAAGCAATAAAGTAGAAGTTTCGGGTTTCAATTCACCTTTTACCATTCACCATTCACCATTATCTCTGCACAATTTTCAACCAATCAAATCGCGCCTCTCGCGCCTTGCCGACGTGAGTCAGCGCGACTCGCGCGCCTTCGACGTGGCTGCCGACAATCGGTTTCGCTAAATTCGTCCAAACGTTTCCGTCCACGCTGTAGGCGAATTGATAAAGCTCGCCGCCCGTCGCCGTCATTCGCAAACGAATGTTTTGCGCGTTTCCAACATCCGCGCTCGCCGCGATTTCCTGTTTGCCGTTTTCGCGCCGATAGACGGAAACTTTCCCCGCGCCGAAACCAATTCCCACGGCATTTCCGCGCCAGCTGTAAGCGGCTAGTCCGACGATTTCATCAGCCGCCGGGTTTCCCGATTTGACAAGGGTTTCCGCCGTGTAATTTCCCGAAACAGTGCGCTCGGCGATGACTGCCTCGCTCGCATCGTCTGCCGTAAATGCCAGAGTTCCCGCTTTTAAATCAATGGTTTCGGTCGGCGATGCGGGCAATTGATAATTCAGATTGAGAATCGAATTATCGAACTCGTCAACGAACGATGATTTTTTCTTCTGCTTCGCCCAGCTAAAAGGCACGTTTGCGTCGTTCGACGCGCCGCGCCCGCCGTTAATCGTCGCCCAACCGTCTTTCGTCCAATCAACTTTATCGAGCAAGGCTTCGCGTCCGATGTTAAAAGCGTCGGCACGTTTCCGGTAAGCATGATACAGCAGAAAATCCGCGCCGTCCGGCGTTTTGACAATCGTTCCGTGTCCCGGACACTGCCAGATTTCGTTCGCCGCCAGAATCGGATTTGCGGGATTTTTCTCCCATTTTCCCAGCAAAGTTTTCGAGCGAGCGACACCTAAAGCGTAATTGCACGAGCGACCGCAGCAGGCATTGCCCGAATAAAACATATAAAACCAACCGTCTTTGCGAACAATGTCTGCGCCTTCGATCACGTGGTTTTCCCAGCCCGAACCTTCGTTGCGGAAAAGTTTTTTCGGCTTGCCGACGAGCTTCGTCAAATTTTCATCAAGCTGCTGCGCATAAAGCCACGTCGGTTGCTGCCGATCGTTACCGTCTTCTTTCCAAACCAGAAACGGTTTATCGTTTTCGTCGCGGACGAAAAATCCGTCGAGCGAACCCATTTCCTGACAAACGAGCGCGCCTTTATCGATATAATCTTTGTCAGGCTTGTCGGAAACGGCGACTGCAACGCACAAAGTTCCTTTTTTGCCTTTCCCTTCGTCGCGCCGCGCCGTGTAGAAAATATAAAATTTCCCTTTGTCGGCGGCGATTTCCGGCGCCCAAAAATCGCCTTTCGCCCAATTCGGCTTGGTCGCAAAAACCGAGCCGACCGTTTTCCAATTAACCAAATCCTTCGAATGAAGAATCGAAAAAACCGGCGTCCAGCCGCCTGAAGTCGCCGTCGCGTAATAATCTTCGCCGACGCGAATCACCGACGGATCGGGAAAATCTCCGGCGATCACCGGATTCGTATAAGTCTGTGCCGACGAAGTTAAAGAGAGGAAAATTAACCACAGATGAACACAGATGAACGCTGACAGAAAACGGATTTTCGTATTTCGTAATTTGTAATTCGTAATTAATTTATTCGTCTGTGGTTTCATTTCTTAAAATTTTAACGCGTTCCAGCCGTCTGCGTTTTTGTCTTGCCGGTAATTCGTTTTATCAATTCGGTTTCTTCGCGCAAGTAAGGCGTGCCGTCGGTTCGGAAAACGTCGTGAAACCAAATCCACGGCTCGTTTTCGACATACGGTTTTTCCCACGAATCCCACGGATAAATCGTCTGCGATTTGCCTTCAACGAAACCCCAATTTATCATCCCGACGTTGTAGCGCACGCCGACGGGCAAAATGGCGACGAACGTCGAGCCGCGTGGACGCGCCATATATTCGGTGCAGACAATCGGACGATTTAGTTTTTTCAGAAATTTAATGCGCTTTGCAACTTCATCCGCCGCTTCGTATGTGTGAAAAGTAACGAAATCCGAATTGGCGATTTGGATTTGTTCAGTCGAATCAAACTTTTCCGTGTTCGCGTAATCGCCTTTCCAAACGCCGCTCGTTAACGGCTGTTTCGGATTCGCCGCGCGCGCCCACGCAAAAGCGAGCGGAAGAAGTTTATTGACCAATTCGACTTTATTCGGTGGGTCTTGCTTAGCGTAATCGTTGCCGTTGCGGTTGTCCGGCTCGTTCCAAATGTCCCACGAATGTATTCGTTCGTCTCGTGCAAAACTACCGACGATGTCTTTGACGTATTTTTCTAAGCGAGGATACTCCGCCGGATTCGCCAGTGCCTTCGCCCCCGGCGATTGCAGCCAGCCGGAATTGTGTATGCCCGGACGCGGCACGCGCTGTTTCCCAATTTGCGGATTCGGGTCCCAAACCGAATCGAAAAGCACAATCATCGGTTTGATTTTGTGTTTGGCAGAGATGTCGAGAAATTGATCGAGCCGTCGCTTAAAACCTTCCGGGTCTTGGCTATGCGCCAAATCGTGAAGAAAAACGCGCATCGTGTTCATCCCCAAACCTTCCGCCCAGCCGAGTTCCAAATCAATCCGCTTCGCATCAAAAGTATCGGCTTGCCACATCTCCAATTCATTTATTGCCGTCGCGGGAATGTAGTTAGAACCGACCAGAAACGGCTGTTTCGCATACCAATCGTTCGCCTGCTTTTCCGTCCATCTCGGCGCGGCGGATGCGGCGAAACAAAATAATAAAATGATTGCGAGCGATTGCCGGATTTTTTGAATTTTTGACATAAATTTTTCACTTAATTGATGATTAGCCGAATTGCTTCACCGAACTAAAATCAACTTTCCACACATCAATTTCAAATAGTTCGTTATTTTGGTCGAGGTATAATGAAGCAATTACTTCAATATCATCTGAATCAAGAAATTTATATTCGCTGATTTGTTTGCCAAATAAACGATTTTCCTTATTTACGTTACTAGGTAGTAATCGTAAACTTCCCATTCCACCATCATTCATTGATTCAACCATCAAATCTGTTTTCCAATTATCTGGAATGCTTAGTGAAGAAGCTCTGCTTATTAACAACCCAAGGAGTTTTTCTTCTTGAGGTAATAATTCACGGTAAGCCATAAATTCTTCTCAATGCGATTTCGGACGCTGCAAATAAACGACGAATAAAATTATCGCCGCTTTTATCACGAGCGCGTATGAAAACTTGATGCCGTTCATATTGAAGCTCGTCGTGATGATTTGCATAATCAGCGCGCCGATGACCGTGCCAATGACCGTCGCGCGTCCGCCTGTCAGAGCCGTTCCGCCGACGACGGTTGCGGCAATCGCGTCGAGTTCAATCGTCTGACCGACCTGCGAAGCGTCCGACGCGCCCAAACGCGCCGTGTAAATTAAACCGGCGATTCCCGCAAGCAGTCCGCTCAAAGCGTAGACCATTATTTTCGTGCGATTAACCGAGATTCCCGAAAGTCGCGCTGCGTTTTCGTTGCCGCCGACGGCAATAACGTGCCGCCCGAAAATCGTCGCTCTCAAAATGAAAATCGCCAGCCCGATAATCAAAGCCATCACCAAAATCGGCACGGGAAGAATACCAAACAGCGAATCTTTTCCCCAAAATTCAAAACTCGGATTAGAAAAAGGAATTAACTGCCCGCCGTTGCTAATTACCTGCGCGATGCCTCGCCCGGCAATCAGCAGCGCGAGCGTCACGATAATCGGTTGAATCTTAAAAGCCGAAATCAGCCAACCACTGAACGCGCCGATTAAAGTAACGACGAGGAGAGCCGCCAGAATCGCTGGATACGCGCCGTAATCAAGTGAAATCGCCGCCACCGCCGACGCAATCGCCATCAAGGAGCCGACCGACAAATCAATGCCGCCCGTCGCAATCACAAACGTCATTCCGATTGCAACCAACATCGTCGGCGTAACCTGCACGAGAATATTGCGGAAATTATCTACGTCGGCGAAATTCGGCGTCAGTAAGACATTCGCCAAAACGAGCAGAAGAAGCGCCGCCGCTGCTCCGTAAGTCGGCGCGTAATCGGCAAAACTCGAAGCCGAACGTTTTGCCGCCGGTTGTTTCATTGCTTCAGCCATAATTTTTGAAGGATGAAGGATGAAAGATGAAGGATAATAAGAAATTACTTGTTCTTTGGTTTTATTTATCTCTCATCCTTCATCCTTTATTCCGTCGCCATCGCTTTGATAATTGAATCCTGCGAAATATCTTTGCCGCGCAGTTCCGCCGCGCACTCGCCGTCGCGCATCACGACCACACGGTCGCTGCCTTCAACCAATTCTTCGAGTTCCGAGGAAATCATCAAAACACCCAAGCCTTCGTCGGCGAGTTCGTTAATCAAACCCTGAATTTCGCCTTTCGCGCCGATGTCGATGCCGCGCGTCGGCTCGTCTAAAATTAAAAATTTCGGATTTTTGCACAGCCACCGCGCCAGCAAAACTTTCTGCTGATTGCCGCCGGAAAGCTCTCGGATTTTCTGCTCGCCGCTCGACGCTTTAATGCCGAGCCGCCGCATAAATTTTTCGACGATTTCCGTTTGTTTAGCACGGGAAACCACGCCTAAACTCGTCAGCGCGGGCAGCGCGGCGAGCGTCATATTTTCCCTGACCGACCATTCGGGAACGATGCCTTCGGCTTTACGGTCTTCGCTCAAAAACGCGATTCCGGCTTTAATTGCGTCATTCGGCGAGTTCAATTTTAATTGTTTTCCTTCGAGCGAGACTTTGCCTTTATCAACCGCATCCGCGCCGAAAACAGCTCGCGCGACTTCCGTTCTGCCGCTTCCCAAAAGTCCAGCCATTCCCAAAATCTCGCCGCGTCCGGCTCTGAGCGAAACATTTCTCAAACGTCTTCCGCGCGTTAGATTTTCCGTTTCCAAAAGCGTTTCCGAAATTTGCGCTTCGTGGTGTTCGCCGAAAGCGGTCGCGCCTTTCTTTTCCAAATCTTCGCGCTGTTTGCCGAGCATCAGACAAACCAAATCAATCCGCTCCAAACCGGCGAGCGGGCGCGTGGCGATAAACTTTCCGTCGCGCAGAATCGTTACTTTGTCGCACACGGCGTAAAGCTCGTCGAAGCGGTGCGAAATATAAACAATCCCGGTTCCCTGCTCTTTCAAACGACGAATCACATCATAAAGAAGGCTGACTTCGCGCTCGGTTAAACTACTCGTCGGCTCGTCAAGAACCAGAATTTTCGCGCCTAAAGAAACGCCGCGGGCAATCGCAATCATTTGACGCGACGCGATATTCAAACTTCCTAAAATCGCTTTCGGGTCAATCTGTAAACCCAAATTCCGTAAAACTTCGCCCGCTTCCCGATACATTCGCGCCCAATCAATCAATCCGAACCGGCGCGGCTCGCGTCCCAAAAACATATTTTCGGCTACCGAGCGAAACATCAAAAGATTGACTTCCTGATAAACGGCGACGACTCCGGCGTTCTGCGCTTCTTCGGGCGTGCGGAAATTAACCGCCTTGCCTTCGTAAAACATCTCGCCGCCGTCGCGGTTATATGCGCCGGTCATCACTTTGATAAGGGTTGATTTGCCCGCGCCGTTTTCGCCGACTAGCGAGTGAACTTCGCCGCGCTCAAGCGTGAAATCAACATCGTCGAGCGCAACCACGCCGGAGAAAACCTTTCTGATGTTCTGCATTCGCAAAAGCGGTTCAATGTTCATAAGTGGTAAACGGTAAATGGTAAACTACAAGTGGTAAGTGAAAGCAAAAATACTTACCACTTAGCACTCTTTTAATATGCCTCGTTCACGAATTGCGCCGCGTTTGAAGCGTCGAAAAAGCGGTCTTCGTTGATGATTTGCGCGGGCAATTTTTCGCCTCTAAAATGTTTTTCGAGCGTGTCGAAAGCAATCGGACCAAAACGCGGATTGCATTCGACCGTGGCGTTCATCTCGCCTGCAATGATGGCTTGCAGCGCCGATTTTTGTCCGTCAATGGAGATAACCATCACGTCTTTACCCGGATTCATTCCCGCCGCTTTTAGTGCCGCGATTGCGCCGAGAGCCATCTCGTCGTTGTGCGCGTAAACGGCGGTGATTTCCTTGTTTTTCGCCTGAATAATATTTTCCATTACTTTCTGCCCTTCGGCGCGCGTAAAATTCGCGTCCTGCGAAGCAATGATTTTCATGTCCGGACTTTTACCGATTGCATCCAGAAAACCGTTGCTGATTTTGTAATTCGGAATGTTGTTTTGCTGCCATTGCCAGCCGAAGCGCAGAGT
>MWYY01000019.1:20381-36655 GCA_002050355.1 Acidobacteria bacterium 28-9
TTACTTTTTGACCTTCGGCGCGTGTGAAATTCGCGTCCTGTGATGCGATGATTTTCATGTCCGAGTTTTTGCCGATTGCGTCCATAAAACCTTTGCTGCGGTCATTTGCAACCGACGAACCGGTCGTACCTTTGAGTTCGACAATTCCGGCTTTGCCGTTCGTTTGTTTTGCAAGCCATTCGCCCGCCGTTTGTCCTTCTTTGACGAAATCTGATTTGATAACCGTCACGAAATCTGTTCCGGCTGTTCCGGTCGCTTCACGGTCAATCAAAATCACCGGAATATTCGCCGCTTTTGCTGCCTGAAAAGTCGAGGAAAAACCTTCGGCTTCACGCGGCGCGAGGAAAATCGCCGAAACCTTGCGCGCGATTAAATCTTCCACGTCCGAAACTTGTTTTGCAGTCGTGCCTTGCGCGTCGGTATATGCGAAATTAAATTTGTCGGCGCGCTTTGCGGCTTCCGATTTCATACTTTCACTCTCGGCGATGCGCCACGGTCCGGTGTTTTCCATTTGTGCGAAGGCGACTGTTTTTTTGCTGCCGCTTTCGCCGCCGGTTCCGTTTCCGCCAGCCGTGCTTCCCCCAGCCGGTTTTCTATCGCACGCGCCCAAAGCGATTGCGAAAATTACTATCATCAAAACTAAAACGCTTCGGTTTTTTAACGTAAAGTTCATAATTTTTTATCACTCCGAATTTATCTCTTCTAAAATAAAATTTATTTGGTCGGCTCGATTCGCAAAAACCCGAAACGCGCCGAGGCTTTTTCCGCTCCGCCCGCCGTTAAAGCGACGCGAATTCCCCTATCCCACGGCGGCAGATAATCGCCGTTTTGCTCGCTGCCGACAGATTTAAAATTCTTGCCGTCGCTGCTCGCTGCAAAACTGTAAAAAACTCCGTCGCGCGCTGTCATTCGCAGGTAAAGTTGTTTTCCTGCGGGCGCGTCGTGTGTTGAGAGCTTTCGGTGATTGTTTCTCTCGCGCCGCCAGACGACGATTTTGCTGTTTTGCAAGCCGAACCCGAGCGCGTTTTCGCCATCGCCGTAAGCTGAAATTCCGGCAATCGCATCGCCGGTCAAACTTCGCGCGTCAATCTGCGTGGTCGCCGTATAGCTGCTGTTCGTCGTGTAATAAGCCATCACGCCGCCGATTGCGTTAAGCGCGTTTGCGGCGTTCGGCATCAGTTCGAGAAAACCGTTGCTGATTTTGTAATTCGGAATGTTGTTTTGCTGCCATTGCCAGCCGAAGCGCAGAGTTGGCGAAGTGAAATCGTCGAAAAAGCGATATTCTTCGTCGCGTTCGGCGACGCCGAGCGGCGCGGCAGCAATTTTGCTTGCGCCTTTTCCGTTATTAATCGTCGCCCAGCCGTCCGCCGTCCAATTCACTTCGTCGAGATAAGCCTGGCGCCCGACATAATTAACATCTTTCCGGTCGAAAGCGTGATACATCATATACGCGCGTCCGTTCTCTAAGGTAACAATCGTTCCGTGTCCCGGACAATTTGCGTTATCATTGCCCTTCAAAATCGGATTCGCCGGGTCTTTTTCCCAAGTCCCCAAAAGAGTTTTCGAGCGCGCCACGCCCATCGCGTAATTACAGCCGCGCCCGCAACAGGCGTTGCCCGAATAGAACATATAAAAATACTCGCCTTTCCGCATAATATACGGACCTTCAACGAGATTTCCTTCCCAAGTGTTCGGGTCGTTTCGCAAAATTTCCTGCCGATTACCGACGAGCTTCCAATTTTTTATGTCGAGTTCCTGCGCCCAGAGCGGCGTCGGTTTATTAACGCTGTTGCCGTCTTCTTTCCAGACTATAAATAGTTTTCCGTTTTCATCGCGTATCGGAAAAGCGTCAATCGAACCGACTTCCTGACACACCAACGCGCCGTGGTCGGTGTAAGGTCCGGTCGGTTTCGTTGCGGTCGCCGCAGCGATACAAAGATTACCGCCTGCCTTACGAGCAACGTAGAAAATATAAAATTTACCGTTTTCCTGCCAGATTTCCGGCGCCCAATAATTGCCGACTGACCATTCGGGACGTTTCGGAAAAACTACGCCGACAATATTCCAGTTGACTAAATCACGCGAATGCAGAATCGGAAATTCCGGTCCCCATTCGCTCGATGTCGCCGTCGCGTAGAAATCTTTGCCGACGCGAATGACCGACGGGTCTGGGTAATCGCCCGCCTGCACCGGATTCGTATAGCTCGCACCCTTTTGCGCGAAAAACTGCGCGGTCAGACCAAGCAGAATAAACAATAAACCGCCGACTTTTCTGAAATGTGAAATTTGTTTTTTTAACATCATTTTAAATTATACGGAAGTATGTCAGTTGCAGAAAAACGCACTAAATAAATGTGTTATTTTGCCATAGTTTTTGCCCTTACTTCATTCGGTCTCATGCGTTTATAAAGTTGCCGACTCGCGCCGCAGCAGTTGAATTTCTAACTACCAACTGCGTCGAAATTGGTAACTCGACACCGTGCTGCGTCGGACTCGAAAGCGTCGTCATCAGAGCCTCGACCGCCAATTTTCCTAATTCGCCGAGCGGCAAATTCACCGTCGTCAAAGCCGGTTCAATTAACGACGAAAAAGCGATGTCGTCTAACCCAACGACGGAGATGTCAAGCGGAACATTTAAACCGGCGCGGCGCAATTCGCTGATTGCGCCGAACGCCATTAAATCGTTAGCGGCGACGACGGCGGTTGGGAGTTCGGTGGCGGCTAAAATTTCGAGCGCGGCGCGTCTTCCGCCTTCAATCCGAAAATCGCCCGTATAAATCTGCTCCGACCCGTCGGGCAAAACCGTCTGCATCGTCTGGCGAAAAGCCTCAAGCCGCCGTTTTGCCGAATGCAAATGCGACAATCCGCTAACGAAGGCGACGTTTCGGTGTCCGAGTTCAACCAGATGCAAAATAGCCTGCTTAATGCCTTCGGCGTAACCGACGCACAAATTGCTCATATGCAATCCCGCCGCGCCCGAATCCAAAAACACGACGGAAACTTCGCGCCGCGCTAACTCGTCAATCAGGGATTTGTCCATTTCCGAAGTCATCAACGCGACACCGGCGACTTTGCGCTCGATAAACCGCCGAACATAATGCGACGTGCGCTCGGCATCGTAATTGGTATTCGACAAAACAACGTCGTAACCGTGTTCATATGCTGCCGCTTCGATACTTTTTACCAATTCCGGGAAAAACGGATTAGCAATGTCGGAAATAACAAGACCCAAAATACGGCTGCTGCCCGAAGCCAGACTTCTGGCGTGCGCGTTCGGGTAATAATCGTGCAGTTCGATGGCTTTCAAAACACGCGCCCGCACTGCATCCGAGACGAATCTCGACTTATTGATAACGTGCGAGACCGTCGCGGTCGAGACACCGGCTTCGCTGGTAATGTCCTTGATGCTGCTCATCGGAAAAGTTTGATTTCAGGCTTTTTATTTTATTTCAAAAAACTCTGTTTATGCTAATTATTTACAAATTATTTTACTGATTTTTGCGCCGACGAATTTTTGGAAACTTTTTGCTTATTAGCGTCGGGGTTCCGCTTCAATCTAAGCAAAACTAACCGACAAAATTTCTGTGCAGCGTTTTACGCATTTTGTAATCGGTTAGCGACGAACTTCAGACTCTATTAAAGTTTATGCCGCCGCCGATTGATAAACGGCGCGACGCGAACTTCTTTAGTCGGCACGCCTGTTTCCGCTCTGACCCAGCCGTCCGAACCATAAATTAAATTATCCATTAACATTACGCGCCCACGATTGGGGTCATTCGGATGATAAGCGTGATAAACAATCCAATCGCGCGATTTATCATCTCTAATCACGGAATTATGTCCGGGTCCGAGCCATTTATCATTGCCCTTTATAATCACGCCGTTGTTTTCCGGCATAACTTCAAAAGGTCCGGTCGCGCTGCGTGAACGCGCCGCCATAATTGCGTAATGTGCACTCGTGCAGCAGTCGTCGCCGGAAAAAAACATATAATAATAACCGTTGCGAAAAGTAACCCACGCTCCTTCGACTAAATCCCGATACATATTCGGGTCTGCACTGTTAATTGGGAAAATTAAATTAACCGGCTGAGAATTTGCCGCAAAACCGAGCCGGTTTTCGGCAAGCTCCTGAACCTTTATCGGGTCAAAACCGCTTCCCCAATAAAGAAGGTGTTTTCCGGTTGCCGGGTCGTCATACGCCATCGGGTCAATGTTGACAAAACCGCCGCCGCATTTTAAAGCCGCGCCTTTATCCGTAAAAGGTCCTGCCGGATTGGTTGCCGTCGCCACCGCTAGACAAAGACCGTTCAAGGAATTCGGGTCGGCTGAATAATACATATAATATATACCGTTTACCTCTGTGACATGCGGCGCCCAGAAATTCTGTGTTTGATTTGCCCACGCAGGCTTGACGGGCAAAGCGTCGCCGAGACGCACCCAGTTTTCTAAATCAGCCGACCGCGCAACTTGAATGTTAAGCCAGTTGCCGTTGATTACCGTCTGAGTTGCATAAGCATAAAAATACCCGTCGGCAGCACGGATAACGGTCGGGTCAGGGAAATCGAAATCAAAAACCGGATTCTGATAGAGCGGCGTCCGGCTCAAATCAATCGGAGTTTGCGAGAAAGCAATCGTATTCAGTAATAAAACCAAAACTAAAAAAATCAAACTCCAAATTTTGTATTTAAGAAACATTAGATTTTTCACCTGCCAGTCGAATCTTACTATGTATGTTTGTTAACAATATCTAGAAACTATAAAAGACGCAATAATTTTTTGCCTCAGCGGTTGCATTGCCCAATCATTTTACGATGAACCATACTCGCAATGCATAACATCAAAATTGATTCGTGTTGAAGGCGCGTGCCGCAGTAATTCCGCGAAATTCCGGTTTCGCTCAAAAGCACCCAAACATCGCCGGAACGAAAAAGTGCCGGATAAACCCAGCCCGCGCCAATCGTTGACGGCGTGCCGACCGGAACGTCTTTTTCGTAATATTCTTCGTAAGACGGCTGCGAATTTTTCCATCCGGTTCGTGCCTTTGCCATTGGCTGCAGCCAGGCTCGCGTTTCGGGCATAAAGTGAAATGACGAAACTTCTTCGCTCAAACGGTGTTTTGTGTCGTCCGTTTCGGGAAAGAAATAACGAAACGCCGCCCCGTCGTCCGAAACCTGAAAAATTATGTCCAGCTTTTTTCCGGCGACTGTCCGCAGATGAAATACCACCCGATTCGCCAGATAATTATTGACGCGGCGTTTGGCGGATAAAATTTCGTAAGGGTCGCGGACGCGCTCGGTTTTTGGTGCTGATAAAAGTTTTAAATTAGCGGAAAAATCAGCGTCATCGCGCACGAGTCCGAGTTGTGATTCGAGAAGAACAGTTTTGCCGTCAAGCTCAATCGTGTAACGCGGTGCGCCTTCGACCGTCAGATAAAAATTAATTTTGAACCGTCCGTTCGGGCTGGCGACACTGTTTGCTTTTATCCCGGAAGCCGCCGCCAGCGAGCCGATACAAATAATCAGCGCGGCAATGAACCCGCTAAACCAATGGCTGTGCTTTGGCGCGTCTCTGGTAAAATTTAGCGAGAATTTTTGCATTTCTTTTATAAGTTCCAACGAAAAAACTAATTTCGATTCACAAAATTTTACAGTTGACCGCTGCCGAAATATGCTTTGCAGACACTTCCGTCATAATCGGTGGCTATTTCAAACACGCTTCGACCATCCGTTGCCGACAGCAGCGTCGAACTATAGTTAGGACAATAATTATCGAACGGATTTGCAACCGCGATTGGCGCGGCGATTTCCGTCCAATTTCCTGCGCCGTTGTTAGTGTTCGTAAAAATTGTCCGCCCGTTGTCTGCCGCCTTCGTGCCATCGGCATTATAAAGTATCTGCCCGATGAGCAGAATTTTACCGTTCGGCGCGGGTGTCGAACTCAAGGCGATAGTCGGCGCGTGCCTAAAATATTTGCCATCATCCGTTTCGGGACGAATTCCCAAATAGCCCGGGTCGCCCCAATTCCAGCCGTCGGCGGAAGTGCGGTAATACGCCGCGCAGTTAAATTGACTGCCCGCTGCGCAAATTTCGTAACTCATAAAATAAGTGCCGTTCGGCAGCTTTCGCACAACCGGCATTCCCGGACGGTCTGACGACAAATTGCTTGCCACTGTCGGATTGTAACCGACCCAGTTTCTGCCGTTCGCCGTTCTGACGCGTACTAATTTCTGACTGTATCGAGCATCGGTTTCGTCGGCGTAATGACAAACCAGCTTGCCGTCCGCGTCAACGGAAAATTCCGGCTCCCACAGCCCTCGTGTGTTCGAGGCAGCGGCGACGGTTGATAGATAACTCCAGTTGCGACCTTGATCGTTGCTTTTCCAGACGCGAATTGTCATCGAGCGATTCGGCGTATCCTGTCCGATGGAAGCCGCCCATAAGAGCGTTCCTGTCTGTAATTTACCGACTCGCCGCGGCATTTCAAAGAGCGTTGCACAGCACAAACCTCGTCCGTCAGCCGCCTGAGAATCAGCAACCGTTCCGATTTGGGTAAAACCCGCGCCGTTATCAATGCTTTCATAAATCGCGCCCAAACCGTTGGTTTGAGAAAACGTAACGATTCCGGCGATGATGCGCCCGTTCGCCGTGCCGCTGTGTTCCAATCGAATCGCCCGCGGATATAAACCCGTGCCGTTTCGCAGCAGCGTGCCGTTCGCCGCGTTTGCCGCAGCGCAGAAAATAATTGACAGAACGAGCATTTTGACGACGACCAAAATTTTTCTGATTCCGTCTGAACGTTTCATTTTTCACTCATCAACTGAAATGATTCCGGGCAAATTCGGCGGTTACTTTACAGACTCTGATGTGAAAAATTTCGCCGCGCCGCGTTATTTGCAGCTCGTATCGGCGTTTGATAAGCCCGATGAGTTTATGCGCCGGATTTTCGAGGGAAGTTTTTTCGCCTCAATTTGAATCATTTAATGTTTTCTAATTTTTCGCACATCATCGTCTCAAACTATTAATCGCGCAGTTGATTCCCGAATTATAAGTTTTGTTTCAATCCACATCTCCTTACCGATTTTTGAAGCGTTGTTAATTAGCGCGAACAAAGATTCAAACGCTGATTCGGCGACTTTAACACGCGATAGGATGACGGTCGTTAGCGGAGGGTCGTTTGATTCCGCCAGAGAGATATCATCAAAACCAATCAGGGACATATCTTCCGGGACGTGCAAGCCATAAGTTCGCAATGCCTGAAGAGCGCCCATTGCCATCATGTCGTTTGATGTCATCACGGCAGTCGGGCGTTCTTTGAGTTCGAGCAATTGACTCATCGCTTTCCTTCCGCCGTCAATCATATAATTTCCGGTTGTTACCAATTCCTTCTTTTCAATGATGCCTTGTTCACGGATAAATTTAAGAAACGCCGACTTACGCATTTGCGACGATTTCAAACTGAGCGGACCGGTGATGAATCCGATGCGGCGATGCCCGAGGTTGAACAGATGAATGATTCCTTCGCGAATTCCCTGCTCGTAATCAATACGGATATTGCTGCTATTTTCCCGCACCTCTCCGGTTTCAAAAAACACAATCGGAATGCCGCGTGTCGAAAGTTCGTCAACCAGCGTCTGATTCATTTCAGAAGTCATCACTGCCACGCCGTCCACGCGCCGTTCGATTAAACTGCGAACTCGCATAGCCGTTCGCGCCGGGTCGTAATTGGTGTTGGCGGTGATGACTTCATAACCATGCTCGACCGCGCATTCTTCAAAATGTTTGACCAATTCGGGAAAGAACGGATTTACGAGGTCGGAAACGATTAAGCCGAGTAGAAGGCTTCGCCCTGATGCCAAGCCGCGGGCGTTGATGTTCGGGTAATAGCCGAGTTCTTCGATCGCCGACCAGACCTTTTTTGCCGTTTCCGGGCTGATATAAGACGTTTTGTTAATCAGCCTGGACACAGTGGCAGTTGAAACATTAGCGTGTTCGGCGACTTTTTTAATGTTCATGGATTACCTGCAATTAATATGAATATTCCAACAATTTTGTGTTAAAGAAAATGAAACCACAGATAAACTCAGATAAAATCCGTGTAAATCTGTGTTTTTCTGTGGTTTCATTTATTGCTTTAATTTTGTCTGACTACTTAATTATATTCAACGCCGATTTATAATAGTTTTTTGCATCGTATTTTTAATTCTCTAAAAACCTACTTCTGTTCGGGCGTGATGATGCTGACCATTTCCCATTCGTCTTTTGACGTGCCGAAACCATAAAGCATTACTCGAAAGGGTGCGGGAAGATTTTTGATTTTCTTCTGCATTCCGACTTCGCCGTTAAGCATAAAAAAATAATCGTCGCCGCGCCGCGCGATGCCGAGCGTCGGCGATTTTTCCTTTGTGCCGAGATTTTTATCGTCGAGCCGCTCGCTGCGTCCGTCGCGCATCAGCCACGCTTCAAAACGCCCGTCGGTGTTTACAATCCATTCAAGACGATTAACCCCGTTGTTGTCGAATAAAACTACCAGCACGGCATTGCCCGTCGGCGTTCCGCTGGCTTCGCTTAAAGCGGCGGCAACGCTGGCGACTTTCGCGCTGACCACGAATTTATCCGTCTTGAAAGTCTGCACGCTACGAATGCCGAACCGCGAACCGCTCGCGCCGCTCGTCATAAGTTTGCCTTTCGCAACTTTTATCGTTCCGCCGCCTTCGAGCGAATACTGCTCCCATTTTTTCGAGTCGAGAGCCGTCCCGTCAAATTCTTCTTTAAATTCCGCCAGAGCCACGGTCTGCGCCTGCTTTGTTTGAGCGGGCGAAGGCTGCGGCTGTTGAGCGGCACAAAAGAAAACGCATCCGATGATTACGGCTAAAATGCCGCCGAGTAATTTGAAATGTTTCATAATTTTCCCTTTTTCTTATTGTCTTTAAATACCGTGAACTTTTCGTCCGATACCGTCACTTAAACGGAATTTTAACTGCACACAATTTTCAACCAGTTTTATCGTTTTCGTTTTTCTCCCGACGGACTCGCCGCCGCGATTCCCGCCGGAATCGGGCGACCGAAATCGGGTGTCCCGTCACTGTTCCAATTGAATTTCTGCGCCCGGGCGCGTCGTCCGCCGTAGGTATATTCGCCCGACTCCTTGCCGTGATAAATCAGCCAGTCTTCGCGCCCGTCCGGTGATTTGAAAAAACTATTGTGTCCGGGTCCGAAAACATTTCCCTCCGCGCTTTTGTATTGTGAAAAGACGGGGCGCGGAGACTTTTTCCACGATGACGGATTCAACACATCGCCGCCTGAATTAACCAGCATTCCGAGCGCGTAATCGGGCGTTCCGGTATCACTAGCCGAATAAACGAGAAAAATGTTGTCGCCGCGCGATAAAATTTCCGGTGCTTCGTTAATCGGATAACGCACCTTTTCCCAATCAAAATCGGCTTGCGAAATTAAAATACTCTTTCCCGAAATCGTCCACGGATTGCTCATCGGAGCGATATAAATTCCGTTGCCGTTGCCGGAAACGTGTCCGCACCACGCCATAAAAAGCGAGCCTTTTCTATCCCGAAAAACCGTCGCGTCAATCGCCCAGCCATCTTGTCGCGGGTCGAAAACACGCGCCTTGTAATCGTATTCGTCCCACGGATTGTCGGAGCGGCTTTCTAAAACATATATTCTGTGATTTTCGTCCGTGCCGTCCGATGCCGTGAAATACAAATACCAGCGTCTTCCGACGCGATGCAGTTCCGGTGCCCAGATTTGTTTGCTTCTCAAACCGTCTTTGGGCGCGTCGTAAATCTTCTTTTTTTCGCCCGCGTCCAACCCTGAAAGAAAGCGCGAACGCCACAGCCAAACGCCGCCCTGCGGGTCGAGTGTCGCCGTAAAATAATAAAAACCTTTGTGATAAAACAACCACGGGTCAGCCGAATCCTGCGAAGTTACGAGCGGATTTGTAAATGTTCCGCCCGCCGTCTTCGACTGTTTCGATTGTCCCGCCGCGAAAATCGAGACAGCTAAAACCAGCGTCAAAATCGTCGGTATTTTTCCGCTAATGGTTTTTAGGAAAGTTTTCATTTGTCCGGTTTCGCTTTGGTTTTATTTCGCCGCGCTCCTCGCTTTGCCCTTACCGGTCAATTCTCTGATTAAGTCAACTTCTTCCTGCATATACGGCGTGCCGTCAATGCGGAAGACTTCATGAAACCAGATTTTCGGGTCGCGCCCGATATACGGATTCTGCCACGAATCCCACGGCAGAAAAGTCTGCGATTTGCCACCGACCAAGCCCCAGTTTATTGCCGCGACTTTGTGTTTTTTGGCGACGGGCAGCGAGTTTTGAAAAGTTGAATTATTGCCGCGAGCCATATATTCGGTGCAGAGAATCGGACGGTTGTAACGTTCCAGCCATTTGATTCGCTTCTCGAATTCTTCGCCCGAATCATAGTTGTGAAACGTAATGATGTCGGATTGTTCGAGCTGGATTTTCTGCGTCGCGTCGAGTTTGTCGTCCGCCGAATAATCGCCTTTCCAAACGCCGGATGTCAGCGGCTGCGATGGATTCGCCGAACGCGCCCAGGCGAACGCTTGCGGCAGAAGTTTGTTGACGAGTTCGACTTTATTTACCGGCTCACTCGCGCCGTAGGAACTGCCGTTCGTGTTGTCCGGCTCGTTCCAAATGTCCCACGCCAAAATTCGCCGGTCGTTTTTGAACGCGCCGACTAATTCTTTAACGTAAGTTTCTAGGCGCGGATACTGCGACGGGTCGGTCAGGGCAACCGCGCCTGGCGACTGCACCCAGCCGGAGTTATGAATTCCGGGGCGCGGCGCGCGTTGGCGACCGAGTTCGGGATACGGATCCCAGCACGAATCAAAAAGGACGAAAATCGGTTTGATTTTATGTCTCTCGGCAATTGTCAAAAATTCGTTCAAACGGCGCGTGAATCCAGCCTTATCCTGCTTCCACAGCAAATCGTGCAGATAGACGCGCATCGTATTCATTCCGATTTTTTCCGCCCAACCGAGTTCGAGGTCAATACGCGGCGGGTCAAAAGTTTCGGCTTGCCACATCTCCAATTCGTTAATCGCGTTTGCCGGATTGAAATTCGCGCCGACGAGAAACGGCTGGTTTTTATACCAGTCATTGGCTTTTTTCGCCGTCCATTTCTGCTGCGCCTGACCAGCGGCGGAGATGCCGCACAACAACATCGCAATCAACATTACCTGCCAAATTTTCTGTATTCCGATTTTCATAACTTTCAAGTTCCAAACTTAATTTGAAAATATTTTTGCTAAAAAACTAAAATCGAACATCAGCCAGACGGCGCACTACTTCACGCAAATCCTGATCAGATTTAATTTTCTGCGATTCGTTCAATTGCTTAAATTTTGCCAGTGCCGCGTCAGCATCGGCTTTGCGTTTGAGCCGCACATAAGCGCGACCGAGTTGGTAATAGGCTTCCGCCGATTCC
This sequence comes from Acidobacteria bacterium 28-9, assembly GCA_002050355.1. Classification (GTDB taxonomy): domain Bacteria; phylum Acidobacteriota; class Blastocatellia; order Pyrinomonadales; family Pyrinomonadaceae. The sequence goes on from MWYY01000019.1 coordinate 31,846, forward strand.
GGGTCTAACCGCACCACTTCGTTTAAGGCGGCGGCGGCTTCAGTCCAGCGACCCATCCGTACGTAAAGTTTGCCGAGCGTCAAATAAGCCGGTAAAAAAGTTGAATCAAGCGCGATGGATTTTTTCAACTCCGCTTCGATTCGGGTATTATCGCCGTCGGATTTCTGGAGCATCGCGTCGGCGATTAGCTGATGTAAAATAATGAGTTTGGAGTCGTTTGATAAAGCCTTTTCATATTGCCTGACCGCTTCCGCATAATTGCCGCTTTGCGCTCGCACTATACCGAGGTAAGCATACGCCTGAGCAAATTTAGGATCTAATTCAATCGCTTTGGCAATCGACTGCGCGGCTTCGACATTTTTATTGTCTTTCAAATAAGCAATGCCGCGCGCCAGCCACAATCTGGGAGAATTCGGAAAAGTTTTTAACGCCTCATCGAGCCTGATAACCGCAGCAGCAGGCGCGTCAGCGTTTGTCAGCAGAAGTCCGTATTGAAAGCGATAATTTTCGGAATCGGGCTTTAAATTGATGGCAAGCCTCATCGCCGGAATCGCGTTTTCGTAATGTCCGCTTTTCTCGTAAACAGTGGCAAGAAGCGAATAAATAGCAGCTGTCGCCCGATTCTGAGCGACAGCCGTTTCAAGCAGGCGACCGGCGGATTTTATATCGTTTCGCGCCAGATAAATTCGTCCCAAAAGCACTTTCGTATCAGCGTTCGATGAATCGGAGACAAGTGACGCTTTTAATTCCGTTTCCGCTTCGTCCAATAATCCGGCTTCAAGCAACGCGCCGCCAAGTTCGGTGCGGCTCGCCGCCTCCGACGATTCTTTGTTCTCTTTTGCCAGATGCGCTTTGTAAATTTGATAATGACGCGCCGCCTCCGGTAAATTTTTGAGACGTAAACCGATGACAGTCAGAGACCGTTCGATTGAAGAATCTGCAATTAAACCGGCGGCGCGCTCAAAAAGATTATAAGAAAGACGCAGACTTTCCGAAGTATTTTCGTTAAACCGAATTTGGGCAAGATTGACGAGCGCATTCGGTTGTTTGGCATTAATTTGCAGAGACGCTGCAAACTCTGTCGCCGCTTCGCGCACGCGATTGAGTTTTAACAAAATCGCGCCGTAGTTGTTATGCGCCGCCGCTGATTTTGGAATTAGCCGCGCCGATTTTGCGAAATGAATTTCGGCGCTTTTCAAATCTCCCGCTTCATCGTCGAGAATGCCGAGATAAGTATGCGCTTCTGCGTCTTTCGGATTAGCCTTTAAGGCTTTTTCAAAAAGCAACCGCGCATCGTTCTTTTCACCACGCCCGAATGCATTTATACCCTGTGCCGTTATTTTGCTTTGATCGGCGGATGAAGAGTGATTTTGCGGTTTGCGCAAACCGGAAAGTGTGGTTTGCGCCGGTATGGTCGTGCCGAGAAAAATGACGGCAACAATTATTAAGACAGATTGTCGCAATACACAAAACGAAAACATAAAACAACAAGACTGCGAAGAACTAAGTAAAATTTCAATAAACAGTTTCAAAAAAATGGCGGCGTAGAATAAACTTCATTCAACGCCGCCATTTTTCATATGCTCTCAAATTAGAATACGAAACGCGCGCCGAGCTGGACTCGGCGCGGTTGTCCTAAATCAGAGAAGAATCCCGCGTTTCCAAAATTGCCGCTGTCAAAGTTGGTATCGGGTCCGGCTGGACGATTACGATTGAGCAAGTTGAAGAATTCAGCTCTTATCTCAAAGTAAGTCGTCTCCGTAACCCGTGTTTTCTTTATGATACTTAAATCTTCCGTCAAAAACGCTCTGGTTCGCAGATTATTATACGTAGGCGCTGCCGTTCCCAGAAAACGAAGTGGATCCGCGTAGAAAGCCCTGTATTCGGCACTTCCAATTGCGGCATTTGTACCGGTGTATGACGGCGGCGGAGTAAATGCCGCAGGATTAACGAAACGATATGCAGCTATATCACCAAGCGGCGTTTGGTTATCCGAAAAGAACGGCTGTCCGGTTAGATTCGGGCGTAGATTGCCGCCAATACCAAGCAAATCGAGGAAATCACGGCGATCGCCGGCGACGAACACGGTAATCGGCGTGCCGGAGCGGTAACGCTGAATGCCGCTGATTTGGAAGCCTCCGAAAATACGATCAACAATTCCGCCTTTGTTCAGAAAAGCCTTTCCTTTGCCGAACGGTAATTCGATCAGATAACTGAAAACAAAGTTATGCGGAACGTCGTCCGGCGAAATTGAACGGAGCGAACGCCGGTCTGCCGGATTCTGCAGAACGCCGGTCAACTGCGAGCCGCCATACAAATCGCTTGCCGCGTCGGTAATTAATTTCGAGAATGTGTATGACACTCCAAACTGAATGCCCTGTGTAAATCGCCGCTGCAATTCCACTTTCATGGCGTTGTAAAAGCTTTGTCCCTGGCTTTCGAGGCGGTTGCCGATAAACCCGTATTGGGGAAATGGTCGCAATGCCTGCGCGACGCTTCTTTCCAAAGTGCTGTTGCCGAATTGATTATTGAAGCCCGGATAAACGGCATCGGGACTTGCCGGAAGTGTAAAGCCGACGCTTGCCGCATAAGCTCTGTCCGCAGCGGTTACGTCAACTAATTTTTTCCGCAGCAGCGCGTCGCCGAGTTTTAATGCCTCCACCGGCAGCGAGTTAATCGGGTTAAAACTCGAACGCAGTCTTGTGCCTTTGTTGCCGATATAACTCAAAGATAATGCAAAGTTATACGGCAGTTCACGCTGGACATTCAGGTCATATTGCGCGACGCGACCGAGTTTGAAGTTTTCATCGTAATAATCGGGCGGGCTGCTCAAATCGCCTATAAACTGGTTGTTTGGATTTACGTCGGGAAGTTTCGGATAATTGTCGAGCGTGATTCCCGCATCCAAACCGCCGTTAATATTTACTTTACCTGAATTGTAGCCCGCCAGACCGTCGCCGCCGTTGCCGTAGAAGACCGGCGAATAATAAATGCCGTAACCGCCGCGCACAACTGTTCTCTGATTAAGAGCATAAGCGAATCCGAGACGCGGACCAAAGTTCTTGCGATCCGGATTGATTAAACCACGATGTTCAGCTTGCAGACCGCTTTGTCCGCCTGCGCCGACAATTGCGCCGAGCCGACCGCCGATTTGCGGATTCGGTGTCGTTGGACTAAAGCCGCGGAAGAAATCCTGCGCTTCGGTGCGCGGCGCGCTAAAGTCATAGCGGATGCCGACGTTCAGCGTTAACTTGGACGTTAATTTTATGTCATCCTGCGCGAAACCCGAATAAGATAAATATTCGTATTTAGGCACGACGCTTTGTCGACTGTTAAATGAAAATTCGGGTCTGCCGGTCAATAAGCTCGCAATCGGGTAGCCCTCGTTAAAATCATCGGTGTTGGCGGTTTGGTTACTGCGAAAATTAAAATTCCCGCCGATGTCGAAATGACCGTCAACTGTCAAATATTGCTGCCGCACGTCGCCGCCAACCCGGAAGGTATGCCGACCGCGCGTATACGAGACGAAATCCGACACCTCGTAAGTATTGTCGGGGGTTACATTATCAAAAAAGCTCGAACCGCCTGCTTGATAAGCTCTCGGGTCTGCGGAGCTGTCAGGATTGCCGTAACCCGGAAATCCGATTAAAGGCTGTCCGAGGTCCTGCGTCGAGCCGACCGGCAAGCCGAGCGCAGTCGCTCTGCCTGCACCTCTGCCGAAATTAAAGTTTTGGACTTTCGTGCGGTTAAAGCCGATATTTAAGTGGTTCAGCAGATTCGATGTCAACGTATAATCGTACTGCAACCGTGCATAATAAGATTTAAATGTTTGGTCCCACACGCCTTGTGCGACAAACGGCTCCGGAAAACGGGGGAAACCGCCTTTGACGCTTGCCAGCTTACGATAAACGAAGCTGCCGTTAACCTGTTGTTTGTCGGAGATAACCTGGTTGATTTTGGTAGTGTAGGCTTGCGTCTGTGATCCTGAAGAACTCGAAGTACGATAGTTTCGGAAAACCGTCGAGCCTAACGGACCGGTTTGATTGGGAAGCGGAAAAAGATTGGCAAAATTGCGCCCCACCGGACTGATTGCCGATGCCGGAATAATATTACCGGCAAAAGCCGTGCGTTGACCGGGAGCTTGGTTCGGATCGAAAATGCGTACGGGACCGCCGAAGAACTGCAAAATATACGGATCGGTCAGCAATTCGCCGAAATCGCCGTTTCGCATTCTGAGTGTCGGCACGTTAACGACCACCGATTCGCTTTGACTGATGTTGTAGGCACTGTAGTTGAAAAAGAAAAATGTTTTGTTTTTTCCGTTGTAGAAGGGCTTGCCGCCTTCACCGAATTTCGGCAGAAACACCGGACCGCTGACCGAAAAACCGTAATCTCTCTGACGGTCAATCGGACGCTGAAATTGCTGATTCTCCGGCAATGTTTGGTTACGCAGGCGGTTAACAGTATTGTTGGCGTTTAAAGATTCGTTGCGATGAAAAAAATATCCTTCGCCGTGAAAATCGTTGCCGCCGGACTTAATTGTAAAACTGATGACGCCGCCGCTCGAATTGCCGAATTCGGCGGAGTAGTTGCTGGTGTTAATCGTAAATTCCTGAAAAACATTCGGACCCGGCGCGACTTCGGAAAAGAAAGTTCCATTTTCGCCGCGGCGCGTTCCCGCTCCGTCAATTAAAATTTCCTGACCTAATCCCTGACTGCCGTTAATGCGGAAATTGGTCGCGTTGATGCCCGCGCTGCTGCCTTCGCGCGGGCTGCCGGAATTAGCTGTATTATCAGCACCGCTGGATAC
>MWYY01000055.1 GCA_002050355.1 Acidobacteria bacterium 28-9
GCTCGGAGATGTGCATAGGACACAGATGCTGCTGTCGTCTTGGATCGGGTCTGCAAACGCACTGAATACGGTCGCGGATGTATCAAAGTTGGAGGAGCTATCCGGGTTTTCTTTGATCCGGTAGATTGTCGGCAGCGTCATAATGCTGCGCAGCGTTGTACCGTTGGCAGAGTCGTTCAGCCGAAGAACCGATGACAAACCAAAATTCGTTGGCAGAGCCATCGGTCGCTTGTCGGCGACTGTCTGCGCCTCCGCGTGCGCCTGGCTGACGCTGAATAAAACAGTCAGCAGAATCAGGCAAAAGCCCGAAATTGAAATCGATTTTTTGTTAGTATTTTTCATTTGATATTTTGCTGTTTAGTATTCTCTATTTAATGTTTGTGAAAGAAAAGTAAAAAGCCGTATTTGATAACCGAGACTGCCGTGCGGTCGTTCACAGTTACGGAAGTGTCTTAAGCCTGCAATCAAACAAACATGAATGTTTTAGTCTTGAATCAAATATAAATCTGTCAGAAGGAAATAAACATCCGTGTGTCCACGTAATTTATCTACGTGGAACTACGTATTTTTGAAGGGATTTAGTAAATTGTATTTTATCTTTACAAAGAATAGCTCTGCAGATAACTCTCTGCAATCGTTCCAGACCAATCTTCTATGCTCTCGACAGCGACCCGTAAAGGGTTTTTATGCAGAGCGTACTTTGTATTTCAAGAATTCTCGATTATGGACTTGCAGAGACAAAGACTCTAAATTTATGATTCAGTCGGCGCGTTCGCTTCTTTCCACGCTTTCCAGCCGCCAGCCATTGAAAACACATTGCGATAACCCATTTTTTGCAGATTATCCGCCGCCAGCGCCGAGCGAAAACCGCCGCCGCAGTAAAGAATCAGTTCCGCGTTTTTGTCTGGAAATTTTTCGACAATATCGCGCTCGATTACTCCGCGTCCCAAGTGAATCGAATCTTTCGCATGTCCGGCGGCAAATTCGCTGTCTTCACGAACGTCAATCAAATGCGCTTTATCCTTTAATCTTTCCAAAGCTTCTATAACGGAAACTTCTTTAACACGGCTTTTCGCGTCGTCTGTGATTGCCAAAAATTCTGCTGAATGTTTCATATTGAAAAACAGTTTAGCTCAATCAATTTATTCAAACTAGCTTATGACGGCACAACTTCTTATAATATCTTTTTTAGCATCAAACAATAAATTCAATAAACGAGGAATAAAACATTGGCAGAACAATTTGACGTAACGATTATCGGTTCGGGTCCGGGCGGCTACGTTGCCGCGATTCGCGCCGGGCAGCTTGGATTAAAAGTCGCAATTATCGAAAAGGAAAAAGGCGCGCGACTTGGCGGAACGTGCGGGCTTCGCGGCTGTATTCCGACCAAAGCTCTTCTTATGGCGGCGCATCTTTACCAGCAAGCCGGGCATTTTAGCGATTACGGCATCAAGGTTGATAATCTGGGGTTTGATTGGACGCAGGTGCAGAAACGCAAAGGCGATATTGTCGCAAAAAATGCGTCGGGCGTTTCGTATCTGATGAAGAAAAACAAGATTACCGTTTTCAACGGCTTCGGCAAAATTTCGGGCAAAGGCAAAGTCGAAATCGCGCTGGAAGGCGGCAAGTCGGAGACGATTGACACGAAAAACATCATCATTGCAACAGGTTCGGTCGTCAAACCATTTCCGGGTTTTGAAACCGACGGTAAACAAGTCGTCAATTCAGACCAGATTTTAGAATTAGACCGAGTTCCGAAATCAATGATTGTCATGGGTTCGGGCGCGGTCGGCGTCGAATTTGCAAGCGTCTATGCGCGCTTCGGCTGCGAAACAACCGTCATTGAATTTATGCCGCGCATCGTTCCCGTCGAAGACGAAGAAGTTTCCAAAGAACTTGCCAGAAGTTTTAAAAAGCAAGGCATAAAAGTTGAAACCGGAATCAAATTAGAGAAGTTGGAAAAGTCAAAAAAAGTCATCAAAGCGACGGGCAAAAACGACAAGGGCGCGGACGTTTCATTTGAAGCCGAAATGTTTCTCGTCGCCGTCGGACGAATGCCGTATCTCGAAAATCTTGGTCTCGAAAATACAAAAGTAAAAGTTTCCGAACGCGGAACGGTCGAAGTCAACGAATACTGTGAAACCGCCGAACCGAACATCTTCGCCATCGGCGACGTTATTGCCACGCCCTGGCTTGCTCACTTAGCTTCAAAAGAAGGCATTATGGTCGTCGAAAAACTCGCGGGCAAAAAAGTCGAGCCAATTAATATGCGCCTCGTCCCGAACTGCACATATTGCGACCCGGAAGTCGCGTCAGTCGGCTTGACCGAAGCGAAAGCACGCGAAGAAGGCTACGACGTAAAAGTCGGCAAATTCCCATTCTCGGCATCGGGTAAAGCACGTATCCTGGGCGAAACCGACGGCTTTGTAAAAATCGTCTCCGAGAAAAAATACGACGAAGTTCTCGGCGTCCACATCATCGGACCGCACGCGACGGAATTATTAGCCGAAGCCTGCGTTGCGATGTCTTTGGAAACAACCGCCGATGAACTCGGCAGAACGATTCACGCGCACCCGACGGTTTCCGAATCGGTGATGGAAGCGGCGGAAGGCGTTCACAATTTGACGATTCATATGTAGTTTAATTTGTATGATGCGACGGCTTGTTCCTGCTTGTTTTGATTTACGGTCAGTTGGATTTTTATTAAATTGACTGCTTTGTTTTGTGCTAGACTGTTTGAATTATGAATACGACGACAATTACTTCAGCCAAGCAAAATTTGGAAGATTTGATACGGCAGGTTGAAAACGATGCCGAGCCGGTTTTAATTATGCTGGACGAAGACCGGAAAGCCGTTTTGATGTCCGAGCGTGAATTTAATTCCTGGCAGGAAACGATTTATCTTTTATCGAATCCAGCCAACGCTGAACACTTGAGAAAATCCTTAGCCGAAGCCGATTCGGGTTTGGTCAGCGAAAGAGAATTGATTGAAAAATGAAACTGACCTTCACCGATTCAGGTTGGGAAGATTACCTTTGGTTTCAAGACACGCAGCCTCATCTGCTCAAGCGATTGAACGATTTGATAAAAGATGCCCAACGCAATGGTTTTAAAGGCATCGGCAAACCCGAACCGCTCAGGGGCGATTTATCCGGCTGCTGGTCAAGACGCATCAACAGCGAGCATCGCCTTGTTTACCAAATTGAAAAAGATTCGCTCCTTATAATCTCTTGTCGTTATCATTACAGAAAATAATTCTGCGGCGGAAGGCGTTCACGATTTGACGATTCATATGTAATTTTATATTTAACAGTTAGTTGAAAATAAAAATAAACGAGAGCGATTTGTTCGTTCTCGTTTTTTGTTATAATCAGCCTTTTTATGCAGAATAAACAAACATCTTATCCGCGCAGTAAAATCAAAATTCTGCTGCTCGAAAACATTTCCGACGCGGCGGTCGAAGAATTAAACGCGAGTGGATACGCGGAAATAAAAAGGGTTTCGGGCGCGCTCGGCGAAGCGGATTTAATTAAGGAAATCAAAGGCGTTCATATTTTGGGTATTCGCTCGAAGACGCACATCACCGAAAAGGTTCTCGAAAAAGCCGACAAACTTCTGGCAATCGGCGCGTTTTGCATCGGCATCAATCAAGTTGATTTGCGAGCGGCAACCGAGAAAGGCATCGCCGTTTTTAACGCGCCATATTCAAACACGCGCTCGGTCGCCGAACTCGTTATCGGTTTGTGCGTGATGCTGATTCGCAAAATTACGGACAAAAACATCGCAGCGCACCGAGGAATGTGGCTCAAAGAAGCAAAGGGGAGTTTTGAGCTTCGCGGGAAAACTCTGGGAATCATCGGTTACGGAAACATCGGCTCGCAGGTTTCGGTAATGGCGGAAGCACTCGGAATGAACGTCGTTTATTATGATGTTTTAACGAAACTTCCGCACGGTAACGCGAAACAAATTCGTGATTTGAAGGATTTATTAAAACAATCAAATATCGTAACTTTGCACGTTCCTTCGGACGCGACGACGCGCAATATGATAAACGAAAAAACTCTCGGCGCAATGCCGAAAGGAAGTATTTTTATCAATTACAGTCGCGGCGATGTGGTTGATTTAGAGGCTTTAAGAAACAAGCTCGAAACCGGCGCGATTTCCGGCGCGGCGATTGATGTTTTCCCTGCTGAACCGGAGAAAAACGGCGACGCTTTTGCTTGCGATTTGCAGAATTTGCCGAACGTAATTTTAACGCCGCACATCGGCGGCTCGACCGAAGAAGCGCAGGCAAATATCGGTTTAGATGTAACGGCGAAATTGATAAACTATTTGGAACTGGGAACTTCCAGCGGCTCGCACACAGTTCCCGAACTGAATCTTCCGCCGCAAGCCGCGACGCATCGCATTCTGCATATTCACGAAAACGTTCCGGGCGTTCTGTCGGAAGTAAACTCAAAGCTGTCGGGAAAAGGCATTAATATTTTAGGGCAATTTCTTAAAACAAACGACCAAATCGGCTATGTGATTTTAGATATTGACACTGAGCTTTCCAAAGAAGCATTTGAGATTTTGCGCGATGTTCGCGGAACGATAAAAACGCGGATGGTTTATTAAGAATTAGAAAATAACCGTAATTTCCGGCGGTTTGAATTTCTTGAATTATGAAAATTTTTATTCTGTCGTTTTTGACAATTTTGTTATACGTTTCAGTTACGCAATCGCAGTGGAAGCGTCAAACAATTGGCACAAAAGCTAGTTTGCGCGGTTTGAGTGTTGTCAGTGAAAAAATTATCTGGGCGAGCGGAACGGGCGGAACTTTTTTGAGAACGATTGACGGTGGGAAGAATTGGACAATCGGCAAAGTTCCCGATGCGGAGAAATTGGATTTCCGCGATGTCAAAGCGTTTGATGCAAATACGGCTTATCTTTTGAGCATCGGCGCGGGCGAGAGTTCGCGCATTTACAAAACAAATGACGGCGGACGGAGTTGGAAGCTACAATTCAAAAATACGAACGAACGCGCCTTTTTTGACGCCTTTGCCTTTTGGGATAAAAACAACGGAATTGCAATGTCAGACCCGGTTGAAGGCAAATATATTTTGATTTCGACCAGCGACGGCGGGCAAAATTGGAAATTTGTTGCAACCGAAAAAATGCCCCGCGCAAAAACCGGCGAAGCCGCGTTTGCAGCAAGCGGAACTTGTATTTTGTCGCACGGCAAAAACAACGTTTGGCTGGTTTCTGGCGGGCAAGACGCGCGTGTTTTTCGCTCGGACAATCGCGGGCAAAGTTGGTTTGTCGCCGACACGCCTATGCCCAAAGGCACGGCGGGAAGCGGAATATTTTCGATTGCGATGTTTGATTCAAAATCGGGCGCCATCGTCGGCGGCGATTACGAAAAGCCGAAAGAAATTACAAACAATTTAGCATTTACAAACGACGGCGGGAAAATTTGGACAATCGGAAAAGGCTTAAACGGTTATCGTTCGAGCGTGGCATATGTTGATAAAAAAACTTTGATTGCCGTCGGTTCGAGCGGTTCTGATATTTCAAATGACGGCGGAAAAACCTGGAAAAATATTGATAAGGAAAATTACAACGCTGTTCAAGCGCAAGGCAAAAACGCGATTTGGGCGGTCGGGGCAAATGGATTGGTTGCTAAATTTGTTTATTAGTAAATCGTGAATAGTAAATGGTTTTTCTTTCTGCCTGCGATTTAATAATAATGATTCTTATGCATTTCGCCTGGTATGATTTAGTCGGTTCGATTGGTGTCGGAGTAATAATTTTCACATATATTCTGCTGCAAACCCGACGTATCAAAAGCGAAAGTCTGCATTATTCTCTGCTTAATGCTTCGGGCGCGAGTTTGATAATCATTTCTTTAATCTACAATTTCAATTTTTCCGCTTTCATCGTAGAATTTTTCTGGGTTTTAATTAGCCTCTACGGAATTGTCAAATACTTTTTCAGTAAGAAAAATTAATAGCCGATAAACGGTAAATCGTAAATTGTAAGTAGTAAATAAAAACGATTAACGATTCGCTATTTATTAATAAGATGTCAGCCAAAACAAACTTGAAAATATCAACCGAACCGCTTTCCTGCACGTCGGAAACTTCTCTAACTAAAGAGCAGTTTTTGGAAATGTATCGCTTCGTGAAGATGACCAGAATGTTTGACGAAATAACCGTCAGGCTCAAACGTCAGGCAAAGTTAACGGGCGGCGTTTTTACAAGTTTAGGTCAGGAAGCGACAGCGGTAGGAACGGCTTTCGCGCTCGAGGCACAGGATTTTATCGCACCGCTAATCCGCGATATCGGCGCGGTTTTTGTCAAAGGAATTTTGCCGAGAACAATCTTCGCGCAGTATCTCGGTAAAGCAAACGCGCCTTCACGCGCGACTGATGTGCAGTTTCATTTTGCCGATTTGGAAAAAGGTTTTGTCGGTCCGATTTCGCATTTAGGCGATATGATTCCGGTAATGACGGGCGTTTTGCTCGCCGCACGAATGAAAAAGGAAAACAGAGTCGCCGTCGCATACATCGGCGAAGGTGCAAGTTCGACGGGCGCGTTTCACGAAGGCGTAAATTTCGCCGCCGTACAAAAATTGCCTTTGATTACGATTATTGAAAACAACGGCTATGCATATTCAACGCCGACGCACAATCAATGCGCCGCCGCGCATTTTGTTGACAAGGCAATCGGCTACGGAATTCTGGGTTTGACGGTAGACGGAAACGATATTGTCGCGTGTTATGAAACAATGAAGAAAGCTGTCGAACACGCTCGAAGCGGCAATGGCTCGGTTTTAATCGAAGCGATGACTTACCGCCGCAAAGGACATGCCGAACACGACAATCAAAGTTATGTTCCCGAAGGTGAGATTGATTTTTGGGCGACGACAAATGACCCACTTGACCGTTACGAAAGATTTTTGCGCGAGGAAAACATTGCCCCTGGCGATGAATTAAACCAAGTGGTCGGTGAGGTTGAAAAGTATCTGGAAAGGGAATTGGCGATTGCCGAAGACGCGCCTTTGCCCGAAGCGGTTGCGGCGGCTTACGATGTTTTTGATAACCGGATTGTGCCGCCTGCGTTTAAGAAAAGGATTTTGGTAAAGTAGTTTTTGAGTGAGTATTTATTGTCGTAACTTCAGCGGCTTTGACTTTAATCAAACGAGAGCCGTCCGAAGGCAACATTAAAAACGCCGAATAAAAAATGAAGAAGCTAATTGAAAAATCGCGTTATCTGGCTTTAATCGGCGTTCTTGTTTTATTTGTCTGTTCGCTGACGGCTTATGTTCTGGGAATTTATAAAACCTTTCAAACAATCGCGGCAATAAGTTTGGGCGAGGCAAAAGGCGATTTTGCGCTCGTCGCGCTTTTTGATTGCTTGGATACGATTTTAATCGCTACGGCGCTGCTGGTTATTTCCGTCAGTCTTTACGAGCTTTTCATAGGCGAACTCGAAGTTCCCGATTGGATGCTCGTTCGTAATTTAAGCGAGTTGAAAGCAAAATTTACGTTTGTCATAATTCCCGTTATGGCGGTTAAATTTTTGCAGAAACTTTTGCAGGGCGAAGATGCACTCGCTACATTTTATTACGGCGTCGGCATCTCACTGGTGATACTCGCGCTCGCGGCTTTTAATTACGTTAGCGAAAAAGAGAAAATGGACGAACTGAAAATTCATCCCGAAGAAGACGAAACCAGAGCGCAGGATTTGAGAAATTGATGTCAAATATAGGATTTATCAGTATTCCGTTCAAAACCGAAAGCGGATTGTCGCAGATTAACGGCATGGGCAAGTTTTCCTCTGCCGGAATCGTTCTGGAATTTGAATCGAAACTTTTCGGAATCATCAAAGACGGCGTGAAAGAAGCCCGCATCGCCAGAGATGAGATTTTGGACTTAAAATTTCGCAAGGGGTTTCTCAAATACGGAGCAAAAATTGAAATTCGTCTAAAAGATTTTACCCAACTAAGCAAACTGCCAAGCAAAGACGGAAAAATCACACTAAAAATTAAAAAAGATGATTTTGAACGCGCACAAGAAGCAGTCGCAAAATTGCAAAAAGACTTGACCGAGCAACGTGAATTCCTGCCGCCGAAACATACGCCCGTCAGCCGTTTGTTTGATGAAAGTGAAGACGAAACAAAGGAATTGGACGAGAAATAATTTATTTTTGAAATGGCATTAACCAAATAAACCGAAAAAAGGCTCAACTTTAATCGAAGCGATTCGACATTATCTTTAAGCATCTCTTTTAAAATGCAAAGCAGTTGGTCGCAGACAGACGGCACTGCGAATTTTTTCTCTGACCACATCGTTCTGGAATATGCCGATAAGACATTGGAATCAGGAAAAGCATTTTCTCCGGTTATCAAAAGCGTCGTTAAAGAAACGCGCATTGAGCTTGAAGATATTTTGGACGTGCGATTCAAAAAAGGCGTTTTTGAAGTTGGTGCGAAAATCGAAATTCGCTTAAAGAGTTTTAGCAAACTCGCGGAAGTTCCGAACAAAGACGGGAAAATTACTCTTAAAATAGACCGCGCCGATTTTCAATACGCGCAGGAAGCCGTCGCCAAACTGCAAAATGATTTAAGCGATTTTCAAAAACCGCTGCCGGACGGACAATCATTTGTCGGTCGTTTAATTGACGAGAGCGCAAACCAAGCGGAAAAATTAAACGAGTATAAAAAGTAATTCGTTTCAAATAAATGGCAAAAACAGCAAAACAGGAAGCAAAAGGATTGACGCTGATCGAAGCGATTCGACAAGGCATTTATGAAGAAATGACGGCGGATGAAACCGTGTTCGTCATCGGCGAAGATGTCGGCGCATACGGCGGCGCGTTTAAGTTGACCGAAGGTTTTATTGACGAATTCGGCGCGGAACGAATGATTGACACGCCGATTAGCGAAGCCGCAATCGTCGGCGCGGCGTGCGGCGCTGCGCTGCTCGGAATGAAGCCGGTCGCTGAATTTCAATTTATTGATTTTATCTCGAACGGATTCGATATGCTGACCAATTACGCGGCAAAATCGCGTTACCGCGGTTGCGGAGCCGTTCAAGCAGTCTTTCGCGGACCGTGCGGCAGCGGGGTACGCGGCGGACCGTTTCATTCTTTGAACGCCGAATCTTTTTTCTTGAACACGGCTGGTTTGAAAATGGTCGAGCCTTCGACGGCTTACGACGCGAAAGGTTTAATAAAAGCGGCGATTCGTGACCCAGACCCGGTTTTGTTTTTTGAACACAAAAAACTTTACCGCCTGCCGCGACTTCGAGAAGAATTGCCGGAAGAAGATTATATTGTTGAAATCGGCAAAGCCAGAATTTCGCGGGAAGGAAAAGATTTATCAATCATTACGTTCGGCGCGCAGGTTTTAAATGCTTTAGACGCGGCGGAAATTTTGGAAAAAGAAGACGGCTTGCAAATAGAAATAATTGATTTGCGAACGCTCGCGCCGATGGACAAAGCGGCGATATTAAATACGGTGAAGAAAACAAACCGCGCCCTTGTTCTGCACGAAGCGAGTTTGACGGGCGGCATCGGCGGCGAGATTTCCGCCATCATTGCTGAAGAAGCGTTTGAATGGCTCGATGCGCCCGTCATCCGTGTCGCTTCGATTGACGCGCCCGTGCCATTTGTGCCGCAGATGGAAGATTATTTTTTGCCGCAAGTTTCCGAAATTGTCGAAGCGGCGCGGCGGTTGGCGAATTATTAAAATTTGCAGCAAGAACTTCCTTAAGTTCTCTTGCCTGATAGATAAAACATTTTACCGGAGAATAAATAAATGAAAATTAGAAAATTTTTTACTTTGCTGGCTGTTATATTGATGACCGCATCAGCCGCGCTAGCACAGGATGCGGCGCAGAAGATTGATGGACTGTTAAAGAATTATTACGATTACGGGCAATTTAACGGCTCGGTGCTGGTTGCCGAAAAAGGCAAAGTCGTTTACAAAAAAGGTTTCGGAATGGCGAATATGGAATGGGCGATTCCGAATCAGCCGGACACGAAATTTCGTATCGGTTCAGTGACCAAGCAGTTTACGGCGGCGCTCGTTTTGCAGCTTGTTGAACAAGGTAAAATCAAGCTCGACGGTAAGCTCGGCGATTATCTGCCCGATTATCGCAAAGACACAGGCGACAAGATTACAATTCACCAGCTTCTGAATCACACTTCAGGAATTCCGAGCTATACCGGTCAGCCGGACTTTTTCGCCAATGTTAGCCGCAATCCATACACAGTTGCGGATTTCGTCAAAAAGTTTGCAAGCGGCGAGCTAGAGTTTGAGCCGGGTTCAAAATTTGCTTATAACAATTCGGGTTATTTTCTGCTCGGCGCGATTGTCGAAAAAGTCACCGGAAAATCTTATGAAACGGTTTTGAAGGAGCGCATTTTCGAGCTGCTCGGAATGACGAATACGGGTTACGACAACCACGCGCCGCTTCTGCAAAAGCGCGCCAGCGGTTACGAAAAAACTCCCGCCGGTTACGTCAATGCCGCGTATCTCGATATGTCGCTTCCCTACGCCGCCGGTTCGATGTATTCGACGGTCGAAGACCTTTACAAATGGGATCAGGCGCTTTATGAAAACAAGATAATTTCCGCTGACAGCAAAAAGCTGATGTTCACGCCCGGGCTTTCCGATTATGGTTACGGATTCCTGATTGCCGACCGACCGATTGGAAAAACCGACCAAAAAACCAAGGTCATCCAGCACGGCGGCGGCATCAACGGATTCAACTCGCTTTTGACAAGGCTGGTTGACCGGCAGCAGACGATAATTCTGCTCGATAATGTCGGTTTGGGACGCTATCAGAGAAATATCACTAACTCAATTATCAACATTCTCAACGGACAGCCCTTTGACGCGCCGAAAAAATCACTTACTGAAACGCTTTCCAAAACCGTCATAGAAAAAGGCGTTGCGGCAACTGTGGCTGAATACCGAAAACTCAAAACCGAAAATGCCGCGATGTATGATTTCTCGGAAAGCGAACTTAATATGCTCGGTTATCAGCTTCTAGGTATGAAACGCATTAAAGACGCGATTGAGATATTTAAGTTAAATGTCGAGATGTTTCCCAAAGCGGCTAATCTGTATGACAGTTTAGGCGAAGCGTATCTTGCGGACAATCAAAAGGAACTCGCGCTCGCCAACTACAAAAAAACCGTCGAACTTGACCCCGCAAACGCCAATGCCGTGCAGATTGTCGACCGGCTCGAAGGCAAGGAAATAAAAGTTGATTCTTCCGTTTATGACGCTTACGTCGGCGATTATGAAATCGCGCCGAGCTTTATTCTAACGATTACAAAGGAAGCGGATAAATTGATGGGACAGGCGACCGGACAAAGAAAATTAGAACTCAAACCCGTTTCGCAAACGCAGTTTGTCGTGCCTGACGTTAAGGCAAACATTTCGTTTGAAAAAGATTCCGGCGGAAAAGTAACCGGATTGACTTTAACGCAAAACGGACGGGCGATGAAGGCAAAGAAAATCAAATAACATAAAATACTGTCGGATAGTGAAACACCAGCGTGCCATTTGCCGCGCCGATGGAAATTATCTTATCGAAGTCTTCAAAGCGACAAAGCCGGATTTATTGTCGGAAATTGTAAAATCACACTGATTGGATGGAAAACTAAAAGTGAAAAGTGAAAAGTTGAAGACGAATAATGTATCATTCGTTTTAGTTTTTCACTTTTCACTTTTCACTAATAAAATGCCGCAGACTCCACATATCGAAAAACATTTTACTTCCGGCGAAATCGTGCGCGATACCGTTATCGGAATGGCGGACGGCTTGACGGTTCCATTTGCTTTGGCAGCCGGACTTTCGGGCGTGCTGGTTTCGACCGGAATTATTGTTACTGCCGGGCTGGCGGAAATTGTCGCCGGTTCGATTGCGATGGGACTCGGCGGTTATCTTGCCGGAAAATCCGATGTTGAGCATTACGACAGCGAATATCAGCGCGAACTTTACGAGATTGAGGAAATGCTTCAGCACGAAAAGGATGAAGTAATGGAAATTCTCGAAGAATATGGTTTGACCAAAGGAGAAAGTTTACCGATTGTCGAATCATTAGCGAAACGTCCGGCGGATTTCGCTGATTTTATGATGCGTTTCGAGTTGGGCTTGGAAAAACCCGACGCGAAGAGAGCTTTGAAAAGCGGCGCAACCATCGGCGGCGCGTATATTTTCGGCGGTTTGATTCCACTCGCTCCATATATAATCTTCGATGGCGTGCAGACGGCTCTGCTCTGGTCAGTCGTTGTAACGGTCATCGCCCTATTTATTTTCGGCTACGTCAAAGGTACCTTTACGGGAACAACACCTTTTAAGAGCGCCATGCAAACTTGTTTAATCGGAAGCGTCGCGGCGGCAACGGCATTTTTTGTAGCGCGTGCAATCGGCGGTTGAGCAATGAAAAGCTTCGCTTGTTTTCATCCAAAACAATTTCTTGTATTCTGTTAGCAGTATTAAAATTTATATTTTTATCATCATTTAATAAACGGAGATTTTATGAGCGTTGAAGTCGTAATGCCGCAGATGGGCGAGTCAATTACGGAAGGAACAGTTTCAAAATGGTTAAAGGCGGTCGGTGATGCGGTTGAAAAAGACGAGCCACTTCTGGAGATTTCGACCGACAAAGTTGACGCCGAAGTTCCCGCGCCCTCTGCCGGAGTTCTACTGGAAATTCGCGCCAGCGAAGGCGAAACCGTCGAAGTAAACAGTGTTGTTGGCGTGTTGGGTGCGGCGGGCGAGCAGCCTGCGGGAAGTTCAAACGGAAATTCTCAAGCCGCAGAATCCGCGCCGGTCGAACCGCAGTTGAAAGAAGAAACTCAGCCTATTGTTGAAGAACCGAAACAACTCGCGCCGGTCGTGCAAACTCAAACAGCGACCACAGCAAGCGAACCGAATTCGCAAACGGCAAACGGCAATCAGCCGTCAAATGAAGCGGCAACCGAAGTTGTAATGCCGCAAATGGGCGAATCCATAACCGAAGGCACGGTTTCAAAATGGCTGAAAGCGGTCGGCGACAGTATTGAAAAGGACGAGCCGCTGCTTGAGATTTCTACCGATAAGGTTGATGCGGAAGTTCCTTCGCCCTCTGCCGGAATGCTGCTTGAGATTCGCGTGAACGAAGGTGAAACGGTTGAAGTCGGTTCAATCGTTGCGCTCGTCGGCGCGGAAGGCGCGAGCGCAGTTGCGAGTCCAAAGTCTCAAGTTTCAAGCGAGCAGATTTCCAACCCGCAAAATCAAGCCGAACAAACGACGGCGCGGGCAACCGGCGCAGACGCAGTTTCTGCACAGCCGAAAACCGATGCTCAAACTACCGTATCGATGCCGGCGGAAGAAAAGCAGGAAATCAAAGAAGTCGAAGGCAGAAGCTATGATTACGGGCGACCCGATGCGGTCAATGAAGCGCAAACGGCTTCGTCAAACGGACACGACGAATCAAACGGTAATCAAACAATCGAAGATTTGCGACGCACGAAAAGCAGTCCGCTTGTCCGTAACATTGCACGTGAACACGGCATAGATATTTCCCGTCTCGAAGGTTCGGGAATGAGCGGGCGCGTTACGAAAAAAGATATTTTGTCTTTTATCGAATCGGGCGCCGCGCTCAGACCGCAGGATTTGTTGCGCAAAGGCGCACCGTCCGCGCCGATGTTTGCGCCGTCCGCACAACCGCCATCCATTTCCCAACCAACCGCAAACATTTCATCAGCCGCCGCGCAAATATCTGCTTCGGTCGGCGATAGATTCGAGCCGATGTCGGTGATGCGCAGGAAAATCGCCGAGCATATGACTTACTCCAAGCAAACTTCGGCGCACGTCACTAGCGTTTATGAAATTGATATGACGAATGTCGCCAAATTCCGCGAGAAAAATAAAGCGGAATTCAGTTCGCGCTTCGGCACGAAACTTTCGTTTATGCCGTTTATTTTTCAAGCTACAACCAATGCTTTGCGAAAATTTCCGGTTGTTAATTCGCAGGTTTCCGGCGACCAAATCGTTTATAAAGGCGACGTGAATTTAGGAATGGCGGTCGCGCTCGATTGGGGCTTGATTGTTCCGGTGATAAAACGCGCCGACACGCTTTCACTGTCCGGTCTGGCGCTCGCGGCAAACGATTTGGCTGACCGCGCCCGTACGAAAAAATTATTGCCCGACGAAGTTTCCGGCGGAACATTTACGATAACGAATCCGGGCGTTTTCGGCGGACTTTTCGGCACGCCGATTATCAATCAGCCGCAAGTGGCGATTTTGTGCGTCGGGACAATCGAAAAACGCCCGAAGGTTATTACGACTGATGACGGCGACGACGTAATTGCAATTCGTTCGATGGCATATTTTGCATTAACCTACGACCATCGCATTGTTGACGGTGCAGACGCCGAGAAATTTCTCTCCTTTATGAAGGAATATCTCGAAACGACGCCGTTTGGTTTGTAATTAAAATTGTTTTAAACTTTATTCGGCGCGCTGAGAGTGCGTTAAGTGTGGTTTAAATAACCTTTGACAAGGTGAGTTTTTTCGGACAACGCGAGTTACCGGTTAAAACTCAAAGTTGAAGTTCTACAAAAATTTATTAAAATACAATAGCAAACTTTTCCTTGAAATCGTTAGTTTTTGATTTCAAAGTAAAACCAGTTTCATAGAAAGGAGTGAAAAAAATATGTTAAAAAAATTACCAGTTCTAGCTCTAGCGTTGTTTTTGAGCGCCGCGGGCGTTTTAGCGCAAAATGACAACCAAACCAACAACAGTCAAACCAACAATCAAACCCGCACTGTAGCCAGCGGACAAAAAGTTAAAATCAAAGGCGTAGTCGTTGCAAAAGACAACGATAGTTTTGTCGTTCGTGATGCGGGCGGCGTTGATACACGAGTTATTTTGGCTTCAAATACGAGCATTAAAACCAAAGGCGGATTTTTCGGCGGCGGCAATTCCGTTGCGATGAACAACATCGTTCGCGGTTTAAATATGGAAGTCGAAGGACGCGGAGACAATTCGGGCAGTTTATCGGCAAATAAAGTTCGTTTCAGCAAAAACGATTTGGCGACCGCTCAGGCAATTGAAAGCCGCGTTGCTCCGGCTGAAGACCGGCTGACTCAAACAGAGCAAAATGCTCAGCGTATCTCCGGGCAGATTGACGAATTGATGACGATTTCCAATGCGGCTCGCGGCGGCGCAAAAGCGGCACAGGATACGGCAGACGCTGCAGTTGCCGGCGTGAATGCGACGAATCAAAGAATCTCGGCGGTAGATGACTATGTTGTTCAATCAACTCAGGTTATCAACTTCAAGGTCGGCAGTGCTGTTCTTTCGCCTGAAGGAAAACAAAATCTTGACACCGTTGCTCAGACTGCTTTGACCATGAAGGGTTATCTTATAGAAGTTACCGGTTTTGCTTCTTCTGAAGGCGGCGCAAAGATGAACAAGGATTTGAGCCGACGACGCGCTCAAGCCGTGCTTGATTACTTAATCGAAACACACAACATTCCGCTTCGCCGTATCGGAACTTCGTTCGGTTTTGGCTCAGCCCAAGCGGTTGCCGATAATGCGACTCGTGAAGGACGCGTTCAAAATCGCCGCGTCGAAGTTAAATTAACCGTTAGCAGAGGCTTAAATCAAACAGTCGAAGTACAAAAAGACCAAAATCCCAATCAGTAATTTTTGAAAAATTTGACCGCCGAAGAATACGGATAAGGCATTATTATTCGTATTCTTCTGTGGTTTATTTTTGCCGGAAAAACGGAGACATTTATGCCGCGAACGATTAACCCGAGCATTTTTCTATTGATTTTAGCTTTTGCGTTTTCCGCAATTGCCCAAACGCCGAAACCGACAGCGACACCTGCTGCCGCCGAAGATGACGACGGTGAAGTCATTCGCGTAGATTCGCGTCTTGTTGTCGTTCCCGTTTCGGTTACGGACGCCGCCGGACAACCAGTTCTAGGATTAAAAGCGCAGGATTTTCGGATTTTGGAAGAAAATAAACGACAGGAAATCGCGCAAATTTCCGACGCCGAAAAAGTTCCGCTCGAAATCGCTATATTGTTCGATGTCTCTGCTTCGACCGACGCGATGTTTCAGTTTGAACAGGAAACCGCCGCCAAATTTTTGCAGGAAGTAATGCGCCCGGATGACCGCGCGACGATTTTTACCATCGGAGAAGGCGCGCGCTTGATTCAGGCACGAGATTCAGCCGACAAATCGGCAATTGCAATAAAATCAATTCAACCGACAAGACAGCAGACGGCTTTTTATGATTCGGTAGCAATCGCTGCGAACTATTTGCAGAAAAACACGCCGCAAGGCAGACGTAAAGTTATCATTGTAATTTCGGACGGCGACGATACTAACAGCGCGGGCGTTATCAAAGCTATCTTCGATGCCGAAAGAAAAATCGTGCAAAGCGATATTAGTAATAAAGAGTTAAGAAATATTCGCGTCAAGGCACGAGACGCTGCAAAACTTAAGGAACAAAACAAAGTACTGCAATCTTTACAAAATGCCGACTCGGTTTTTTATTCGATAAATCCGGGCGGAAATTCCTACCAATTGAATCAAAACAGTATTTTCGGACAATCGAATCTGCAAAAATTTGCCGAACAAACCGGCGGCACTGCCTTTCTGCCAAAGTTTCAATCGATTACTCTCAAAAACAATTTGCAAAATTCCTTCAATGCTAAGTTCAATCAGGAAACTTTGACGAAAATTTTTCGCCAGCTCGCCAGCGAACTCCAGGCTCAATATCTGGTTCAGTATTATTCGGAGAGCAATTTCCCAACCGATAAATATGTGAAACTCGATGTCGGCTTACAGAATACAAATAACCTGCGCGTTCGCGCGCGGCAAGGTTATTTTGTCAAAAATTAACGCTTGCGATTATTTTTAATTTGCGTACGGATTTCGGATAGATTACTCATTCCGCCGTTGCTCAAATTATATTCTCTATCGTTCGGAACTGAGAAATTGCCCATTATTGCAATCGGTTTTTCATGAGTTGAATTGTTAGAATTTTCGATTCTCGGCAATGCTTCTACCGTATTTTGCGCGTTCGTTTCGGCAAAAGAATTTGTCAAACCGATTGCGCCGAGAGCAGTAAAAACCAGCGAAGCAAAAGCCGCCACCGTTCTTGAAACGTTTCGCTTTATCGCCTGCCAGCCGACCGGACAATCTTTCGTCAAAACAGTTCCGTCAGCTCGCCGGTAGAATCTCACGCACAAATGACCCTCGGTTTGCACAATCAGATTTTCGGCTTCGCGCTGTGTCATTCCAGATAAGTTATAAACATTCAGCTTGCACGCGCTGCAAAAACGCTGGCGTTCATTGCCAATCATCTCCGTCCAATCAGCCGCGCAAGGGCTGGCGATTTTGATATTTTCCAGCGGATTCGTAAATTTATTCATAAAAACCTCCTTTACTTTTAGACAACAAAATTCGACTTTTGTTCCCAGAACGAGATGAAGATTTTTTACTTGCAAAATAATTTTAGTTTTTCGGATTTCTGCGGTATTTGTGCGTTACGGGACGGCGGCGACCGATACCGATGGCGTTGCGCGAGATTATCAGCGTCGGCGGAAGCTGGCGGCGTTTGAATTCGTTGGCAGGCGATTCGACTTTGTTCAGTAAATCATAAACCAGTTTTGCATCGTTGCCTTCACTGACAATTTCTTCAGGCGAGAGTTTCTGCTCGAAATAAAGTTTTAAAACTTTGTCCATCAAATCGTAGGGCGGCAAGGAATCCTGGTCGAATTGATTCGGCGCAAGTTCGGCGGAAGGTTTTTTGTCGATAATTGAATTCGGTATGATTTCACGTCCAGCGCTCTGGTTGATATGGCGCGCGATTTCATAAACTTCCGTTTTCAAAACGTCGCCTAAAACCGCCAGACCGCCGTTCGTATCGCCGTAAAGCGTGCAGTAGCCGACGGCAAGCTCGCTTTTATTTCCCGTCGATAAAAGCAGACGATTTTCGGCGTTGGAAATCGTCATCAAAATAACGCCTCTTAGCCTGGACTGCATATTTTCCGCCGCTAAATTTTCGCCGCCGTGTGTTGGCTTGTGCAAATCCATTTGCCTTAATAAAACTTCAAAAGCATTTGAAATCGGTTCTAATCTAGTCGGCATTCCAAGATTTTTTGCCAACGCTTCCGAATGTTTAACGCTTCCCTCGGAAGAAAAAGGCGACGGCATCATCACGTTCAAAACGTTCTCTGCGCCCAACGCTTCGGCGGCTAAAGCGGAAACAAGAGCCGAATCAATGCCGCCGGAAAGTCCCAAAAGGCAGCGCGTAAAACGATTTTTTCCGGCGTAATCTTTGATGCCCAAAACTAACGCCTGGCGAATCGTCTCGCATTCGTTTCCGGTAATTCCGCGCGCGTCCGGTTTGTGAACATCGAGTTCAACCGTTTCTATAAATTCCTCAAACGCATTTGCCTGCAGGATAATGTCGCCTTCTTCGTCGGCAATTACACTTGCGCCGTCGAAAATGATTCCATCGTTTCCGCCGACAAGATTGACAAAAACAATCGGTTTTTTCTGCAAGCGCGCCCGATGCGCGACCATATCACAGCGCAGTTTTATTTTGCCTTTGTTATACGGCGAAGCGTTTAAGGAGACGATTACATCCGCGCCCTGGATAATCAATTCGTCCGTCGGGTCAACTTCGTAAATTCTTTCTTTCCAAAAGGTTTTGTCGTTCCAGAAATCTTCGCAAACAACAACACCGATTTTCCGTCCGCCGATTTCAAATATTTTTCGCACATCCGACGGCTCGAAATAACGCGGGTCGTCGAAAACGTCGTATTCGGGAAGCAAAGTTTTGTCTGCAAATCCGAGTAGTTTTCCGTCGTGTACCACAGCGGCGGAATTAAAAAGTTTGCGCCCGTAAGCGTCTCCTGTCTTGCGAACAGTTCCTACAACAGCCGTAATTCCCTTTGTCGCCGCAGTAATTTTTTGCAGAGGTTCTCCGACAGTTTCGATAATGTCTTTGTCCAAAAACCAATCAAATGATGTGTAGCCGTGCGTGGCGACTTCGGGGAAAACGATTAAATCCGAGCCGTCAGCTTTAGCTTTTTCGATTGCCTCTAAAATTTTGGCGACGTTTCCTTCGATGTCGCCATTGGTTGTGTTGATTTGTCCAATTGTCACTTTCATTTAATTTTTTGAGTTTTGTTTTCGACAAAAAGAAGTTCGGTCGAGTTTTCCGTAACACTTGCAGCAGGCTCGAAATGTTTTTCTTCCAAAAGTTTTGCCCTTTCCTGCTTTTCAGGCAATTCGCTTTTCAAGGCAGGATTTGTTTTTGCCTTTTTTTCCTTGATTGATTCGTTGAAAATGACGAATATTAGCGACAAAGCGGCAAAAATAAGAAATGCTATTAATAAAATTCCAACCAAAACATTTGCGCCGGTCAAAATCATTTTTGAAAAAATGCCGTATATTATGGCGCTGATCGCGGTCAAAATAACAAGTCCTAAACCGCCCAAAGCAAAGTTTCCAAACTTTTCAACCAATTGACTTTGTTTTATTAAATTCGCGTTCTGTGCGTTCGGAATTTGTTCGAGCAACGACTCACTGGATTTTTCCAGATTCAAACCGCAGGAACGACAGAATTTTTGCTCGGTAGAATTGTTTGCGCCACAATTTGGACAAAACATATTTTATTAATCGGCTTTTTGCGCTTCTGTTTTTTTAACCATTTCCAGACGGTTGCCGCGTTTGTTGTAATGCACTTCGTCCATAATATTGTGAATCAGAAGAACGCCGCGCCCGCTGGTTTTG
Source organism: Acidobacteria bacterium 28-9 (assembly GCA_002050355.1). GTDB lineage: Bacteria > Acidobacteriota > Blastocatellia > Pyrinomonadales > Pyrinomonadaceae. The sequence continues at coordinate 19,809 of MWYY01000055.1, forward strand.
AAAAGGTTTTCCGGGTCGCGCGGGTCTGGAATCACCGCTACATCGAAGCCTTCGCCTTCGTCTTCAAAGGTGAAACGCGCTTCTCGTTTGGAAATTTCAGCCGCGATACGCACGTTTTTTTCATGGTTAAATTTGTTGCCGTGTTTGACGGCGTTGACAAAGGCTTCGTCCAAAGCTATGAAAAGATGCGAGTTATCCCTGTCCACGACGCCGATTTTTTCCACGCGCTTGGTCAAATAATCCAAAATCGAGTGCATCAGGGAAATCGCGCTCGGAAACTCGAATTCGATTTTTTCGCGCAGGTTTTTCATCTGTTCAATTTTATCGACAAATTGCGCCTTGTAATTCAAAATCGTTTCAAAAAGATTTTTCAATTCATTTTCGTCGAAGTTTTCGCGGTTAAAACTCGTAGCGCAAATCTTGAACGCGCGAATGTGTTCAGCGTGTTTGTGCGGTTCGATTTCAGGAAGACAAGTGTTTTCTTCGTTATCATCGGTTTGAACGGCTTCGGGAATTGCGTCAATATTGTCAAGGTCGGTGATAACTACGTCAAATTTGCCAATGTCATTTAATTCAATTGCTTCGACGCGCGTTTCGATTGTTTCGACAAAATGTCCGAGCTGGTTGAAAATCTTTTTTAGCCCGCTGCTCAGATTATCGTGGTCGTCAATGATGAGAAATTTTCTTTGCATTTTCAGGTGTTTTTTGAATTTGGGAAATATCGCGCCGCTTAAAAATTTACGACAAACGGTTTTCCTTTGTTGCAAATAATAACCCGAATTGTTAGTAATTTTCTAATCGAATGTCGCAGGAAAAGAATAATATTTATAAATTTGCTTCGCTTGCCAAATATTCCTTCAAGCAGCGCTTCTCAATTCGTACGGCGGATTTGGTTTTTTACGGCTTGATAAAATTGATTGGGAAAAGTCTCCGGTTTGAAGTCGAAGGTTTAGAAAGTCTGCAAAAAATCGAGCAAAACGGCAAAATTCCGATTTATGCAACGTGGCACAACCGGATTTTTCTGTCCATCTGGTTTTTGCGAAATCGCGGAATTGTCGTGATAACTTCGCAGAGTTTCGAAGGCGAATACATCGCGCGCTCCATACAGCGCTTTGGTTTCGGCGCGGTTCGCGGCTCTTCGACGCGCGGCGGTGTCGGCGCATTGGTGAAAATGATAAAACTGATGCGCAAAAATTTGCCGATGTGTTTTACTGTTGACGGACCGCAAGGCGCGCGTTACGTTGCCAAAACCGGCGCGGTTCTTCTGGCGAAAAAAACAGGAAACCCGATACTGCCGATTTTAGTCGAGCCGCAAAAATTCTGGACAATTAACAGTTGGGACAAACTGCAAATTCCAAAACCATTCACGCGCGCGCGTGTTTTTTTTGCCGAGCCGATCTCAGTCGAAGAGGATGCCGACGAAACTGTAATCGAAAATAAACGTCGAGAACTACAGCAGAAACTTGACGAAACGGTTAAACTTGGGAAACAATGGCGACGACATTCTAAACGGCTGTAAATAAATGTTATCGGTTGTGTTTAGGCACCTATTTCCGGCAATTAAAACGGCTTTTAAATTGTCGGTTTTGATTTACAATTAATTTAAGCGTTTTTCCGTCAAATAATAAAAGGAGAAAAAATAGATGGCTTTGTTTGATTCGATAGTTAGCGACGCGCGAGCGAAATTTAATCTGGGCGACAAAACGGAAACTTTGCTTTCCGCCGTTTTAGCATTGATAACAAGTAATTCGCGCGGCGGTTTGAGAGGTTTCCTTGATAGATTTAATCAAGCAGATTTGAGCGACGTTGCTTCTTCGTGGGTAAATTCGGACGCGAATACGCCGATTTCCAACGAACAATTAGAATCGGCTTTGGGCGCGGACACGCTGCAAGAAATTAACAATCAAGTCGGCGGAGATTACAAGACGACAACTTCGGCGACCGCTTATATGATTCCGCATATTGTTGACAATCTGACGCCGAACGGCGAATTGCCCGAGGAAAACGATGTAATTTCGCAAGTAAACGGTTATCAAAGCAGTTTGAACGCAGGTGGAGTAACGGCTGTCGGCGCAACAGGAGTTGCCGGAACGACCACAGCCAGTCAAACCTTTGACCGGGTCGGAACAGCCGCCAGCGAGTTTAACGATCCCAGCGCTAGAGCGTTAGACGACAGAACTGGAAGCGCGCTTAATCGAAATGTCGATGATTTGAGCGACGATGTAATAAATGACGATTCGCCTTTGAAATGGATTATTCCGCTTGCTTTGCTCGGTTTGATGATCGCTCTGGGTTCCTGGTTCTGCGGTAAATCAGAGCCGGTTGCGACTACAACGACAAATGTTAATGTCGTCAATTCCGCCGTAAACTCTAATTCGAATGCAAATACGTCAACGGTAAATGCCAATCATTAATTTTTGGTTTTAATTTAAAAAAGCGGACGTGGTAATCTCCGTCCGCTTTTTATTCTTTAATTTTAATTTGCGAAAGTTATACGAGATTTAGAAATCATCTAAATCAATGGTTCTAATTCTTTGGAACTTTTCTTTTTGCCCGCTCGTAGAAAATTATTGACAGAGCAGATGTAACGCTTTGTTGCTTTTTACCATAGGGCATTCGCTTTTTGGAGATAACAACCGGTTGGAAGCATTAAAAGCAGCAGCAACAGCAATGGAAAGCAGCGGTGCAGACCTTGTGCGGCGGTGTCGGGCGGGCGACGGCACGGCTTGGGAGGAAATCGTCTCGACGTTTTCGCGCCGGATTTTTAATCTCGCTTACCGTTTTACGTCAAGTATCGAAGCGGCGGAAGATTTAACGCAGGAAGTTTTCGTTCGCATTTATAAAACTCTTGACCAATACGACGCCAAACAAGGCGATTTGACGAATTGGCTGATGCGTCTGTCGAGAAATTTGATAATTGACGATTACCGTCATCGTCAGCGCAACCCGCAAAATTCATACGCCGACGATGTTGAAGACCATACGTTTCACCTGCGCGCGGTCGGCAGTTCAGCGCAAAAGGAAATCGAGCGGCGCGAACTGTGCGCGCAAGTGCAGGAAGCGATTGACAAACTGCCGCAGGATTTGCGAACGTGCGTGATTCTGCGCGACATCGAAGAGATGAGTTATCAGGAGATCGTCGACGTTTTGAAAATTCCCGAAGGCACGGTCAAATCACGTATCAACCGAGGACGAATTGAACTGGCAAAAATTTTGCGCCGAATGCGCGTCGTTAATGTGTGAAAAGTGATAAGTAAAAGTTTTATTTCCAGCATCTGACTGCTGACAACTGTTTTATGACTTATGAAAACGAAAAAATAATAAACTGCACCGAGTTTGAAGAAGTTTTAACCGACTATTTGGACACAAATTTGGACAGAGAAACACACAAAGCCGTCGCCGCTCACGCTCTGCGATGTCCTTTGTGTCACACGCTTTTGAACGAAGTCAGAGACGCGCTTGCAATGTGTCGTGAGATTTCCGCGCCGAAACATTCGATGAATAACCTCGAAGCGCGCATTTTTTCGATGACGACGCCCGAAGCATCAATGGATTGCCGGCAGTTTGAAGAGTATTTGACCGATTATTTGGACGGTTTTCTGCCCGCCGTAATTTTTCATCGTTGGGAGCGCCACGCCGCTCTGTGTAAGCGTTGCACGGATTTGCCGGGCGAAGTCGTGCGCTCAATCGCTGCTTGTTACACCTACAAAACAGATGAATTACCGATTCCCGCCAACTTGCAGGCAAAAATTTTGCAGGCGACAATCGGCACGACCGAGGCGCAAACGGTTAAAGCGTCTTGGTCATCGCAGGTGTCGGAATGGATTCGGCAATTGAGTTTCCCGATTTCGCTGCCGCAACTCGCGCCGGTCGCAATGATGCTGCTTTTCGCGGCGCTGTTTTTCAGTCAGACGGTTTCGGCTGATAGTTCACTGACCGGAGTTTATCAAAAAAGTTTTGAATTAGCCGAGCAGACTTACCAGCAAAGTGCTGGAATGGTTTTAGGCGGAGGAGCGACAAACATACCGGAGAAATCAAATCAAGAGCCAATCAGCGGAACTTACGTCAAGGATGAGGAAAGCAAATAATGAATTGTGCATATCACGGACAAAATGCGGCAACGGTCAATTGCAACGGATGCGGAAAACCTTTGTGTCCGGCGTGCGACCACCGTATCAAAGGCTTTCCGTTTTGTCAGGATTGCATCGTGTCGGGCGTCGAACTGCTTAGAAATTACAATCAATCTTCTTATGCACCGATTGTTAAAAGACAAACTTCCCCGTTTGTCGCTACGCTTTTATCGCTCGTCTGTCCCGGACTCGGCGCGGCTTACAACGGACAAACGTCGAAGGCTTTGATTTATTTCGCCGTTTTTGTAGGATTTTTTCAAATGGCGGTTTTAACCAACGGAATGCCGCTTTTTGTTCTCGGATTTCTTGGAATGTGGCTTTTTGCCGTGCTCGATTCTTATCGAACAGCGCAGCTTCTTCGTTCGGGCGTAACGCCCGGCAGCGCTGAAAATATTATCGAGCAAAGATTTTCCGGCAACCTGAAGTTGTGGGGCATCGTCTTAACACTTCTCGGCGCGTCGTTTTTCTTGCAGGCATTTTTTAATTTGCGATTTTTAATTCGCGGTGTTTTGCCGATTTTGCTCGTTGGTTTAGGAATTTATTTATTGCGCGATTACGTCTTTAAATCGAAGGAAAGCCAACAAAAATGGGCGCAGTTTGCCGGTGAAAATAATGTTCAAACAGCCGTCGGCGCACCCGGCGACGTAAATTTTCGCACCCAAGATTTCGACGCCAAAAACGATTTTGTTACTCAAACTCGCGCTAAGACGTGGAAAAACAGATAGCAAATCTTGTATTATAAAAACGGTTACGGTTTCAGTTCTTTAAGGTTTGAAACTGTCCAAACTGGAAATCAAGTAATTTAAGGAGTTTATTATGCCGACATGGTTAAAAGCTACTGGAAAATGGGGAAGTGTTTTCGTCATTTTAGCTCTCATTGTTACACTGTTAAAACAAGTAATCGCTTTTATAGGCTTACTGACAATGGCAATTAAATTTGCTGTTGTATTAGCTTTTGTAGGGCTTTTGGTTGGTATCGGTTTTGCGCTTTTGCGAACCCGAAATGCAAATCGAAAAGCTAAAGAATAAGCTAGTTCATACCAAGCCGATACGAGCCTGTACGAAAAAAGGTTGTAATTTACATTGGCGTGTGTTACTTTTTATTCTTGCCGTTTAAAATGAATTAATCATTAAATTCAAAACCCCAAAGAAAGTTCTTGAGTGTTTCACGAAAAAACTTTCCTCAAGGATTCGCGTTAGTTGCCCAGAGGCTGTGCTTTCGTGATTCCGTCTAGCTGAAACTTAAACGGTTTCAGCACGAAATCATAAAAAGGAGCTTGATAAGCGTAGTGCAAAAAAATAACCGTTTTTATACATTTCTTTTTACAAATTCAAATAAAACAAAAAACAATATTCGACCCTACAGAGTTTCCGAACAAATTTTACACGTCTTTTTAACAGCTTTAATTTTAACCGTCAGCGTCGCTTCGATCGGTTACGCAGGTTTTATAAAGAACACGGCTTTCGCTAAATCGGATACGAATGTTTCTGCCGAAGCCGCCGCGATCACCGCCAGTCAAACTGTAAATTCTGTCCAAAACAATCAAAAAGCCGAACATAAATCAATCAGTTACGACCGTCCCGAAAGCGATATAGATATTATTTATGACGATGGCGGACCGGATTCGGCGCTTCGATTATCGCCGGCTGAAAACGAAGCTCAACAAAATTCGATGGGAACGCAAGTTCAGATGATGGCAAAAACCGGCAATCTGGCGTATCTGCCGACTATGTGGGCGCATTTCGGCAAAATTAACAATGAATTTGGGTTTCGCCGTAATCCGTTCGGCGGAGGCGCATCCGAGTTTCACCCCGGAATGGACATTGACGGCGAAAAGGGCGATACGATTGTCGCGCCTGCCAACGGAACCGTAATCAAAGCCGAATGGTATGGCGGTTACGGCAATATGATCGAAATTGACCACGGCAACGGTTTAAAAACCCGTTACGGACATCTTTCCGGTTTTGCAGTACAAGCCGGAATGAGCGTCCAGCGCGGACAACTCATTGGTTTAGTCGGCTCGACAGGACGTTCTACGGGCGCGCATCTGCATTTTGAAATTCGTCTAAACGACAAACCAATCAACCCGCGCCTTTTTCTTTCGTCGGCGCCGACCGAAATTGCGGCGTTGAACGCAAGATAAAACCAGTATTGAAATTAAAATAAAAAAGGCGAGCCGAAATGCTCGCTTTTTTATTTTGGCGTCGTTACAAAAATTACGATTTGAACCGTTTTTTAGCTTTTGCATAACGAAAAAACTCTAAAAGACATTTCACGGTTTCTCTAGTAAAATCAAACACAGAGCTTCAATTAAATTTATAAATAAAGAGGATTTTAGAAAGTATGCGCTTAAAGATTAACTATTTTGCGTCTTTGATTTTGATGCTGACTATCGGTCTTTCATCCGTTTCGTTTGTGTTTGCCAAGCCCGACGAAGGAATGTATATGCCTGACCAAATCAGCCGTCTGCCGCTGGCAAAAAGAGGTTTGCGTATCAAGCCTTCGGATATTTACAACCCGAACGGCGGCGGATTGACCGAAGCGGTCGTCAGTCTGAGTATCGGCTGCACATCGGAATTTGTTTCGCCGCAAGGTTTGATTTTAACCAATCATCACTGCGGTTACGACGCGCTTGTGTCGGCTTCGACGCCGCAGCGAAATTACGCCGAAATCGGCTTCAAAGCAAATTCACGAACTGAAGAATTGCCAGCCAAAAATTATTTGGTGAATATGACACAGCGCGTCGAAGATGTAACTGCAAAAATCAAACGCGGCACCGAGAATTTGACAGGCGATGCGCTTACTCAAGTTATCAAGAAAAACACGCAGGAGCTTCAGCAGCAGGAACAAGCTCGTGCGCCGAAAGGCTCGACGATTCGCATCCAATCGCTAAACAATGGCTTTTTTCATTATCTTTATCAAACGATGCAGATAAAAGACGTGCGCGTCGTTTATGCGCCGCCGCGCAACATTGGCGTATTCGGCGGCGACCCGGACAATTTCGAATGGACGCGTCATACGGGCGATTTTACTTTTTTAAGAGCTTATACCGCGCCGGACGGAACAAGTGCCGAATACTCACCAAACAACGTTCCGTTTCGACCGAAAAAGTTTTTGACGATTAATATCGGCGGTGTCAAAGAAAACGATTTCGTTTTTGTTTTGGGTTATCCGGGCGGCACGACGCGTTATCGTGAAAGCCAGTCGATTGATTACGCGCAAAAGGTCAACTTCCCTTTTCTCAACAAATATCTGGCAGCGAGAAGCAACGCGCTGCGAATGATTGGCGAGGAGAATGACGAAAAACGTATCAAATTTCAATCCGACATTGCCAGTCTGGACAATTCCACAAAAGTTTATGAAGGCGGTCAGATTGCCCTGCGGCGCGGAGATACGGTAGCGAAAAGACAGGCTGAAGAAGCAAGATTCGCCGCCTGGGTCAATGCCAGTCCACAGCGCCGGGACAAATACGGTGAGCTTTTGAACAATCTCAAACGCCTGTCCGATGAAACTTATCCGACCGCGCGGCGGGATGTAATTTTGCAGAGATTTCCAAATTCATTTGCAACGCCGAACTTGACTGTAACGCCGGTCTTTAAACAAGTATATGACGCAGTTTTAGCCGTCGAGCAAGGAAGAAAATTAACGCAGGCTGAAAAACAGCAGAAACTCGGCGAAATTCAAACTGCATACAAAGACCGCGAACCGGTTTTCGAGCGCGAAGTGCTTAAATTTTTCTTACGTGAATTGGCGGAATTGCCTATCGGTCAAAAGTTCGAGGCGGCGGAAAATCTTTTTAATCGTTTCCAGGGCAAAGAACGCCGCGCAGCCGAAGAAACTTTTGCCGAATCTATCGCCGAAAAGGAAAACTTCGACACGCCCGAAAAAGTGGTCAGACTCTACGATATGTCTGCGAAAGATTTACAGAAAAAGTATCCGAATATCGTCAGCTTTATGACGGCTTTGGCGCAGGAAAGAAATGCTCTGTCGGCGCGAACAGTGAAATTCAGCTCAGAAATCGACCGTCTCAGATTGCTTTATATGAAAGGAATGACGGAGATGAGCGGCACGCCCAACATTTACCCGGACGCTAATTTTACTTTGCGTTTCAGCTTCGGCAACATCAAAGGCTATAGTCCGCGTGAAGCCGTCAGATACAGCCCTTTTACGACGCTTAGAGGCATTATCGAAAAAGACACGGGAGTCGCACCGTTTGACGCACCGCAAAAGTTGAAGGATTTGCAGCGCGCGCAGGATTTCGGCAGATTCGGCACAAATGGCTCAGTTCCGGTTAATTTTCTGGCAACGACCGATATTATCGGCGGCAATTCCGGCAGTCCGGTTTTGAACGGTTACGGTGAGCAAGTCGGTCTGGTTTTTGACGGAAATTACGAAGGTTTGGGTAATGATCTTTTCTACAATGAAGATGTCGGACGGACGATTGCCGTTGATATTCGCTTTGTTCTTTTCGTAACGGAAAAATTCGCCGGTGCCGGTTGGATTTTGAATGAAATGAACATCAAAGGTGCGGGCGCGAGAGCAAAAAGCGCAACGGCTGAATAGAACACAGGAGATTTAGCCGCGAACAAAAACAAAAAAGACACTAAAGACTTTTGATTTTTTATTTCGTGTTCTTTCGTGTTTGTTCGTGGCTAAATCTTTTTAGTATTTAAGAATCAGTAAGCTAATTTAACGTAATTCAACCCGCGCAAGATGACCTTCTGTCTTCGGACAACGCGCTTAGGATTCTTTTTCGGATTAAACACATTGAGCGGCGACGGAACCATTGCCGATAAATAAGCCGCTTCCTGCGCGGTCAGGCTCGAAGCGGATTTGTTGAAATAATAACGCGACGCGGCTTCCGCGCCGTAAATGCCGTCGCCCCATTCGATAACGTTCAAATACAATTCCAGAATTCTTTTCTTCGACAAATCCTTTTCTAAAAAATAAGTAATCACTGCTTCGCGTCCTTTTCTGAAAAAATTTCTTTCTTCGCTCAGATACAGATTTTTGGCAAGCTGCTGCGTAATGGTTGACGCGCCGCGTTTGAATGAAGGCATCGGCGGAATCCAATCGTTCGGGTCGTAATCGCCTTCGGCTTTGGCTTCCTTTTCGCCTTCTTTCTGCGCTTCTTCCCAAGCCTTTTGAATCGCGTCCCAATCAAAACCGTCGTGCTGAAAAAAATGCGTATCTTCGCCCGCCAAAACTGCCCGTTGCAGATTTGGGGAAATCTGCTGAATCGGCATCCAGATTTGATACTTACGCGGTTCTCGTTTTTCGTCAACAGCTTCGGAAATACGATATTCAATCATTGATGAAGTCGTCGGATTTTCCGTCCGAAGTTTTGAAACACTAGGAAATGTCAAAACTTCATACCCAAGCCAAACGATGATTGCGCCGATTAAAATTAAAAATAAAGTTTTCATCCAATACCCGATTTTCATTTACCATTTAACATTTATCATTTACCAAATCCTAAATACTCAATCTTTGGTAACGATTGACAAATAACAAATGTTCAATTGCAAATGATAACTGATAAATGTTAAATGATAAATGTTAAACGTTTCTGCCGATAAGGTTTCCGACAATTTTTCCGCTCGAAATCACGCCCGGCATTCCCGCGCCCGGATGCGTTCCCGCGCCGACGAAATAGAGATTCGGAATGTCTTCGCTGCGATTGTGCGGGCGAAGATACGCCGATTGGAAAAGCGTCGGTTCGACGGAAAACGCGCTGCCGAGATAACTGTTCAAAGTTCCTTCAAAATGCAGCGGGTCAATGTAATGCTCGCTGACGATATGCTTTGAAAGTTCAGGCATATAATTTTTTTCCAGGTAATTTATAATAGAATTACGGTAAGGTTTTGCCTGCGTTTTCCAATCAATCGTCGCGCCGAGATGCGGCACGGGCGAGAGAACATACCACGAATCGCAGCCGTCAGGCGCAAGCGATTCATCGGTTGCGGTCGGACGGTGCAGATAAAGGGAAAAATCTTCCGACAGAGTTTTATTCACGAAAATATCGTTGAGCAGCCCGCGATAACGTTTCCCCATAATTATCTCGTGGTGCGCCATATTTTCGTATTTTCTATTTGTTCCGAAATAGATGACGAACAGCGACATCGAATAAGTCATTCGCTTTACCTTTTTGTCCGTATATTTCCGGCGAAACTTTTCGGGTATTAAATTTAAATAAGTAAAAGCCACATCGGCATTCGACACAACGGCGTCGGCTTCGATAAATTCGCCTGATTTCAACTTCGCCCCGTTAGCTTTTCTTTTTTCGTCAATCGAAATCTCACTAACTTCGGTTTCGAGACAAATCTCGCCGCCGATGTCTTGAAATAAATCGCTCAAGGCTCTGACAAGCGCGCCCGTTCCGCCCATCGCAAACCAGACGCCGAATTTTTGCTCCAACTCATGAATCATCGCGTAGATCGAAGTCGAAGTAAAAGGATTTCCGCCGATTAAAAGCGGGTGAAAGCTGAACGCTTCGCGCAGTTTTTCGTTCTTAAAATACTTGCTTGCAAATTTATAGACCGATTTATCCGAACGCAGCTTAACCATTTGCGGCACAACTTTTAACATACTGCCGACAGTGTGAAACGGTTTATCAATTAAATCGAAACCGACGCGGTAAATCTCGCCCAAATCTTTGGCAAAACGCTTATAATTTTCAATCTCGTCCGGCGCGATTTTGCGAATTTGTTCAAGAAGATTTTCCTTGTCGTCGTTGTAATTAAATATGCTGCCGTCTTCCCAGCGAATATTATAAAACGGGTCGATTTTCACGAGTTCGACATAATCGCTCGTTTTCTTTCCGGCGATTTCAAACAACTCGTCAATCAGCCAAGGTGCGGTGATAATTGTCGGACCGCCGTCGAACACGAAACCGTCCTGCTCGTAAACATAAGCTCGCCCGCCGGTTTTATCGCGCTTTTCCAAAATCGTTACCTGATGTCCCTGCGCCTGAAGTCGAATCGCTGCTGCCAGTCCGCCGAAACCGCTGCCGATGACAATAATTTTCATTTTTGTAATTTAATTTTTTATTCAAACGATTGAAAATTTTAGAATTGCGAAAGCAAATTATAATCACGGTGCGCTCGACACAATACGTTGTTTTTCTCCTTCATTAGCGGGCGTAAAATCTTCGCCCGGATTGATGAATTGATTTCGCTCGAATTGGTATTGCTTGTCATAAAGCTGTTTGTAGCGTCCGCCAATTGCCAGTAACTCTTCGTGTGTGCCGCTCTCGACGATTTCGCCCGCTTCGACGACGAGAATTTCGTCGGCGCTTCTGATGGTCGAAAGGCGGTGCGCGATGACGAATGTAGTGCGCCCGCGCCGCAAATTATCTAAGCCTTCCTGAATCATCATTTCGCTTTCGGAATCGAGGCTTGATGTCGCTTCATCGAGAATTAAAATCTTCGGGTCGGCAAGCAGCGCGCGCGCAATTGCGATGCGTTGTTTCTGACCGCCGGAAAGTTTCACGCCGCGCTCGCCGACGATTGTGTCGTAACCTTTTTCAAAGCGCGAGATAAACTCATCGCAGTAAGCAATGCGGCAAACTTCTGCTACTTGGTCGAAACTCGCCTGCGGATTGGAAAACCTGACGTTATCCAAAATCGTGCCGTCGAACAGAAAATTTTCCTGTAAAACGACACCTAAATTTCTGCGATAATCGCGCAGTTTTATTTCTTGTAAATCAACGCCGTCAACAAGAATTTTTCCCGCACTCGGCTGGATGAAATTCAAAACCAAACTCAAAATTGTTGATTTCCCCGAACCGCTCGAACCGACCAATGCAGTCGTCGTTCCTGCCGCCGCGTCGAACGAAACGCCGCGCAAAACCGGCGTGTTCGCTTCGTATTCAAAAAAAACATTTTCAAAAGCAATCGCGCCTTTCAAGTTCGGCAAAGATTTTTTCGTTTCGTCTTCATCATCTTCGGTCGTTTTACTCAAAATCTCACGGATTCGGTCGAGTCCGGCAAACGCTTCTGTAATCTGCGTGCCGATTGACGACAGCTCGATAATTGGAAACGCCATCAAACCCGTGAAAAAGATATACATAAAAAGGTCGCCGATGGTCATCGTTCCGGCAATTACGGAATTTCCGCCGAGCAGAATCATCACGACGCTGACCGCGCCGATTATAACGGATGAAAACGCCGTTACAGCCGAAACGCCGGTCATTGATTTGGCGACATTGCGCAGGAGTTTGTGCGCGCCGCGCGCGAAAGCTAATTCTTCACGCTTTTCCGCCGTGTATGCTTTGACAATGCGTATGCCGCCCAAACTTTCGGTTAGGCGTCCCGTAACTTCTGCGTTGATAACACTTCGCTCGCGGAAAATCGGACGCAGCTTTTTAAATGCGAAAGCGAGAACGCCGCCGAACGCGGAGAGAACCACAATCGTTACGACGGTCAGACGCCAGTTGATATAAAACAAAACGCCGATTGAAATCAGCGCCGTTACCAGACTTCCGGCAAGTTGCACGAGTCCCGTTCCGACCAGATTCCTGATGCCTTCGGCGTCGCTCATAATGCGCGAGATAAGTTGCCCGCTCTGCGTCGAATCGAAATACGAGACCGGAAGACGTTCGATTTGCGTCTGCACGCGCTTTCGCATTTCCGTAATCGCGCGCTGCGCCGCAATACCCAAGATTTGCGTGAGCGCGAACGATGTTACAGCCGATACGAGCGTCGAGACGCCGACGGCGAGCGCAATCCATTTCAAAATCTCGTAATGACGGTTTGTGATAACCTCGTCAATCAGATATTTCGACGACGCGGGCAAAACAAGCCCTGCAAGACGGCTGATTATCATCAACACGCCGCCGAGCGCGAGACGAAAGCGATACTGCCAAATCAACTCTCTGGCTTCCTGCCAGGCGTTCGAGTAATTTACTTTTTTCTTTTTTTCCTGGTCGGGTTTCATACTTTTATTATATCAATTTGATTGTTTTTGGCATTCGAGGCGAGAAATAAATTCTTTTTCTGCGAAAAGCCTTGTCAAAAAAATTAGTGTAAAATTCTTTTTTAGTAGCTTTCATATTTTCAATGATAAACATTTGATTTATGCGCGACATTCCGGTCGGAAACGGTTCGCTGCTCGTAACCTTCGACGACAAATATCAAATCCGCGACATCTTCTTTCCGCACGTCGGGCAGGAAAATCACACGGAAGGTTTTCCGTTTCGGTTCGGCGTTTGGGCGGATGGCGTGTTTTCCTGGATTTTTGCGGACGACTGGCAAAGAAAACTACGATATTTGCCCGAAACACTTGTAACGGACGTAAAACTCACAAATGAAAATTTAGGCTTGGAAATCGTTTCAAACGACACGGTTGCAAGCCACGAAAATATATTTCTGCGGCGTGTGCGCGTTTCTAATCTGCTTGAAAAGGCGCGGGAAATCCGCGTCTTTCTGCATCAGGACTTTCGCATTTATGAAAACAAAGTCGGTGACACGGCTTTCTACGACCCGGAAAGTTTCGCACTCGTTCATTACAAGAAACATCGCTATTTTTTGATAAACACCGAGCCGCACTTCGACGTTTTTTCGACCGGAAGGAAAGCCTTTCAAAACAACGAAGGAACCTGGCGCGACGCCGAAGACGGCATTCTACAGAATGGCAGCGCGATAACTGAAGGCTCGGTTGATTCGACTGTCGGAATCTACATTAGTCTTCAGACACTGGAAACAAAAGAATTTTATTACTGGATTTGCGCGGGAACTTCTCACGCCGAAGTTTGCCGTCTGAACGAACATATCAACGAACAGAAGCCGCAAAATTTTTTAAGTTATACGGAAAATTACTGGCGCGCCTGGATTAACAAAAACAATACAGATTTTGTGGATTTAACGCCTGAAATAATCGAATTATACAAGCGTTCGCTGCTGGTTATGCG
>MWYY01000063.1 GCA_002050355.1 Acidobacteria bacterium 28-9
TGTCTGCTTGTTTGTGCCATTCTTCTTGATGTTCAGGCTTGAACAAGCGGGACAAGTTATTGATTCAAATTGCACACTTGAATTTTAGCTTGTCCTTTCTTTCAAACATCTTTTCTGTTACACGACCGGTTTTGTTTTCAAATAGCCTATCATTGCTTGACGGAAAAATAATTTTCCGATATTCTTATCGTTCGCATTTTTGCGAAAATTCTATAAAAAGCGAGTATCTATGAGTACACATTTTCCCAGTGGAAAGGGTTTGGCAGAAAACCGTAAATGGTTTGTGGTTGACGCCGCAGGCAAAACGGTCGGTCGTCTGGCGACGGAAGTGGCGCGAATTTTGTCGGGCAAAAACAATCCTGCTTGGACTCCGTTTCTGGATATGGGCGACCACGTCATCATCATCAACGCACGTCAGGTTATTTTTACAGGTTCAAAGAATGAACAAAAAATGTATCGGCATCATACGCTTTATCCGGGCGGTTTGCGTGAAAAATCCGTCAAGGAAATGTATGAGCAGAAGCCGGAACGAATTATCGAACTTGCCGTCAAAGGTATGCTTCCGAAAACAAAACTCGGAAAAGCGATGGCAAAAAAATTAAAAGTTTACGCCGACGGCGAACATCGTCATGCCGCTCAAATGCCGCAAACAATTGAAATCGAAACCAGGTAAAACGAGATGTCAGATGCTGGAAATTTGATGTCAGTAAGGCATTTTCTAACATCCAGCATCTGACATCTGAGATCAATAAAAATATGGCAGATATACAGTATTACGGAACAGGGCGCAGAAAAACTTCGACCGCGCGCGTTTATCTTCGTCCGGGCAGCGGTGAAATAAAAGTGAATCGTCGCCCGTTTGAAGAGTATTTTCCAAACGAAGCATTGCGGATGATTATTCATCAGCCGCTGCGTTTGACCGATACGGCTAATAAATTCGATATTTTGGTGAATGTTCTCGGCGGCGGAACAGCCGGTCAAGCCGGTGCTGTCAGGCACGGAATCACTCGCGCTTTGATGGAATACAATATAGATTTACGCCCGACTTTGAAAAAAGCCGGACTCGTTACGCGCGACCCGCGCCAGAAAGAACGTAAAAAATACGGTCAAAAAGGCGCGCGCAAACGTTTCCAATTCTCGAAACGATAATCGTTTAATGGTGAATTATGAGTGGTTAATGATGAATGTAAGAAGGTTTTTCATTTGTCAATCATCATTCACAATTCACCATTAATAAAATCCATTGTCGCAATTCGTTTTGGTTGAACCTGAGAAGTTGCGGCGAATACATTTAAACCAAACAAATAAAGGAGATTTAATTTTGGCTACAGTTACAATGAAGGAACTTCTCGAAGCGGGAGTTCACTTTGGTCATCAGGTCAGACGTTGGAATCCGAAGATGAAGGAATATATTTTCGGCGAGCGCAACGGCATTTATATTATTGACCTTCAAAAAACGCAGAAACTTTTCCGCGACGCGCTCAGCTATGTTACTGAAGCCTTGACGGAAAAGCCCAATTCAAAGGTATTGTTCGTCGGAACGAAACGGCAAGCATCAGACGCTATCAAGGAAGAAGCCGAACGCTGTGGGCAATATTATGTCAACAATCGCTGGTTAGGCGGTTTGATGACGAACTTCCAAACAGTTCAAAAATCAATCAACAAATTAAAAGAAATCGAAGCGATGCGCGAAGACGGGCGGTTTGACATGTTGACGAAAAAAGAACGTCTGCAATTAGACCGGCAGCACGAAAGTTTGATGAAAAATTTGGCGGGCATCAAAGATATGAATGGTTTGCCCGATATGCTTTTTATTATTGACGTGCGAAAAGAAGATATTGCCGTCGCCGAAGCTAACCGCTTGAACATTCCGGTAGTTGCCGTAGTTGATACGAACTGCTCACCGGAAGGTATCGACCAAGTAATTCCGGGCAATGACGACGCGCTGCGAGCGATTCGACTGTTTGCCTCGCGGATTGCCGACGCGATTCTGGAAGGTAAAAACGTTGCTACCGAAGGTAACGCTGCAATCCAGGCAGATACGGATGAAGCCCAGGCAGAAACAAATGGTGAAGCCGAAGTAGCCGGAGAAGCGCTCGAACCGACCGTGCAGGTTGCCGATAGAACTTGGGAAACCGCCGAGGCAACAAATCAAGCCGACGAAACCGTGTCCGAAGGTTCTTATGCCGATGACGTAGCTGGCGCGGGCGGAAAAGACGTGAGAGTTCGTTCGGGTTTTGAAATTGCAAGTTCCGAAGCTATAACGCAAGCGCAAGCGGAAAATTCAATTGAAGAGCATCCGGCGCAGCAGCAGGAAGTAACAAACGAAGCAGCCGCTCGCTAAACAATAAATTTTATCAAGAAAGCGTAGCTCATTTCCGTTTTGTATTAAGCGGGCTACGCTTTTTTCAAAATTAAAAATTAAGAATTAAAAATGCAAAGTTATCGTTTACAATTTTAATTTTTAATCTTTAATTTTGAATCGAAATCGGAGATTTTTTATATGGCAGAAATAACAGCAAGCGCGGTAAAATCGCTGCGCGAAAAAACCGGCGCCGGAATGATTGATTGTAAAAACGCGCTGGTCGAAGCAGAGGGAAACGAAGAAAAAGCGGTCGAAATTCTTCGTAAAAAAGGTATGGCGACGGCGAGCAAAAAAGCCGGTCGAATAACGGCGGAAGGCGTCGTCGGCTCTTATATTCATATGGGCGGAAAAGTCGGCGTGATGGTTGAAATCAACTGCGAAAGCGATTTCGTAGCGCGCGGAGAAGAATTTCAACAGCTCGTCAAAGACGTAGCGATGCACATCGCTGCTATTGACCCGCGCTACGTCAAACGCGAAGATGTTCCGACTGACATTCTCGACAAAGAGCGCGAAATCGCTTTAGGAAAAATTCAAGCCGATGCCAAAAACGCCAACAAACCCCAAAACGTGGTTGATAAAATCGTCGAAGGCGGCATAAACAAATTTTACGAAGAAAATGTTTTGCTCGAACAGCCTTTCGTCAAAGACCCTAGCAAAACGGTCGGTGAACTCGTAACCGAAAAAATCTCTTCGATAAAGGAAAACATCTCGGTTCGCCGCTTTACGCGCTACAAAATGGGTGAAGGCATCGAACGAAAAGCCGACGATTTTGCCAGTGAAGTAGCTTCGATGGTCGGGTAAAACTAGTTCAAAGTTCCAGGTTTAATGTTCAAAATAATAGCAACATTGAATTCTGAACTTTGAGCCTGGAACTTTTTATGGGTTCTGCATTCAAACGTATTTTGCTGAAACTTTCTGGTGAAGCCTTAATGGGCGCGCAAAATTATGGCATTGATACGAACGTTGCAGAAGCGGTTGCCGGAGAAATAAAAGCCGTCCAAAAACTCGGCGTTGAAATCGCAATTGTCATCGGCGGCGGCAACATCTTTCGCGGTGTATCAAAAAGCGCGGGTAATATGGACAGGTCAAGCGCCGATTATATCGGAATGCTGGCAACCGTGATGAACGCCGTCGTTTTGCAGGACGCGCTGGAAAAGCTGAACGTTTTCACGCGCGTAATGTCGGCGATTGACATTCCGCAGCTTGCCGAGCCGTTTATCCGCCGCCGCGCTATTCGTCATCTGGAAAAAGGGCGAGTCGTGATTTTCGCCGCCGGAACGGGAAATCCGTTTTTTACGACAGATTCCGCCGCCTCCTTACGCGCGCTGGAGATTAAAGCGGAAATAATCTTAAAAGCGACAAAAGTTGACGGCATTTATTCGGCTGACCCGATGAAGGATTTCGAGGCGACACGCTTTGAAAAAATCACGTATCAAGAAGTTCTGGAAAAACAGTTGAAAGTGATGGACGCTTCATCCATTTCGCTTTGTATGGATAATAACTTACCGATTATGGTTTTCAATATGAAAGAGTCAGGGAATATTATCCGCGCCGTTTCCGGCGATTTATCAATCGGAACACTTGTTACGGTTTGAAGCATTGAGGT
This sequence comes from Acidobacteria bacterium 28-9, assembly GCA_002050355.1. Classification (GTDB taxonomy): domain Bacteria; phylum Acidobacteriota; class Blastocatellia; order Pyrinomonadales; family Pyrinomonadaceae. The sequence goes on from MWYY01000063.1 coordinate 3,972, forward strand.
TTTTGTTTGAAATCTATTAACAACGAACTTTGTAAAAGTTAAAAATTTTTATCTAAAATTGGAAGGAATATGAGTGTAGCTACTTTAACCAAAGATACAAAACCAAAAATGGAAGCAGTTATCGAAGACTTTAAACGCAGATTGTCCAATGTTCGCACGGGACGCGCGACAATCGGTTTGCTCGACAGCGTGATGGTTGATTATTACGGCGTTCCAACGCCGCTCACACAAATGGCTTCGGTCAATGTCCCCGAAGCGCAAATGCTTATGGTTCAGCCCTGGGATGCCACGCAAATCGGCGCAATCGAAAAGGCGATAAATGCGGCAAATCTGGGGATGAACCCGTCAAACGACGGAAAAGTCATTCGTCTTTCCATTCCGCCGCTTACCGAAGAACGCCGCAAGCAAATGGCAAAACAGGTTTACGAATTTGCCGAAGAACATCGTGTCGCGCTTAGAAACGTTCGCCACGCTGCAAACGACGCTTTGAAAAAAATGTTAAAAGAAAAGGAAATTTCCGAAGACGATGAACGCGGCGGTTTGGACGACGTTCAAAAGCTGACAAATACTTTTGTCAGCAAAATTGACGAACTCGCTAAAAATAAAGAACAAGAAATTATGAGCGTGTAGTTTGGAAGTAGTAAATCGTAAATCGTGAATAGTTTATTCTTCTCTATTCACGATTTACGATTTATGATTCACTATTTGCAATCTATTTACTTATTGAAAAAACATCATCGGCAATCTGAGAATTGACCAAAATTTCTTTTGCCTTAAAGTCCGAATAAATAGTCAGTTGTCCTAAATCGAACCGTTGCGCGTAGCGTTCGGGAATTTTCACGCCGTCAACCTCGCGCAGTTTGTCAATATCAACCGAAGTCGTTACGCTTCTGCCGTTTATTTCATAACTCGCTTCGTAACTTTTCACCAATCCGGTTTTCTCGTCAATAAAAAAATCAGTGTAAAAACCTTCGGGCGACGTGATGCGAAAGCCAAATTTCTTTTTGTTTTTTTTCGACAACGCGGAAACTGTAAAATCTTTTTCTCCGATTCGCTGCAAAAGCGGAAAGCCAAGGCGATTGAGCGGTGGAAGTTCTAAACCTGTGATGGACGACGAAGTTTGCTGTCCGTCGTAAGTTTGCTTGAACGGTTGAATCGGGTTTGAAACTTCAAGACGATATTTTTCGCCCGAATAAATTGTTGCGAAAGTTGCGGGAAAAGTCCCTAATGGCGTGCCGGAAATATCCGCCGTGCCGCGAACAACCAAGGTTTTCATCATTCTAAACTTTTCGCCGCCGTGCGCCGTTGAAGTTGCTTTAGCGAGTTCCAAAGGCGAAACGGTTTTCGGAATGCTGTTCGCTGCTGGCTGCTTTTCCGTTTTCTTTGTTTTTTCATTGGTTTGGGAAAATGCATTGGTTGCGGCAAAAGCTAATACGATTGCCAAAATTGTAATTTTTTTCATAACTCTCCTAAGAATGTGTTTTACTACGGGGAAAGCGAACCGTTCAAAATACGCAAAAAGAAGGACAAAAGTTTAACTTTTCATCCTTCCTTTTGGACATCTTGATTTGAATACGGTTTAGAAATTAAACCGCATAGATAATTCAACCCGACGATTAGCCGTGCCGTTTCCGCCAAATCCGCCAAATCCGCCGAATCCGCCGCTGACAATTGAAGTGTATTGACCAAATCGGCTTGAACTCAAATTCCCAACCGGCGCGTTGAAGTTTACACGATTGAAAAGATTGCTGATTTGCAGACCGAAAGTTAAGTTATAAGGCTTATCAGTGCCGCCGCCGAAACCGCCGCCTCCAAAACCGCCTCCGCCGCGACCTCCGCCACCGGGAAAACTGCCGCCAGCAGCGCCGCCGCCTACACCTCGTCGCGCGCCACGATTATTCCCACGATTTGCACCTTCACCCGCCGCGCTCGGCGCCTGACCGTCGGTATTTGCGGCAACCTGAGTTTTCGATTTGCCGAAGCCGATAGTTTTATTAAAGTTCAGATTAACCGCAAGAAAACCCGGACCTCTCCCGTAATTGCGCGGTATTATTGTCGTCGAAGGATTTGATATATCGCTGATGTCGCAGAAAGCATAAGATAATCCTCTTTGAACACATGCATTATTTAGCTGTGAGAAGGTCGGACGTTCATAAAATTGTGAATCGCGGTTTGTGTCTTGTCCGGTTACGATATTAAACGGTATGCCGGAGCGGGCAATAATAATCGGACTCATCCGAACTTTCCAAGGCAATTGGAAAGAACCAAACAGAAAAAAGTAGTGTCTGATGTCCTGCGACGATCTACCGTATTCACCGCTCAAATCATAGTTGTATGCCGGAAAAGTTCCCGCGCCGTCGCTATCGCTTTTAGCAAATCCAAGTCGGTAATTTGCGTTGAACGAAATTTTGGGACTTAACTGCGAACCCACACTAAAACCCAACTGCTGCTGGTTTGAAACGCCGCTCGCTTCGTATTCGTAGATGTTGCCCTGCGACGGGTCGGGACGCAAAACCTGAACTTGCGCCGAAGTTGTCGAACACGGCGTAAAAGGCGGACAAACCGGCGCGTTGACGTTGCGCGTGCGAAGCTGGTTAACCGTCCGACTGCCGAAATAAAAAATCGAGCCGCGCAGTTTTAAAGGTAATTGCCGCTCAATCGATAAGGCATACTGATAAGTTCTGGGCGATTGTAAATCTTCAGCTATACGGCGTACTGTGAAAGTTCCGGGCGCAACGGCGGCAATCTGCTCGACGGTCGGTACATTTGTTACACCGTTTGATGAAAATACAGGCTGACCCAAAATTGTCGAATTAGAGGTAACAATATACTGAGCTTGATTTGTTCCGTTAAACCGCTCGGATTGTAAAGTAAAATTCTCGCCGAAACGTTCATAGAAAATTCCCGCGCCGCCGCGAAAAACCGTTTTCGGCAATCTTGCACCGCCCGCGCCCGGCGAATACGCAAAACTGAAACGCGGCGCAAAATCGAAGTTGTCGCTGATATTCGTTTGATTTTCGTAACGCAAGCCGAAGCTCAAAGTCAAATCCGGGCGCACTTTCCAATCGTCTGTAACAAATAAACCGACATCATACTGCGAAACATCGGCAAGCGGATTTCCCGATGTAATGTTGAACTGATTCGGATTAAAAATCGGGTCAGGATTACCGAGAAGTTTTTGGCGATACTGCTCGATTGACGAGTAAAGCAGATCTCCCGTCAGCGGGTCGCGCACGCCCGTAAAAATAAACGTGCCGCCGAAATTCGATTGCGATTGGTCTTTGATGGTTACGCCGCGTAGCCTTCCGCCGAATTTTACGGCGTGCTGATTATTTTTGCCAACGGAAGTAGTCGTGTAATTCTGTAATTCAAAATTATTATTATTGTTGAAATTCGTGCCGATTTGCGAGCCGCCGCCGACAAACGCGCCGGACACATTTACTGTCGGAATCGAATTATCGCCCTGCTGATTTCGCCGTTCGATACTGTATTCAAAGCGAGTTTCATTAACCGTCCTGGAATTCAAAATCGCCGTTTCAGTCAGCCGAAATTCGTGTTCGGTGAATGAACTCGTCGAAGCCAGATCCGGCAGATTAAAATTACCGATGCCTTGGTTTTCAGCTTTAAGGCGCGTAAAACTGTAACGCGCAACCAAAGTATTATTAGAATTTAATTGATAATCCACGCGCGGGCTAATCGTAAAACGTCGCGTCGGAATCGTTATATCCTCTTGAAACGGAACGATGTTAAAAGCCGGGTCGAGAACGGTGGCGTTGACAACCGTATTGCTGTCTATGTCGCGTCGGCTGACATCTATAAAAAAGGAAGATTTACCTTTTTGTATCGGACCGGAAAGATTTCCGCCGAAAGCGCGAAACTGGCTCGGCGCGCGGTTAAACGCAAACGGATTGCGCGAGTTAAGACTTTCATCATTGAAATTAACGAATGCCGAACCGCGCAATTTATCCGAGCCGGGCTTGGTCAAAACTTCAATTCGTCCGTTACCGGGTCGTTCAAATTCCGCCGAAAACGGATTTTGATTGATGCGGATTTCGCGTATTGATTCCTTCGGCGGAAGCCTGCCGCCGGTAAAACCATCAATGTAAATCTGCCCGCCGTTTGGTCCCGCCGAAGGTCCGGCTAAAGCCTGTAAAGCAGCTTCGAGTTCGTCCGGATCGTCCGGCAAAGCTTCAATATCCTTTTCTTTGAGAATGGTCGCGCTGGCATTGTTGTCCGGGTCAGTGCTGATTCCGTTTTCGGAAACTTCGACCTGCTCATTAACCGACTGGACGGATAATGCAACAGTCAATTCCTGTCGCCTGCCCGCCGTAATTGCAACTTCGGTGTTTTCATACAATCCGAAAGTTGGCGCCGTTACGCGGACAGTATAAGTTCCGGGCGCGAGTCCGTTGATTGTAAAAGTGCCTTGATTGTTGGACACAACGGTTTTTTCCTTGTTGTTGGCATCAACCGCCGTGACGGTCGCCCCGACGACAACTGCGCCGTTGATGTCGAGAATCTGACCGCTCAAAGTTCCCGTCTGTTGCGCAAAAATGGTCGAATTTATAAATAATGTAAAAAGACTGATAAATATTAATGATTTTATTTGTTTCATAATTTTAATTTCAAATACAAAAGTCGGAAGCTCAACTTATAAAATAAAAAAATATAAATTGCGTATCGTTGAGCTACCAACCGTTGAACCGCTGCCTCATGACAATCGAATTTTACGGAAGAATCGAGTTGTCTAGTCCCGGAATCTGCAAACCACCGTCCTGACCTCCGCGTTGTCTTCCAGTCGCTGTTTGCTGCTGCGCTTTGAGAAACGGCTCGACGCCGGAAAGCAGTTTTATCGCGTTAATACGTTCGGCAATGGCATTTTTCGTGCTGGAGACGGCAATCATATCACCGACTTTTAAATCGGCAATTGTAATGCTCGGAAAGCGTTCGAGCATATCGTCAATGTTTCCGCCGCCCACACGCATTCCTCCACCGCCTTGCCCTATTCTATTGGGATTTGTTCCCGATTCAGCGTTTGACTGACCTGCTTGTCGCGGCGGACGTGCCGCACCTTGTCGCGGCGGACGTGCCGCACCTTGTCGCGGCGGACGTGCCGCACCTTGTCCTCCGGGCGTCATTGTACCGGTGCCAGTTTGCATAGCCTGAAACTGCGCCATTCTTTGCGCCATTTCCGCCGGAAATCGTTTGAGAACAGCGTTTTTTCCGAGCGCAATGGGGAAGCTCAACTTATAAAATAAAAAAATATAAATTGCGTATCGTTGAGCTACCAACCGTTGAACCGCTGCCTCATGACAATCGAATTTTACGGAAGAATCGAGTTGTCTAGTCCCGGAATCTGCAAACCACCGTCCTGACCTCCGCGTTGTCTTCCAGTCGCTGTTTGCTGCTGCGCTTTGAGAAACGGCTCGACGCCGGAAAGCAGTTTTATCGCGTTAATACGTTCGGCAATGGCATTTTTCGTGCTGGAGACGGCAATCATATCACCGACTTTTAAATCGGCAATTGTAATGCTCGGAAAGCGTTCGAGCATATCGTCAATGTTTCCGCCGCCCACACGCATTCCTCCACCGCCTTGCCCTATTCTATTGGGATTTGTTCCCGATTCAGCGTTTGACTGACCTGCTTGTCGCGGCGGACGTGCCGCACCTTGTCGCGGCGGACGTGCCGCACCTTGTCGCGGCGGACGTGCCGCACCTTGTCCTCCGGGCGTCATTGTACCGGTGCCAGTTTGCATAGCCTGAAACTGCGCCATTCTTTGCGCCATTTCCGCCGGAAATCGTTTGAGAACAGCGTTTTTTCCGAGCGCAATGGTTACGTCCTTTTTGGTTTGGATATTGTTAATGGTGATTTCGTTTCGCTCGGCGTTTACGGCTGTAATCGTGCCGCCGACGGTTTGAAACGAGCCGGTTACGATTTTTTCCGCCTTAATCGTCGCGCCGTCTTCACTTTTGTCGCCTAGAGCGCGAATCGAATCGCCGACTTTTATTTCACCAAACGAACTTGTCTTAACTTCGTTATAATCCACCGAATCAGGCGCATAACGACGGAAATCTGCATTGTCTTTTAGAGTTAAGACAGTTTTCCTTTCGCCCATAATACTGCGCATCGACACTGTGATTTCTTTCGTCTGCGGATTGACGGCGGCGACTTGTCCGGTAATTCCGCGCGTGCGCCATTCTTCGCGTTCCTTGTTTTGCTTTTGCGCGATGTCGGATTTTGTCATCAGATAAACCGCTTTCGCCGGAACGCTTTTTTTATCGGCTGAAAATATTCCGGTTACAATCAGTTTGTCGCCCACGCCGATGTCGGTTAAATTTCCCGCCGTCGCCGTTTTGAGACTCGGGTTTTCGGGCGAGACACGTTTGTATTCGGTTTTGTCGGACAGAACAACGTCAATTGCACTATCCTTTGTCTGCAATACGATTTTGCCACTGTCGATTGAAGACACATCACCGGTTGCAAGGCTGAGTTTTACTTTTGTCTCCGAAGTGCTTGGCGCGGTCGTTTGTGCCGCGATTGTGCCAGAAAAACTTGCCAAAAATATAAAAAGACCAAATAAAATATATGTTTTACGCATTTCTAACCTTCTTTCTTATTTTTTACCGAGCAGAATTATTTTCTTTAGTTTTATACGGAACAAACAGTGAAAAGTTGCGTTTTCGCCTTATAGTTAAAGACGTAGCTTTTGATAAAAAAGTTACATTTATTTTGTAAAGAATTGTAAATTTTTGATTTGTGGAAAAGAAGAGCTTAAATTTTACACCTTTTGCCAGTTATTGGTTGAGCGTGCGGTTAAAATAAGACCAATGCTGGCGGAGAGCAACATCACTAAGACAAGCGTCCAGAGATAAGGAACAGAGAGAAGTATCGTCCAAAAAACAACGCCGATTAGAATCGCAAATGTTTCCGATTGCCGTGCTTCTGGCAGAAAACGCTTTTGTAATAGTTTGCCGACGCTGACCTGTAAGGCGACGCGCCCGAAAACATATCCCAAAATCAAAAAGACAAACAACATCAAACTGACAATCGCGCTGACGTAATTCGGAAGAAATTTCAAACCGGCAACTACACCGACCGTCGTCGCCAGAAAACTCAAAAGACCGATGGTGACGACTTTCAAAGTCGAAAGCTGTATGCGCGCGACAGCGCGGCTGACCGCTCCGGGCGCAATCGTCGTAAAAGCAAAGGAAATAATAAACCAGAAAAGAACCGACAGAAATCTCTGAGCCAGAAACGTCCAGGAAAAATTCGGCGCAAATAACTGACTCGGATTCTGCGTCAAATTTCGCATTTCCTCTTCGTAACCGGCATACATCACGGTTTCGGCGTCGGCGCCGCGAAGCGGTGTTTTGCTTTCCGGCTTGTAGTTGCCGCCGAAAGCCATCACCGCGCCGCCGATAAAAGCGCCTTCTTTCTGGATGATTGTGCCACCGATTGTGCCTACGTCACCCGAAACTTTGCCTTCGACAATCACGTCGCCGCCAAATGAAAAAACGCCTTTGGCTTCCTTTTTGACGATAACGGTTTTGCCGAAAGATAAAACTTCCATTTCGGGCGCATTTTCAACAATAACGATTTTTTCGTCGGGTTTCGTAGTAATTGTCGTTTGCGCGAAAATTGTCAGACAAGCCGTAAGAACAAAAACAAATCCGCCGAGCATCTGCCAGAGCGGAAAATTCCAATCAAAAAATATATATGTTCTTGCGCTGATATAAATCACTTTTTCAGATTGAAACTAAGAAATTTACGAATGATTGTAACGGCTGAAGAGACGTGAAAGAGCAAATAAAGATATGAAAAAGAACAATGCTAAAAATAAAATAGAAAAAGCTGAATTATAAACAAATTGCGAACACACCGAGCGCAAAAGGATTGCCGTGCCAATGGCAACGTTGAAAACCAAATGCCAGGCGAAACTTCCGACCGCCAAAACCTGCTCGCCGAATTTCAAAAAAGCCGCAACAACCGTTTTTGTCGCGCCGCCGACTCCCAGAAGAAACAATAAAAACAAACCCGCGATAACAAAAACCGCCTTCGTCCGCTCTTTCGGGCAGCGCAAACCGCTGACTGAGCTTTCAGCATTGGCGACGACGACTTTCGTAAAGTTTTTGGGAAGTTTAAACTCCTTTTCTGTTTCCAGTGCAAAATCCAGCGTAAACAACAATCTTTTTTGCTCGTTAAGTCCGAACGCGCAGATTTTGCACACGGCGAGGTGCATTTCCAACTCCAGTTCCTGGCGCGGCGTGAGTTCACCGTCAATGTATGCGGCAAGTTCTTCGCGCGGGCAATCGTTCTCGATGTTTGGATTTTGCAAATTCATCTATTTCAAAAATTTAATCGTCAAAGGATATTCCCAAAACTCACCGTTGTTTGCCTTTATTCCGCCGATAATCGGAAAAACAAATCCCATTATGGCGAGAGCTATAAAGCCTAAAATTCCGACTAAAACAAATAATAAAACAAAACTTATCGCCGCGTAGATGAGGCTTGAAATCATCCAATTGGTAATCATTTTCCCGTGCGCGTCGAGCGCAGTCATTTCATCTTTTTTCACTTGCCAAAGCACAATCGGGACTATTATTCCGGCTGGCGGCAACACAAAATTCAAAAGCTGGGACAGATGCAAAAACAATCCCATCTGTTTTTGTTCCGGAGTTTGCAAAGACATTTGCGGCTGCGGCTGCATGTAATTCATTGTTTTCTCCTAGACGCCCTTAAAACCTCTATCGTTGAAAATTTCGCGCATCATCTCGCGCGCCCGAAACAAGCGGTTTTTGACAGTTCCAAGCGGCAAATTCGTGATTTCCGCTATTTCGTCGTAGCTCAAATCCTGCGCGTGTCTCAGAAGAATCAACTCGCGGTAAACCGTCGGCAGACATTTGACGACCGATTCGATTTCTTTGCGCCATTCGCTGCGCTCGCGTTCCTGTTCGGGCGTCGGATTCGGGCTTTCAATCTGCAATTGAAAGCTGCCATCGGCATTTTCCGCTTCAAGGCTCTGCGGATTGACCGAATTTTTCCGCATAAAATCAATCGCCGCGTTGTGTGCGATTCGATAAAGCCAGGTTGAAAATTTGTAATCGGAACTGTATCTTTCTAGTGAATTATAGACCTTGATAAAAACTTCCTGCGTTACGTCGAGCGAAGCATCATAATTGTTCAACATTCGATAAACGTAAGCGGTTATCGGGCGCTGGTAACGACGGACGAGTTCTTCAAAACCGTCTTCACGCCCGCCAATGGCTTTTGCAATCAACTCGCCGTCGGTTAAATTTCGGACATTCTCAAGTACAAATGCTTGTCTTATCATGATGCAAAGTCAATACGGTTTTTTTGTAACTTGGTTTCAAATAAATTCAAACTTTAAACCTTGAACTCTTATTTCCATCCGAGAGCAGCAAGTCCCGCGGGCGCGGCAACTTCGTCGAAATTTAACGCCTGATTTGGGATATTTAACCCGACATCTTCAGGTTGAAGAATATTAAGCGTTCTGCCGAGCGCTTCGGCGGCGATTTCATTTAATTTAGCCGGAGCCAAATCTTTTCCGACGACGAGAAGTTTTTCCAGAAAATTTTCGCTGGCGTCTCCGCCGCCCAAACGGTCTCGGTAGAACATCAACAGACGATAGATTTCGTCGTCTCTTTCGCTTTCGGTACAAGTAACCGAACGGACAACGGTCGGCTCTGCACCGCGCATAATCAGAGCGACAAATCCGTCGGGCTGTGAACTGATAAGAAGTGAATCACCCGTTTTATTTTTATTAAAAAGCCAATTCGCTTCACTAACGGCACGCGGCAAAATCAAGCCTGCCTGCCAGCCGAGCATTTCAAATAAAGTTTCGTATTCGTCAATCACGCTGAGTTTGACGGCAGTTGCAAAATAGCGAGATTTACCGACGGTGTCCGATGTGATTTTTCGTCGCGTAATCCGCAATTCGCCAGCCGGAACTCCGAATGTATTTTCGGCTTTCCAATCCAGAACTTGTGATAATTCATCTTTTGAAGCCGGTTCGCTCTCGAGCGTCAAAATTGCCGTTCGCGCCGTGTTGCTCGGCAAGGATACAGACCACCGTTTCCGATTTCTCAAACCCGCGTTCGTTACCGCTTCTTCGAGAAAAACAATCATCTCAGCGGGACTTTTGATGTTTTGTTCGATAAAATTCGGCGTCAAAAGATGTTCGGGCAGATCGACCGTAGCTGCCTGCTTGATACCGAAACGCCCTCTGCCCTCTCTTTGTAAAGCCAGAGCAGTTACGCTTTCCTGTTCCAAGCCGAGCGCGGCTTTCGGATAATTCGGTTGGATTATATTTTCTAACATTTTTTATTAATGGTAAATGGTGCATCATAAATCAAGAGGATTTCTTACATTCACCATTAATCACTGACCATTCGTCATTATTTAATAGTCTTCAAATTTTTTGCCGTCGCTATCCTCGCCTTCGTTTAGTGTCTTAACATCTTTCAAACCTTGTTCAGCGTCCGGTGAGGTCGTATCTTCGCCTTGAATTTCCTTCCATTCGGCTTTTCCCAAAACCGGGTCAATCGGTATTTCACTAAAATAACGTTCTGTGACTAAATCACTTACCGATTTGGGTAATTTTCCTTTATCGACTGTGTATTGTTGAATGGCACTGCGTATTTGCCGAAGATTTTCAGCAAGAACCGTTTCGCGCGCGTGTTGGACGGTTCTTTGATATGCCGGCAAACCTATCGAGAGCAAAATAATTATGACGAACATCGAAATCATCAATTCCAGCAGGGAAAACCCGCTTTCGACTTTCGATTTCAAACTTTGAACTTTTAAGAATTTACCAATCACTGTATTTTTCTCCGTTTAACGCTTCCCCCTCAGAACTCGAACGTACGTCGAAAACATTAATTTCGTCCCAATCGCCGCTGTCTTTCGGTTGATAAGAAGAACGGAATTGCCAATCGGACTTCCCTGTCATCGGGTCATTTGGCAACTCACGCAAGTAAACTTTATTGAGTTCCTTTTCCTGATTTAAATCGGTCGCGTTTTTGTCGCCGAATATCTCATTTGTTTTCACATTTAAACCGCGCGGCTTAATTTTCACGCCTGAAACTAAAACGTCGAGAGTCGGCGGATAACGGTCGAGATTTTCCGTGTCAAACATCTTGCAATCGTCAATGACAACGCGGCTCCGCGGGTCTGACTGATTACTTCCACCAAAGTTAGGCGGAAGGCTTCTGCCCGGGACTGCGCCTTGCGGACACGCGCCGATTGTATCTCTGTGAAATTCGTCAATCGCCGAACGAATCAATCGCAAATCTTCGCGCAAGCGTAATTCTTTTTCGCGTTTGACCGCATTTTGCATAAGAGGAATCGTTCCCATTACTAAAACTGCGAGAACGGTTAAGGTAACGATAAGTTCAAACAATGTAAAACCAGAGTTCACAAGTGAGGGACGAAGGACGAGGGATAAGTTTCCTTTACTCATCCCTCGTCCTTTATCTGTTCTACTTTGTCTCCGATTTTTTAACTTTAAAGTCATCGTTCTTAGTATTTAATCGAAAAATTCTTGCCATCGGCGGTCAGAAAATTCAAGACATCACGATCAAGCGTGACGACGGGTTGACCGTCGGCTAAAGCTTCAACTTCGACGTAGGCAAGAATTCCCGAACTATTTTCGGCTGTATCTTTTGCCGAAGACAGCGCAACGAACATTTTTCCGTCTTGATTGAAAAACGGTTTTGCAGACGTTTGCGCCATTTGGGTGCCGAAAACTTCGCCGAACGAAACGCTGCGAACCGCCAATTTTTTCTGGTCAAACCTCATTCCTATAACCGCCGAGCGAAATGCCGTCGCGCTTTTTACCATAACGGCGATTTTTGTTCGCTCGCCTGCTTTCATTACAGGTAGAGTTTGCAGGAATTGAAGTTCAGCAACAGGTGCGAACGGATTCGTCGTCTCATTTTGCGGCTCTTCGTTTGATTTCAATGAAGTTTCCCGCATTGCCGGCTTGTTTTCCGAAGTATCCGCAGTCGGCGCTATTTGTAGAGTTTGTACGCTCGCGTCAATCGGGCGCAGATTACTCACCATCGTTTGATTTTTTTCAGGTCTCTGAATTACAGCGGTCGCTTGAGATTGCGCTGAACTTGACGACGACGCGGTTATTTTCGTATAAGTCGGCGCTTCCAGCTTTTGGTCAGGCAATTGAACTTGCGCCACTGTCGGGAGCCGTCGGGCGGCAGCGAGCTGCTCTTCGATTTCTTCTTTGATAATCATCGCTTCCAGTGACCCGCTGGTCGGCACGGCAAGGCTTCCCGTCGGTCGTTCGATTTCATCTTCCGGCAAAATTGCCGGCGCGCGAATTACTCTCGGTGTAATGGCGATAACGACATCAACTTGTTGATTGTCTTTTTTTGGCGCGCTAAAAAGCCTGCCCAGCACCGGGATTAATCCTAGAAGCGGTATACCTGTTCGTCCGTTACTTTCCTTGCCCTGCGCGACGCTTGCCAGCATCAGCGTTTTATTGTTCTGAATGCGCGCCGTTCCTTTAATCGTGCGCTCGGTAAAAATCGGATTTCCACTTGCTGTCGCGGTGGGTACTACATCTTTTGATTCAATTTCCATCGCTACTTGAACATCCTGATTCGGAAAAACAATCGGCTTAAATTTTAGGGTCAGACCGGTTTGCTCATAATTGTAAACATCTCCGACAAAACCGCCGCTGTTATTATTAGGGGTAGTTCCGGCGTTGTTGAAACCGTTTGAAATGGTCGCGCTTCTAACCGGAACGCGCTGACCGATACGCGCCGAAGAATCTTCATTATTAAAGGCGTGAATTTGTGTCGAAGCGATAAGTTTCGAGTTGTCTTTATTTTGCAGAGCTTGAAAACTAATGGCAGGAATAACCAAACCCAATCCGAATGATGTTCTTCCGATAATTCCATTATTTCCGGCTAAACCCACAACGCCACGATTTGTTCCGCCCAAATTTGAAAGCGTCGCGCTGTCACCTATTTGAGTGCCGAATTGCATCAATTCCGTTTTTGAAACTTCATAAATCTGAACGTCCATAACGACTTCGGCGCGGTCTTTGTCGAGCGAACTTATCAATTTGCCTATAAGACGAATATTTTCTTCCGTATCACGAATCGTCAGGCTGTTTGTCGCTTTGTCAATCAGTGCTATCGTAGGAGTTCTGCCCGGTTGCGCCGGAATCGCCGTTCTGATTAAATCGGCAACTTCTTTCGGGTCGGCGTTTGCAAGATAAAATGTTCGCAAAACAAGCTGCTGGAAATTTTGGCGGCGATTTTGACTCGCTACCATAATCGTTCTCGGTCCGACTTTTTGGAAAAACAAATTCTCCTGCAAAAAGATGTAATCGAGCGCCTTTGCCGCCGTAACGTTTTTCAACTCGATGGAAATCTTGCGATTCTCACTGCCGCGAAACGAATCTGAATCAAACAGTACGTTTAAATCCAAATCTTTCGCTAGTTCCTTGATAAGAAACTTCAAATCGACTCCGCCCGGAAACGGCACGTCGCGTAGTCTTTCGAGTTTTTGCGGAACGACCGTGTCCGGCGTCGGCTGTTTTTGATAACCGGTCGGAACAAGCTGAACGCCGCCGTTGCTGCTGCCGACGCCGTTGCTGTTTCCATTCGTTTTATTGTCGGGATTTTCGCCGTCTATAACAGCTTGCTGCAAGCGCAGCATCCGTTCCATTTCGGATTTCGCCAACTCATTAACCGGATCGTAACCATAAGCCTTACGAAAAGCGAGATATGCACCCGCGTAATCTTTCTCGTTTGCTAAACTCGTTCCGCGCTTCATATACATCTGCGAAGCATTAAACAGAGCGCGCGTGTAATGCAGGCGATATTCGGGATTTTTCGGATTGTCGGCAACCGACAGTGCAAATTCCTCAACTGCTTTGTCCCATTGTTCGGCGACTTCTGCGTCCATTCCCAACTTAAAATGTTTTTTGCCGTCATTACCGCCAGCCGCCAAAACCGAGGTTGGCGAGAGTAATGAAATAAACAAAAGCAGACAAATCGAGAAACGAGTAAAAGTGGAGTTTTTCATAGTTTTAGTATTTGAAGTGAAATGGACTTCCCTATCTGCAAAAATAATCGGTGTCAGATTTTACACGCGACGTTAAATGTTAAGTTTCAAAAAGATTCTATCGAGACAAGCCTATTTTGCTTTATTTAAGAAATTTCTTCAACATTTTTTAGCGAATTTCTTCAACAAAGGTTACGCGATTTATCTCGTATAAAGTAGTCGAGCCGTTAAAAACTTTTTTCACAGCCGACTCTCGCAAGCTCGACAAGCCTTCTTTTTCGGCTTGGCGGCGGATTTCCGAACCCGGACGGCGCTCGATAATCATCTCCCGAATTGCGTCAGACATATCGAGCAACTCGTGAATCGCCGTGCGCCCTCGGTAACCCGTGTGATTGCAAGCATCGCATCCGACATTCATATAGATGGTGCGCCCGCCAACTTCTTCGGGTCGAATGCCGGATTCAGTAATTTCTTCGCTCGTCGGCTGATACGCGCGCTTGCAGACCGGACACAAAAGCCGCACAAGTCGTTGAGCTAAGACGCAGTTGAGAGCCGATACAAAGTTATACGGTTCGACACCCATATTGATAAATCGCCCGATAACGTCAATCACGTTGTTGGCGTGAACGGTGGTAAACACAAGGTGTCCGGTTAGCGCAGATTGGATTGCAATTTGAGCCGTTTCGTTGTCGCGGATTTCTCCGACCATTATTTTATCCGGGTCGTGTCGCAAAATTGAACGCAGTCCGCGCGCAAAGGTAAGACCTTTTTTCTCGTTGACCGGAATCTGCATAATGCCGTTAAGCTGATATTCCACGGGGTCTTCAATCGTGATAATTTTATCTTCGATGTTGCGAATTTCGTTGAGCGCGCCGTAAAGCGTCGTCGTTTTTCCCGAACCGGTCGGACCGGTTACCAGAACCATTCCGTATGGCTCTTTGATATACATCCGAAACCGCTTAACATCTTCGGGGTCAAAACCGACGACATCGAGACTCAGGTTTTTAAATTCTTCCGAGATTTGCTCCTTATCCAGAATACGTATAACGCAGTTTTCGCCATAAGCCGAAGGCAAAATAGAAACGCGAAAATCGACCGTTCTTCCTTTGTAACGCACGCGAAATCTGCCGTCCTGCGGAATTCTGCGCTCGGCAATATCGAGTTCAGACATAACTTTGATACGTGAAATCAAAGTTTGGTGAAAAACGATGTCAATCGGGTCAACTTTTTGGTAAAGCGCGCCGTCAATGCGGAATTTCACGCTCACGTCGCGGTCGCCTGCTTCGATGTGGATGTCGGAGGCACGGCTTTCCATTGCGTTATAAATAATCGTGTCAACGAGTTTAATAATCGGCGACATTTCCGAATCGCTCGCCAACTTGTCCAAATCCAAAACTTCCTCGCCCTGGTCAGTTTCCTTGAGCAAGGAGATTTTGAATGTCGAAGCCGCTTCCTGCAAAACTCTCTGCGTCGCGTCGCCTTTTCTGAGAACAACGTCAATCGCACCCGCCGTCGCCACATACGGCATAATTCGCACGTTCAGAGCGTTTTCGAGTTCGTCCAACTGTTCAAGATTCGACGGGTCAGCCATCGCTACGTGAAGATTTCTGCCTTCGCGGCGGAGAGGCACAAACATATTGCGCAGCATCAGCTCTACCGGAATTCCGGCAAGCTCTTCATAGCTAATCGGCGATTCCTGATCCGGCGGAAGCAAATCAATGTACGGCAGGCGATAACGCGCCGCCAGCAATTTTGCTTCTCTGACTTCCGGCGGTTCGCTTTCCGCCAAACCCGTACCCTCTATTTTCGGCGGCTCAATCGTCGCCGTATTTCCGTTAGTTCGATTTTCCATTTTTGTATATCTTAAATTTTTACTCGAATTTATTTTTTTCCGCTAAATGGACCTGACGAAATCGTTTGGATAATCGGCAGATAAATCGCCAGCAAAATAGTGATGACAATTCCCGCCATAAACACAAGAATAACCGGTTCGAGCAGAGACGTTAATTGTTCGAGACGCACTTCGGATTCGGCGTCGTAAAAATTTGCTACCTCATCGAGCATCTCGCGCAGGCTCCCCGATTTTTCGCCGATGCCAATCATATCGAGCGCAAGTTCCGGCATCCAATGCGCGTTTCCCAAAGAATCGGTGAACATTCGTCCTTCGCGTATCATCGGCAAAACCGATTGGCTGCGCCGCCGCAGTTCAAAATTTGTGATTGATTGAGAAGCGATGTCCCAGGAATCCGGCAAAGTAATTCCGCCGGATAAAAGCGTCGAGAGCGAGCGCGCAAGCTGTGCCGTCGTCATCTGCTTTATCAGAGAGCCGACAATCGGCAGACGAAGTAGAAAACCATGCAAAATCAATTTTCCGCCCGGCGTTCTAAGCCAGATGACCAGCGCGAAAATCAAAATCAAAACCATCGGCAAAAGCCACCAGATATTATTTGTTACACCGTTGGAAATTGCCAGAACGACAATCGTTACAGTCGGCAAACCTTTGCTCGTACTCAAACCTTTAAACAAATCCGACATTCTCGGCACGATATACAAAGTTAAAAAACCGACCATAAACGTCGCCGCAGCCAGCAGAAATATCGGATAAGCCAGCGCGCCGCGGAGTTTTCGCGCCACGCCGACGCTGCGCTTTAAATAATCGACATATCTTGCCAAAACGTCGTCGAGCGCGCCGCTTTTTTCACCCGCCAAAAGCGATGCCGAATAAATTTTCGGGAAAATTTGTTGCGCTTCGAATGCTTCGGAAAGCGGAACGCCGCTTCTGATTTTATTTTCGACATCTATCAAAACGTCTCGCAGCGTCGAGGAAGCCGAACGATTTTTCAATAAATTGATTGATTGCAAAACCGGAATTCCCGCCCGCAAAAGCGCGGATAATTGTTGATTAAAAAGCAGAAAATCGTTTGGCTTGACGCGGTTTTTTCTCGACGTACCGAAAGGCATCATCGCCGACAGACCTTTTTCCGCCGAAGCTACATTGAAGACGCGAAAACCTTCGCCTTCGAGTCTGGTTTTCGCCTCGCCTGCCCCGCTCGCCTCGATAACGCGCGTCATAACTTCGCCCGAAGGCGTTCCTAATCTGCAAATAAATTCAGCCATAAAACAGTAAATCAGTAGTCGTTGGTCAGTTGTTAGTAGTCAGTTAACAGTTGTCGTTGGTCAGTAGTTTCTTTATAAAATTGTGTATGTTGTTTCAAATTTGGGAGTTATTGAGTTTTAAAAACTATATCGGAAAATCAATCACCAACCGACAACTAACGACCAACTACCGACAACTAAAATTATATCACGCAAATTACCAATGAATGTTGCATTCTAATCGAAATTCTCAAACATTTTTGGGCAGGTGCATCGAATCAGATTCTTTCTACATCATAAAAACATCTTGCACAAAGACGAGTCGTTACTTACAATATATCTTAAGACCGAAGGAAATGTTTATGGCTGTCAAAGATTTTTTGCGTTTCAGCCGCTTTTGCAGTATGCAGCGGTGGACTTTAATTTTTATAACTGTTTTGCTGACTACGATTGCTTCCTCAGCACAAACCCCGCGCTCGACGCCGCCCGACACTGACGACGACAAACCGATTAGCGTCAAGACTGATTTGGTAACGCTGACCGTTACCGTAACCGATTTATACGGGCGCTTTGTTTCGGGTCTGACCAAAGACGCTTTTAAGGTTCTTGACAACAATCAAGAGCAGGAAATTACTTTTTTCAGCGATACGGACGCGCCGATTTCGGTCGGAATATTGTTTGACGTATCCGGCTCGATGAGCGGCGAAAAAATCGGTAAGGCGCGTAAGGCTCTGGAGCGTTTTATCGGCACCAGTCATCCGTCGGACGAATATTTCCTGATTGCCTTTAACAGCCGCGCACAACTTCTGCTCGACCGCACGCGAGACGGCGATTCGGTTTTGCGAAAATTGACGCTCGTTCAACCGAAAAACAATACCGCGCTTTACGATGCAGTTTATCTCGGCGTCGAGCGAGTAACGAGCGGAACACGCCAAAAGAAAGCGATGCTGATTATCAGCGACGGTCAGGATAATGCTTCACGCTACAATTTCAACGAAGTTCGCCGTTTGCTAAAAGAATCGGACGTAACGGTTTATGCAGTCGGAATTTTGGACGGACGCGACGCGGGAAGCCAGATGGGAATGCAGGGACAGGCATTTTTGGACGAACTGACATCGGTTACCGGCGGTAAATCTTTTTATCCGCAAGCCGATGTCGAAATGGATGAAATTTTCGAGCGCATCGCTTTGGAGCTTCGCCACCAATACTCAATCGGTTTCACACCGAAAGATTTCACGCCCGACGGAAAATGGCATAAAGTAAAAACAAAGGTCAACCCGCCGCGCGGTCTTCCGCGTCTAACGGTTCGCGGTCGTGAAGGTTATTACGCTACGCCGAACTCGAACATCCGCTAAATCGATTATTTTTGGATTCTAAGGAAAAATGAAAAGAAAAACGTTTAATATCTTGTTGATTATTTTTTGTTTCGGTTTAATTTTTGCTTTTTACAATTTTTCTACTACAAACGCGCAAACCGTTCAAACACCGAACCGAACCGGCAATACAACGCCGACGCCAACACCGCAGAAAATCAATTTTCCAGCTGCAAAGCCAGCGCCTACCGTTTCACCGACACCGTATGTTGACGACCCGAATGAAATCATTCGGATTGAAACCGAAGAGGTAAATTTGAACGTTCGTGTCATCGATCGCAACAATCGCCCGATAAACAATCTCCGTCAACAAGAGTTTAAGGTTTACGAAGACAACGTTTTGCAGCCGATTACGGCATTTTCGAAAGCCGAAGTTCCGACCAATTATTCGCTGGTGCTTGATAATTCCGGCTCGCTCCGCAACCAAATCGATAAAGTTATCGAAGCCAGCAAAATCATTGTCGCCACGAATAAACCCGAAGACGAAACCAGCGTTATCCGTTTTGTCAGTTCCGACAAAATCGAAATCGTGCAGGATTTTACGCCAACCAAAACCGATTTAAACGACGCGCTTGAAAGTCTTTATGTCGAAGGCGGACAGACAGCGATTATCGATGCCGTTTATCTTGCAGCGCAAAAGGTTGACGAATACGAAAAAAGCCGCAATCCGAACGATAAAAAACGGCGCGCTTTAATACTTGTTTCCGACGGCGAAGACCGCGATAGTTTTTACAAGGAGCCGCAGCTTTTTGAATTGCTCCGTGAATCCGAAGTGCAGATTTTCACTGTCGGGTTTGTAACTGATTTGAGCAAGGAAGGTGGTTTTATCAGCAAAAGTCCGCAAGGCAAAGCAAAGGCTTTTCTCCAGCGACTAGCAACTGAAACGGGCGGTAAATCATATTTCCCGAGTTCCATCAACGAGTTAAACACTATCGCGCTGGACATCGCCAGTGAACTTAGAACTCAATATCTGGTCAGCTATGCGCCGACAAATGAAAAAAAAGACGGCTCGCTCAGAAACATCAAAGTTATTGTTGACGAAGGTCCGAACAAGCAAAAACGTATTGCTATTACTCGCACGGGAAGAAGTGCCGTAAGCGATAAACCCGGCACGCCGACTTTGCAAAAAGCCAATCCGTCAATTAAAAGTCAATAAATTATCCAAGATAAAATTTAAAACAAAAAAGGCAAGGAAATTAAATCACTTGCCTTTTTTGTTTTTCTGTTCCTGAAATTAAGGATCAAATTTTCCTTTATCTTTTTAGTTTTACCTTGAATCATTTCCCGGCACAGAACCGGAAATCTTTTTGCGCGTGGTTTCTCCGGTTTCGATTACCGGAATTCCTTCGGCGACTTCCCCGTGCGGGCGCGGAATAATGTGAACGGCTGTTACGGTTCCCACTCGCCGCGCCGCTGCTGCACCTGCGTCAACCGCCGCTCTGACTGCACCAACCTCGCCGCGCACAATTGCGGTAACGAGTCCGGCGTCGATTTTTTCGTAGCCGACCAACCTCACATTGGCAGCTTTGACCATCGCGTCAGCCGCTTCAATCATCGCCACGAGTCCCATACATTCAACCATTCCAAGTGCTTCCATAATTTATTCGTATTTACAAAATTTTTTTTCAAACAAATTTTAAGTTATTTAAAATACATTGCCAAAAATAGAATTGCGACGGATAAAATCGTTAAGGCGACCGCCGCCGAAATAAACCAAACATTCGGCGCGTTTTCGTGCTCTTCCCAAATGACTTCGACGGTTTTCGGCTGCAAAGTTTTTGATTTTCTTCGCAAAGTAGCGGCGGATTTCAGTCTCGTTTTGTCTTGCAAATCCTGTTTTTCTAGATTTTCAGATTTTTTCCTAACGTGGATTTCTTCACCGATATTTTGTTTCTCATCGGCTAATTTGATAATTGTTTCACCGTCGAGTTTTTGAGAGTTTACGCTTGTCGAAGAGCCGTTGTCGGATGAAGGGGATTTTTCGGCGGTAATCGCGCCGCCGCAGTAATAACAAAAAAGTGCCTGCGGGCGAACCTCCGCGCTGCAAGCGTTGCAAATTTTATTTTCGACTGATGTTTGAGCCATTTAACTGACAAATAATTTTTATAGAGTGAGTATTACTATTAAAAAATTTTAAACCGAAACTTCTTAACCTATAGCAAAAACCTCTCTTTCTTCGCCCAAGTCGCGCGCCGAGGGCGTGATAATAGATTTTGCAGTGATAAAAATTTTCTCACCGTTTTCGATTGCCCGTTTCACATCTTCCTCGCTGACAAAATCAACCGTTTTCGGTTTCGCGCCGTTTCCGGAATTTTCGGTTTTCAATTCGTGAATAATTGTTTTTACCGGATTTAGAGAATTTTGGATTTCTGTTTGTGATGATACGGGCGCAGAATCCGTCAGCATCGTATTCACACCTGCATTAAAACTCGATGGCTCGTCTATTTTTGTTCTCAAAAACTTATCGACAATCGCGGCAATTTCCTCGCGCTTTATTTTTCTTTGGTCATTTGATTGCCGATTCCCGATTGCGAATTGTGCTTCTTCTTCGCCCACCGGCAAATTATAAATTTTCGCTCTTAAATTATTTTTTGCAGCGTTTGTCTGACTTGTAACTGGCTTTGTCTCGAAAGCAACGCGCTTGATGTCCATTAAATGAAGCGGCGAAACGTTGTCGCTTGTTACGTTTCCGCCCCACGAACCACAGCCGAGTGTCATCGAAGGAGCTAAATCGGTTGAAAAACCAATTGCCCCATGCGTCGTCGGCGAATTTATAACGATTCGAGAAGCCGGCATCTTCGCGCCGTATTGAATCGCCGCGTCACGACTTTCGGTGTGCATTCCGGCAGTGTGTCCCATTCCGCCGAACTGCAAAATTTCCAAACAACGCTGCGCGCCCTGCTCAATTCCGTCGGCGACGAAAAACGCCAGCGTCGGCGAAAGTTTTTCGATTGACCAAGGAAAATCGCGCCCGACGCCGCCGCAATCAGCCAGCAGACAGCGCGTTCCGTTTGGAACGGAAATTCCTGCGAGATTGGCGATAAATTCGGCGGATTTGCCCACTATTTTCGGGTTCAAAGTTCGCTGCTCGGTTAATAAAATACTGCCGACGGCTTCGGCTTCGGTTTGATTTAAAAAATGTCCGCCTTGCAGTTTGAATTGCTCACGCACTTGCGCTTCTATTGGAGCGTCAACGACGACCGATTGCTCGGAGGCGCATATCGTGCCGTTGTCAAAACAAGTTCCGGTCAAAATATCCGAAACCGCTTTTTCGACATTCGCTGTTCTTTCGACAAAAACCGGAACGTTTCCCGGTCCGACACCGAATGCGGGTTTACCGGAAGAATATGCGGCGCGCACAAGACCGGTTCCGCCGGTTGCCAGAATAACCGCCGTTCGTTTGTGTTTCATCAAAGTTTCCGTGCCTTCGATGGTTGCGTGCGATAAACATCTAATCGCGTCGGGCGGCAGACCTTCTTTGATGCCGGCTTCGCCGTTTTCGGTTTCGCGCCGTTTCCGGAATTTTCGGTTTTCAATTCGTGAATAATTGTTTTTACCGGATTTAGAGAATTTTGGATTTCTGTTTGTGATGATACGGGCGCAGAATCCGTCAGCATCGTATTCACACCTGCATTAAAACTCGATGGCTCGTCTATTTTTGTTCTCAAAAACTTATCGACAATCGCGGCAATTTCCTCGCGCTTTATTTTTCTTTGGTCATTTGATTGCCGATTCCCGATTGCGAATTGTGCTTCTTCTTCGCCCACCGGCAAATTATAAATTTTCGCTCTTAAATTATTTTTTGCAGCGTTTGTCTGACTTGTAACTGGCTTTGTCTCGAAAGCAACGCGCTTGATGTCCATTAAATGAAGCGGCGAAACGTTGTCGCTTGTTACGTTTCCGCCCCACGAACCACAGCCGAGTGTCATCGAAGGAGCTAAATCGGTTGAAAAACCAATTGCCCCATGCGTCGTCGGCGAATTTATAACGATTCGAGAAGCCGGCATCTTCGCGCCGTATTGAATCGCCGCGTCACGACTTTCGGTGTGCATTCCGGCAGTGTGTCCCATTCCGCCGAACTGCAAAATTTCCAAACAACGCTGCGCGCCCTGCTCAATTCCGTCGGCGACGAAAAACGCCAGCGTCGGCGAAAGTTTTTCGATTGACCAAGGAAAATCGCGCCCGACGCCGCCGCAATCAGCCAGCAGACAGCGCGTTCCGTTTGGAACGGAAATTCCTGCGAGATTGGCGATAAATTCGGCGGATTTGCCCACTATTTTCGGGTTCAAAGTTCGCTGCTCGGTTAATAAAATACTGCCGACGGCTTCGGCTTCGGTTTGATTTAAAAAATGTCCGCCTTGCAGTTTGAATTGCTCACGCACTTGCGCTTCTATTGGAGCGTCAACGACGACCGATTGCTCGGAGGCGCATATCGTGCCGTTGTCAAAACAAGTTCCGGTCAAAATATCCGAAACCGCTTTTTCGACATTCGCTGTTCTTTCGACAAAAACCGGAACGTTTCCCGGTCCGACACCGAATGCGGGTTTACCGGAAGAATATGCGGCGCGCACAAGACCGGTTCCGCCGGTTGCCAGAATAACCGCCGTTCGTTTGTGTTTCATCAAAGTTTCCGTGCCTTCGATGGTTGCGTGCGATAAACATCTAATCGCGTCGGGCGGCAGACCTTCTTTGATGCCGGCTTCGCGCATCACGCGTGCCGTTTCGGTAATCGAACGCGCGGCTGACGGATGTGGCGAAAGAACAATAGTATTACGTGATTTGATAGCGATAATGATTTTGAAAATCGTCGTCGAAGTTGGATTTGTTGAAGGAATAATCGCTGCGACAACGCCGCGCGGTGAAGTAATTTCTATAATGCTTTCGGTTTGACTTACGATGCCGACGGTTTTCAGTGTGCGAAAATAATTCCAAACGTCTTCTGCTGCAAAACGATTTTTTTCGCGCTTGTCTTCGGCGCATCCAAATCCGGTTTCCTCGTTTGCCATCTGACCGAGACGCATTGATTCGGCGAGCGCGACTTGCGCCATCGCTTCGCAAATTCGGTCAATTTTTGTTTGGTCGAATTTCGCAACCGTCTGAAACGCCAGATACGCCGACTCGACCGCATCGCGCGCTTCCTGTTGTGAAATTAAATCCTTATCTTCCGGCATCTTTTCAATTCAAAATTAAGGTCTCAAGATTATAAGATTCAGGATTTGGATTTCTGATTTTCCAATTTTGAATTTTTAATTACTTGGTTTTCGTTCGCGCGCTGTCTTTAGACGCCGCGATTTCGCTATCTGCGCTGGCTGCGCTGAGCTGCCCGCGCGAGCCGCCGCCTTGAATCGCTTTCTCGTCAGGGCTGTAGCCGACGCCTTTCGGTAAAACTCGCTCGACTTCACCGTGCGGACGCGGAATAACGTGAACGCTGATAAGCTCGCCGACACGACGCGCCGCCGCCGCGCCTGCATCGGTTGCCGCTTTGACCGCGCCGACATCACCGCGCACGAAAATCGTAACGTAACCCGCGCCGATATACTCTTTACCGATTAGTTGGACATTTGCGGATTTAACCATCGCATCTGCCGCTTCGACCGCGCCGACAAAACCTTTGGTTTCAACCATTCCGAGTGCTTCAAGAGACATTGTTTAGTTCCTCGCTTTTTGTGTTTGTTTGTTAATTTTAATGCTTTTGATTGAATAAAGTCTTAACGTATCACGCGCATCGGACAATAATCAAGCGCGCATTCATTTATAAACAGGTAAGAAACGATTGACATTTTCGCTTTACAAAAGCTATATTTCATCTTGAAAACCGTTTCGAGTTTGCGAACCGCTAAAGGACTGTAAATTTCAAACCCAATGTCAATAACTCTCGGCGAAAAACTGCGACAAGCACGTGAAGCGCGCGGCATCAGTATAAGTGAAGTTGCTGAACAAACGCGCATTTCACCGCTTTACATCAAATCCATTGATGAGGATGACTATCGAACGCTGCCGGGCGGAATTTTTAACAAAGGTTTCCTAAAGTCCTACGCAAAATACGTCGGGGTTGACGAACAGGAGGCTTTGCAGGATTACGCGGCTCTTATCGGCAACCAAAACAATCAAATCGAAAGCGAGCCGAGAAATTATCGCCCGGAGGTTTTAACCGACAACCGCACTTCTTCATCTCTGCGGACGATTATTTTAGCCGCTTTGATTTTAGGCTTGGGAGCTTTTGGAGTTTTGTCGCTGGTCAGATACTTTCAAAATAATCAAAGCAATGCAGTTGTTAACAACTCAAACGCTTCGGTAAATGCGAATGGAAATTTGTCGAGTTCTGCCAATGTCGCAAACACGAGCGGTTCAACCGTTTCCGCACTTTCGATGAATGAACTTAAGGCTGAATTCAAAGCGCTAAACGAACCGGTTTACGTAAGTTCCAACAGCGACGGCACAAAAACCAGCACGCTGTTGACGCCGGATAAACCGATGAGCTTTGAACCGAAAGAAAATCTAAAACTCGGCTACGCTAAATCGCTCGCTTCAAACGTTCAATTAACGATTAACGGCAAGCAGATTGCTCTGCCGACAACTCCACTGAATCCAAGACGCAGCGTGATTGAATTTGAAATTACAAAAGACAATCTGGCGCAAATCTGGCAAAGCGGGAAAATTTCCTTCGACGAAGCTGCTAATCCAAACGCTCTGAGGTAACAGATTTAATGCGGCTTTTTTACAAATTCAGAAAAAGAAGTTTTTGAAAATATAACTACCGTTGCGCCCGCCCGCTTAAGTGCGGGTTTTTTATTTATATTTTAGGATTTATAAAATTATGATAATCGAAGAAATCAAAGAAGGCTTAACATTTGACGACATTCTTCTCGTTCCCGCATATTCGGATATTTTGCCGTCCGAGACAGATGTTTCGACACAGTTTTCGCGCAACATTCGCCTTAATATTCCGCTATGCTCATCGGCAATGGACACGGTTACGGAAGCAAACCTTGCAATCGCGCTCGCACAGCAAGGCGGTATTGGTGTCATCCACAAAAATCTCTCAATTGCGCATCAAGCTGAAGAGGTAGATAAGGTGAAACGCTCGGAATCGGGAATGATTGTCGACCCGGTAACGATTCGTGATAATAAAACGGTTTCGGATGCTTTGAAAATAATGGAGAATTTCAAAATTAGCGGGGTTCCGGTCGTTGACGAAAACGGATTTCTCGTCGGCATTATCACGAACCGCGATTTGCGTTTTGAAACCCGTTTCGACATTCCGGTCTCCGACGTAATGACAAAGCAGCCGCTCGTAACCGTTCCGGTCGGCACGACTTTGACGCAAGCAAAAGTAAAACTACAAAAGCACCGTATCGAAAAACTTCTCGTTGTAGACGACAACGGTCTTTTGAAAGGATTAATCACGGTCAAAGACATTCAAAAAGCCATCAAATATCCGAACGCGGCGAAGGACGATTTCGGCAGACTGCGGGTCGCGGCGGCAATCGGCGCGACGGGCGATTTTTTCGAGCGCGCCGAAGCGTTAATCAACTCGCGTGCTGATGTTATCGTCGTTGACACGGCGCACGGACATTCATCGCGTGTTATCAAAGCCGTCAGAAAAATCAAGCGAAAATTTCCGGAAGTTGAACTCATTGCCGGAAATGTCGCAACCGCACAAGCAACTGAAGCATTGATTGATGCTGGCGTTGATGCTGTAAAAACCGGCATCGGTCCCGGTTCGATTTGCACGACTCGCGTCGTAACCGGCGCGGGCGTTCCGCAGATTACGGCGATTGTCGAATGCGTCAAAGCCGCGAAGGATTCCGGTGTTCCGATTATCGCAGACGGCGGCGTAAAATTTTCCGGCGATGTCGTCAAAGCGATTGCGGCTGGCGCGGATTCAGTAATGATTGGCTCGCTTTTTGCCGGAACCGAAGAAGCGCCGGGCGAAGTAATTCTTTTTCAAGGTCGCAACTTTAAAACGTATCGCGGAATGGGTTCAATCGGCGCGATGAAAAAAGGTTCCTCAGACCGTTATGCACAGGAAGGAACTGTGTCCGATTCAAAATATGTTCCAGAAGGCATCGAAGGGCGGGTCGCTTTCAAAGGAACTTTAGAAGAAATGGTAACGCAGCTCGTCGGCGGTCTGCGTTCGGGAATGGGTTATACGGGCTGTAAAACGATTGATGAATTGCAGGAAAATGCGAAATTCGTTCGAATAACGTCAGCCGGACTGCGAGAATCGCACGTTCACGACGTTATTATTACGAAAGAAGCGCCTAATTATCGTTTGGATAATTAAACAGTATTTAGAAAAATTTACTTTTCTAATAACTCTTCCCATTCTTTGTAGAGATTTTGAATTTTCTTTTCGGTTTCTTCAAACTTTATTGTTATTTCCTGGAGTTTTGCGTGGTTTGAGGCAATTTTCGGCTCGCTCATTTGAAGTGAAAATTCGGCTGACAAATATTCTAATTTGGGAATCTCCTTTTCGATTTCCTTTATACGCCGTTCAATACGCTGAAGCTGATTTTTTGAAAGTTGGTCTTTGAATTTCGGCTCTCCGTTCTCAATTTTCGGTCTCTGGTCTTCGATTTTAGACTCCTTATTCCGCAACCCGAAATCCGCAATCGCCTGACTTTGAACTTTGAATCTTGAACCTTGAACCGCTTTCGCTTCGTGATATTCGCTGTAATTTCCGCTGAAAACTTCCGCCCGCCCGTTTTCTTCAAACGCCAAAATCTGCGTCGCCACGCGGTCTAAAAAATAGCGGTCGTGGCTGACCGTGATAATCGTTCCTTCGTAAGCGTCGAGCGCGCTTTCCAGAGCTTCACGCGAAGGAATATCTAAATGATTGGTCGGTTCGTCCATTATCAAAACGTTTTTGTTTGAGTAAATCAATTTTGCCAGCGCAAGTCTTCCCTTTTCGCCGCCAGATAAATCCGAAACTTTTTTAAAAACGTCTTCGCCTTGAAATAAAAATCTTGCCAGAAACGAACGCAGCGCGCCGTTATCGGCGAGAGGAGCAACACGGCGAAGTTCCTGGATAATTTCGTTGCGATTGTCCAAATCTTCGAGTTGCTGCGAATAGTAACCGATGTCGGTCTTCGTTCCCCACATAATTTTTCCCGCCAACTCGCGTATACTTCCCAAAACAGTTTTCAAAAATGTAGTTTTGCCGCTGCCGTTTGAGCCGATAACACCGAGCGCTTCACCCCGCAGAAGACTGAAATTTATATGGTTTGCCAGCACTTTTTCGCCGTAGCCGACTGCTAAATTCTCGACGGTCAAAACCTGATTTCCGGCGCGTTCGACCTTTTTCAAAACAAAATTTCCCTGCGAACGGTCGGCGGCAACGGCTTCGACGCGCTCGATTCTTTCGAGCATATTACGCCGTGATTTCGCTAGTTTCGTTTTTTGTCCGGCAAGGTTGCGACGTATAAAATCCTCGTTTTTGGCAATGAAAGACTGTTGATTTTCAAATGCGCGCCGTTGAATCTCGCGCTGTTCCTCGCGTTCGACTAAAAAATGCGAGTAATTTCCTTTATAGACAATCGCCTTACCGTTTTCAATTTCGATAATTTTACGGCACGTTCGGTCGAGAAAATAGCGGTCGTGGCTGATAATGACAAAAGTTTTTTCATAAGTTTGCAGAAAATCTTCGAGCCATTCGACAGCCGCCACGTCCAAATGATTCGTCGGTTCGTCAAGCAGCAGAACATCCGGGTTCGACAGAAGAAGACGCGCTAAACCAAGACGATTTTTCTGTCCGCCGGAAAGGATTCTCGTCTCCGCATTCCAAGTTTCCTTCGTAAAACCCA
The DNA here is from genome assembly GCA_002050355.1 of Acidobacteria bacterium 28-9. GTDB lineage: Bacteria > Acidobacteriota > Blastocatellia > Pyrinomonadales > Pyrinomonadaceae. The sequence goes on from MWYY01000063.1 coordinate 32,296, forward strand.
AACCGAGAAGAATCGCTTCGGCACGCGCCGTGTATGTAAATCCGTCTTCGTGTTCAAATTCGGTTTGCAGTTCGGCGTATTGATTTAAGATTTCGTCTGAAATGTTTTCCGCCATCAGATGTTCCAGACGACGCATTTCGGCTTCGATGTCGTGCAGTTTCTGAAATGCCGAAAGCGCGGCGGTGTGAACCGTTTCGTTGTCGGTAAAATCAACGTGCTGCTGGAGCATTCCTATCTTCAGGTTGTTCATTTTAACGACTTCACCGTCGTCCGGCGTTTCTTCATCGGTAATGATGCGAAAAACCGTTGTTTTGCCCGCGCCGTTTCGCCCGACCAATCCAATTTTTTCGTTCGGATTTACTTGAAACGAAACGCCGCGCAAAATTTCGCGCGCGCTGTATGATTTATAAATTTCGGACAATCTGAACAACATAAAAAATAATAGTCAGCAATCAGTCGGCGGCATTCAGCAAATAAATTTTACTGAAAACTCTTGAACTGTTTACTGACTATTGTCGAGTTTTTTTTACTTCAAAACTACTTTCCCGTCGAATTTACTTTTGCGCCGTCGTTCGGCGTCTGCGAAACACCCGCGGCAGGTTTTGCATTCACATTTCCGGCGCTTGTATTTGCATTAACAGCCGAATTTGTATTCGTGTTCGTATTTTCGTCTTGCGCGCTTGCCGGGCGAGCGCCGCTCAATTCATTTGGATTGCTGACGACTTTTTGCGCCAGAAAGTTTTCAATCTTCGCTTCGTTCATCGCAATCGCAGCGTAAGATTGGCTCAAAAGCTGCTTGCGCGCGCCGATAAGCTGTTCGATAACTTTTTCACGGACGCCGGGACTTTCGAGCGTCAAATTTTCGTCATTCAATTTTCGCTCTTGCAGTTTAAGAATAAAAAACTTGCCCTGCATCGGAACAGGCAAGACATTTCCGATCGGAAATTTTTCGTTCATCAAAGTTGTCGCAACTTGAGGCGAGAAGTTTTGTTTGAGTTCATCTTCGGTAACGTAACCCAAATCTCCGCCTTGCAGTCTGCTCTGGTCTTCACTTTTTTCGCGGGCAATATCGGCGAAATTTTGACCTTGTTGAAGCTGTTTGATGATTTCGTTTCCTCTGATAACGGCTTCCTGTTCAGTCGTGGTCGTGTCGCCTTCGCCATTATTTGCCGGGTCGATAACGATTGCCGCCAGTTTGACGCCGCGTTTATTGACAAACGCTGCTTTATTACCGTTGTAAAAAGCATCTATTTCGCTGTCTTTCGGCGGTTCGATTTTGCCCGTGATTTTGTCGATTAAATTTTTAACCGCCAGCACTTTTTTGATATTTTCGCGGTAAGAAGTTTCATCCAGTCCTGCCTGTTTCATCTGTTCGTCAAACTTCTCGGCGGATAGCCCGCTGGTCGTCTTTGATCTATTGATTTCTGCCGTTACATCGTCGTCTTTCGGAACCGTTCCCTCTTTTTCGGCTTTTTGATATAAAACTTCGTTTTGAATCAAACCTCCCAAAACCTGGAGACGCGCGCCCGCTAATTCCAAAGGCGATAATTTGCTTTCCTGTCCCTGCGCCTGTTGTTTGATGCCGCGCTCGACTTCTTCCATTTTGATTGCCTTTCCGTTAACGGTTGCTGCTGCACCATTTGGGTCAACGTTGCTGCCCGTTGCAGTCGTATCGGTTGAACCGATGCTTTTGCAGCCGATTAAAGCTATTGAAATGAGCGCTAAAAAGGTAACGTTCAAAAACTTATTTCTGGTATTTTGCACTGTGGCTTTTACTCCTTCAAAATTAACAATCTCGTTCATTGCTTGATTTTATCAACTAATTTTGTTATAAACTTTATTTTTGAGTACGACGCCAAAAGCGCCCGACTCGATTCTTTATACCTCGTTATTATTTTTGGAGGCTAATTATTATGGCAAAACGATGCGATGTGTGCGGAAAAGGTCCGCAATTCGGTAACAATGTTTCACACGCCAACAACAAAACGCGCCGTCGCTTTAATCCGAATCTGCAATCAATTCGAGTTCAACAGCCGAAAGGCGGAAACTCGCGTATGAAAGTTTGTACTCGCTGTATTAAAGGCGGCAAAGTTATCAAAGCGGCGTAAAAATTTTCAGTTTCAGTTTCAACTGCCAGACGTTTGATTTACCAGGCGTCTGGCTTTTTCCATTTAACATTTACAAAATCACAATTTGATAAATATTAAACGACAGCGATGCATTCGATTTCGACCTTCGCATCGCGCGGCAGACGCGCCGCTTGTACTGTCGCCCGCGCCGGTTTATTATCGTTGAAAAAACGGGCGTAAACTTCATTCATCGCCGCAAAATCATTCATATCCGCCAGGAATACAGTTGTTTTGATAACATTGTTCAAATCGGTTTGCGCCGCTTTCAAAACCGCACTTAGATTTTTCAAAACCTGCTCGGTTTGTTCCGCAACATTCTCGGATACAAAATTACCCGTCTGCGGGTCAATCGGTATTTGTCCCGAACAAAAAACTAAATCGCCGACCCGGACAGCTTGCGAATAAGGTCCGATTGCGCCCGGTGCATTTTCGGTTGAAATTGTTTCTCTCATTGACACAGATGAAATTTTTATTATTCGAGCAAAAGGCGAATTTTAACAGATTAAAGAAAAAAAGCAAAGTTTAAGTACGACAATTTCAAACTGTAAATTCAGGATTCTGAATTTTAATTCTTTAACTTTTAATTTTGAATCAGAAATCTGGAATTCTCAAGAATTTACTCGCTCGACGGCAATCACTCCCGGAACTTGCTCAATTGAGCCGACTACCCTATCGAGATGTTTTTTATCAAAGACTTCAACCGTTACTTCGATTATGCCGCGATTTTCTTTTGATACGCGCGCGCTGGCGTCGCGAATGCCGGTTTTTATTTCGGCAATCGCGTTAGTAATTCCGGCAAGCATTCCGGTTCGGTTTTCCGTCGTTGCCAGAATTCGCACCGATTGAATTTCCTCCTTTTCGCTTTTCGCCCATTCGACTTCAACCACGCGGTCTTTATTAATCATCAATTGCTGCACGTTTTTGCAGCGCTTATTGTGAACGACGACACCTTTGCCGAGCGAGATATAACCGACAATTTCTTCGCCGCGAAGCGGATTGCAGCAACGCGCGCGCGCCGTCAAAAGATTATCAATTCCCTTGACGAGAATTGCATCTTCGCCCAAGCCAATAAATTTTTTGACTGCCTTTGTTGCCGTTTGCAGGCGCGTTTCCTTTCTTTTATCGGGGTCGAGTTCGGCGAATTTTTCCGCGCCCAAGAACTTACCTAAAATGTTTCTAGGCAATGTTTTACCGTAACCAATTGAAGCCAGTAAGTCCTCGGCTCTGCCCAAGCCGTATTCATTGGCGATGCGCTTCATCTCGTTTTCATTGTTGAGCAGTTTTTTCGGCGAGAGGCGAAATTTGTCGGCTTCTTTTTCTAACAATTTTCGTCCCATTTCGATTGAATCGGCTCTTTGCTGCTCGGCAATCCAATGACGAATTCTGTTGCGCGCGCGCGAAGTCGTCGCGTAATTGAGCCAGTCGCGTGAAGGTTTTGAATTTGGTGTCGTTAATATTTCTATAACGTCGCCGTTTTGCAGCTCATTTCTGAGCGGAACGATACGACTGTTTATTTTCGCTCCGGTGCAGTTATCGCCGACTTCAGAGTGGATTGCGTAAGCAAAATCAATCAGCGTCGCGCCCCGCGGAAGCTGAATGATTTTGCCCATCGGCGTAAAAGCATAAACGTCTTTTGGGTACAAATCGAGTTTCAGAGACTCGATAAATTCTTCCGAATCCTGATTCTCGCTAGTGTTTTCGACTAACGGCAAAAGTAATTTTTCAACCGTTTTGCGAAGCTCGTCAAGGCTCTTGTCTTCTTCGCGCTTGCCCAGTTTGCTTTCCTTATACTTCCAATGCGCGGCGACGCCTTCTTCAGCAATTTGGTGCATTTCTTCTGTGCGAATTTGAACTTCAAACGACTGTCCGTTATCGCCGATAACCGACGTATGGAGCGATTGGTACAAATTATCACGCGGAATTGCAATCCAGTCCTTAAAGCGTTCCGGCACCGGCGTCCAAACGTCGTGAATGACGCTTAATGTCAGGTAGCAATATTTTTTGTCGTTTTGCGTGATGATTCTGGCAGCTATTAAATCATAAACCTGTTCGATTGAGAGTTTTCGCTTTTTCAACTTTTTCCAAAGCGAAAACAGACGTTTTACTCGACCTTGAATTTCAACGAACGGAACGTCGTTTTCGGATAAATGTTCGCGTATTGTATTTGTTATTTTCTCAAGCGCGGCTTCCAGTTCGGGGCGGCGGGCTTCAACTTCATGCGAGATTTTTTTGTAGTCCTGCGGATAGAGATTTTTGAAAGACAAATCTTCCAACTCGCCACGCAGTTTACCCATACCTAAACGATGCGCAATCGGCGCGTAGATGTCGAGTGTTTCTTGAGAAATACGGGTGCGTTTTTCCGGCTTTAGAAACTGCATTGTCCGCATATTGTGAAGCCGGTCAGCGAGTTTTATCAGCACGACGCGAACATCGGTAGTCATTGCCAAAACCATCTTACGAACGTTTTCAGCCTGTTGTTTTTCTTTTGAAAGATTACTGATATGAGCGATTTTGGTTAAACCGTCAACAAGGCGTGTTATTTCGTCGCCAAAATATTCGCGGATAGTTTCAAGGTCAACCAAAGTATCTTCTACTACGTCGTGAAGCAGTCCGGTCGAAACGCTCGTTTCATCAAGCCGCATTTCCGCCAAAATATCTGCGACCTCCAGAGGATGAACAAGATATGGTTCACCCGAAGCACGTTTTTGCCCTTTGTGATGCAAAGCCGAAAAAAGGTACGCGCGCCGAATCAATTCGATATTCGATTCGGGACGATTTTTCTCAACCTTACTAATTACGTCTTCGATGCGAATCATAAACATTTATCATTCATCATTTATCATCCACCAAATTTCACCGATTGAAAAACCATTAAACAAGTTAGATGTAAAATCGAGGAATTCTGATAAATTCTAAATGTGAAACGGTAAATGAAAAGGTGATACCCAATATTTATTGTAATTGAGCATCACCCTATCTTAAAGCTTAATTTGAAAAATTTATTTTTTCTTATTTGCTGCTGCTTCTTCAACTTTCTTGCGTTCCTCTTCGGCTTCCTGCTTTTGTTTTTTTATGTTGGCAAGCTCGGTAAATCTATCCTTTGCTTGCTCGGCTTGAGCCTTGAAGTTTTCTCTCTGGTCGTTTTTGCCTTCCATTTCAGCCTGGCGCATTTGCTGGACTAACATATTGGCTTTATACGACCAAGCCGAATCGCTGTTTGGGTCGAGTTTTACGGCTCTGTCGGTCAACTCCGTCCCGGTTGCGACGCATCTGTTAAACTCTTCATACGCTTGCGGATTCGAAGGCTTGGTAAATTGATACACACGCTCGCCGCCTTTGGTAACTTCTTTTTTTATCGGCTCAACATCCGAAATGTTATTTGCGCAAGAATACTGTTTAGCTGCAAGCGACGTTATAGCTTCGGAACGTTGTTCGGGTGGAACTAGTTCGTTGTTTATACGGTCTTCAACCCATTTTTGCCATTCATCCTGCCGGTTGAGGTTTTCCAACAGATTAGCAACCGCTTTGAACGAACTTTGGTCTTTTATATTATCAGTTAAAACTTTTTTATATTCGCTGATTGCTTCTTCGGCTTTTTCAGTGTTTGAGCGATTACCGATATATTCTGAATGAAGCGTGCGGGCTAAGAACAATTGAGCTATTTTAGCCTCTTTCGAATCGGGATTGCGCGCGACCGCATCGCGGAAACGTTGTTCGGCTTCTTCAAATTTCCTATTCTTGTAGGCTTCTCCGCCGTCGACCAAATTTTTCTGGGCAATAACTCGATTGTAATACGAGCAGTTTGACCCAATTGAAACGGTTAATAAAATTAATAAAAATATCCCTAAACGAGAAAATCTCATTTTTCGACTCCATTTTATGTCGCTTTGTTACAAAAATTGAAGATTTTATTCTTTAGTTTTTGTTACAAAACGAACAAATTTATTCTTGTAAATCATCAATCTGCAAACCGATTGGCTGCGCACCAGCAAACTTCACGGCATCGATTATTTTTACGACATCACCATATTTGACGGAACGTGGCGATTTGATAAAAATAGTTTTCTCAACTTCATTTGTTCCTTCTCGAAATACGCCGTTCGCTTCTCTGCTTTGAAATGTTTCCTTCAATTGAGTAGTTAGAGCCTCCGAATTTGTAACATCTCCAACATCTTGATTATTAAGAGTCAGCTTTAAGTCACTTTTATTAACAGCTACTACCAGCGTCAGCGGATTTGGTTTTGCTACTGTCGTATCGTCCGGTTTCGGTTCTGCCGGAACCTTTGCTTCAAATCGACTGGGTTTTAAGGGTGATATAACCATAAAAATGATTAACAGCACCAGCAAAACGTCAATTAACGGTGTAACATTGATATTAGGCGTCGCTTCACCGGAAGAGCCGCCTGTTGACATTGACATTGTTTTCTACTCCAAATGTTGAAATCCACACTCAATTCTTCAAGCTAACCTACTGTTGTGCAGGGGTGTCGCCTTTCTTTTTATCGGCAACCAAACCGATTTTGTCTATATCCTGTTTGCGTATGACATCAATTGCTTCAACCACTTTTCCATAATCGACATCGACACCACTTTTTATGTAGACAATTCGCTTATCGGGAGTTTTATTTTCCATCAATTTACTGATTTTTTCTCCCAGGGCTGGTAGCGGATACTGGTCTTTTCCGATATAGAAATTACTGTTATCGGGAATTGCAACAATGACCGAAGTATCTTTTGCAATTTCATCATCCTGGTCAGGGCTTCTCATATCCCGTGGGAGATTAACGGAAACTCCTTGTTGAAGCAATGGTGTTACAATCATAAAAATAATCAATAACACCAACATCACATCAACCATCGGAGTTACATTGATTTCCGAATTATATTCATCAGCACCACCAATTTTCATTGACATAACAAACTCTCCCTACCGTAAATTACTTGAACTAAATTTAGCTATTTAATCGTTTTGTGCGTTGTTTGATGAAATAATCAATCAATTCAGATGCCGAGTTTTCCATCTCGACGCCAAAACTTGTAACTTTATTAGTGAAATAATTAAACAACCAAACGGCTGGAACAGCAACCGCAATACCGAAAGCAGTCGCAATCAACGCTTCGGAAATTGAGCCGCCGACCGCGCCGATACCGGCTGACTCGTTATTTTTCAAGGCTTGGAAAGCACCGATAATACCGACGACGGTTCCGAACAAACCCACAAACGGAGCAGTCGAACCGACCGTCGCCAAACCGGCAAGCCCGCGTTTGAGTTCAGCTGTTTTGACCGCAATCGCGCGATCCAAAGCACGTTTCGAAGCTTCCATTTCTTCGCCGGAGATGTCGGTGTTGCCCTGGTGTGCACTGAATTCCTTCAAGCCCGACGAAACAACCATCGCTAAGTGCGAGTCTTTGTGTTTGTCACTGATATTGATGGCTTCGTCAATATTACTGTTCTTGAGAGCTTGGGCAACTTTTGGTGCATATTGCCGCGATTGCGCTTTGGCTTTGTTATAAGTCAAATATCGTTCAATACCGACGGCAATCAAGTAAATTGATTGAAGCAGAAGAATGATGATAACAACCCAGCCTGGAATTGTTAAACTTCTGACAATATCATAAAAACCAAAGGAAACTCCCGCTCCCTCACTTGCAAACATTAAGAATAAGCCTGAAACGTATGTTCCTAAAAGGCTAACTAAAAAGGTCATGATTTTTCCTCCAAAGAAATCAAAATTTTATTATTGCGGATTGTGGGAGAAGCATTTACTTCTCCCGATATTAAGTCCCCTTTTATGGAACAAAGTTATAGACGATAACTCCCGTAACCTTAACGGGTTGACCTGAAAGCAGAGTCGGCGCAAATTTCGCACTGCGGGCTGCCTGCGCTGCTGCCGGACGAAGTAGCGGATGCCCGCTAACCGCGCTGGCTGAAATAACACTGCCGCTCTCACTAATTGTTACCTGAACGTTAACCGCGCCGCTTGCTCGAACCGCTCGCGCGGCTGGCGGATAAGGCGGCTTCGGTAGACTAATCGCACTGCCGTTGATAACACCTTTTGAAACTGATTTCGGAACTGGTGGCTTCTCCGGCGGCGGCGGCGGCTCTTTCTTAGCTGGCGGCGGCGGCGGCGGCGGCGGCGTTCCTGCTTCGGTGCCTCTGCTTTCACCATTAGGAACACCGCCAGCACCTGCAATGCCTTTGCCGTTTGTGCTTACGGGACCTGCGTAGGTCGAAGGTGCAGAATCTGCATAACTAGCATTCCTGTCGCCTAAAACCGTTTTCTTATTAACATCCCGCGGCGGTATATTTTGTTTTACTTCGCTAATTTTATCGGGTGGCTTTGGAGATTCCTCCATTGCCTGAATAATCTCCGTTCGCACATCGGCATTCGGCGCTGCTTTCTCCTGTTTTACTTCAGGTTGTTTTTCCGGCGGCGGGGGCGGTTCTTCTTCAGGCACGGGAACTGGGGCAACCAAAGCCGAGAGCTCTAAATCTCCCGCATTCATTGCATAATCTTTTGCAAAAAGACTATATAGTAGTGTGCTTAACAAGAGACCAAGGACTACGACAGTAGTTGTAAAAAGAAAACCACTGCGTCGGGTATTTTCTCTAGTACTATTTTTTGATTCAATTAATTGATCTAACATCTTATTTTCCTCCCTGTTTTCCGGTGCCAACTGGGTCAAGGGTTATGAAACAAAACCACTACTCAAACGAGGATACACTTCAATCTTAAAGTTGTAATCATGGAAAATATTTTTTCCTTAAGATTTCACCTTGAAAAACTTAGCTTTTTCCGTTTTGAAATTAAATTCATCTAGTGGGAACATCTGGACTTTTGCGGGTCTTACAAACAAAAGTTCTACAAATTCCACCGTCGCTATTTCAACGAAACGGAAAAAAAGCAGATACGAAATATTTAATTGACCAGCAACGATTTGAAGTCTAAATTGTCATTGCCATAAAGTCAAGATAAATTTTCTATTTTTGGTAAATTTTCAAACTATATTAGTTAAATTTCTTAAAAACGCAAAATCCAAGAATTAAATCAAGCCGAGTTGTTGCTTCCAGCAAATTTATCTGGCAATTGGACGGCGCGTTACCGGACGTCGCGATGCCGAGGCGATTCTTTCTGTTCGCGCGGTTTGAACCGATTGTTTGGCTTTCGCTGCGCCGAGTTTTTGTTGCCACCAAATTGCAATCGGGCTAGCAATCGCTACGGTCGAATAAGTTCCCGTCATTATACCGACCAGAAGCGCAAGCGAAAACCCGCGTAAAACTTCGCCGCCGAAAATCACCAGCGCAATGACGGACAAAAGAACCAAACCGCCAGTGATAACGGTTCTCGAAAGCGTCTGATTGATTGAATCGTTTGTAATTTTATAAAGCGAATCGACCCGGTTTGCAGTCAGATTTTCGCGGATACGATCAAAAATAACAATTGAGTCATTAACCGAAAAACCGATAATCGTTAAAATCGCCGCGATAACTGTCAGACCAATTTCCCATTGAAACACGGAAAAGAAAGCCAAAACCATCAAAACATCGTGGAAGACGGCTATAACCGCGCCAGCCGCATAAGTCCAATCGTAACGAAAAGCAATAAAGAGCAAGATGCCGAGAAGACCGAGCAGCGTCGCGGTTACGGCTTGCGTTCTTAGTTGCGCACCGGCAACCGGTCCGACCGAATCGGTTCCGACAATTTTATAAGCAGCGGCTTCATCCTCGTTTAAGGCTTTTGTCGGATCGGCTTCCGGTCCTAAAGAATCCAATGCTTTTTTTACAAAAGCTCGTCCAGTGCTAACTTGATTTTGCTCTACCGGAAGATTTTGTGTTTCAGCCGTTTGAATGTCGGCAGAAACAGGGTTATCCGTTGTCGTCGCTAAATTTTCGAGAATCGGAACTTTTATTAAAACTTCGTCGGGTTTATCTGTCGAAGCCTGTATCACAGCGTCGTTGATTCCGGCGTTTTGCAGTGCGCTCCGAATTTCGTCGTCGTTGGGTTTTTGTTTAAATTTGGCGGTAATGAGTGTTCCGCCCTTAAAATCGACGCCGAGATTAAATGCGTTTGTCCCGCCGGGCGTCAACTCTCGCATAGCGGTCGAAACCAAACCCGCTAACATTACAAAGATGGACAGAGCGATAAAAAATTTACGCTTTCCCATCCAATCAAACTTTACGTCTCTAAAAAACTCTGTCATTACTTTTTTACAACCTAAATATTAAAATAAATCGGAAAAAGCTAAATGCTTAATTTTTCCATTCTCTGTTTGCGGCTCAAAAGCCACATAAAAATTGTGCGCGATACAAAAACCGCCGAAAACAGATTTATTAACAAACCTAAAATCAATGTAACGGCAAAGCCTTTAATCGGACCCGAACCGTACATATACAAAATGACGGACGAAATAATGGTCGTAATATGCGTGTCAATAATTGTGATAAACGCACGGTCAAAACCTAAATCAATCGCTTTCGGCACGTCGAAACCGTGCCGCAGTTCCTCGCGGATACGTTCAAAAATAAGCACGTTCGAATCGACTGCCATACCGATACCTAAAATCAAACCGGCGATTCCTGGAAGCGTTAGAGCCGAGCCGAGCATAACCATCGCCGCCATCGTCAGAATCAAATTCAAAAGCAACGCAATAACGGCGTTAACACCGGAACCCCGATAATAAAACAGCATAAACAAAACGACGAGTGCCAAACCACCGATTGAAGCGGCAACGCCCGAGCGAATCGAATCCGCACCCAAACTTGGTCCGACAGTTCGTTCTTCCTGATACTCGATAGCGGCGGGAAGCGCGCCGGATTTTAAGGTTAAAGCCAAATCATCGGCGGTAGATTTTGAAAATCTGCCGTCAATCTGACCTTGGTCAAAAATCTGCGATTTGATATACGCTGTTGACTTTACTTCGTCGTTTAGTACGACCGCCATATAATTGCCGATGTTTTTCCCTGTCCATTCGCCGAATTTTTGCGCGCCGTTCGGTTTGAACGAAAACGAAATTTGGTAATCGCTGTTACCGCCCGTGCGAGAGATAGCATTGGCATCGCGCAAGTCACTTCCGTCAACAACCGCCGGAGATTCAATTACCACCCATTGTTTTGTTTTTTGGTCTGGTGGAGTTTGGTTTGCGTTCAAAGAGTCGTCGCGCTCGGTCAAAGCCATTACTCTCCGATTAGGCGGAATCGTTCCGCCCAGAGATTGAACCGCGGCTTCTTTAGTCGGGAAAGTTTCAACCGGCGCAGGATTTGGCGGGCTGACGAGTTTTGCCAATTCGAGTCGAGATTCAGCACCAATTAATTGTTTGACGCGCTCGGGGTCGTCAACGCCTGGCATTTGCAGCAGAATTTGTCCCGAACCCGAACGACCTTGTCTTTGCAAAGTCGGTTCTTTAACACCAAAAGCATTTATACGGCTTTCAATAATTTTCTCGGCTTGGTCGGTTGCCTGCTCTTTCAACAACGTCTGCATCTGCATGGGTAAAGACCAGTTAATTGTGTTGCCGTTTGCACTTTCAGTCCAATTTCCAAAATCAACCTTCTTTTTAACTGCATCAACAATTGCTTGATTATTTGAAGAATCGGCAACGTTCAGCGTAACTTGATAATTGTTGTTTTCAGTAACTGAAGAGGCGTCTATAACCGGGAGCGGATTTCCGTTTTCGTCTTTTGTTTCTTTAGCTGCATTCAACGCGGCTTCGCGATTGCTTTCCGTCAGGATTTTCAAATAATCTTCGGTTTTGACGCGCATCACAAGGTGCGAGCCGCCTTTCAAATCCAAACCGAGATTGATATTCCGGGCGAGATTATTCTTGATACCTTCGACCGTAAAGTCCTTTGCCGAAACCGAACCGCGCGGTCCGAAAACGAGATAAACTCCAATCAAGGTAATGATTGCGATGACAATTGTTCTAATCAACAAACTATTATTTCTCATTGTTTAATGCTAATTTTCGATGACCAACCTTATAAAAAGATAACCCTGCTAATTACTATTCATCTGCCGCAGGCTTTCTGCCGACGACTGCGGTTTTTGCAATCTCTAAAAATGATTTTTCTGCGCTTTGCACGATAAAACTCGTATCTCTTATTTCTTTTATTTTGCCGATTATTCCGCCGTTCGTTACTATTTCATCATTGATTTTTAATTCGGTTATCATTGTTTTTATTTCCTGCTGCTGCTTTTTCTGCGGCATTATAACTAGAAAATAAAAAATTCCGAAAATAATCAGAAACATCGGAAGCAGTGAAAGTAAACTTCCGCCGTCCTGGAAAAGTAAAAAAAAGATATTCATTTTATTTTGCAGAAGACTGAAAAAAAGCAATTATAGATTATGAACGGCAAATTATAAAACCGCCAGAGAAGTTTTTACCGTCGAGACGCGGAAAAATGCAAAAAGGAGAGTTTGAAATCGAATTTCAGCCGTTTTCAATTTTCAAATTTCGTTTGCTTCTCGCTTTCACTAATTTTGTTTATAAAATCACGCCGAAAGTTGCCAAAGCTGCCAAGCCTGATAGCTTCTCTTACCTTTCTCATCGTGTCAAGAAAGAACGCGAGATTGTGGTGCGAAATTAAAATCGCCGCGAGCATTTCGCCGGTTTGATACAAATGCCGTATGTACGCTTTTGAATATCTTTTGCATACCGAACATGGGCAATCAAAATCGAGCGGCTCGGTGTCTTTGGCAAATTTGGCGTTGCGGATATTTAATTTTCCGCTTGAAACAAAAGCGCTTCCCGTGCGCCCGTTGCGCGTCGGCAATACGCAGTCGAACATATCTATGCCGCGATAAACGGCTTCGATTAAATCTTCCGGCGTTCCGACGCCCATCAAATATCGGGGCGAATTTTCCGGCATTTGCGGCGCAATGTTTTCAATAACGTCATACATCACGCTCTTTTCTTCACCGACACTCAAACCGCCGATTGCGTAACCGTCAAAACCGATTTCAATTGTCTTTTCTAAACTTTCTCTTCTTAACTCCAAATGACTCGCGCCTTGTACAATCCCAAACAATGCTTGCCGCCCGCTTAAATTTTCAGCTTCCAGGAATCCTGTGTCTAAACCCTGGTTTTGCAGTTCGTCAAAACGCTTCTTCGACCGTTGCGCCCAACGCGCCGTCAGTTCCAAACTTTTTCGGGTCGTTTCAAAATCGGCTTTTCCGGGCGCGCATTCATCGAAAACCATAACCACTTCCGAACCTAAAGCTGCCTGCACTTCCATCGAAACCTCCGGCGAGAGAAATTTTTTATCGCCGTTTATGTGCGAGCGAAACTCGACGCCTTCTTCGGAAAGTTTTCGCAAATCAGTCAGAGAAAAGACTTGAAAGCCGCCAGAATCAGTCAGCAACGAGCGATTCCAGGTCGAAAATTTATGCAAACCGCCGATCGAGCGAATAATCTCCGCACCCGGACGCAAAAATAAATGATATGTGTTTCCAAGAATTATGCGCGCATCTAATTCGTCTTCCAACCATTCAAAACGCACGCCTTTAACCGTACCTTGCGTTCCTACTGGCATAAAAACAGGCGTTTCAATCGTTGAACGCCTCGTTCGCAAAATTCCGGTTCGCGCATTTCCCTCCTGCGCCGTAACTGTCCATTCAACATTTATCATTTATCATTTATCATATACCTTTTTGTTGAATGTTTAATGATAAATGTCTTATTTTTTCTTTCCCAGTAAAGCCCAAATCTGCGCTGCACCGAGAGCCGTCTCGGAAACGATTTTTCCGTCTTCGTTAATTAAAACCGCCGACGGAGTTCCGCTCATTCCGATTTCATTGGAAATTTTGCGCTCTTTGTCTAAAATCACCGGAGACTGCAAATTCAGCGAGCGATTAGCTTCGACTTCGCCATCCGAAAGCACGAGCAAATCCGGCTCGTCAGCGCCTTTGAATTGTTCCCAATCGCGCAAATCATCCAGCATACTAATGCAGTGCGAGCAGGTCGTACTCCAAAAAGTAATCAGAGTTTTTTTGCCGAGTAAATCCTTTGAAGCGATTGTTTTATCGAAAAGGTCTGTTTGTGAAAATTCACGTAGTATTGTGCCTAATTTGGTTGCGGCGCCGTTTCCGTTGTGGATAAACAGAAAATCTGAGTCAAAATTTTCCGCTTTGATTTTCTCTACTAGTTCGCGGATAGCTTTATCGCCCGCTGCCAAATGACTGGCAATCGTGCCGTCAGAATTGACGAACAAAGCCGTCGGCGTCCACTGCGCTCCGAAAAGTTCGGAAACTTCTCTGTCTTTTTGTAAAAGAATTTGTTTCAAATTTGCGCCCGCTAATTTGTCGAGGTTTTCCTTTGCATTGCCGCTGCTGATAAAAACGAAATTTACCTTGTCTTTGAGTTCCCTTTGCCAGGCGTCAATTTCCGGCAGCAGCGCGGCACACGGAACGCAAGTCGGGCTAACGAAAAAAAATAATATCGGTTTTGCCTGCATTAAGAGTTGTTCGAAAGCGACGCTTTTACCATTCACATCCGGCAAAATAAAATCCGGTGCAGGCGCACCTATCGGCAAGCCGTCGTGCGGATTCGACAAATTTTCACGTTCTGTTTCCGTTCGTCCTTCGTGTGATACGAGTTCCAAAATCTCAATCCGGCGCATAATCTGTGTTTGCTGCTCGGAAATCAATTTAAGAAAATAGACTGCGGCGGCAAGAAGCCCGACTGTTGCAACACTTAAAATAAAAGACATAACGTTTCCTTCCGTCGCGTCGTTTGATGAATCTAAAATGCTCGCGCCTTGATTTTCGCGTCCCTGAAGAATGAGAAAAAACGAAAGTATGGCAAAAATTCCATTGCGAATCAAACTCTTCGCGCCGACCGGTTCGGAGTGAATTTGCCCGAAGCAATGACAATCCGGCGCGTTGCCCTGCGCCATTTGGTAAAGCATTCCGCCTATAAACACTAGCAATAACAAAAAACCAAGAATTGCACCGAACCAGGCAGTCGTCGCCGGAAGCAGCAAAACTGCAATAACAATTTCCGCAAATGGCAGCAGAACCGATAACGGTTTCGCCAGATTTCCCGGCACGCCGAAGTCCTTGATCGCCTTTTCCGAGCCTTCAAGGTCGAGAAATTTCCCAATTCCCGCAACAACAAAAATCGCGGCGAGAATCAATCTGATAAAAAGTAAAAAATCATCCATTTGTTTTAATTTACCATTTACCGTTTAGCACTAATTTTATGCTTTTCCTTTAACCGAATCGGCGTGGCAAAAAAATCGAACTGTTCGCGCAGACGATTTTCAATATACCGCATATACGAAAAATGCAGTTCGGATTTTCCGCCGCCTGACGTAAAAAGAATAAACATCGGCGGACGCAGTCCGGCTTGTGTTATGTATTGAATTTTCAGACGCGAAACTCCGCCTTTGACCGGCGCGGGCGCACCGCCGCCTTTCGGCTGCGTGATG
The DNA here is from genome assembly GCA_002050355.1 of Acidobacteria bacterium 28-9. Taxonomy (GTDB): domain Bacteria; phylum Acidobacteriota; class Blastocatellia; order Pyrinomonadales; family Pyrinomonadaceae. The sequence goes on from MWYY01000063.1 coordinate 47,852, forward strand.
TTGTCTTTGAAAAATTCGTTGAGTTTTGAAGTCGAAACGCGCAAATTTCTGGCTTCGTTTGCACGAGCGACGAGCGGTAGAATTTTGTCTACTCTCTGACCGTTCAGCGCCGAAATTGTAATCATCGGCGACCAATCCAAGAATTTCATTTTTTGACGCAAATCGTCTTCAAATTCGTAGATTGTATTCGTCTCTTTTTCTTCGAGCGCATCCCATTTATTGACCGCCAATATTACAGAGCAGCCGGATTCGACGGCGTAACCGGCGATATTGGCGTCCAGACTCGTTACGCCTTCGGTTGCGTCGATAATCATAATTGCAACATCGGCGCGCTCCAGGGCTTTTCGCGCCATAATGACGGAAAGTTTTTCCGCCATTTCGGTTGTTTTGCCTTTGCGCCTGATTCCGGCTGTGTCAATCAGCAGAAATTTCTGCTCGCCGACCGTCAAATGCGTGTCTATCGCGTCGCGTGTGGTTCCGGCAATCGGAGAGACGATAACTCTTTCTTCACCAAGAATTTTGTTGAGCAGAGAAGATTTTCCGACGTTCGGTCGTCCGATGATGGCAAGTTTTATTTCTTCCGGCTTCTCTTCTTCGATTTCTTCTTCGCCAAAATCCAAAACTTCGAAAACTTCGTCCAGTAAATCGCCGACGCCAATTCCGTGTTCGGCAGAAACAGGTGAAAGCCCGAAACCGAATTTATAAAATTCCGCTGCTTCTTCTTCTACTTTGCGCGTTTCGGCTTTGTTTGCAGCAATAAACACCGGCTTGTCCGTGTTTCGCAAAAAAACGCCGATTTCTTCATCAAGCGGAATCGCGCCCGCGCGCGCATCAACAACCCAGATTATCGCCTGCGCTTTTTCGATGGCAAAGCCGGCTTGTTTGAAGATATTCGACGCAATTATCGCTTCGTCGTCCGGCACGATTCCGCCTGTATCGACGAGTTCAAAAGTTTTCGCTCGCCATTCCACTTCGCCGAAAATCCGGTCGCGCGTAATGCCCGGCTCGTCGCCGACAATCGATTTACGGCTTCCCGTCAAACGATTAAAAAGCGTTGATTTCCCGACATTCGGGCGCCCAATTATTGCAACCAGAGGATAATTCATTACTTCAAAGAATAGACAAGAAACACGTTTTGTTACAAGTCGGCTAGAAATTCTTTGACTTTGAAGATTAAAATTTTTATCGTCTTAAATTAAAGTAATTTGAATGTTTGGAGAAGATTATGGTGAAAAAAACTACAGAAAACGAAATGATTTATCGGGAATTAGGCAGCACGGGAGAACGGGTTTCCGCAATCGGAGTCGGTGGTCATCATCTCGGATTAAAATCGGTGAGCGAAAAAACCGCCATTCGCATCGTTCACGAAGCGATTGAGCGCGGCATCATTTTTTTTGACAATTGTTGGGATTACAACGAAGGCAAAAGCGAAAAACGTCTAGGCAAAGCGTTGAAAAACGGGCGGCGCGAAAAAGTTTTTCTGATGACAAAAATCGACGGTCGAACGAAAAAGGTCGCTGCCAAACAAATCGACGAATCTTTGAAACGCCTAAAAACAGACTGCATCGACCTCGTTCAGCATCACGAAATCTTACGCTTTGAAGACCCGAATCGAATTTTCGACGAAAACGAAGGAGCGAATCTGGCGATGCTCGAAGCGCAAAAAGCCGGAAAGCTCCGTTTCATCGGTTTTACCGGACACAAAGACCCGCACATTCATCTTTATATGCTCGATGTCGCACGCGAAAAACCCTTCAGATTCGACGCTGTGCAAATGCCCGTCAATTTAATGGACGCGCATTTTCGCAGTTTTACAAATTTAGTTTTGCCTGAACTCGTCAAACAAAAAATCGGCGTCCTCGCAATGAAAACAATGGCAAACGGAATTATTCTGAAATCAACAACCGTTACGCCGATTGAATGCCTGCATTATGCTTTGAACCAGCCGACATCGGTCGTCATCACTGGAATCGACAGCCCGAAAATTCTCAACCAAGCCTTTGAAGCCGTCAAAACCTTTAAACCTTTAACTCAAAAAGAAACCACCGCGCTTCTGGCAAAAACCAAAGACGCGGCGATGCAGGGAAAATTTGAACCGTTCAAAACCTCTTCAATTTTCGACAGCACGGTAAAAAATCCGGCGTGGCTCGGCGACGAACCGAAACGAATTCAAAATCTGATGCAACAATAGTTATTAACTTTAATAAGAAGAGAATTTAACCAAATTTCAGATGATTCTTTTCATTTTAAAACCTATATGATTATTTCAATCTCGCGCCGATTTTCACGTCTTCCAAAAACGTCGCAATTGCCGGTTTGTCGTCGCTGTTTTCCAAACTCGCGGCGCAAATCATTCCGTTTGATTCCAACCCGCGCATCATTCGCGGTTTCAAATTCGCCACCACGACGACTTTGCGCCCGACGAGCGTTTCCGGCTCGTAATATTCGGCAAGTCCGGCTAAGATTTGGCGCGGTTTTTCTTCGCCCAAATCAATCTCGAAACGCAGAAGTTTATCGGCTTTCGGGATGCGTTCGGCAACTTTTATTTCGCCGACGCGCAGTTCTACTTTTAGAAAATCGTCAATGTTTATGAAGTTGTCGGTTGCCAGTTGCCCGTTATCGGATTCTTCTACCCCGGTTTTTACATTTTCAACTTTCGTTTCACTTTTTTCAGACGCCTTTGCTTCTTTACCGCCGACTGACAACTGACTGCCGATTACTGTTTTTTCAATTTCGTTCATAACTTTTATTTTATCAATTCGCGGAAAAACGGCTTCTGTTGCGCCGATTTTCGTTTCTGCTTTTAGTTCTCCCCAAATTAGATTTTTCGGGTTTATTTTTGAAACGTCTTCGTCCAAGCCGATTTGATTGTAAATTTTCTGCGCTGCTTGCGGCATTACCGGATAAAGCAGAATCGAAAGCCAGCGCAGCGTTTCAGTCGCGCGGTATAAGACGGCGTTTAATGTTTCCGGTTGATTTTCGTCTTTCACCAGTTCCCAGGGCTTCGCGTCGGAAATCATTTTATCAATTCGCGCAATTACGTTCCACAAAATTTCCAGCGCCTGACTAAATTCAAAACTATCAAATCGCCGAAGAAATTCATCTCGTGCATGCGTCAAAAAAGAAACCAAATCCTGCTCGTCAGCGTTTATTCCGGCGCGCTTGGCAAAAATATAATTTTCTTCTTTTATCTTGCCGTCGGGAATCGCGCCCTCTCGATATTTATTAATCATCGAAAGCGTTCGACTCGAAAGATTTCCCAAACCGCTCGCCAAATCCGCGTTCGCGCGGTCAATCAGATTTTCGTAACCGAATTTTCCGTCCTGTCCGAAAACCATTTCGCGCAAAAGAAAATATCGAAGCGCATCAATCGAAAAATGTTCGTGCAAAACTTTCGGTTCAATCACGTTGCCAAGCGTTTTCCCCATTTTGCGCCCGTCTGCGTCGAGTAACATTCCGTGCGCGAAAACGGTTTTCGGCAAATTTATCTCAGCCGCGAGCAGAAACGAAAACCAATAAATCGTATGCTGCCGCAAAATATCTTTTCCGACAAGATGCGTCGCGCTCTGCCAGTATTTTTCAAAACCCGATTTTTCCGTGTTCTCGTAACCCAAAGCTGTAATATAATTTGAAAGTGCGTCAAGCCAGACATACATCACGTGATTCGTGTCGTCCGGCACGGGAACACCCCAAGCCACAGATTTTTTTTCGCGCGAAATCGAAAGGTCTTGCAAACCACCTTTTATAAAAGAAACAACTTCATTTCGTCTGGCTTCGGGACGAATTAAATTGAGATTTTTTTCGATTGTTTCCAATAAAATATCAGCGTAATCGGAAAGCCGGAAAAAGTAGCTTTCTTCGGAAACTTTATCCAAAATCGTTTCGTGAATTAGACATCGCGGCGCATCTTCGCCGTCGCGCAATTCATATTCTTTTTCGGTTTTAAATTCAGCGCACGCGGCGCAAAACCATGCGTCGTAAAAACCTTTGTAAATCGTCGAATTCCCTTTCGGCGTTTTATTCTCCGATATTTTCCGCCACAAATTCTGCACGCCTTCGTAGTGAAATTTTTCGGTCGTCCGCATAAAAATATCGTAGCCGCCGTTTCCTGCATCCAACCCGAAATCAGCGAATAATCGTTTCATCTCGCCTGAAACAAAATCAACTTGTTCCTGCGGCATTCGATTATTTTTTTCCGCCGCGCGCTGAATGTTTATGCCGTGTTCGTCCGTTCCAGTGAGGAAGAATGTTTCAAAACCGCGCTGTTTTTTATAGCGATTTATTACGTCGGCAACAGTCGTCGTGTATAGATGACCGAGATGCGGCAAGCTGTTAGCGTAATAAATCGGCGTTGTGATGTAAAAAGTTTTCATAAATTGTGAATCGTAAATAGTAAATCGTAAACCGCAAATAGTAAATTCTATTCACGATTTACGATTTACAGGTTGACGAAAAACTATTTTCGATTCGGCTGTGCCCGCGCAAACTCGTCCGCTTGTTTATAAGCGGGCAATTGTGGCACGTTTGAGGCGCGCAAACCGATTGCCAGACTGATGTCCAACACCTGCGCCATTCCGTCAAACCGCCAATCGTCGCTGAACTCGTCCGACGGCTGATGATAATGCAGACGATTAAAATCGTTGAATAATTTTTCGCTGAAATCTTTTGTTTTCCCGACGTAATCGTCGCCGTTTCTGATGCTCAAAGCCGGAACGCCCGTTTTTGCAAACGGAAAATGGTCGGAACGGAAAAACGAACCTTGTTCCGGGTGCGCGTCCGGCAGAAAAGTCATCGAACGCTCGCGCAAAACTTCGTTAACGAACGGCTGAAGATTCGAACGCTCTGCGCCGAGCGCGCCGTAATTGGTCGTCAAACCGTAAAAATTCCCGCCGTCAATGTTGATATTTGCCGCCGTTTTCGCAAGCGGAAAAACCGGATTATTCGCATACCATTCCGCGCCTAAAAGACCCTGTTCTTCGGCGGTCGTGAACAGAAAAACCTGCGAGCGTTTCGGTTGCTGGTCGGCGGGGAGTTTTGTAATCGCTTCGGCAAGCGCTAAAATCTGCGCGACACCAGAAGCGTTGTCCAAAGCGCCGTTGTAAATCATGTCGCCTTTATCATTCGGGGCGCCGATCCCTAAATGGTCCCAATGTGCTGTATAAACGACGTATTCGTCTTTCAATTTAGCGTCGCTTCCCTGCCAAACGCCGACAACGTTGTTGGAATCGAGCCGTTTGACTTCGCTGTTTATATCAATTTTCGCGTTCAAAACTAATTTTACCGGCTTAAAATTTCTCGATTTAGCCTGCTCGCGCAACTCGTCAAGATTTTTTCCGGCTTGCGTAAAAATTCGCCGTGCTGCATCTTCCGTCATCCACGAACGCATCTGCAAAAAAGGCGTTTTCGATTCGGGTGTTCGGGCAATATCAAACCGCCAGCTTCCGTTTGACGTTCGCACGACGTTCCAGCCGTAACCGGCGCTTTCGGTCGTGTGAATCAGAATCACGCCCGCCGCGCCGCGTCTTGCCGCTTCTTCAAATTTATAAGTCCAGCGTCCGTAATAAGTTAAAGCCTTCGCCCCGAAAAGGTTTGGCTCGCCAGCGGTTGCCGGCGGGTCGTTGACCATCATTACTAGAATTTTGCCGCGATAATCTCCCGCGCCGCCTTTATAATCGTTCCATTTTTGTTCGGGCGCATCAATTCCGTAACCGACATAAACAAGCTCACTATCAATGTTAATCTTTTCAGTTTGCGCGCCGGTAAAAGCAACGAAATCATCGGCAAATTTATAAGAAACCGCTCCGACATTTAGAGTCGTTTTCGGGTCGGCTTTGACGGCTACCAGCGAAACCGGTTGAAAATACGAGCCGTTATTTCCGGGCTTAACATTAATCAATTCCAACTGGTTGGCAATATATTTCGCCGCCAGCTCGCCGCCGCGACTGCCCGGCGCACGCCCTTCAAAACCGTCGTCCGACAAAAACTTGACGGTTGATTTTAATTTCTCCTCGCTGAACAGATTCGTATATTTACCTTTCGTCTGCGCCAAAACGCTAATAGAAAAGGCGCAAATTAACGACGATATCAAGAGTATTTTCTTTTTCATAATTCATCCTTCATCCTTCATTTTTCATCCTTTAATTAAGCTCATTGCCTCAGCCCGCGTGCGCGCATCAGTGCGAAATCCGCCGAGAACACTTGAAGTAACCGTTTTAGCGCCCGGCTTTTTCACGCCGCGCAAGGTCATACAAGTATGTTCGGCCTCCATCACGACCATTACGCCGAGCGGGTCAATGCCGTCGAAAAGCGTCTGCGCAATTTGCTGTGTCAGGCGTTCTTGTACTTGAAGACGGCGCGCGAAAATTTCCGCAATCCGTGCAAGTTTTGAAAGTCCGACGATTCGCCCGTTTTTCGGAATATACGCGATATGAACTCGTCCGACAAACGGCGCGAGATGATGTTCGCATACAGATGCAATCGAAATATCTTTGACGATAACCATTTCGTCGTGCGAATCGCCCGGCAGCGCGACGATATGTTCCGCCGCATTTTCCCACATTCCTTCCGTTAATTCCGCATAAAAATCCGCCACTCGTTCCGGAGTTTTTTGCAACCCGTCGCGGTCTGCGTCTTCACCGATGCCTTCTAAAATTAGGCGCACGCCGCGCGCGATTTTTTCCAAATCAACTTCTTTCTTTTTTCGTATCGTTTTAGCCAATGTTAGTTTTCCTTATAAAATTTACGATTGAATGAGTTTCGTAAAACTTATTTGCTTCAAAATTTTGCTTTCAATCTCCAGAAAAGTTTTATTCGATTTTAACGCAATTTCACGAATTTGTTCATATTCTAGTTTAGCATTCACAACTTTTCCGTTAAATTTGGCAATTTTCACATCAACGGTGCCAAATTCGGTTTCGATTTTAATCATCTCGCGCGGCAAGCAATTTCGTAAGACTTCCTGAATCCTAACGCCGAGCGTTGTCGTTTCGGTGTAAAGCATCTCGGTTAAAATTTCTCTTTTTTCCGGCGCGCATAAAATTGAAATCGTCGTCGCCGGACGATTCTTCTTCATTTGAATCGGTGTAAACCAGCAATCCAAACAACCCGACTCAAACGCACGTTCCATTACAAAACCCAAAATCTGCGGCGACAAATCGTCAATATTGGTTTCAAGCAAATACAAAGTTTGATTTTCGGATTTCAGATTTTCTTCGTTTCGTAATTCGTAGTTCGCAACCGGTAATTCGCTTTTCTCCCGCGATTCGGTTTCACCAATCATCAAACGCAAAACATTCGGAAAATTCTTATACTCTCGCGTTCCCGCGCCGTAAGCAGTTCGATAAATTTTCATCTCGGGAATCGCGCCAAATTCTTTGCAAACAGTAGAAATAATCGCTGCGCCGGTCGGTGTTATCAGCTCGCCTTCAATTTCGGTCGAGTAAACCGGAATGTTTTGTAAAAGCTCGGCAACGGCGGGCGGCGGCACGGGAAATTTGCCGTGCGCCATATTGACGAAACCCGAACCGACGTGGATTTTTGAACACGCGAATTTTTCGATTTCTAATAACTCAAAACCAATACACGCACCGACGACATCAACGATTGCGTCAATCGCGCCGACTTCGTGAAAGTGAACTTTTCCGACGGGAATGCCGTGAACTTTCGCTTCGGCTTCGGCAAGCCGCGTAAAAATTTTCACCGCACGACTTTTTACCGTTTCAGACAAACGCGAATCGTTGATAATTTTTTCAATGTCATTCAAATTTCGATGCGCGTGTCCGTGCGGAACTTTTACGTCGGCATGAACTGCGGCGACTCCCGATTTATCAATTGTCTTAAATTCGATTTCAAAATCGGAAACGCCGAGCAGTTTTATGTTCTCGACCAATTCCTTTTCGACGACGCCGAGCGCAACCAGCGCGCCCAAAATCATATTGCCGCTCGCCCCCGCGAAACAATCGAAATACAAAGTTTTCATAAAAATAAAAGTCTAACGCGCAAATCGCTTTTGTGCCAAGTTTGATTTCCAGCCGTTCGCCGAAAATGATTTCCAATTCGCTGATTTAAATAACAAGTTCCGGTTTGCTATACTTGCTTTTTTGTTTTACCGAAAAGTTTTTCACTGAGGTTGAAAGTGTGTGAATATATCGCAGTTACAAAAGGTTTTGCGCGAAAAGGTCGTCCAAACCGCGAAAGAAAAGTTTAATGTCGAATTAGGCACGGCGGTCGCCGGCGAAGTTCCGCCGAAAACCGAATTGGGCGATTTGGCGTTTCCCGTCGCCTTTGAATTAGCGAAACGAATAAAGCAGCAAACCGGCAAGAAAAAAAATCCGCGCGAGATAGCCGAAACTTTACGCGCCGCGCTGGAAACTCAGGATTTTGTCGAGCGCGTTGAAGTCGCGGGCGCGGGCTATTTGAATGTTTTTTACAACCGCGCGAAATTTCTATCGGAAAGCGTTAGCGCAAACGCATCAGCCGAACAAAATTCTTCGGGAAACGAAACGATTTCAAAAGTTTGCGTCGAACATACATCGGTCAATCCTAACAAAGCCGCGCATATCGGGCATGTTCGCAATTCGGTTTTGGGCGATACGTTTGTGAGAATTCTGCGCGCTTCGGGCAAGCGTGTCGAAGTCCAAAATTATATTGACAACACAGGCGTGCAGGTTGCAGATGTCGTCGTCGGCTTCGTTTATCTTGAAAAAAAGAATCTCGACGATATTAAACAGCTTGACGAAAACTTAAAGGCTGGAGGAAAAAGTTTTGATTATTACTGTTGGGATTTATACGCGAAGGTCGGCGTTGCATATCAGCAAAACGAAGGATTAAAAACCAAACGCGCTGCAGTTCTTCATTCGATTGAAGAAGGAAACAACGAAACGGCAATGCTCGCCGATTTTGTCGCCACCCGCAACGTTGAATGTATTTTGAAAACGATGGAACGCCTTTCGATTCGCTATGATTTATTGCCGAGAGAATCGGAAATTCTGCATCTGCATTTTTGGCAAAAAGCATTTGAAGAAATGAAACGGCGCGACGTTATCAAATACGAAATCGAAGGAAAAGCCTCCGGTTGCTGGGTGATGCCGTTTGAATCTCATGCCGGAAACGACGAACACGACGCCGACAAAATCCTCGTCCGCTCAAATGGAACGGTTACATACACGGGCAAAGATATCGCCTATCAAATGTGGAAACTCGGACTTTTAGGTTTAGATTTTTATTATAAACTTTTTCGCGAATACGCCGACGGCAAAGCGGTTTGGATAACAACGGCGGAAGATTTGCGAAGCGAAAAAGTTCCCGTATTTGGCAGTAACGAAACGGTTTATAACGTGATTGACTCGCGCCAATCGTATCCGCAGGAAGTTGTCAAAAAAGGCGTCGCCACCATTTTTCCCGAACGAGGCGAAGCAGCGAGCGTTCATCTGAGTTATGAAATGGTTGCGCTTTCACCAAATGCTGCTGAACAATTGGGTTTCACTCTGAGCGAAGAAGACAAGCAAAAATCTTTTATCGAGATGAGCGGGCGTAAAGGTTTGGGCGTCAAAGCCGACGATTTGATTGACCGTTTGGAAGCTAACGCGCTCAGGGAAGTCGAAACCAGACACGCCGATTTGTCTATGGAGGAAAAGAAAAAAACTGCGCACACGATTGCAATTGGCGCGCTTCGTTATTTTTTATTAAAATTTACACTTACAACCGTTATCGTTTTCGACTTCAAAGAAGCGCTTTCATTTGAAGGCGAAACCGGCTGTTTTTGCCAGTATTCGGCGGTTCGCGCCAATTCGATTTTTCGTAAATTAGAAGAAAATGCTTTAGAAAACGCGACTGAAACAATTTCAAATTCGCAGACGGAAATTCAGGAGCTATTCGCCACTGAAAATGAAGTTTGGTCGCTAATTACGCTGGCTTCACGCCTGGGAGAAACAATTGCACAAGCCGTTACCGCAACCGAACCCGCAATTTTAGCGAAATATACTTTCGGTTTGGCAAAGGCGTTCAATCTTTTTTACCACAACCACAAAATCATAACCGAAGAAAATCCGGTAAAACGCGCGTTGCTGATTGCGACAGCAGATTTAGCGCGCAAAAGTTTAACAAATGCTTTAATGACGCTTGGCATCGAAGTTCCCGAAAGAATGTAGAAACGGATGTTTGATTCTTTTTGTTTGTTCTGTTAAAAATTTGTTTTTGATATGAGAATTTTAGCGAGAAATTTTACAACCGATTTTCGTTGGCGGCGTTTAAATAAATCGGCGGCATTAAATTTTTTTAGCTAATTTTTCTTTTATTATTTTCTAACGATTCGCTGCCAAATTTGTAGATGATTTGGCAGTTTTCTTTTTATGCAAACGATTCAGCCGGAAAATTTTTCCGCCTTCCAACTTCAAGTCGAACGAGGAAACGTCATTCCTGTAACGACAACCATTGCGTCTGATTTGCAGACGCCTTTCGGAATTTATCTGCTTTTACGCCAAAATGCGCGTTATGCCTTCTTACTCGAATCAATCGAAGGCGGTGCAAGTCTCGCCCGTTATTCATTTCTCGGCGCGAACCCGCAAAAAATTATGCGCGGGCGCGGAGGCGAAACTTTTATCGAAGAAAACGGCAAACAAACAATTTCTAAAAAAAATCTGTTGGAAAATTTGCGCACTCATTTCGCGGATAAAATTTTTTCCGCCGGTATTGAAAATACTCCACTTTCAGGCGGCGCGGTTGGTTATTTTAATTTTTCGGCAGTCGGACTTTTTGAACCGACACTGCAAACCGAAAAGTCAGACGACGGTTTATGGTTATTTTTTCGCACTTTGATCGCCTTTGACCACGCCCGTCAGCAAATTAAAATTACAACTCTGGTTTTTACCGTTGATGCCGATAGAGCAGAAGAAACCTATTTAGATGTTGAAAGATTAGAAAGCTTTTATTTGCAAGCTGTTGAAGAAAATGAAAAAATGGCGCGCCTTTTTCAAACTACGCCAACCTTTCCTGCTTCACCTCAAAGTAAAAAAACTTCACAAATTACAACCAATTGGGAACGCGAAAATTTTCTATCTGCCGTCAAGAAAATCAAAAAATATATTCTCGCTGGAGATTGCTATCAAGCGGTTCTTTCGCAGCGTTTTAGTAAGGAAACGACGGCTTCGGCGGTGGCGATTTATCGCGCGCTTCGCTCGCTCAACCCTTCGCCGTATATGTTTTTATTTGAATTTGAGGAAAAATCAATTATTGGTGCGTCGCCTGAAATGCTTGTTCGTTGTCGCGGGCAAAAAGTAGAATATCGCCCGATTGCGGGAACGCGGCGGCGCGGAGCAAGCGAAATTGAAGACGATGAACTGGGTGAAGAAATGAAACGCGACGAAAAGGAAGTTGCCGAACATCTGATGCTGGTTGATTTAGGGCGCAACGATTTGGGTAAAATCGCTCGCTATGGCTCGGTTAAAGTCGAGAAATTAATGTCGGTCGAAAAATATTCGCACGTTCAGCATCTCGTGAGCTATTTGTCGGCTGATTTAAAACCCGACAAAGATTGTTTTGACGCGCTGGCGGCGTGTTTTCCGGCAGGAACGGTTTCCGGCGCGCCGAAAGTTAGGGCAATTCAGATTATCCGCGAACTTGAGCCTGAGACCCGCGGAATTTATGCCGGTGCGGTTGGTTATGCTGATTACGCCGGAAATCTGGATACTTGTATTACTATTAGAACAATCGTTTTAGAAGACGGTGTGGCATCGGTTCAAGCCGGCGCGGGTATTGTTGCCGATTCAGTACCGGAAAAAGAATTTCAAGAATCGGTTGATAAAGCCAAAGCCTTATTACGCGCGATTGAAATTGCCGAAAGTTAATTTTAAGGCAATAAATTTGCTATAGTTTCTGTCGGATATTTTATGATTAAGTATTCCAGCGAGTTTTAACAAAAACCATTTGCATAATGCTTTAAATTCGGCAAATTGCCAAAATACTATATTTATACAAAATAATTTTTCAGGTCTTTATAAACAAATATGTTAATTGTAATGAAAGCAGGCGCGACACAAAAAGATGTCGAGCGCGTTATTGAAACGATTGAATCTCTGGGGTTTCGTCCGCATTCGATGCCGGGCGCCGGTCGCACCGCAATCGGAATTACCGGAAATCAAGGCTCTGTTGACCCGGCGCATTTTGAAAATCTGCCGAGTGTCGCCGACGCGATTCGCGTTACAAAGCCTTACAAACTTATTTCCAAAGATTTGCGTCCCGAAAAATCGATTGTCAAAGTCGGAAATGCGACAATAGGCGGAGCAGAACTCGCCATTATTGCCGGACCGTGCGCGGTTGAAAACGCCGAACAGGTTTTCTCCGTCGCCAAAGCGGTTTCAAAAAGCGGTGCAAAATTCTTTCGCGGCGGCGCGTTTAAGCCCAGAACTTCGCCTTATGCTTTTCAGGGAATGGGCGAAGACGGTTTGAAAATTCTGGCGGACGTGCGCGAACAATTCGGTTTAAATATTGTAACCGAAGCGATGGATGAAGCGGGCGTTGATTTGGTCGAAAAATACGGCGACTGTATTCAAATCGGCGCGCGTAATATGCAGAATTTTTCGCTTTTGAAATATGTCGGACAAACCAGAAAACCCGTTTTGCTCAAACGCGGGCTTTCGGCAACGTTAGATGAATTTCTGCTTGCCGCCGAATATATTATGGCGGAAGGAAATTACGAAGTGATTTTGTGCGAACGCGGCATTCGCACATTTGCCGCACACGCTCGCAACACAATGGATTTATCTATTGTTCCAGCCGTCCAAAGAATGTCGCATTTGCCGATAATCGTTGACCCGTCGCACGGAACCGGAAGAAATTATATGGTTAAACCGATGGCTCGCGCCGGTGTTGCCGTGGGCGCCGACGGTCTGATTATTGAAGTCCACCCGCAACCGGAAGAAGCTCTGTGCGACGGCGCGCAAGCCTTAACGCCAATCCAATATCTGGAACTTGTCAGACAGGTAACAGCGATTTACGAGGCTTTGTCGCTTGCCGAAGAAAATCAAATAGAATTTAACACAAAAGAAGCAATTGTCGCGTGATAAAAGATTCCGATAAAACTTTGTGTTAATAAACCGACTGAATTCCGAATTTTTTCCGTGACTTTTCTATTAACCTTCAGACATTTTTGAAAGACAAACGAGTAAATTCGTTAAAGAAATTGTCAGAAATAAAAAAGCCCGTGCCTGTTTGCCCGAAACACGCGCGGACTTTTTTATTCACTTCGTCGACGCCTTTTGCCTATCTTGCCAAACGAAGTTTTAGAAAACCGTAAAATTGGATGTAGCAGCTAATCATTGCTGTTGCAATAAGCAGCGTCATCGGCAGAAATCGAAACGTTTCCGGCAAAACAATGCCTAAAGTTTGCTTGAACATCATGCCAAGCAGAACGGCAAAGGCGATAATTAAACTTCTGCCTAAAAGCCAGTTTGCGAAATTCGGTTTTTCATTTCCAGAATACTGAAAAAACGGCAAAACCGTAACCATTACTAAAGTTAAACTCAGAAACAAACTATCTAAAGCAAAGAAACTGAAAGATTGTCCCAACTCGACCGCCAGGAAAAACAAAACAAATGTAGTTTCGACAACAAAGCCCTTGTTGCCAGCAAATTCAGTCTGCGTTTGTTCGATGTATGTTATTGATTTCATAAAATTTGGCGAAAATTTATTTCTCGTTCGGACGGCTGAACTGCGTGTAAGCTACGCGGAAAAGTTCCGACAAAGCCTTTGCCGTCTCCGGCGTTAAGTTTTTGTCGGCTCGAAGATGCGCTTCGACGATTTCCGGCGTCGCTTCATGCGGGTAATAAACAACCGCTTCGACAATTTCGTTTTTATCCTGATGTTTGTTCATCACCCGGTCAATCGGCATATCGAGCCAGCCGGTCAGACGCGCGATATTGTCGGCATCCGGTTTGCCCGTTCCGTTTTCGATGCGCGAAAGCGTCGAAGCTGAAACCGCGGTCGCGTCCGCCACGTCGCGCAGGCTCATTCCCAGTTCTTCACGACGTCGCTTGATAGCGCGTCCGAGTTCCGTCGTATTTATCAGACTTTCATTTTTGTAACCCATAATTTTTCCTCCAATTCCAAAAGTCTCTGCAAGCCTCCGAAGCGTGTACAACGCTTCCCACTCGTCATTGCTAAAAAGAAATTAACACAAAAAAATTTTAGTTGCAACACTACGTTTCACACTTGCAACAAATAAATTACTCTGATACAATGTTTCATAGATGAAACGAGTAATACTTTTCATCCGGCAAATGATTGAAATTAGAACAATTTGCACGTCGAGAAAGGAGATAAAAATGACAGCATTAGCAGTAGAAAAAAATATAACGGAAAAGCGTGATAAACGAGCCAAATCAATTGCGGCGATGGGTTTAGTCAACCGCGAGGGCGAAAAGTTTCGCGTTTCGACGCCTTCTCTGCGCGGCAAACAAACTTCATATGAAGTCTGGCGCAATGAAGCAGGTAAGATTCGTTGTAATTGTTTGGAGTTCGAGGAATCGGCTGTCAACGATTTGGCATTTCGCTGCGAGCATATTTTGGCGGTTAAATACGCTTTGGTTGCAAAGAATACCGAATCAGCTGCGAAAGAACCGGTAAAGGTTGAAACTCAAGTTGAGGCTAAACCAAAACAGGTTGTTTCAGAAGACAAAAACGCAACTGAGCCGCGCGTCGATTTGGAAAAAACGAATACGGAAAATGGATTTGAAAACAAATCCAAAATCCAGAATCCAAAATCCAAATTCGAAACGTCCAAGCGCGACGAACAGAAGTCAGAAGAAGTTCAGATGGAGGCTTCAGCCAAAGGACAGGCTGAACAAAAACATTCCGCCGAACCGATTCAACTTGCGAACACACAAGGAGATAAGAAAATGAAACCAGAAAACTTGAAAGAAATTCCGTTTGTGGCTGCACAAAAAGCGAACGGGAACGAAACTGTAAATAATGTATTAAATTTTACTACGACGCTGCGCGAGCTTCGTAAAAACGTCGACCCTGAACTCGTAAAACAACGCGAAGGCTGGCGCGATAGAAACGGCAACACGCATTACGTCGATTATGTCGAATGGCACACGGTTGCCGATATTTTAGACGAAAACGCGCCGAACTGGTCGCACGCGGTCAAAGACATTCGTCAAATCGGCGATATTTTCACCGTAACGGTTGCAATCACGATTGACGGCGTTACACGCGAAGGCATTGGAACGGGAACGGCGGAAAGTGAACTCGGTATTAAAAAAGCCGAACACGACGCGCTCAAACGCGCCGCAGTTAAATTCGGCATCGCGCGTGATTTGTATAAAAAGGAATCTGACACAATCGAGCGCGAAGGCGCATTGCCGACACCGACAAACGACGGTTTTCCGGCAAATCCGGTTGCAAAATCACTTTCGGATTTAGTTACGGCGAAACAACTCGGAATGATTCGCGCTCTAGCACGCGAGACTGGAATTGATGCCGACGAAGAATGTCAGAACGTTATGCAATGCAAAACCGACGAGCTTTCAAAACGTGCGGCTTCCGGCTTTATCCAACATGTTCAGGATATGCAAAAACAGCAAACTGTTGAAGTTCAACAACCGATGCGCCGCGCAGGATAAAATTAATTATCGGTTACCAATTACGAATTAAAAAAGACGTCTGTAATTTGAAGTTCGTAATTGAAAAAGTATTGAGTAGTGAAAAACCGTCAGCTTTCTCCAAAAGCCGAAAACACCTCACTCGCAACTCAATACTTTTTTTACTTTAAAATCTTTTTTTTCCACAAAAAAATTTTGCTTTTACAAATCCCGTGTTATTCTTTCGACTGATTAAATATTTCAATTCAAATAATTAGGAGTGAAGAAAAATGGCAGGAAAATTTGAAATTCTAAAATCAGCGAACGGCGGTTTTCGCTTTAACTTAAAAGCCGGAAACGGTGAAATCATTTTTTCGAGCGAATCTTACGAAAGCCAAGCCAAAGCAAGACAAGGCGCGGAATCGGTCATAAGCAACGCTTCGGACGAAAATCGTTTCGAGCGAAAAACCGACAAAAACGGCGCCTCGTATTTTGTTTTGAAAGCTGCGAACGGCGAGCAAATCGGCAAAAGCGAAACTTATTCGTCAGGAGCGGCAATGGAAAACGGTATTCAATCGGTCAAAAATAATGCTGCGGGAGCTGTAATTACGGATGCGACTGGTGCATAAAATTTAACTCAACCTTTTTAGACAAAAAGGTAGAACGTCGGAACGTAAAAAAGAAAGATATGCTTGTTTTTGTCTTCTGTTATTTGCGTAAAACGGCGTTTTTTCTTTTACCTGGTTTACAAAATAAAGCATCAAATAATCTTTGCGAAAGATTTATTTTGTCTCTAATAATATTTTACATTCTTTATATTTAGTGAATTTATGATAATACAAAAATTTTACCGCACGTTTTCTGTTTTCTTTATATTATTGTTTTTTGTTTTTCTGAGTTTTGCGCAAACTCCGCAGCCCGATTACACGCGCATTAGGACTTACGACGTGCAGCATTATGTTATTCGTGTCAGTTTTGACCGCAGCAATAAGGTTGTTTTCGGTGACACAACCGTTCAATTCAAACCGCTCAAAGGTAATTTCAAAACAATCGAATTAGACGCGGCAAATTTAAAATTCGCGTCGGTGGTTTTAGAGCCGCAAAATAAAAATCTCGAATATAAAACAATTGGCGAAAAGGTTATTGTCAGTCTCGATAAAACGTATTCGCCGGATGAATTAATTTCCGTCCGATTCAAATATTCGACGACAAAGCCGAAAAAAGGCGTTTATTTTATTGACGCTCACCGCGAAGACGGTAAAGTCGTCCGCGACTCGCAAGTCTGGTCGCAAGGCGAATCTGAAGAAGCGCATTTTTGGTTTCCCTCCTATGATTTTCCCGATGACAAAGCTACCAGCGAGGAATTTATCACTGTCGAAAAAGGCGAAACGGCAATCGGGAACGGCGAGCTGCTGGAAACTACGGAAAACGCAAACGGCACGCGAACATTTCATTACAAAATGTCGGTTGCTCATTCGTCTTATCTAACATCATTCGTTGTCGGAACTTACAAGAAATTTGTCGAAACATACAAGAATATTCCGCTCGGATATTACGTTTATGCAAAGGAAAATACTCCGATGAGTTTTACCGTTTTACCGGAGACAAATGCGACCATACCGACCGTTTATGCAAGAACCAAAGAAATGATACGGGTTTATGAACAGCTTACGGCTATTGATTTTCCATATAACAAATATGACCAAACAATCGTGTCGAACTTTCAATTTGGCGGGATGGAAAACATTACTGCGACGACGATGGCTGACACGGAAATATTGTTCACGCCGGAAGGAAACGTCATGGATTTAGTTTCTCACGAACTCGCGCATTCCTGGTTCGGCAACCTCGTAACGTGTAAAAATTGGTCTGAACTGTGGCTAAATGAAGGATTTGCTACTTTTATGGAAGCGGCTTACCGCGAAAAGATTTTCGGTCGGGAGGATTATTTGCGGAAAGTTCGGGAAAACGCACTCCAATTTATGGCGTCTGACGCTGTTAGCCGCAACCGTCACGGACTTTTTTTCAAAGCGGCGCGCCCCGACGAAGATTTATTCAATTTAAATAACGCCTCTATAACTTATCAAAAAGGCGGCGCCGTTATTCATACTTTACGCGAAACGGTCGGGACGGAAAATTTTTGGAAAGCCATAAATGTTTATCTCAACCGCCACAAATTTCAAAACGTCGAATCGAAAAATTTACAAACAGCGATGGAAGAAACTTCGGGTATGAGTTTGGATTGGTTTTTCTCGCAATGGGTTTACGGCGCAGGTTACCCGAAACTGTCGGTCAGACATAATTACAATCCGAGAACGAAAACCTTGAATCTAACTGTAACTCAAACACAAATACCAGACTCTAAAACGCCTTCGGCTTTTCGCTTGCCGATAAATGTCGAAATTACAACCGCAAAGGGAACACAAAATCAAGCGATTGAAATCAAAAAACGAACGGAAACCTTTTCATTAAAATTCGATGAAAAGCCGAGCAAAATTATGCTCGACAGAGAAGAAAAAATTCCGCTCAAATTGGTAAATTATTTGTAGTTTTTATAAAATCAGACACTAAGGCTGAACACACAAAAAGTTCCGCATCGCGCGATGCGGAACTTTTTGCTTTTCTTTGAGAAGACTGGATGTCTCGTTTGATTTGTTGAAAAAAATCAAAGGCACGAAGCACACACAAAATCGCGCTTGTAACGGCAAAAATTCTCGTGTCTTCTTCACCCACCTACGAGGTTAGCTGTCGGGCTAGGAACGAAGAAGAAGTTGTCCCCGCGTTTTCTTTAGCAAAACGCTTCGCCCCGTGTATTAAATTTCTTTAATACGTTGGTTCCCCCGCGTTGATTTATAAGTCAATCAACTTCGGCGATTAAGTTTTCAACAAAAATAATATAACACCTGATTTTTATTTTCGCAAGAATTTAAACTATTTTTTTATTTAGCCGGATATAACTGATAAACAAGAAGATAGACGATCACGCCGGTCATGGAAACATAAAGCCAAATAGGATAAGCAAATCTAACGAGTTTTTTATGAAGCGCAAATTGTTTTGTAACGGCGTAAAACATTGCTCGCAAAACGAGCGGCAAAACAACGAGCGAAAGCGCGACGTGGGTTATTAAAACAAAGAAATAAACTGAGCGAACAAAACCTTCACCGCCGAACCGATTAGCGGAATTTGTCAGATGATACAGCACGTAACAAATCAGAAAAAAAGCGCCTAAACCGAAAGATATGCTCATCATTGTTCGGTGCGCGTCAACTTTTTTCAAACGAATAAAAATTAACCCGAAGATTAAAGCAACCGTCGTTAAAATATTGATAAAACCGATAACGTGCGGTAAGGTTTTCGTCCACGCGCCCAAATCAAGTTTGTTCGGCAAACCGAGAAGTATGGCAACTGCAATCGGTACGACGATCGAAATTATGTTTATAAATGTTTTTGATTTTTTCTCTTGATTTGTCGTGGCGACCGCTTCCATAAATCTATTTCCAAAAACCGAGCAAAAGAAACAAAACAATCCATAGACCGTCCATAAAATGCCAATACCAGCCAACGGCTGTTGAAATTGATTTGCGTCTCGTTAATTCATCGTGAGAAGAAGTTTCATTCCACGTTCGCAAAACGATGTAGCCAAGCGTGCAGACTCCGCCGAGAACGTGAAGCGCGTGAACCGCCGTCAGAATATAGAAAAACCCCGCATAAGGATTACTGGCGACATAAATGCCGCGTCCGACCAGCGCAACCCAGGCTAAAATTTGCGAAGAAATAAACATCGCGCCCAGAACGGTCGTCGCCAGCAGCCAGTTTTTCGCTTTTGTTTGATTTTCGGCGTGGAGAGATTTTTGAGCGATTGTGTAAGTAAAACTGCTTGCAATTATCAATAATGTGCTTAGCCAAATCTGGACAGGTAAAGCAAAAGGCTTCCATTCCAGAGCGCCGTTGGTTGCAAGAACAATATACGAGCTAATCAAGCCGCCGAAAGTCATCAAAACGACAAGCAGCAAAAACCACATTCCGATTCGAAACTTATCGGACGAATATCTTTCCGTATCTCCTAAATAATCTTGATTGTTGTTATCGCCACCGTCGCTGCCGCCTCCGCCTCCGCCATTATTTCGCCTTCCGCCGTTTGAACTTGTTCCACCGCTCAAGCCAGTTAGCTTTTTTATTTTTTTCTTTTCTTCGACAGTTGTCTCGGCTGTTCCAACTTTCATAACTTGAAACTAAAAACTTGAAATCTATTTATGGTCAAAAACCATTAATGCAAAAACAATCGGCAGATATAAAATGGAAACAAAAAGGAGTTTGCGCGCTTTTTCGACGGTTTTGGCGCGCGCCGCTTCGATGCTTGCTGTTAAAAACCAAATTCCTAAAATGCTTGTGCCGACCAGATAGATCCACCCAGCCATCTGATGACCGGCAAAGTCATAAATAAAAAACGGAGTAATGCTGACCGGGAGAAGCAGAACGGTAAAAATCACCATTTGCCGCGCCGTAATTTTTCCTTCCGGCTCCACGACGGGAAGCATCAAAATTCCCGCTTTCGCGTATTGCTCACGATACATCCACGCGATTGCCAGAAAATGTGGAAACTGCCACAAAAAAAGCATCGCAAACAAAACCCAAGCTCCTAATGTGATTTCATTTGCGGCAGCGGTAAAACCCATTAGCGGCGGAAGTGCGCCCGGCAAAGCGCCGATTGCCGTCGACGCCGACGTTTTGGTTTTCAAAGGCGTGTAAAGAAAAACGTAACCGACGATGACAATCAAACCGAGAAACGCAGTCAATCCATTAACCAAAAAGGCTAAGTAAATTTCCGCAACAAAAGTTAGCGAAATGCCAAAGATTAACGCTTCCGCCGGAGTTATTTTTTTTGTCGGCAAAGGGCGTTTTGCCGTTCGCTCCATAAGTTTGTCGGTTTCTCTTTCGACAAATTGATTTAAGGTCGCAACACCGAAAGCAAGCAGCATTATGCCAATCATCGAATTGACGAACAGCACAAAATTAAAGCCTGCGTCTGCGCCCAGATAAAAACCCGCCGCCGATGTCAGAACCAGCAGCAACGCGATTCGCGGTTTAGTCAGTTCAAGATAAGCGGCAAGTTTTTCGCGCAAACTCACTGCTTTTGCTTCCTGTATTTCGGCTGTGATTACTTCCATTTAGGATTTGTTCAACAGATTTGATAAATGTAAGAATAACTTGCCTTTTGTATTTTTCCAAACCTCAAACCTCAAAGCGAAACTTCTTTTTCTTAACAGTCAAACTAATTTTTTTGAAGATGACAAATAAAATCGGCTAAGTTATGATTTTTATTATCAAATCGAAAAGCAATAAAGAAGATGTTTGCCGCCGAAGAAATAATAAAGGAAAACACACGAGAAATTTCTAAACCGAAAACCGCACCCGTTTTAAATCGCGTTTTGGATTTTTTAAGCTCGGTACGTTTCGGCGTCGTTTTGCTGTGCATTCTGGTTGCGCTGGCAATGGTCGGAATGCTTGTCATTCAGCAAAACGTCAACGGTTTCGACGCTTATTACGCATCTCTGACGCCTGCGGAAAAAACTGTCTATGGTTATTTGAAACTATTCGACATTTACCACAGTTGGTATTTTAATCTACTCCTTTTGGTATTGTCGCTCAATATCGTTCTGGCTTCGATTGATCGTTTTCCGTCGGCTTGGTCATATATCTCACGCCCGAAACTCGATGCTTCGAGAAAATGGCTGCTCGGTCAAAAGCAAAACGCGATCGTCGAAATGCACGGCGCGAGCGAAAAGGAAATTGTCGAAAAAATCAGTCATGTTTTCAAATCGCACGGACTTAAACCGATTGTCAGCGAGAAAAAAAATCAACTTTTCGTTTTCGGCGAAAGCGGTAAATGGAATCGTCTGGGCGCATATATCGTTCACGTCGCGCTTCTAACTCTCTTTTTAGGACATTTCGTCGCGCTGCAAACCGGTTTTGACGCTGACGTGCGAATGATGCCAGGACAGACGACGAATGAAATCCAGATGATTGAATTTAATCTGGATAAGCAGGAGCGTTACGTCGTCAGTTTGCCTTTTACGATTAATTGCACCGATATAGAGCAAAAATTGATTGACCCAAAAGGCTCGATTGGAATTAACAACACGCTCGATTGGCGCACGCGAATTGAAATCGATGACCCGCAATACGGCAAAACTGTTGCCGACGTAAGTCTTAATAAACCCTTCGCTTATCGCGGCTATAGATTTTTCCAGGCAAGCGCAATTACAGTCGGAAGTGCGCGTAATATGACTCTGGAAGTTGCGCCGCAAACGGGTGGAGAACCATTAAAATTAAATCTGGCGCGAAATGGTTCTGCGAATTTGGCGGACGGAACAAAAATAGATTACGAAGCGTTTTTCCCTGATTTTATTTTAAACGGCTCGCAGCCTGACACGCGCTCTGCCGAATATAACAATCCGGCGGTCAAATTGAATATTACAACACCTGATGGCGAGAAAAAATCGGCTTATGCCTTCGGCAGAAAAATGCCCGACAATATCCCGGTCGGCGCGCCGGTTGCCGGTTACAAATGGCGGCTGACCGAATTTGAAAAATCTCCGCTCGCGCATGTCCTTTCGATAAAATACGACCCGTTTAATGGTGCATTCGTCGCCTGGTATCTCGGCGGATTCGGTTTAATCGGCGCGCTAATGTTTGTGTTTTTTATCTCGCATCGACGCATTTGGGCTTTGATTGAAAAAACGGATGCGGGAAACTTTCAAGTTATTCTCGGCGGACACACAAATAGAAACGAACAAGGTTTAGAAGATAAATTTGAGAAGCTAAAACAAAATCTAACCACAAACTGAATGGTAAACAGCGAATCGTAAACATTAAATAGCTTTCTTCTTTGCTAATTTATTAACCACTTATAAAAAATATGTCGCAAGTTTTAACTGCCAACAAAATTAGAGAAACAAAAAATGTAGGCTTTTCCGGCTTTGGGTATTTGCCTGCAATTTTAACGATCGCCGGTGCGTTTCTGATGCTGTTTCTGCGTATCGAAGTCGGCGGAAAATTTATCTCCGACGGCGCGCTGATGATGATTGCGCTCGCCTGTTACATTTTCGCCGCGCTTTTTCAACTGACGAATCTTTACGCGCCGTCTGAAATGGCGCGGAAAATCGGTTTGTGGAGCGGTGCGCTCGGCGTTTTTTTCAATCTTTCGAGCTGGCTCGTACGCTGGGTCGGCGCGTACGACCGCGAAATTGCAATGCTTCGCGCGGGCGGAAATATGGAAACGCCTTGGTTTTTCCGCTACATTCCGTTTGCCAATTTGTATGATTTGAGTCTCGCCTTTGCGTTCGGCGCGGGCATTACGACGCTTTTGATAGCAAACCGCAAGAAGTTTGAATTTCTGAGCGCGTTTACGCTTCCGCTTGCCGCTATTATTTTAACACTCGCCAGATTTATCGGACCTGAATTTATCGATTTGCCGCCTGTTTTGGATTCTTACTGGCGACCGATTCACGTCGGCGTTGCATCTTTAAGTTACGGTGTGGCGCTCGTTTGCTTTGCCGTCGCTGTGATTTATTTGTTAAAAGATCGAGTAAAAGTTGAAGCTATGGCGATTTGGTCGAGCGTTTTTGCGCTTGCCGTGATTGCAACCGTCAGCAAGTTTTCTGTTTTTACCGAATTCGTTTACCGCGCAGGGCTTTTCGTGCCTGGTTCGACGAGCGGCGCAAAACCTTTTTCGACCCCGTTTCGCCTGGAAATTCCGTATGTCGGAACAATGCTTGTCTTGTCGGGTATTTTACTTGTCGGCGTTATCATTTCTTTTTTAATATTTCTGTATCAAAACAATGAAGGCGCGAAAAAAATCGGGCATTTGTTATTGAAACTTTCTTTAGTTGCGCAAATTTTAGCAATTGCTTTGTTGGTTTCGGGTATAAAATCGACAACTGATATTAGTGCGAAAATAAGCACGCAATTGACGCAAAATCAAAGTCAGTTTATAACCGCCGGGAAAGAAATCGCTTCCAAACAAGGACTATCGGCACAGGAATTTGCCGCTCTATCGCCGACCGAATTCGAACTGACGGCGAAGCAATATCTGCAATTGAACTACGAAAAGATGTTTTTGAGCTTGAACACGAATCCTGTCGAACTCTCCGGTTTGATAACGGCTCTGGCGGGAACGTTTTTTGTAATTTTGTTCGGCTTTCGCACAGAAAAATTAATCGAAAGACTTCCCTCGCTTGATGCGCTCGACGGTTTGATGTATAAAACCGCGTGTCTCGCTTTTGCCGGTCTTGCAATGCTTCTTATCACGGGCGCGATTTGGGCAAATGAATCGTGGGGCAGACCCTGGGGCTTTGACTCGAAGGAAACCGGCGCTCTTATTGCCTGGCTGACTTACGCCGCGTTTCTGCACACTCGAATCTCGCGCGGCTGGTCGGGCAGAAGTTCCGCTTATTTTGCAATCGTCGGCTTTTTATTAGTAATTTTTACTTATTTAGGCGTTAGCTATCTGCTTCCGGGATTGCATAGTTACGCATAAATTTTAACCGCAAACAACACAAAAGAACAAAATACATTTTTGCGAATTTTGTGTTGTTTGCGGCAATTTGTTTCAATGCAAAAAAAAAATTTATTCGGCGTTTGCGGTTTGATTGCCGGTCTTATCATCGGATTTTACATAGCCAACACTATCAATCGGCGCGAAATTTCAGAGCAACAAAATCCTCGGCAAAACACGGTAAATCCGTCTTTTCCGCAACAGCAGACACAAGCCGCCGACATCAAAGAACCACAAACGCAAGGCAAGCCGTTACCGGAAGTTTCTGAAAAACTTGATAGAGCCAGGAACGAACCAGCCAATTTCGACGCGCAGATACAAGCCGGAAATATATATCTACAAATTAGAGGTCTGGACAAAGCAAAGGAATTTTTTGATAAAGCCGAACAAATCAATCCAAAAGAATATGAAAATATTGTAAAGCTCGGAAACGCTTATTTCGACATCGGAAGATTTGAGAAAGCGGAAAAATGGTATGTCCAAGCGTTAAACACAAAGCCCGACGATATAAATGTCCGAACCGATTTGGGTATAACTTTTGTCGAACGTGAAAAGCCGGATTTCGACCGGGCGATAAAAGAATTCCAAACCGGGCTGCAAACTCATCCGAAATATGAACCGACGCTTTACAACTTGGCAATTGCTTATTTCAAAAAAGGCGATGCCGAGCAAGCCGCAAAAATTTTGTCACAACTCGAGGAGATTAATCCGCAAAGTCAGTTAGTTAAAAGGTTAGAACAAGTCTTGTCCAGCAAGTAAGCAAAAATATATTCAAAAAAAGGCGACGTGAAAATTTTCACGTCGCCTTTTTTTGAATATATTTTTCACTTTTCTAAGCCGTCGCCGGATTATTTCCGGTAATCGGCGGCAGAATCGGATTTTTGAAAGGATTGCGCGAAGTTTCTTCCTGCGTCTTTGTTCCGCCTTCATCATCCGACGAGGTAGGAGAAGAACCTTCATCGTCTAAAGGAAGACCGGCAACTAGACGCCTGATTTGCACGCCGTCAAGCGTTTCGCGCTCGATTAATGCTTCGGTCAAACGCATCATTGCATCATTGTTTGCGCTAATGATTTGCTTGGCATACTCGTATTGACCGCCGATAATTTTCCTAACTTCCTGATCAATTTTTATAGCAGTATCTTCAGAGTAATCTCGATGCTGCGAGATTTCCCGACCCAAAAAGATTTGTTCTTCTTTTTTGCCAAATGTAAGAGGTCCAAGTTCGCTCATTCCATATTCGCAAACCATCGAACGGGCAAGTTCGGTCGCACGCTCGATGTCATTCGACGCGCCGGTCGTAATATTATTTGCACCGAGATAAAGTTCTTCGGCTATACGTCCGCCCATCAAAATCGCAATTTGACTCGTCAGATGTTCTCTCGTGTAACTGTGACGGTCGGCTTCCGGCAATTGCTGCGTTACGCCGAGCGCCATTCCGCGCGGTATAATCGAAACTTTATGAACCGGGTCAGCCGACGGAACTTTCAGACCGACGAGCGTGTGTCCGGCTTCGTGGTAAGCGGTTAATTTCTTTTCCTCGTCCGACAAAACCATACTCTTGCGTTCGGCGCCCATCATCACCTTATCTTTGGCGATTTCAAAATCTGTCATTCCTACAACCTTTTTGTTGTAACGTGCCGCATTCAAAGCCGCTTCGTTGACGATATTGGCAAGGTCTGCGCCGGTAAATCCAGGTGTTCCGCGCGCAATCACGTTAATGTTGACGTTTTCATCAAGCGGAATTTTGCGCGTGTGAACTTTCAAAATACCTTCGCGTCCTCTTACGTCCGGTCTGCCGACGACAACGCGCCGGTCAAAGCGTCCGGGTCGAAGAAGTGCCGGGTCAAGAACGTCCGGGCGGTTTGTCGATGCGACCAGGATAACTCCGTCGTTTGATTCAAAACCGTCCATTTCGACAAGCAGTTGATTCAAGGTTTGTTCGCGTTCATCGTGTCCGCCGCCTAAACCTGCGCCGCGGTGTCTGCCGACGGCATCAATCTCGTCAATAAAGACAATGCACGGCGCGTTCTTCTTGCCTTGTTCGAACAAATCACGAACGCGGCTGGCACCGACTCCGACGAACATTTCCACAAAATCCGAACCTGAAATCGAGAAAAACGGAACATTTGCTTCGCCCGCGATGGCTTTAGCAAGCAGCGTTTTTCCTGTTCCCGGAGGTCCGACCATCAAAACGCCTTTCGGAATTTTACCGCCGAGTTTTTGGAATTTTTGCGGGTCTTTCAAGAATTCGATTATCTCTTCGAGTTCTTCTTTGGCTTCGTCAACTCCAGCAACGTCTTTGAACGTAACGCGCTTTTGCTGATTATTGAGTAATTTGGCGCGTGATTTTCCAAAACTCAGCGCTTTGTTGCCGCCAGCCTGCATTTGGCGCAGCGTAAAAGCCACAAGTCCGATGAGCAATAGAAACGGCAGGAAGTTAATCAGCATAAGCCAACCCCAGCCGCTCGATTGCGGCTCGTCCGTGTTTTTTATAAAACTAGGATTGCCGTCGTTTATCTCAGTCACGGATTTGAGGATTGCCTCGCGCGTCGCGTCGCTACCGATATATGTAAAATATTTTTTTCCGTTGCTGTCCGTCAAATCAACTTGAGACGCTTTAAAACCCGTCTCTTTTATTTCCTTGTTTTTGATTCGCGTAATAGCCTGGTCAACGGTTAATTCCTGTGGATTCGTGGTTTGCTTACCTTGCAAAAAATAAACAAACAACATCGCCGTGGAAATAATCATTAACCACAATAAAACTTGCTTTGCTTTAGAACTCAACTTTTGTGCCTCCAAAAATTAACTTTCTTTTTTACCGCTCGAAAGTTTAACTTTATAATTTCGGTTACAAACTTTTGATGAAAGTTTCCTTTCAATCGTTGTTCTCGATAGCGTTTTCGCCCTTTGTAAAATCTAATCCTTGATTGTAGTTCTCCGTCCGGCTTTTTTCAACCTTTGTTTTTTCAAAAAATAATTTCCCCTGTCTTTTTATAACTGTTTCACCGTTTGGCAATTCGATTGTCCTGCCGCTTCGCCGGCCTCGTATTAAATTTTCGATTGCTTCCAAATGTTTTGAATCCAATTTTTGCAAACCGCCGCGACAATTTTTCAGCCACTCGCGCAAAATCTGTCGGCGCATCGAGGGAAATAAATTCTTAAATTCTTTTAGATTTAAGATATTTGCGCTGTTCGGCTCTTTCCACTGAAAATTTCCGGCGGCGAAGTTAGCCGAGTTTTTTATTTGGCTGAAATCTTCCTGCAACAAATTCGCTGTTTTTGCCAGCGTTTCAACAATTTTCGGATTGAAATCTTCCAAAAGAGGCAGCAAAACTTTTCTAATTCGCACACGCCGAAACGCCAAATTTTCATTCATCGAATCTGACCGAAACTCGATTTTGTTTTCGCGACAGAAATTTTCCGTCGCCTCGCGTCTTGCCCATTTTAACAAAGGACGAACCAGAAGGATTTTGGATGTTGGATTTTGGATGTTGGATTTTGATTGAAAATCTTCCGTCTCTGATTGGAGGTTTTCGTTTTTTGAATCTGGAATGTGCAGCTCAAAATCTCTTACCGTTTTTATTCCGCCCAAACCCTCCAAACCGCTTCCGCGAATTAGATTCAGCAGAAAAGTTTCCGCCTGGTCGTTGAGCGTGTGCGCGGTCAAAATTCCAAAAGCACGAAGATTTTCAGCCGTCTGACGCAAGAAATCATACCGGGCAAAACGAGCATTCTGTTCGAGATTGCCAATTTGATTTTCGATTGTTGATTCTGGATTCTGGATTTTGCCGCAAGCGAGTTCAAAGTCGAAATTTTCCGCAAAATTTCTGATAAAGCGTTCGTCCTCGTCGCTTTCCTCGCCGCGTAAATTGTGATTAAAATGCGCGATAACGAAACGTAAATTCAGTTTTCCCAGTCTTTCTAATTCATTTAAAGCCAACGCCAGACTTACCGAATCCGCGCCGCCCGAAACCGCGACGACAAAGGTTTCATCGGAAAAAGGCAAACCTAGTTTGCGCCACTCGGTTAAAAGACTGCGAACGAATTTGTGCATTTTCCAAATACCAAAATATTACGTGTTTTTAATAAATTATCTAAATCGAATAGCTATTTTTATAAACCTTCTAAAATAAAATTATTCTTCCATTTCCAGAGAAATCAGTGCTGCTTCGAGCGCTTCGTAAACTCTTTCCGGCGCTGTTCCGCCGATTTGAGATTTGTTTGCCAGAGTTTGTTCCAAACTTAAAACACTGTAAATATCGTTTTCTATTTGCGCCGAGAAATTTTGCATTTCAGCCAGACTTAATTCGTTCAGTTGCTTTCCCTTTGAAACAGCGTAAGACAAAATGCTTTGAACCGTTTGGTCGGCAATTTGAACGGGAACATCTTTTTGCACCAAATAATCGGCGAGTTCGCCTGCATTGAAATAACCTTCGGCTGCCGCCGCACGAGTTTTTTCTTCTCTGACGCGCATTCCGTTCAAAACATCCGCCGCCGTCTGCAAACAAATTTTCACCGTATCAACCGTATCGAAAACCGCTTCGTTGTCTTCCTGTAAATCTTTGCTATAAGCCATCGGCAAACGTTTATGCGTTGTCAGCAGCGCAATTTGATGACCGAAAATGCGTCCGGCTTTGCCGCGCACAATCTCTAATCTATCGATGTTATTCTTTCGCGATGACAAATTTGAAACAGTCGCGTCTGCGCCGCCGAGTTCTATAAATTGAAATTCTTTGGAGGCGTAAAGAATTAAATCTTCCGCCAGACGCGAGAGATGCACCATCAGCAAAGCGCACGCGCCGACGAATTCAACCGCAAAATCCCGGTCGGAAACAGCGTCCACACTATTTAATGACACGCCTTCAAAACCTAAATTTCCGGCAACCTCTTCACGATCAATTTCAAAATTCGTTCCCGCCGCATTCGCCGAACCGAGCGGCAAAACGTTAACGCGCCGCCAAACTTCATCGAGTCGTTCTCTGTCGCGCGCCAGCATTTCAAAATACGCCAGACACCAATGCGCCCAAAGTATCGGCTGCG
Source organism: Acidobacteria bacterium 28-9 (assembly GCA_002050355.1). Classification (GTDB taxonomy): domain Bacteria; phylum Acidobacteriota; class Blastocatellia; order Pyrinomonadales; family Pyrinomonadaceae. Next base: position 77,029 of record MWYY01000063.1, read on the forward strand.
CTCGCTGTAGATGCGCGTAACCGGGTAAAATTGCCTCACGCTGCCTTTCTGCCGCGTTTATAAAAGCCGCCTGCAACTGTCGCGCGAGAATTGAAATTTTCTCTATTTCCTCTCTGAGCCACAAACGAAAAGCAGTTACCGCCTGGTCGCATCGACTGCTGCCAATCTGAAGTTTGCGACCGGCGTCGCCGATTAGTTGTATGAGTTTGGCTTCGACGAATGAATGAACGTTTTCGACGGGAGATTCGTTAAAATAATTTTTGTCGTATTCCGAACGTTTTAGAATAGCTTGAAGCCCGTTTTTTATGCGTTCAGCTTCGGTGCGCGTTAAAACTCCTGCGTCAAACAACGCGTCGCAATACGCGATGCTCACCCGAATATCAGCTTCAAAAAGCTTTTGGTCGAAAGCAAACGAATCGGTAAATTCCGGTAAGGCTTTATCTGGCTTTATCGCAGATTTTTCGAGCCGAAAATTTTCAAATTCATGCATATTTTCTCAAAATTTATTCTACGTCAGTTTTTTTGATATTATAAAAATACTCGTTCGTCAATCAAATTACTAACCTTTTTTAATATTCTGAAGGAATTTGTCAGAAAGGTTTTTTTCTTGTGGTTTGATTTCAAGCCTTTACGCTAAAATAAAGTAATGGAACCGAAATTTGAAAATGGACATGACGCTTTAACCGACCGGACGCGCCGTAATATGAAAGATTTGAGCAAATCGCTGCTGCGCCTTCATAAAACATTGCTCGAAGATGCAAAAATCGAATATGAAACGAAAAACGGCGCGATTACAAATCCGAATCATTACCTTCAACTCGTTTTAAACGATGTGCATTTTGCCTGGCTGCGAAAAATTTCCTCGCTCGTCGCGTTGATTGACGAAACCGCTTCCGTGCGCCGACCGGCAAGCGAACCGGAAGCAAAGGCATTGCTGCATGAAGTACGCGGTTTACTCAATTTTGAAGATGCGGACGAAAATTTTAACGATAAATTTCAAGCGGCTCTGCAAAAAAGTTCCGATGCCGTTATCGTTCACAACGACGCGCTTGGGTTCTTTACGGAAAATAGATGAATTCGACGGTTAATATTAGATTTGCGGCGCTCGCCGATGCTCAAACGCTTGCCGACATCGGAGCGGCGAGTTTCTTCGACGCTTTTGCCAGCGACCAGAGAAACAAGCCCGAAGATATGCGGGTTTATATGAACGAAAATTTCACCGCCGAAGCGACTAGAATGGATTTAACTGGCAAAGACGTTACAATTTTTATCGCGGAAATTGAAGACAAAGCCGTCGGCTACGCTAAATTGCAAATAAACTCTGCGGAAAAATGCGTCCAAGCGAAAAATCCGATTGAACTTTGCCGTCTCTATGCTTTGCAGGAATTCATTGGCAAAGGCATCGGCGCAAAATTAATGAACGCTTGTTTAGATTTTGCGCGTGAGGAAAATTCCGATTTTATTTGGCTTGGCGTCTGGGAATTTAATTTTCGGGCGCAGAAATTTTACGCCAAATTTGGCTTTGAAAAATGCGGCGAACACATTTTTCAACTCGGCTCCGACCCACAAATTGATTGGGTTTTACAAAAAAGACTTTAGCTTTAAGAACAATTTACAAGGCGTCGGATTTGTTTTGCTTCGGCATATAAATTTCGATGTTTAAACTGACGAAGTTTGCCATATTTTCCTTAACCTTCTGTGCTAAAATTCTTTCGATGAAACTCAAACTTCAAACGCCGCTTGTCGAACTTCACGAATTTGAAATTTTAGGCTTGTCCGTCGCAATGGCGCTCAAATTGGCGATGGCAGTTGCCGCTTTTACATACAAAAACGATTTAACCGATGTGGTCATTGAAGACCTTTTGAATTATTTCCCGATGCGCTATGAAGACCGCTCGAATTTGATTCAAATTGACGAACTTTACGAGGGTTTGGAAGCGTCAATTGAGCTTTACGCGCGCGTTGCAGGCGGTTTTCAAGTCGGCAAAAATCGCGGACCGAAAGCACCTCCGCTTTTTATTTTTGAAATTACCGGCGGCGATTTTGAGCGAACCAGAAAACCCGTCGTCGTCTGGTGGTTTGTTTCCGGCAAAGGCGCATATCGCATCGTCAACTACTGGAAAGAACGATTTGAACGCGGCACGCGCTTTGTCGCTTACGGCAAATGGGAATGGGACGCGCGGAAAAATACGTTTGCGTTGCGAATAAATAAACCGGACGAATTGGAAATTTTGCGCTCGGAACAAGATTATAACGAGTTTGGATTGTTAAAGAATTTATCGAATGCAGCAGAAGACGGCGAGCAGAATTTTGAATCCGACAACAAAAATGCCGACGAAGATTTTTTGGAAGAAGATTCAGGCAATCCCGAATTTGCGATGATTCATACCGGACGGCGCGTGCCGGTTTATCGCAAACTTGGGGTTTTTCAAACGAAAAGATTGCGCGAAATCATTTACAACGTTCTGCAAAACCTCGATAAATCTTCTATCAAAGAAACTCTGCCAAAGGATTTGTGCGAACGGCAAAATCTCATCACGCGCGCCCAGGCGGTCGAAGAAATTCATTTTCCGCCCGAAGATTGCAGCATCAATGATTATGCCGCCGCGCGCAGCAACGCTCACAAGCGTCTTATTTTCGAGGAATTTTTCTGGGTTTCGTTTGCCCTGCAACTCAAGCGCGGCGAGCGCCGAAAAGAACCGAAAGGTACGATTATAGAAATTTCCGAACGCACGTTTGAACGAATAAAAAATCTTTTGCCTTTTAGTTTGACAGGCGCGCAGGAGCGTGTCATCAAACGCATTTTCGATGATATGCAGTCGGATGCGCCGATGAATCGTCTAGTGCAGGGCGATGTCGGCAGCGGCAAAACGATTATTGCGTTTCTGGCGATGTTCGCCGCGATGGAAAACGGTTATCAGACCGCTCTGATGGCGCCGACGGAAATTTTAGCCGAACAACACGCGCGAAATGCCAAAAAAATTTTTGCAGACACGAATTACCGAGTTGATCTACTGATTGGAAGTCTTCGCGCCGCCGAAAAACGCAAAGTTCAAAAAGCGATTGCCGAAGGCGAAATCCACGCCGTTATCGGAACGCACGCCGTTATTCAAGATGCTGTCGAATTTGAGAAGTTAGGTTTGGCAATCGTTGATGAGCAGCACCGTTTCGGCGTAATGCAGCGCGCCGAATTAACCGCGCGCGGGCTTCGTCCCGATATTTTGGTTATGACTGCTACGCCGATTCCGCGCTCGCTGGCGATGACGGTTTACGGCGATTTGGAAGTTTCCGTAATTGACGAATTGCCGCCCGGACGCACGCCGATAAAAACCGTTGTCGTCGGCGAAGATAAACGCGAGGGCGTTTATAAAGGAATTGAGAGAGAAATTGCGCTCGGTCGCCAGGTTTATATCGTTTATCCGCTGATTGAAGAATCGGAGAAAATGGATTTGAAGGCGGCGACAAAAATGTTTGAAGAACTGCGCGACAAGGTTTTTCCAAACTATAAAATAGGACTTCTCCACGGCAAGATGAAAGGCGCTGGAAAAGAAGAAATAATGCAGGAATTCGTCAGCGGAGAACTTAATATCTTGGTTTCGACAACCGTTATCGAAGTTGGAGTTGACGTGCCGAATGCTTCTCTGATGATTATCGAACACGCCGAACGTTTTGGTCTGTCGCAACTGCACCAGCTTCGCGGGCGCGTCGGGCGCGGCGCGGAACAATCTTTTTGCGTGCTTTTGACGGGCGATAAAAAAACTGCTGTCGCGCGTGAGCGTTTGGGAATTATGGAAGAGACAACCGACGGTTTTCGGATTGCCGAAAAAGATTTGGAAATTCGCGGGCAAGGTGAAATCTTGGGAACTCGTCAGTCCGGCGTGCAAACTTTTAAAATCGGAAACATAATCCGTGATTTGGAAATTCTGGACAAAGCGCGTCAAGAAGCCGAATTTTATCTTACTTCAAAGCGTTTAACTCAAGAAACTTCAAGGCTTATCGAAACCGCCAGAGCCGACGCACGCTTTCGTCTCGCCGGCATCGGATAAAAATTTACAATTTTCAAAATAAAAAGACTTTCGGCAATTGAAAACTTGTTCAATATTTGATTATATTTCCAATATGATTTTTCAATCTCGTTTGGTTTTTTAAATAAAACATTGATAATTGTTCATTTTCATAAACATTTAAATAATCAAAGTTTCAGAAGTTTAAGGAATTCTTCCAATTTTTATATGCCCAATTTATCCGGTAGCTTAATAGTCTAAAATAACTTTTTCGTGCCGATTCAAGCTAAAAAATTCAAAAACTTACACGGTAGTAAATTAAATTGTAGGAAAAAATGGATAAACAAAAACCGCCGACAGACACAACACCGAAACCTTTCAATCAAAATAGAAGCTACAAAAAGGACGGAGAAAAACCATACCAGGCGAAGAGATTTTTACCCGGCGACAACCAATTTCAGTCACAGCCCGAGCGATTTCAAAATCGTGATGAAACAACTCAAAGACGTGATGGAAAACCGCGAAGCGGCGCCGGTAAATTTCAATCGAGAGACGGAAAATTTCAGCCTAAAAACCCAAAGCTTGAGACGAAAAACAATCGGTTTCAACCAAATGTACGTTTTAACCGGAAAGATAAAAATTTTAAGCCGTGGGCAACGGAAAATCTTCCGCCTATCGTTTCGGATATGCAAATAACCGACGGAAAGCATCGCGGAAGGTATCTGCAAAGCACTGCTTCGCCAAAAATTAGACCGACGACGCGGCGTATGCGCGAAGTTATGTTTAGGATTTTGTTTCGACGCGTACGGGCTGGAAGGTTTTTAGACCTTTGCGCCGGTTGTGGAATGGTCGGCATCGAGGCGATTTCGCGCGGTGCGCTGCTCGGAACTTTTGTCGAGCGTTCCGCCAAAATGTGCAGCTTTATCAAGACAAATTTGGAAGCTTGCGGCATTAAACCCGGTCACGGTGAAATTGTCGAAATGGAAGCCGTGCCTTTTTTAAAGCAGATGCAGAAGCGACGACGCTTTTGGGATATCGTTTATTTCGATCCGCCGTTAGACACAAATTACGACGAAGTATTAGCTTTTTTTAATCGCGGCACAACACTCAAACCCCACGGCGTTTTAGTTATTGAACACCATGCAGAAATGTTTTTTCCCGAAAAATTTGGCGTTATGAACCGCTGGCGCGTGCTTGTGCAGGGCGACAAGGCACTTAGTTTTTACGAAAGAAGATAACCCTTTCATTACGACTTAAAATCATTTCAGACATTCGTAATTTGAAATTCGCAATTTAATAAATGCGTATAATTGCAGGCGAATATCGCGGGCGGATTTTGAAAACTCCTGCCGACACTAAAACCCGTCCGACATCCGACCGTCTGCGCGAGACTTTGTTTAATATCCTCACTCCGAAAATACACGACGAAACCAGATTTCTTGATTTGTGCGCCGGGACGGGCGCAATCGGTATCGAAGCCGTTTCGCGCGGCGCAGGGTTTTCTTCTTTTGTCGATAAATCGCGTCGCGCCTGCGCTTTGATTGAAGAAAATTTAGATCTTCTCAAAATTCCGGAGCCGCAAACTGAAGTTCTTTGTGATACGGCAGAAAAATTTATTACCCGCGAATTTCTAAAGAAATGGGACATAATTTTTTTTGACCCGCCATACAATACAGATTACGCGGTTTTTCTGTATGAATTCGGCGCGAACGCTGGAAATCTGCTTTATGAAGACGGGATTTTGATTGTCGAGCATCACGCCAAAAATACTTTGACCGATGTGGTCGGTGATATTCGACGCTGGCGAATTGTTAAGCAGGGCGAAACGAATTTAAGTTTTTTTGAAAGAAAGTAGTTAATCGTTTTTGGCTGATTAAAATTTATTTCTTACAATTTACGATTAACTGAAATGAAAATAATTATTTGGCTTATTCTTTGTCTGATATGGGGAACGACGTGGTTTTTTATCAAAATCGGACTCAGAGATTTGCCGCCTATTAGTTTTGCCGCCGCCCGATTTTTACTTGCCATTTTTATTGTAGCTTTCATTATTTATTTTCGAAAAATTCCGCTTCCTAAAACAAAGCATGAATGGAATTTGCTGGCTTTGACCGGAATTTTGCAGTTTTCCGTAAATTACAGTCTCGTTTTTTGGAGCGAGCAATATATTTCCTCGGGTTTAGCGGCGGTTTTGCAGTCGATGATTACGGTTTTCGGGCTTGTCCTGGCGTGGATTCATCTGCCAAACGAACGAATAACCTGGCTGAAAGTTTTCGCGGTTCTGCTCGGAATGACAGGCGTTGCAACCATTTTTATTGAGCAGCTGCAAATAAACTCGGTTATGGCGTTTGTCGGCTGTGTAGCAATTGTTATTGGCGCATACGCGGCGGCGCAGGCTTCGATTTTGATAAAAGCGCGCGGCGGAAATCTTCATCCGGCGAGTATGCTTTTCGGGCAGATGACGTTCGGAATCGTTCCCGTAATAATTTATGCGCTGGTAAAAGAAGGAAATCCGCTCAGTTTTAATTGGACTTGGCAGGCAATTTTTTGTGTTTTTTATCTAACGATTTTTGGAACAATCGTGGCGTTTTGGCTTTATTACTGGCTTTTGAGTAGAATCGAATCAACCAGTGCGATGATGATTTCACTCGTTACGCCGCTGATTGCCGTTCTTGTCGGGGCAGCATTTTTGGGCGAAAGCCTTCCGCCACAAACTATTTTCGGCGGTCTTCTGATTTTAGGCAGTATCGGTTTGGTTGTTTTCAGAAAAAAGAAAATTTAGAGCCGCACGAACAAAGACGAATTTGGACTTTAAACGAAAATACAACCGACTACCGACAGCTGATTATTATGTTTTTCAAATTTACAACCGCCGGAGAATCGCACGGAATAGCCTTGACTGCCATAATTGAAGGATTGCCTTCGGGTTTGGAGATTGATGTCGAGCGGATAAACTTTGAGCTTTGGCGACGGCAGCAAGGTTACGGACGCGGCGGACGACAGAAAATCGAAAAAGACGAAATCCAAATCCTTTCGGGCGTCAGACACGGAAAAACTCTCGGCGCACCTGTTTCATTTATTATCGAAAACCGCGATTTTATTCATTGGGAAGAAGTTATGTCGAGCGGAAAACTCGAAAACGAACCGAAAAATCTCAAACAAATAAAACGCCCGCGTCCCGGACACGCAGACCTTGCCGGCGGTCAAAAATTTCAATCAAGAGATTTGCGCGACATACTCGAACGCGCTTCGGCGCGTGAAACAGCGGCTCGTGTTGCCTGCGGCGCGTTTTCCAGACAGCTTTTAGAGAATTTTGCAGTTGAAATAAAAAGCCACGTCATAAAACTCGGCAGCGTCCCCGAAAAACCTCTGCAGAAAACTTTTGATGAGATTTCCCGGATTGAAGAAACCTCTCCGCTTCGCTGCGCCGATAAAACCGCCGAGGCGCAAATGATTGAACTCGTTGATAAAGCAAAAGCTGAAGGCGACACTTTAGGCGGAATTTTTGAAGTCGCGGCGAAAAACGTCGTTGTCGGTCTCGGTTCGCACACATCCTGGAGTGAAAAACTCGACGGGCGAATTGCGCAGGCGTTTATGTCGATTCAAGCAGTCAAAGCGGTCGAAATCGGAAACGGCGTCGAAAACGCAGCGCTTTTCGGTTCGCACGTTCACGACGAAATTATTTTTTCGGACAATGTTTTTAGTCGGATTACAAACCGCGCTGGAGGTTTGGAAGGCGGAATTACAAACGGCGAGGAACTTCGCGTGCGCGGTTTTATGAAACCAATTTCTACTTTACGAAAATCGCTCCGTTCGGTTGACATTGACACGAAACAGGAAAATTTAGCCGCTTTTGAACGTTCTGATATTACGGCTGTTCCGGCGGCGGGCATCATCGGTGAAGCGATGCTGGCAATTGTTTTAGCCAACTCGATGCGCGAAAAATTCGGCGGCGACAGTCTTTCGGAAATGGAGACAAATTTTGATAATTACAGAAAACTGCTGGAAAATTATTAAACTGCCGAATCAATTTAATTTCCAATATCGCGGCGAAACTGCATTCCGTCAAAAGATATTTTCTCGACGGTTTCGTATGCCTTTTGTAATGCTTTGTCCAAATTTTCAGCCGTTGCTGTAATGCCTAAAACTCGTCCGCCCGCGGTAATAAAATCTCCGTTTGCATCTGTTGCCGTTCCAGCGTGGAAAATTTGAACGTGTTTTTGATTTTCCGCTTTGTCCAGACCGAAAATTACGTCGCCCGTTTGCGGTTTTTGCGGATAACCTTTTGACGCCAACACGACGCACGCCGTATTTCCCGGTTCCCATTCGATTTTTATATTAGATAAATTTTCCGAGCAGACGGCTTCGCAAATATCAACCAAATCAGTTTTCAGACGAGTTAAAATTACCTGTGTTTCCGGGTCGCCGAAGCGCACGTTATATTCGAGAAGTTTTGTGCCCGCGTCAGTTATCATTAAACCCAAAAATAAAATTCCACAAAACGGAAACCCTTCGCTCTGCGCTGCTTCGAGCGTCGGTTTTATAATTTCCTCGACGATTGTTTTGATTTGATTCTCGGAAAGAAGCCGGTCGTCGGAAATCGTTCCCATTCCGCCGGTGTTTGCACCTCGATCATTTTCGCCGAGGCGTTTGTGGTCGCGGACGGGCGGCATCAATACAAAGTTTTTGCCGTCGGTAAATAAAATCAGCGAAACTTCCCTGCCGGTTAAGCATTCTTCCAAAACGATTTTTTCAGCCGCATTTTTTCCGGCTAATTGTTCAAGTTCACTAATAGCTTGTTCAGCTTGTTTGCGGTTTTCCGCAACCACGACGCCTTTTCCCGCTGCGAGTCCGTCGGCTTTGACGACGACCGGAGAATTTTCCCCGCCGAATGTTCCTTTTTTGAGAATTTGCGCGGCTTCCGCAATTGAATTTGCTACTTCATGTTTTGCGGTTGGAATGTGATGACGCCGCATAAAATCCTTAGCAAACGCTTTACTGGATTCGAGCCGCGCCGCTTTTCCGCTGGCACCGACAATCTTCAAATTCCTTTTTTCAAATTCGTCGGCAACGCCTAGGGCAAGCGAAGTTTCTCCGCCGACAAAAGTTAAATCAATTTTGTTTTCTTCGGCAAAATCCGCCAGTTTGTGGATTTCTGACGGCTTTATGTTGACGCATCGGGCAATTTGCGCGATTCCGGCATTGCCGTCGGCGCAAAAAATTTCAGTCGTTTTACCGCTTTTTCTAAATGCCCAGCACAGCGCGTGTTCCCGACCGCCGGAACCGATAACCAGAATTTTCATATCACGCATTCTAAAAAAAATGTCTAAAGCAAAACTTGACACTCACAACCGATAGTTATAATTTCAAAATCAGACCGATTAGCTATTGCTTATTAAACTTAAATTTCATCCTAATATTACGGGGAGTTTTCGTTTTGTTGTTTCTCTTATATAGCTAAAAACAGGTATTAATACTCTCAAGAAAAACGAATGTTTTAAAGTTTGAACGAAACATTCTTTTTCAGAACATGGTTTCAGGGTAGGGAGCAAGCAATGCCACATTCCGAACAAGGCAGCCTTAAAGAATTCAATCAAAAAACGTTTGCGGACACTCCCGAACTGGAAGACTCAATTATATCTTGTATAGATTGCGGAGCAGATTTCATCTGGACGGTCGGCGAACAAGTGTTTTACCGCGACAAAAATCTGCAAAATCCGCCGAAACGCTGCAAAGAATGCAAACAAGCCAAAAACGAGCGCCTCGCCGCAATTACAAATGCTCAAAACTCCGGCATCAAACAGAAAATAGAAGTTGCCGTTCACTGCGCTAAATGCGGCGCTTATACAACCGTTCCCTTTTATCCATCACAGGGTCGCCCCGTTTATTGTCGCTCTTGTTTTCTGCAAATGAACCCGAATCCAATGATGAACGGTGAATGATGAGCGGTAAATTTGAGAAATTGTTTCGCATTTACTGTTTATCATTTATCATTAAATTTCATCCGCCGACGTGAACATTCGGACGGCGTTCGGGAATCGGCTCGGCTTTCCGCAAAATCTCGCGGGTAACGGGCGCGGTGTCGCCCTCGCCGAATAAAATATAACGTATTAGATATTTCAGAGGATTGCCCTCGCTCCAGCCGAAATAAACGTGCGGAATTTTTCCGGTTTTGTCGCGCAAATGCAACAGAAGCGCCGCAATCGCATTCGGCACCGCCGGGCTATGCGTCCGCAAAATTCGATAACCTTCGATATCTACGCCGCGCACTTTCAGTTTGCCCTTGAAATCCGAAGCGTCGCCGAGTTCGACTTCAAAAAACAAAATCGGGTCGCTTGACGGAATGTGGTTGTCGAGCCGTTTTTCGTGTTCATTAAAGCGATATTCTTCAACATCGCCGGTTTCGCGCCGATTAGTTACGAGCCGAATTTCGCCTGTGCTTATATCGTTTAGAAATTCTTTTGCCTTTGTGTCGAGTTCGATTTTCTCAACGCGCAACTCGGTAGTCCGCGCCGTCCGCGAAATAAAACTCGATAGAACGATGCCGACGATGAAAATTGAAGCGATGCGAAGCCCGTCCGGTCGCTCAATAACATTAACAACTGTTGTATAAGCAAATACAAACGCAATCGCCGCAAAAACCCAGCGCCAGATTTCTCTGCGCCGCCAGGCTGAAATTGTAACGGCAATCGCCGCACTAGTCATCAAAACTAAAACGCCGGTTGCGTATGCACCGCCTTGCGCGTTGACATCAGCTTTAAAAATCCACGTAACAATAAAGCAAATTGCGATAAAGACCAACACGAGCGGGCGCGTCGCCTTTGCCCATTCGGGAGCCATACCATAACGCGGCAAATAACGCGGCACAATATTCAGCAGTCCTGCCATTGCGCTCGCGCCGGCAAACCACAAAATCGCAATTGTGCTGATGTCATAAGCCGTACCGAACCAATCGCCAAGGAACGAATGCGCCAGATATGCCAGAGCGCGTCCGTTCGCCTTTCCGCCTTCTTCGATTATCGCTCCGGTCGCGTCTATGACGGGCGAGCGAAATTCTTCCGCCGGAATCAAAACGGTAGTAATAAAGCTGCTGGCGATGAGCATAAAGCTCATAATAAGCGCGGCAACCGTCAGCAATTTGCGCGTATTTCCGATGCGATTCGGAATTTTTACCAGCGGCATTATCGCAACACCGGTTTCAAAACCGGAAAGCCCCAAAGCGAGTTTCGGAAAAACAAGCAGCGACAAACCGATTACCATCCAAATGCTGCGCGAATCCGTTCCGCCGTTGGCGTTTGTAACTGTCGTCAAAGCGGTTTTCCATGCTGGAAGTTTATCTAAATGCTGCAAAATTTCGTAAAAACCAATACCGACGACAATTAAATTTAACGTCAAATAAACGAAGACGAGAACCACCGCCAGACCTATGGCTTCCTTAAATCCTTTGAGAAAAACTGCGCCGAGCAGTGCAATAAAAAACAACGTTACTGGAATCGGGTGTTCGAGAAACGGTAAATGTTCGTGAACAAAAGGGTTTTCCAAAACGTGCGCTGTTGCGTCGGCAGCAGACAGCGTTATCGTAATAACAAAATCGGTGGCGACAAAACCGAGCAGAGCCAGAACGAACAGTTTGCCTTTCCAGCGCGAAAGCAGATTTTCGAGCATCGAAATCGAGCCTTGTCCATGCGGGCTTTCAGCGGCGACGCGACGGTAAATTGGTAACGCGCCGAACAATGTCAAAAGCACTAAAACAAGTGTCGCAATCGGTGATAATGCACCGGCTGCGAGAAAAGCAATTCCCGGCTGATAGCCGAGCGTTGAAAAATAATCAACGCCCGTCAGACACATCACCTTCCACCACGAATGAGTGTGATGCTCGCCGGGCTTTTCATAAGGTGCTTCGATTTCCTTGACGCCTTGCAACAGCCAACGCTTAAAGCGATTATCGGCGTAAGATTTTACTGTTTCCATATCTAAAGTCTAAAAAATAAAAAAATCCACAAAGGCAAAGGCAAGCAGGCTTGCGCTTTGCGGATACACAGATTTTTAGCCGGAAATTCGAATTTTTCTCTCCCATCGAGCCTACGAGGTTAGCTGTCGGGCTGGAACATGGAAGTGTTCTACGCTGGCTGTAATTTATCGCCGTTCTTGTGCGCTTCGCCCCAATTAATTGGTTTCCCCGTGTTGCCTTTTCGTCTTCAAAACTAAAAGCATCTTCGGCTATCTACATTTTCAAAAAGATTTATACTATAACGAAATAGTTAAAAGCGAAACTCAGAAAACTTACAGTCACTTTTTTTCTAATTTTTATTTTTCACTTTTAGTTTTTCACTAAATTTACCCGCCGACGTGAACATTCGGACGCTTGTCTGGATCTTCTTCAGCTTGCCGCAGAATTTCGCGCGTAACAGGCGCAGTGTCGCCTTCACCGAATAAGATATAACGCGCCAAATAAACAATCGGATTGCCTTCGCTCCAACCGAAATAAACGTGCGGAATTTTTCCGGTTTTGTCGCGCAAATTTAAAAGTAACGCGGCAATCGCATTTGGCACAGCCGGACTATGCGTCCGCAAAATGCGATAGCCTTCGACATCGACGCCTTGAATGCATAACCTTCCCTTAAACTCCGAAGCATCGCCAGGGGTTACCTCGTAAAAAAGAATCGGGTCGCTTGACGGAATGTTATTATCAGACCGTTTTTCAAGTTCCTTAAAACGGTATTCTTCAACATCGCCGGATTCACGCCGATTCGTTATGATGCAGATTTTGCCTTTCGATATATCGTCAATAAACTCCTGCGCTTTTGTATCGAACTCGATTTTGTCAATTCGCACTTCAGTCGAACGCAAGGCGCGTGAAAGGAAAGAGACAAAGATAATAGACCCGATGAAAATCAAGGAGATTTTCAAGCCTTCCGGTCGCTGGACGATATTAACCCCAAGCGTATAAACGAAAATCAGCGAGATTATCAAAAAAAGCCATTTTGCCCCTTGTTTTTTGCGCCAGGCGGAAATCGCAACGGCAATCGCGGCACTCGTCATCAACGCCAAAACGCCCGTCGCATAAACTCCGGCTTGGTCGTCAACGTCAGCTTTAAAGATTACCGTCACGGCAAAACAAATCAAAGTAAAAACAATAACGAGCGGACGAGTTGCCCGCGACCACTCGGGAGCCATCCCATAACGAGGCAAGTAGCGCGGCACGATATTTAAAAGTCCGGCTAGAGCGGACGCGCCGGCAAACCACAAAATAGCAACAGTGCTGAGGTCATAGACCGTGCCGATAGCATCGCCCAAATACAAATGCGCCAAATAAGCTAAAGCTCGTCCGTTGGCTTTGCCGATTTCCTGAACAGTCGCGCCGCTCGCGTCAGTAATCGCCGGACGAAATTCTTCCGCCGGAATCAAAACCGTCGTGGCGATGCTGCTCGCAATCAGCATAAAGCTCATTATGATAGCGGCGGTAGCCAGCAATTTTCGTGTGTTTGTTATACGGTTCGGATTTTTGACGAGCGGCATTACGACGACACCGGTTTCAAAACCGGAAAGCCCCAAAGCGAGTTTCGGGAAAACGATTAAAGCCAGCGCAACCATCATCAGCGGATTGGCGTTTGCTCCCGGGTAATTATAAAGCGCGTCCTTCCACGCCGTTAACGTTTCCGGGCGCATCGCAATTTCATACAAAGCGCGACCGATGACAACAACATTTAAAACCAAATAAACCGCGACGATAACGACCGCCACGCCGATAGCTTCCTTAAAGCCTTTGAGAAAAACCGCGCCGAGCAGCGCAATAAAAAATAGAGTTACTAGAATCGGATGTTCGAGAAAATGTAAATGCTCGTGGACGAATGGATTTTCTAAAACGTGCGCGGTAGCGTCGGCGGCTGACAGCGTTATCGTAATAATAAATCCGGTAGTCGCAAAGCCGAGCAAAGCCAGAACGAAAAATTTTCCCTTCCAGCGCGAAAGCAGATTTTCAAGCATCGAAATCGAGCCGTCGCCGTGCGGACTCTCTGCCGCAACACGGTTATACATCGGCAATGCGCCGAACAGCGTTATCAGTACCAAAATTAAGGTCGCAATCGGGGAAAGCGCACCGGCAGCGAGAAAAGCGATTCCCGGCTGATAGCCGAGCGTCGAAAAATAATCAACGCCCGTCAGACACATCACCTTCCACCAATGATGCGTGTGATGTTGCCCTTCCTTTTCGTGCGGACCTTCCATTTCCTGAACGCCCTGATAAAGCCAATTTTTGAGCCAGCTTCTTGTCGGAGTTTGTTTAACTTGTTCCATAAAAGGATTAAAGACCGTCAGATGGTTAAATATCTGCGGTCTTTTAATTCAATGAAGATAATTTTTATTTTTTCCTGCCACAGAATATAATGTCGGCTTTCCGTCTAATTTTTACCTCTGACAAAAAATAAATTTTACGCTTATTCAGTTTCAGGTCAAGCCTAAAATGGCTTCTGCATTATAATAACGCTTTCAAATTATTGAAATTTAAATAAATAGACTGCTTTAAAAATTTAAAAGGGCGACGTCTCCCACTCCGTCGCCCTTATGTCACAAGTCCTCACCCCTTGTGACCGAATGTTCACCGGGGAGGTGAACATTTATAGATTATGCACACCGAAAAAGAAATTGCAAATTAAAATTTAAAGTTTTTTCGCATTTATTCGACGCTGGAAAATATGGAACTGCTCCACGGATTTTCAAAACTTTCAATCGTTAAACTGCCTGTTAAATAAGCGATTTCCTTATTTTTTGTTTGTAGGTAAAAACTGTATTCGCCGTTGGGAATTACACTGTTCACCTTTATCTCAAAACTGATAACCGAAATCTCCGAGCCGTAATCTAGTTTGTTAATCGTATTTGGTGTAACCGTAAAATACGGTGAATTAAATCCGGGTGTAACTTTGTCGGCATCCAGATTTTTGCCGCCGACATAAATCATAAAAGATTTCCCACCGTTGAGCGGCACGGCAAGTTGAGAAATTTGTCCGTTAAAACCTACGTATTGAATATCGAAAGTTTTCGCAAGACTTTTTAATTTTTTTGTAAAATTCGTAGTTTTACCTCGGCTGATTTCAATTTCACCAAAAGTTTGCGCTGCAGTCGGATTTTTTCTTTCACTGGAATCCTGCGCATAAACCGAATACTTACCGCTCGATAAACCTTCGATACGGAAATTCCCAACCGAATTTGTTAAAACGCCGGCAATAACACGCCCGGTTTCTGTTTCTTCAATCCAGACTTGAATGTCTTTCGCCGCCTTTCCGCTTGCCGTAGATAGTTTCCCGTTGATGGAACCGCAGCAATTGGCATCAGAATTTTTTGCACCGTATAACGCTCGAATGCCGGAAATATCGTCTTCGGCTAAAGTTCTGGCATTAAAATTGTGCAAGCCGTATATTCCGTTTTTCCCTTGATGTTGAAACATTGTCGCACCCGCAATCGAAGAGTGTTCCAATCCGAGAAGATGCCCGATTTCATGTGTTAACGTCGCTTCTAAATCGAATGTTCCGATTGAACCGTCGGTCGAAAACTGCTCATAAGGATTGAGAACAATATCGGCTTCGGTAATAAATCCGTTGCGGTCAAAAAATGTTCTGGTGCGGGCTGAAACTTCTTCCGTATCGCCGCTAAAAAGCAAAAGGTTTTCGGGAGTTTGTGCAATTGTCAGCAAACTTGCGCCGTCGCCGGATTTTCCTGAAGCGCTGATGGATTGTTTGTCCGCCGTAGTTATCTCAAACCGGACGTTTGCAGCCTTTTCCCACGTTTCAAAGCTTCTGCGAACAGCGCCTGCCACATCACTGCCCGTTTTTATATTCGGATTTTGTTTTGTCAGTGAATCGGAAAGAGTTATAGGAATTGTCAAGGTTTTCCAATGCAGACGAATCGTGCTGCCTTCGTCGGCAAATTGCATAGAATAAGCCATTGTCGCCAATGTCAAAGACATCAGAGATAACAAAAGAAAAAGAATCTTGACTAATTTAAGTATCAAAATTAAATCCTGTCTTCGCCGCCGGTGTTAAAGCCCGCATTTTCCCTGCCAACTTTTTCCAAATCAGCGCGTCCGACAATTAGAAGCAATCCAACAAGAACAAGCGTTGCCAAAACATAAAGAAGAGCGATTTGTTCCAAATAAATCAACACGCCGATAATAATGCCAACCGCCAGACACCAAAAAAGCGCAATTGTCCGGCGGCTAAATCTATTTTGAATCTGTGCCATAAAAATTTTTGAATTTCCTAATAAAAAGGTTGGACTTAATCCTTTATTAATAACAGATTTTTGAACTTTGAACAAACAAAAATCAAGTCTTACCGAAAAATTCTCTTAATCAACTATTCGCAAGGGCAAGTTTCCCGCCGTTCTTCCGCTTAAATCATTGACGTTTATAATCGGCGGAAATTTTCTCCTTTCACGTCCCGTCTGTGTTACCTCAACAATGTCAAAGGCTTGCAAAATTATATCTTCGGCTTGGTTTGCCTTTATCTTGTCCAAATCCGCTTCAATAATTTTTATCTCGCCGATTTTGCGGAAGATTGTAATTTTTTTCGCATTCGCACCTTTTGATAAACCGCCCGCGCTGTCAATTGCGCGAGATAACGTAATCTGTGTGCGAAGCGGAATTTGTTTCGGCGTTCCGACTCCTCCGATAACGTAAATCGGCTTGGCTTCCAAAACGGTTATCACATCGCCGCTCAAAATTTGCGGATTTGCTTCTTTTTTCCCCGACAGTAAATCGCTGATTTTGATATTGATATACTGCGTTTCGTCCCTTCTACTCGCCTGAGTAATTTTTTCGGTTTTTTCTACCGAAGCGGCTGGTGATTCGAGTGGTTTTGACATTTCCTTTTCACAATTTATGTTTGGCGGACGAAGAATCTGAATTTCGCCGCTTACTTTATCCGTAAATCCACCGGAAACGATTATCAATTCATTCAGCCAAACTGGACGCTTTATTTGGAAGCGTTGATTCTTTTTGACCGCGCCGTAAAGAACCGAAACCGGACGATTGGAACGGTCAAGAATTCTGACGACAACTTTCGGTTCGCGCAAAATTTTGCCGTACGAGTTGATAATTGTCAAAGCAACACTCTCTTCGGTTTGGCAAAGGGCATAAATCGGATTTCCCGTAAAGTTTATGCCGCTTAAAAAACCTTCGGGCGTGAGCGTTCCGCGCCAATCGTATTCGGTGCTGCCGACAACATCGACATCAATCAGATCACCCGAATGAATCAATTCTCTTTCTGATTTCTGGTCTTCGAGTGGAACATTTACTGAATTTACTTCAGGCGTCGGCGTTGCGGTTTGAGCCAAAATCGAGAGTTGAATAGAAATGACACAAAGAAAAATAAACGAGAAATAATACTGCCGGTCATTTTTCATTAGTGCCTGAATACCACCTAAAGCCTAACTTTTACTCTTTGTTCAGCCCGTTGTTTTCCATTGTTGTCCGGGAAATTATTTTCAATTTCCTCAACAGCCTTTGCTTCCGTCTTCCTCTTTCTCGTCGGTTTTGCCGAAACAGTTCCCGGAACGGCAAATCCTTTAAACTCCCAGTTGCAGCCATCACACAATAGATTGTAGCGAAAAAGAAATTTCGACCAGAGAGGTGTTGGACGATATCCGCGCCTAATTCGTTTGCTATGACATCGCGGGCAAGTTTGACTTATCATATTTTTGTAATAAGGCTTTGTAAATTATTTTATTTTACTCGTTTTTATCAATCGTTTTTATTGAAATTTGACGTAATTTTACAATTTCCGCATTTATTTTTTCGGTAATCAATTGCCGCTGCTCGTTTTGGTTATTTTCGCGCGCCAGGAAAAAAAGTGCGTCCTGATAATGATTTAACGCCCGTTTGTTATTGCCCTTGAAAACTGCTCGTTCGGCTTGTTCTATCAAGTGCGAAACTTTTATCGAAGTGAGAAATTCTTTTAAGGCTTGCTCGGATTCGATAAGCCGCCGGTCGTTCGGATAGAATTCCGAAGCCGAATTCAAAATTGTTAAAGCTCTCTGCGCAACTTCCAGCTTATCTGATATTTTAACACGAATTTTAGATTCCTGAGTTAAATACCTCGATTCATTTTGCGCCCAGGACATTAAATGAAAATAGTGCAGTTTTTGAACGATTTCTTTTCCCCGTCGCAAGGCGGCAAGACGCGGCGAACCGACACCGACCGTTTCCATCTGTTGCTTGTTCAGCGAAAGATAATCGTTGCACATCTCGAACACTTCGAGATGACCTTCGGAAACCTTCCCCAAAACTCGTGCCGCATCCGATTTTTGCTGAATTTCCTTGACAATAAAAGCATGTTTCTCCAGAGACAGCTTGTTGTAAACTGCATTTACGTCGGTTTGCAAAGAAATGCTCTTTAAGTTTTCGTCAAGTCTTCTTTGCGTCAGTAAATACCGTTTTTGCGCTCGTCTGAGAACGATTTCACGCAAAACGACCGCAGATGCCAAAACGCCGCTCGCCGCAATTCCAGACGCAATCCAGGGCGTGTCCTCTTCGGCGTCAAACAGAATTCCCCAGATGATAAAGAACAGAGCGATAGCCGCCGCCGCCGTTAAAATATAATAATTCGTTGCGGGAAGCCAAAACGGACGCCGATGTTTATAAGGAGCGTATCCGATTTTTCCTTTTGAATATGTGTCCGTTTGATAATTGCGGGTTGGTCTTCTAGTCAATTGCTGCTCCCAAAATTTATTTGTTCGATTTGTACGAGCTAAAAGCCGAAGATTATCTATAGTGAATTTTTCTTTCTATGTTGTCAATAGAAAAGCGTTTTTGCCGGTTGACTCGCGCGTGTTCTGTTATAATCCTTTGCGGAATGAGCGGAAATAAAAAGAAAAAACCGGAGCGTCCGATTTTCGATGCGATTCGCAAACCCGTTGCGCCTCCGAGCCGGAAAATCGGGAAAGTCAAACCGGAAGAAAAAATTCACCCTTCGTTAAGAAAGATTAAACATAAGAAAAAGCAAGATTCTGAGAGCTGACAAGAAATTCGATAATAAAATTAATAGAATGGGAATCAGTTGCTTCGACCGCGCAAGTTTTTACGGATTATTCGGCTAAATCCATTTATATACCTTTCCGACTCGGAGGATTTGTAAATTCTCAATTTCCAATTCTTCAATTTGCCCGACAACTTCACGAAAATACATCGGCTTGATATTGACGACGTAAATCGGACATCTTTCGCCTGTATATTTTTCAATTTCACGACTCAGAATTTTCGGCGTCAGATGATGCGAGTTGTGCGCAAGTTCTCTAAGTTCGTTTGGAAACGCGCATTCGATAAAAATAGCGTTTAAGTTTTTTTCCGTATTTATTACGCGCCAAAATTCGTCGGTTTCCGCTGTATCGCCAGTTACGGCAATTTTTGTTTTTCCGTCGGAAATAATGCACCCGACGGAAGGAACCTGGTGATTTACTTCAATTGGTTTGAAGGTTAGATTTTTTATGACAATTTCATTTCCGACCTCGAAAGCGCAATATTCCAAAACCGCGCCTTTTTTATTTTTAAGTTCGGAAAAATCCGGGTAAATCGACCAGTTGAAAATGTCGCGCTTCAGAATTTTTATAACATCGGCTGTCGCGTGAACCCGAATAGGTTCGTCTAAAGTTTCAAATAAATCGTCAATAAAAAGCGGCAAACCGGCTATATGGTCAAGATGCGCGTGCGTTAAAACGACATCGCGTATTTGTTTTTTCTGCCAGGGATTTGTTGCCATTGCGAGACTTCCGGCGTCAACCGCAACCGAGTCGTCGATTACAAAACAAGATAAATGCTGGCGTTCGGAGGCAAAACCGTTTTCGTCGAAGGAGCTTGGCAGCAGTTGCAGTTTCACTTATAAATTAAAGTTCAATTCTTATCTAAAATTTAAAACCCGGAATTTGAAATTCATCTGGCGCAGGTTTGAGCGCGTCCGCCGTCAATCTCGTAAGTTGCGCCGGTTATCCAAGACGCTTTTTCCGAAGCCAAAAAGTAAATCAATTCGGCGACTTCGCTTGTCTGACCGACTCGTCCAAGCGGATGTGTTGTTTTTGAATGTTCCAGAAATGCTTGATATTTTTCTTCTTCCATTCCGCCTCGTCGATGAATATTTGTTACGACAACGCCCGGATTTACCGCATTAACGCGAATGCCTTGCGGCGCAAGTTCGAGCGCCGAGCATCTAGTCAACTGGTCAGTCGCCGCTTTTGAAACGCAATATGCCAGAACATTAGGAAACGCGCGAAGTCCGGTAACGCTCGAAACATTAACGATATTTCCTTTTGTTTTCTCAAGCAGCGGAACGCTCCTCTGCATCATATAAAACACCGCGCGCAAATTTATATTCATCATTTTGTCCCAATCGTTGAGCGATGTCTGTTCGATTGAGCCGTTTTTGATAATTCCCGCCGCATTTAACAAAACATCCGCTTGACCGAAATTTTCGTTCATAAAGTCAAAAAATTTTTCGACCTGCACAGTTTCGCCAATATCGGCAAGATATGTTTCGATTTTTCCGCCCTTCTCCTGCGCCTCCGCGCGTACAGCGTTTAATTCCTTTTCATTTCTGCCAAGTGCAACGACAGTCGCACCGTTTTGTGCAAAAAGCAAACTCGCCGCACGTCCGATTCCACTGCTTGCACCTGTAACAATTGCTACTTTTTCTTTCATACGGGTTAAAGCTAAATTTATCAAAAATTGTTTTTTATGGAAAATCGTTGCTTGTATTTTATGATTTTAAAATACAAGCAACAATTTCACACAGTTAATAAAATTAATTTACAAAAAAAGGATAGCTTGAAAAAGCTATCCTAAAATTCGGAGTTATTATCAAGAAGAAGAATTTATGAAAAATTTACACGCCGTCGGTTTGTCGATTACTCTGAAACAATATTTCCAGAGCCTGCCGGGTCTCTTCCCGACGACGTTGCTGAAAGTCGCTTACCCAATTTGTAACTGTTGAAACCATTTCGCGCGCTGCCGCTTGAGTTGTCTTTTCTTCAATCAAAATAGGCGCTTGAACATCTTTGTTGGCGTCTTTTTTAATAACTTTTATTTTTGGTCTCGCTGACATTGTTGCCTTTTCCCCTTGTATTAATCTGATACCTTTTGGTTTGATTAGTGTAATCGTTTTGCCTTTAAAGCAACTTTGATTCCACCAAAACTGCTCTCGAGTTTTTTTCCGCGCTATCTTTTTCTATTACTTTGCAATCTGCAAATTCTAAATAAAAAGTTTTGCGCTTTGCCAAGTTTCTTAAACGATTATCCTTTTTAGTTTGTTCCATTAATTTTTATTTTGCGCATAAATTTTCAGCTCAATAATTAATTTTCTATTTTTTTCAAACTCGCCTTTTAAGCTGGCATATCCGTTGCCCGAATAAATCATTGATGAAGATTACCGATTTGCTGATAATTTATTTTTCCGCCGGAGCGCCAGTCGCCGTTTATTTTTATTTTCAAAACCGCGACCGATTGAATTTGAAAAAGCTGCGTCTAAAAACGCTTTTAACATTTTTCTTTTGGCTGCCGTCCACATTCGAACTTCTTTTAAGAAACAAATTCTTTCAAAACGTTTTTTTTTTGAAACGCAATAAAAACCCTTTCTTTTCAAACAAGCAAGAAAAAAAATTGTATGAATTTCAGAAACAACTGGAGAATACCCTGCAAGAAAATAACCCAGGTATTTCAATTTTTGAATTACGCGAGACGCTCGATAGATACGTCGGTTTAACGCTTGCCGCCCGAACGGAAACTTCAGTTGAAACAAGCAAGGAGTTATTTCGCGCGGCTGAAAATAAAAACGTTGAACTCGCCGCAAAATGTCTTTACCGACGCAACCGCCAACGCCTTTTTTTTCATCAAACTTCGGCGCGACAGGATTTTTTGCACGTTATCAAAACTTTGTTTCTCAATACTTACGACAAAAAGAATTTTGTCGTTTTAACTTGTGAATTTGTCAAAGCCCTGCAGGATTTTGAAGCGCGGAGATCACTTGAAAAACTATTTGCCGAAAAATCGTCAAACGATAAACGTCTTTCGTTCAAGATTTCGGAGAAAGATTTATGGAAACACGAAACACGCAAACCGCTTTCCGCCAAGTCAATTTCGACGCTTACGCAAACGATTTCTGCGACGAATCTACCGAAAAAAGATTAAAAGATTTGCTTGCGGTCAACGATGAAACAGAAAGAAAGAATACGATGTTTCGCTCGGAACATGAAAAACTCCAGTTTGACTTAATGACGAATCCGATTTCGATTGAAAAAACCTTTGCCTGCTTCGGTTTGCTGTTGGGAACATTTCCGCCCGCCGCAATTTTTACCCGCTTTTTCATTGACGCGAGAAGTTTCCAGACGAATGATTTTTGGATTTTGGGCGTTATCGTCTTAGTGAATTTAATTTCGGCAATCGTCGGTTACCTTTCTGGTAAGATGATTGGAAGAACCGTTCTTGAATTGGAAAAAGTCTCTTGGACGAAGATGATTTTGATTCTGCCGTTTGTCGGTATTTTCTGGGGAATGTTAGCCGGCGGAGCAGGCGGAATCGTCATTTTTCTCTTCGGCGCCTTTTTCGGCGCGTTTCTCGGCGCGGCGGTCGGAAGCATTGCCTTGCCGCTTTTTACAATTCTTCACCGTTTTCTCAAAATCGGCGATAAAATCGAAGGAAAACATTTTCTGCCGCTCGCTTTCGGCATCACGTTTATAATTTCGGCGTTCATTCTCGGCTTGTAAGCATATTAATGATTTTAAGAGTAAAATAAAATCGACATATGCTGGTTTTGCTTCAACTTTTCGCGCTTTTTCTGCTCGTATTGCTCGGCTTCTATGTTTTCGTCGCTAATCCGCGCAGCCGCGCGCACCAAACATTCGCGGCGTTTATCGCATTCCTCGCGCTCTGGACAATCAAAGACATAATTCTCTGGAGCTTTCACGGCTCGTCTGACGCAGCTAACTGGTGGGCGGCTTCGAGCTTTATCGTTTCTCTGCTGCTGCAATTCGCGCTGGTTATTTTCGCTTGGGTTTTTCCGGAAAACGCGCGCACGCCGCGCCGCAAAGCAGCCGTTTTGTTTGCGCCCTCGCTGGTTTTAATACCCGCTGCAATTTTCGGACTTCTATGGAGCGAAGTTGGTTTTACAAATAACAAATTCGTGATTAAACTGGCGCCGCTAGCGTATGTTTTCGTCATTTATGTCTATGGCGTTTTTGCTTACGGTGCGGTGATTTTGTATCAAAAATATCTTAAATATCGCGGCACGCAGAAGGGACAGCAAATCGGCGCAATTCTCTGGGCTGTAATAATCACCGGCGTTCTAAAGACTCTCGCAAATATCGTTTTGCCGTATTTTGACCATTATGAATTGCTGCCGCTGAGCGCGATTTTTGTGCTTCCGGGCGTTTTGATTTACGCTTACGCCATTTCAAACTTTAAACTTTTTTCGCTGCAAACCGCACTCGACCAATTCCGCCTGTTTCCGATTGCCTACAAAATCGCTCTGAGTATTGCGTCGGTCGCCATCGTCAGCTTTGTCGCGTTTCAAATTCCGATTGTTTATTGGGCATTTCAAGACGGTATGACCTTTGAAGCGTGGCGCAAATACCTGGTTTTCAGCGTTATTACGGCGCTCGTTCCAAATCTTCTGCTCGTTTTGCTCATTGCCCGAACACTTTCACGTCCATTAAAAAGCATTACGCTGGCGGCTGTTCAAGTTACGAAAGGCGGTTACGGAACTGAAGTCGATTTGCGGAAAAGCAACGACGAAATCGGTGTTCTGGCTGCGTCTTTTAACGAAATGAGCCGCAAAATGGCGACCGATATTGAACAGTTGCGGCAGCTAAACGAACAACTCGTTCGTACAGAGAAATTGGCGGCGATGGGAACGCTCTCGGCAGGCGTCGCGCACGAAGTCAACAATCCGCTCGCGTCAATTTCGTCTTTGATTCAAATGATGCAAGCCAAGCCTGATTTGGACGAAAGCACAAAAGAAAAGTTGGTACTGATTTCGACGCAAATCCATCGTATTACACAGGTTACCAAAGATATGATGGATTTCGCGCGTGTGCGTCCGGCGGCGAAAAGTTTAGTCGGTATAAATGAAATTGTCGAAACCGCTCTGAGACTAGCGAGTTTTGATAAATCTTTTCAGAAGCTGCAATTGGAAAAAGATTTAGCCGAAAATTTGCCTGAAACATTAGCCGACGCAGACCAACTGCAACAAGTTTTTTTGAATTTATTTCTCAACGCACGCGATGCAATGCCAGACGGAGGCAAATTACAAATTGCTTCAAAACAATTTGCCGACGAAATTGAAATTGAAATTGCCGACACCGGCAACGGTATAAATAAAACGGATTTGAAAAAGATTTTTGACCCGTTTTTTACAACCAAAACGGCTGGCAAAGGAACAGGTTTGGGTTTGGCGGTTTGCTACGGAATCATTACGGCTCACGGCGGGCGCATCGAAGCGTCGTCAAATGAATCAAACGGCACTTCGTTCAAGATTTTTCTGCCGACTTCAAAAAATAAATAATCGGGAACTGTTTATTAAAAACCAATCCAAAAACAACTTATTTTCTAAACGTACCGCAGCCACTCGAATCTACTTTTGCTAAATACCGCAGCGTAAATTGATAACCGACAAAAACACTGCTCGTATTGACGTTTTCGAGTTTGTCGTTCGACGAATGGATAAATTTCTGCCAATCATTTGAAAGCCCGTGAAAAGTAATGGCGGGAATATCTTTTTTTATGAAAGAAGTAGAATCGGCGTCAGCAGTTCCAGCCAGCGAAGCATGTAGAAAAGGCAGTTTTAATTCCTTCATCAAGTCCTTTGCTAAATTAGACAACTTTGGACTCGAAGTATTATCGAGAATTTGCGGGTAACTGAAACCGAAACTGTCAAGATTTACCATTGCGCAAAAGTTTGCGCGTTTATCTTTGGGTATTGCCTTCGCCATTGCTTCAGAACCGAAAAGTCCGCTTTCTTCCCGGTCAAAGGCAACAAATAAAATCGTTTTGTCGGTCGGAACATTTTTTAACGTTCGGTAAAGATTAGCGATTATAACGATACCCGTCCAATTATCAATCGCGCCGCAACCGTCTTTTACTTTATCGTAATGTGCGCCGACAATAATTGTTTCATCGGATTTCCCTTTTTTTGTAACGACAATGTTTTGTAAATCCTTGGATTTTTCGACGGCAATGTCCGAATCAGTTGCGCCGGAAGTTTGGAATAGCTTTTTTACGGCTTCGAGTCTTTCCTCATTTTTACACGGAACAAGCTGCAAATTTTCTTTTATTTCAGCTTCGGAAGCGATTTTAATGCTTGCTCCTTGAGCATAGGAAAATGTCGAAAGACAGGAGATAAAGAATAGAATATAAAAAGTTTTACGATTTAGCGTGAGCTTATTCATTGTGATTTGTATTTCCCGAAATCAAATTTATCGCGTGTGGCAAAACCGGTTTGATAACTTCAAAACATTCGCGTACGGCTTTTGGCGAGCCGGGTAGATTTACAATCAAACATTTTCCGCGAATACCGCAAACGCCGCGCGAAAGCATAGCCATTGGTGTTTTTTTCAAAGTTTCGAGACGCATTGCTTCTGCCAAACCCTGCGTTTCTCTTTCGATAACGGCGCGTGTCGCTTCCGGCGTGTTATCGCGCGGCGCAAAACCCGTTCCGCCGGTTGTTAAAATCAAATTTGCGTCAGAGCGTTCGGTCAAAACGTAAAGCGTCTGGCGCAAATTTTCAAAATCGTCGGTTACAAAGATTTTATCAACAATTTCCGCATTCATATCGATTAGCAAATCAACCAGCGTCGCGCCCGAAACATCTTCAGCTTCATTGCGGGGCGTGTCGCTGATGGTTACGACGATAGCGCGAATTTTTTCATCATTCGGCATATTTGATAAAATCTTTGAGCCAGCATCTGTCCATCACGACCAGTAGTCCGGCTTTCGCCGCGCGTTTGGCAGCCGCTTCGTCAATAACACCTTCCTGCAGCCAGACGGCTTTTGCACCGATTTCTATTGCTTCGTCAACGATTGCGCCGGCTTCATCGGAACGACGGAAAATGTCAACGAGGTCAATTTTTTCTTCAACCGCCGACAAATTCATAAACGCTTTCTCGCCCAAAACCATTGATTCATTCGGATTGACGGGAATTACTTTATAGCGTTTTTTCTGCATAAAACTCGCCACGCCGTTTGATGGGCGCATCGGATTTGATGAAAGTCCGACGACGGCTATTGTGCGGCATTCGTCTAGAATTCGTTTGATTGTCTCAGCATCGTCATATTTCATAATTTAATCTTCGATTTCTTCAGAGTCTTGAATTTTTCGCTTCCCGACGATAAATATACCGTTATTATTCGTCTTTTGCATTGCCGCAAGTTTCTTCGCTCTGTCTTTCGTTACTGTTACATCTGAATCAATAATCACACGGTTAAGATTTACGCCCCTTTCGACTGAAGCATTCGGCAAAATGATTGAATCCACAACTTTTGCGCCTTTTTCAATCGTAACGCCGGAACTTAAAATTGAACGTTCGACCGCGCCGTAAATTTTCGAACCGCCTGCAATAAGACAATTCGTAACCTTCGCGCCGCCGGAAACAAAAGCCGGGATGCGTTGTTCCGAATGCGTGAAAACCTGCCAATGCTCGTCGGCGAAAAAAATCTTTGTCTTTTCGTCGAGCAAATCCATTTGCGAGCCGTAATAACTTTCAATCGTGCCGACATCGCGCCAATATCCGGCGTGGCGATGCTCAAACGCTCTGCCTTCTTTGACAAGGCGCGGCAAAAGCTCGTGTCCGTAGTCTTTGATTTCCTGCTTTTCCCTCTTCAAGTTCTTCAATGTATCGAGCAGAATCTTTGCGTCATAAACAAATATTTCCGTCGTGATTAAATCGCTTTCAGGCTTTTCGGGTTTATAATCAAATTGCGTTACACGCCCGTCTTTATTAGTTTTGATGACGCCGAAGCGTGATGCCGATTCGCCTGTCGGAACTTGGGTCGTAACCATTGTAATTGTCGCTTTCTTCTGTAAATGCGTTTGAATCGCTTCGCGGAAATCCATTTTATAAACGTGGTCGGCGCTCAAAACCAGCAAAATGTCAGGCGCGAAACTTTCGATAAAATCCAGATGACGATAAATCGCATCGGCGTTTCCGTGCGCGAATCCGTCCTTTTTCGATTCGTTTTCAAACGGCGGCAATACTTGAAGCCCGCCGTAAGTTCTGTCCAAATCCCAGGGTCTGCCGTTTGACAGATGTTCGTTGAGCGAGTGCAGCTGGTACTGCTCTATAACCCAAACGTCAGATATTCCGCTGTGTACGCAGTTGCTCAAAGCAAAATCAATCAGACGATACGCGCCGCCGAAAGGCATTACAGGTTTGGCTTTCGTGTCGGTCAAAATTCCGAGCCGACCGCCTTTGCCGCCCGCTAAAATCAATGCTAAAACTTTGTACGTATTCATTTTCGATAATTTCATTGTGTATAAAAAATTGAAACAACAAACTTTCAAAGTTATTATTTACTCTTTTAATTTTAGCTTACTGGCTGCGAAAATGCGTTTAAGAAGATGTTAATTTTATCTGCAGCGGTTTTTTGCGAATCGTTTTCACACAAATTATTTCATTGACTATGAATCTTGATATCAAACGAGACTTCAAAAATACTATCTGGCAAAGCGTCGCCGAAAACATCTGCGCGCGACACGGTATTTCCTGCAATTTTCTGAAACGTTCGGAACACGGCGAAAGTATTGTTTTTTTGATTGACGAACGATTTGTTGTAAAAATTTATGTTCCTTTCAAAAACGGATTCGAGCGCGAGCGAAAATCGCTCGAATCCGCAAACACAAATTTAAGATTGCCCGATATTGTTGCGTTCGGTGAATTTGAAAGTTTGAAATATTTAATTACGACTCAGCTTCACGGCGAACAATTGACGCGAGATTTGTGGTTAAAGCTCAACAAAAAAGAACAAATCTCAATCCTTTCCCAACTTGCCGCAGGCTTGCGGCAATTGCATCGTTCGGACGCAACGAAAATTGATTTTGATTGGCACAAGTTTATCGAACGCCAGGCAAATACTTGCGTCGAGCGGCAAAAAGCGTGCGGCGTTAATTCGGAAATTTTGAAAAGCTTGCCTGGATTTGTCGAAGAAAATTTAAAACTCCTTCCGATGGATTTTCAGCCAATTTTTCTACACGGCGACGTTCATTTCGGCAATCTGCGGTTTTTGCGGCAAAATGGGCGCTGGCGAATTTCAGGTTTATTCGATTTTGCCGACTCGCTAAAAGGTTTGCGTGAATATGATTTTCTTGCCGTCGGGGTTTTGATGATTCAAGGACAAGGCGATTTGCAGCTGGAGTTTTTTCGCTTTTTCGATTATCCGGATGCTGAAATTGATGAAACACTACGGAAACGTCTGATGCTTTTGACCTGTTTTTACGAATGGAGTGATTTGCGCCGCTATGCTCTTCGATTGCGTCCGGAAGCGGTTAATTATTCACTCGAAAAATTGGAAACGGCAATTTGGAATTTTAGCTGACGTTATTGGTTTTTTTTCTTGTTCTCCAATTGCGAAAATCACCTAAAGCCAGCGAAAATCTTGTCCAGACAAGAAAAACTCCGCTGATGCATGCTAAAAAGGCGATGAACTGCCCGACGATGCCACCCGTCTCGCCCGTATGTGTAAAGCGCATCCAGGAGCGAAGCTGCCTGCCGGAATTCTGCTCGACATAGGATTCCCATTTGGCGATTTCGGCAGTCTGCGGATTCAGCGTCAAGGTCGAGCGACCGAATTTATTCCAGTATTTACCTTCATCAATCGTAAAAACAGCATCTTTTGTTACAGGTAGCCGCAGACCGATTGACTTCGGATTTTCGACGCGGGCTACAGCGCGCGCCCAAAGCTCATTTATATTTTCGGGCAGCGCGGTGGCTTGCTCGGTTTGCTGACTGGAATTTAGCTGTGGCGGCGCGGTCTGTTGTTGAGGAATTAAATTTTACTCGGCAACGAAATTTATGTTCAGATTTTAAGCTGGTAAATATTTATGTAATTCTGTTAATGAAAAAAGAAGCGCGAAATAATAGAAAAACATGTGCACGAACAAAAAGTGTCGCAGATACTAGTTCGCTCGCATTCAAAAAACCATTTTGTACAATTTGACGAATGGCTCGGCTCGCTCGTTTGTCCGCGTGTGCGGCGCAGTTACAAAAGGTCCGTTTCTGAAGACTTGGCTGGCAGACTTAGTTATCGGCGGCAATTCAAGCGTTTTGATTGAAGCGGTATGCCGGACGCCGTAAGTAATTAATTAAACTTAAAATCACAAAAAAATTACAAATGCTCAACTGCGGTCAATTGTCGTTGCTTGTGAATTTCCTGTAAACTTCGCACTTTAATTTTCCCGTCTTCTTTTTTGAAGGCAATTGCTTCAACCAACGCGGTCGCGCCGGTCATCGTTGTAACGCACGGCACGTTGTATTGAAGGGCGGCACGGCGAATTGCCTTTTCGTCAAAGTGCGAAACGCTTCCCAAAGGTGTATTGATGACGAGCGCGATTTCACCGCGTTTGATGTAATCAGCGATGTTCGGACGACCTTCGTTGACTTTGAAGACGGTGTCGCAATCGAGTCCGATTTCCTGAAGGCGCAGTGCCGTTCCGTACGTTGCTATAATTTTAAAGCCTAAATTTTTCAGCCGTCTGGCGACGATGACTGCCTGACCTTTGTCGGCGTCATTGACGGATAAAAAAGCCGTGCCGCTCGGAGGCAATTTTAAATTTGCGCTCGTCATCGCTTTACCGTAAGCCTCGCCAAAGCTAGCGCCGGCGCCCATAACTTCGCCGGTCGAATGCATTTCGGGCGACAAAATCGGGTCAACACCCGCGAATTTGGCGAAGGGGAAAACCGGCGATTTGACGAAGCAGAGACCAACCGGCAAAACCTCCGGCAAACCGAATTCAGCTAAAGTTTTCACACCAGCCATTACGAGCGAAGCAATCGCCGGAAGCGGAATATTCGTCGCTTTCGACACAAAAGGAACGGTGCGAGACGCGCGCGGATTTACTTCCAAAACATAAACGCGGTCATCTTTGATAGCGAATTGAATGTTCATTAACCCGACGACGTTCAAGGCTTTAGCCAGTGTTCGCGTGTAATGTTTTATCGTTTCTAAATGCTCCGCTAATATTCGCTGCGGCGGCAAAACCGAAGACGAATCGCCCGAATGAATCCCGGCTTCTTCTATATGTTCCTGAATTCCGGCAATGACGACGGCAGTTTCATCGGCGAGCGCGTCAACGTCGAATTCGGCGGCTTGCTCTAAAAACTTATCAATCAGAATCGGCTTTTGCGGCGAAGCATCGGTCGCCGTCCGCATATACGCATAGAGGCTTTCCGCGTCATAGACGATTGCCATCGCTCTGCCGCCGAGAACATAACTCGGACGCACGAGAATAGGGTAGCCGATTTTTTCGGCGATTTCTTTTGCTTCATCTGCTGAAACCGCTGTTCCGTTTTCGGGCGCGGGAATCTTCAGTTCATCCAGCAGGGCGCCGAAACGTTTTCTGTCTTCAGCAAGGTCAATCGAATCGGGCGAAGTTCCGATTATAGGCACACCTACCTCACTGAGTTTGTCAGCCAAATTAAGCGGCGTCTGCCCGCCGAATTGGACGATTACGCCGTCCGGTTTCTCGACCTCGACAATGTTCATCACGTCTTCAAACGTAAGCGGCTCGAAATAAAGCCGGTCGGATGTATCGTAATCGGTCGAGACGGTTTCCGGGTTGCAGTTAATCATAATCGTTTCAAAACCGTTTTCCCGCAAAGCAAAACTTGCGTGACAGCAGCAATAATCGAACTCGATTCCCTGCCCGATGCGATTCGGTCCCGATCCCAAAATTATAATTTTCGGTTTGTCGGTCGGCTCGGCTTCGCACTCTTCTTCGTAAGTCGAATATAGATAAGGCGTAAACGATTCAAACTCCGCACCACAGGTGTCAACGCGCTTGTAAACCGGTACAATGCCTAAATCTTTTCTTCTTTCTCTGGCTTCTGCTTCGGTTGAATTGGTCAAAAAAGCAATGCGTCGGTCGGAGAGCGCAAATTCTTTTGCAGTTCTTAAAACTTCAATCGGAATGTCTTCTAAATTTCGGTCTTCGATGCGCTTTTGCAAATGCATTACTTCTTCGAGCTGCGAGAGAAACCAGCGGTCGATTTTCGTCAGCCGATAAACTTCCTCAATCGAATAACCGTGCTGCAAAGCGTAAGTTATATAAGAAAACCGGTTTGAATTCGGACGCGCCAATTTCCTTTGCAAAACAGCGTCGGAAACGCCCTGCAGACGAAGTGGTTTTGCCGATTCGAGCGAGCGCAAGCCTTTGAAAAGCGCTTCTTTGAATGTCCGCCCGATTGCCATAACCTCACCCACAGATTTCATCTGCGTTCCCAAAACGTCTTCGGCTTGCGGAAATTTCTCGAACGCCCATTTCGGAATTTTAACTACGACATAATCAATCGTCGGTTCAAAACTCGCCGGAGTTTTCTTTGTAATGTCGTTCGGAATTTCGTCCAGAGTGTAACCGACGGCAAGTTTGGCAGCGATTTTCGCAATCGGAAAGCCGGTCGCTTTCGATGCCAGAGCAGACGAGCGCGAAACGCGCGGGTTCATTTCGATAATCCGCACGTCGCCGTTTTCGGGATTAACGGCAAATTGGATATTCGAGCCGCCGGTTTCGACGCCGACTTTGCGAATACATTTTATCGCCATATCGCGCAAGTTTTGGTATTCGACATCCGACAAAGTTTGCGCCGGTGCGACCGTTATCGAATCGCCTGTGTGAACGCCCATCGGGTCAAAATTTTCAATCGAGCAAATAACGACAACATTATCCGCCAAATCGCGCATCAGTTCGAGTTCAAACTCTTTCCAGCCCAAAATTGATTCTTCAATCAAAACCTGCGAAACCGGCGAAGCCAAAAGCCCGCCGCGCACGATTTCTTCAAATTCTTCAGGGTTATAAGCGATGCCGCCGCCCGTGCCGCCCAAGGTAAAAGACGGGCGAACGATTGCCGGATAATCGGTTTCTTCGACGATTTTTTGCGCTTCTTCCCAATTGTGCGCAAAACCGCCTTTCGGCAGGGGAATTCTAATTTCTTCCATCGCTCGTTTAAATAATTCTCGGTCTTCGCCAATTCTGATTGAATTAATGTTTGCGCCGATTAGTTTAACGCTGAATTTTCCAAGAATTCCTGACTCGAAAAGCTCGACTGCTAAATTTAAAGCCGTCTGACCGCCAACGGTCGGAAGCAGCGCGTCGGGCTTTTCTCGTTCGATAATCGCGGCGACCGACTCAATTGTAAGCGGCTCGATATAAGTTTTATCCGCCATTTCCGGGTCGGTCATAATCGTCGCGGGATTTGAATTTACCAGTACGACTTCAAAGCCTTCCTGCTTGAGCGCACGGCACGCCTGCGTCCCCGAATAATCGAACTCGCAGCCTTGACCGATAACAATCGGACCCGAACCGATGATTAAAATTTTCTTAATGTCTGTACTTTTGGGCATCTTTTCAGCTAATTATACAAAAAAAAGCCTGATTCGATAACCACGCTTTTCAAGATTTTTCAAACCCGACAAAAACCGGTTCGGGCGTAAGTTCTATATTAAATTTGTCTTTAACTTTTCTTTGAATCTCGTTTTTCAAATTCAAAACATCATTTGCCGCTGCGCTTCCTAAATTCACAATCGCCAAAGTGTGATTGGCGGAAAGCCCAACTCGACCGAACTTGTAGCCTTTGCAAAACCCGCTTTTTTCAATCAGCCACGCTGCCGGAATTTTTATGTGATTTTCGTCAACCGCAAAATTGGGCAGTTTTTCGTCCGATTCAATAACTCCGATTCGTTTTGCTTGAGCTTCGATTTTTTTAAACTGCTCTTTGCCGACAATTGGATTTTTGAAGAACGAACCCGCGCTTCTTGAGTTCGGGTCGTGCTCGTTTATAACCATTGATTTGGCGGCGCGGATTTGCAAAATGGCTTGGCGCGTTTGCCGCAAATTCGGTTTTTTTTCGTGGAAATAATTTTGCAAATCCTTATATACAATTTTCGGTTCACCGTCTTGTTTCAGAGAAAAGGTAATGCTCAAAACAATAAAGCGATTTTTTTCGGTCGAGTTGAAAATGCTTGTGCGGTAAGCGAATCTGCAATCGGCATTTGTCATTTCAAAAATTCTACCCGACGCGCGTTCCAATACTTTGACCGTAACAATTGTCTCGGAAACTTCCTGCCCGTAAGCGCCGACATTCTGCACCGGCGTTCCACCAATAAATCCGGGAATGCCGCTCAAACATTCGACGCCTTGTAGATTTTTCCGGGTGCAAAACTCAACAAAGTTGTCCCAATCTTCACCTGCTCGCGCCGTTACCAAAATTGTTTCGTCTTTTGTCGGCGAAACGCTAATTCCTTTCAAAGCAATCTGCAAAACCAAGCCGTCAAAGCCCGCGTCGCTAATCAAAACGTTGCTTCCGCCGCCCAGAATGAAAACCTTAAAATCGTTTTGTGTTGCAAATTTTAACGCTTCGACCGTTTCATCTTCGGTTTGCGCCCGAACAAAAAATCGCGCGTTGCCGCCGATTTTCAAAGTTGTAAATTCGGCAAGCCGCACGTTTTCTTGAACCGTGAAAGTCATAAATAAATCGTTTGCAAATGTTTTGTAAATATTTGTTATACGTCATTTTTTAGATAAAATTTTTCAATCAGTTTTGATTTTGCCTGTCGCAATCAGCCAGTGAACGGCGTCAATGAACGGCTTCATATAAGTATCGCGCTCGATGAACGGCACTCGATCTCGAATCAAATTGTAAACCGGCTGCGTTTTATCTCCCAGGCGTTTTTCCGTACCGATTTTTCGGCGGCGAAAATCAATTCCCTGCGCCGCGCTGAAAAGTTCGAGCGATAAAATAAGTTCGAGATTTTCGGCAACTTGACGAAGTTTTAAAACGGACGTTACACCCATCGAAACATGGTCTTCGACGTTTGCCGAACTCGGAATTGTGTCTGCGCTCGCCGGATGCGATAGAATTTTATTTTCCGTGCAAACCGCCGCCGCTGTGTATTGCACGAGCATAAAGCCGGAATTCAAGCCGCCGTTTTCGGTCAAAAACGCGGGCAAAATGCGCGCATTTGAACATTCGTCGGTCAAGCGCATCAATCTTCTTTCGGAAATATTTCCGAGTTCTGTCAAAGCAATTGCCAGATAATCAAAAGCTAATGCGAGCGGTTCGCCGTGGAAATTTCCGCCGGAAATCACGTCTATATTTTCGCAGTTTTCGTCGCAGAAAATCAAAGGATTGTCGGTTACAGCGTTGAGTTCGAGATTTACAACCCATTCGGCGTAGGCAATCGCGTCGCGGCAAGCGCCGTGAACCTGCGGAATGCAGCGTAAACTATATGCATCCTGCACGTTTGACGCATCGAATTTTCTAACAAACTCGCTTCCTTCAAGAATATCGCGCAAATTTTTCGCCGAGTGTATTTGGCGCGGATGCGGGCGCAGCGCGTGAATTCTTTCGTCAAAAGCCAGCGTCGTTCCGTTTAGGGCTTCCAAACTCAAACAACCGGAAATGTCAGCGACATCGGCTAAATACTTGGCTTTATATGTTTCGAGAAGTCCAACCGCCGTCATCACAGTCGTGCCGTTCGTCAAAGCTAAACCTTCTTTTGCCGCTAATTTTACAGGCTGCAAATTCGTTTTTGCTAGCGCGTCTTCAGCAGACAAAATTTTGCCCGCAAATTCGGCTTCGCCTTCGCCGATTAAAACACATGCCATATGCGCGAGCGGCGCTAAATCACCGGATGCCCCCAAACTTCCTTTTTCGGGAATTATTGGGTGGACACCGCGATTGAGAAGTTCTAGAAGCAATTCCAGAGTTTCAAGTCGAATACCGGAAAAGCCGCGAGCTAAAGTGTTGGCACGAATGAGCATAATTGCTCGTGTGGTCGGAATGTCAAACGGTTTTCCGACGCCGACCGCGTGGCTGACGACGATATTTCGCTGCAAAGTTTCGACTTCCAAGCGCGAGATGATTTTATCTTTGAACGCACCGAAACCTGTCGTGATGCCGTAAGCAATCTCGCCCCGTTCGAGCAGAAGCTGCACGGCATTTGCCGAGCGATTTACCTGCGCCTTCGCCTTTTCCGACAAAACCACCGGCGGCGAGCTTGCTGCGCCGTAAGCGACCGCAACAACTTGTTCAAATGTGAGGCTTTCGCCGTCTAAAATAATTACGCTCATAAAGAGAAATCAGGCGCTGGGTCTCAGGTTTTTAGGAATTAGGTAAAGATAAGAAACTATAAGTTAATTCCCATAATTCTCAAATCTAAAACCTAACACCTAAAGCCTAAAACCTAATTCCTAAAACCTATCCCTTCAATTTTACTTCCGTTTTTGAAAACGCTTTCGACTGAATTTGTGCCGAATTCGTATGCAATTTCACGGTAATCGGCAGTGTCTAAAATCAAAATGTCAGCTTGTTTTCCGACTTCGATTGAACCTACTTTTCCGCCCAAACCAATAGCAAAAGCGGCGTTTATCGTCGCCGCGTTTAATGCTTCGGACGGTAGCAATCCTTGATAACGACAGGCAATCGCCATTGCCAATGATGGCGATGGACACGGCGCGCTGCCCGGATTATAATCGGTCGAGACGGCAATCGCGCAGCCTGCGTCAATCATTTTGCGCGCGTCTGCAAAATCCTTTGAGCCGAAATTGAAATTGACCGTCGGCGTTACCACTCCGATTGTATCCGAATTTGCCAGAAGTTCGATTTCATCGTCTGAAATAAAATCCAAATGATCAATCGAAGTCGCGCCAAGCTCGATTGCCATTCGCGCTCCGCCGAGATTTGTAAACTCGTCAACGTGGGCTTTTATTTTCATTCCCCAACGCTTGCCCGCTTCCAAAACTCGCTTTGACTGCTCTAAATTAAAAGCATTTTTCTCGCAAAAAACGTCTATAAAAAACGGGTTATTATTTGCAAGCGATAGTAGTTCAACTTTAGAAAAGCCGTAAGAACCGATGCCTGCACTTTCTCCTTTGTCTATTTCTGATTCTATTTCCCTGGCAATTTGGGATTTTATTTCGTCGAAATCAATTTTGTCCATATGAAATAACCGCCGCGCGCTTGGCAGCATTTCATTGCAAATCAAATCGACGTAATCATTTTCTCTGCCTTTATATTCGGGCGGAACGGTGTGCGCCGGAAGAAACGTCGGAATTAAATCGACCGGCTGAATCTTGTCGAGAGCAAAAATCGCGGCGAGCATTTTCAGTTCCGTTTCCGTATCAAGTCCGTAACCGGTTTTGACTTCGCAAGTCGTTACGCCGAGTTTGAGAAGTTTGTCGAGCCGTTTGCGCGACTCCAAAACTAAATCTCTCAGACTCGTTTCGCGCGTTTGACGTACTGTCGAAAGAATGCCGCCGCCGCCAGCCAGAATTTCCAAATAATCCGCGCCTTTGATTTTCAATTCAAATTCATCGAGCCGGTTTCCGGCAAAGACGACGTGCGTATGCGGTTCAACAAACGCCGGACAGACAACTTTATTTTGCGCGTCAAATATATTATCGCTTTCAAATCGCTTATGAATCTCGTCCGATTTTTCGACACTAATGATTTTTCCCTCGTCAATTGCAAGCGCACCGCGCTCGACAATGCCGACATCCTGCATTTGAGCAAAACGTTTCGGCTTGCTGCCTGACGCGCAGGTTACAAGTTGCGCCGCGTTTTCGATTATTAAATCAATTTTCCGCATTCCAGAAAAGATTTTAGTTGCAAAACGTGCAAGCCAACAAGTCGTCGTTTATTTATTGGTGCAAAACCTATTAGAAACAAAACCGAGACGTTTGTTGCTTTTAAAGTCTAATTATCATATTTTAATTGCCAATCACAATCTCAATAAAATAACCCGGATTATGTCAGCGCAGATTTTTTTTGGCAGTAAATTTCAAAAATTCGCGGCGGGAGAATTACCAATCGAAAACGTAGAAGAAGACAAACCGTTCAAATATATCGCCCAGAATCTCGAACAAACTTTCGGCGAGCCGAAGTTAGGAGCTAAATCTGATGCGCTGACGATGCTCGTCAAAATAATCCTTTCGCAGGCAACGAGCGACGCGAACAGCCGCCGCACATTTCAAAATTTGAAGAAGCAGTTTGCAAGTTGGGAAAAGGTTCTGGCGAAACAGACCAGTGAAATTGCCGACGCCATTCGGCTCGGCGCGCTTATGAATCTCGTCCGATTTTTCGACACTAATGATTTTTCCCTCGTCAATTGCAAGCGCACCGCGCTCGACAATGCCGACATCCTGCATTTGAGCAAAACGTTTCGGCTTGCTGCCTGACGCGCAGGTTACAAGTTGCGCCGCGTTTTCGATTATTAAATCAATTTTCCGCATTCCAGAAAAGATTTTAGTTGCAAAACGTGCAAGCCAACAAGTCGTCGTTTATTTATTGGTGCAAAACCTATTAGAAACAAAACCGAGACGTTTGTTGCTTTTAAAGTCTAATTATCATATTTTAATTGCCAATCACAATCTCAATAAAATAACCCGGATTATGTCAGCGCAGATTTTTTTTGGCAGTAAATTTCAAAAATTCGCGGCGGGAGAATTACCAATCGAAAACGTAGAAGAAGACAAACCGTTCAAATATATCGCCCAGAATCTCGAACAAACTTTCGGCGAGCCGAAGTTAGGAGCTAAATCTGATGCGCTGACGATGCTCGTCAAAATAATCCTTTCGCAGGCAACGAGCGACGCGAACAGCCGCCGCACATTTCAAAATTTGAAGAAGCAGTTTGCAAGTTGGGAAAAGGTTCTGGCGAAACAGACCAGTGAAATTGCCGACGCCATTCGGCTCGGCGGTCTGGCAAATCAAAAAGCACGAGTCATCAAAGAATTACTCGTGCAGATAAAAGAACAACACGGCACTTTGAATTTAAAATTTCTCGACAAAATGCCGGACGAAGCGGCGCGCGATTACCTCTCGAATCTTCGCGGCATAGGTCCGAAAACCGTCGCCTGCACGCTCCTGTTCGCCCTGCACAAAGAAGTTTTCCCGCTCGACACGCACATCTTCCGCGTTTTCCGTCGAATGGGAATTTTGCCCGAACGAATCACCGACACAAAAGCGCACCGCCTTCTCGACCAACTCGTCCCGCACGGAAAATTCTATTCGCTGCACGTCAACACAATTCGTTTGGGCAGACAAATCTGCCGCCCGCGCGAACCGCTGTGCGAGCAATGCCCTCTGATTGAGTATTGCGATTACGGATTGACGAGAATGTGAAATGGATTTTTACCAAATCGTTTGAATTGATTGCAAAGACCGAATTTTGCCGTCTTTGGTTACGAGCGGCAAATTCAAATGCAAAGCTGTTGCGGCAATGATGCGGTCAGGCATATCGGAAACGGTGAGACGCGGAATGTTTGCAATTTCGTCCGCAATCTCGCGGCTAAGTTCGACAAGCCGAAAAGCCGTCGTCGAATCGTCCAGAGCGTCCCGAAGCAAAGTCAAGACGTCTTTAGGAATTTTGCCCTTTTCTATCAAATAAACGAGTTCGACAATCGTAATCGAAGAAACAAAAATCGTCCCGTTCGCTTCGGACGCATCAATCGCTGTTGCGGCAGATTTGGAAAACCGAGACGGGTCAGCGAAATACCAAATGACGACGTGAGTATCAACGACAATATCCGCCATAAACTATTTTTCGTCGTCCGTGTCCTGCGTATAACCACGCCACATCTCGTTTCTGGCTTCACGAATATCTTCTTCGCTGATATTGATATTCAAATGCGCCAACGCACCCTTCAGCGAACGACGCGGACTCTTCACGGCTTCCTTGCTTTCGAGAAACTCGACAAAATCCAAAACTTCCTGTTTCCGATTCGGCGGCAGAACTTTAACTTTTTCGAGAACCGTTTCTTCAACCGTCATAATTTCACCTTGTTTGCGATTTTAACATATCTTTTGACGCATAAACTTGAGCCTAATTGCCAAATCGAGAAATAAAACCTTTGAAGATTATTCGGGAATACCTTTTCTAAGAGGATTCATAAACCAATTTTTAATATTTCCTATAAATTCCCAAACATCATCATTTTTTGGTTTCAAATAATCAGGTGAATTGGGATTGTCACCCATTTTTTCAAATATTTCTATTAACCATTTATATTTATTTGTAACTCCCAGATGCTTTAACCAACTTTCTAATTCACCGTTTCTGACAACAAAAACTCCATATTCTTCAAGACGATTGAAAAGGTTATTACAAGATTCGCTATCTGATTTCTCTAAAACACTAATTCCGCCATTCCTTTTTGAAAAATCTTTAATTCCTTTTTCCGCGTATTTTTTATCATCAATTTCCTTGAATTTATTCCAAATATTACTTCTTGATGTTTCCGTTTCCCTTTTAGTTAATTCGGGAACGAAAGAACCTTCCATTAGATTTGTCCAATTTTGTCCGCCTTCTTTTACTATGTCTATATCAACAATTCCAGCACAAGGAATTCCCATCTCTCGTAGAGGTTTCATAATTTCGTGAACAGTTTGCTTATTTTGTGCATTTAAGAATAAACAATTATGTATTCCTTTTTCGGGCGTGAAAGCTAAAAGACGCTCATTAATTTCTTGATAAAAAGCTCTGTCTGAATCACTTTCAGTAACAACTACATATTCATAAAAAAGTCCGTTAAGTGTTCCAACTGAACGCAATAAAGGATGACGCATCAACTTTGAAATTTTATCACTTTCAAGTAATCTCGCAGTTGGAACATTATTTGAATAAGTCAATCTAACAATATTCAATGGAACTCCCGATTGGATGCTACCCATTAAAAAGTTCGCGCTATGTGTAGAAACACAAACCTTTTTTGAATTGTCTTTATTCAAAATATTTCCAACTTCTTTTCCTAATTTAAATGTTAAAGATGGATGAAGAAAGGCTTCGGGTTCATCAATTGTAATCACCTTTGGGTCATCAGCCATTATGGAAATGATGATTCCGATAAAGGCTTTGACTCCATCGCTCATTGATTCAATTGGTAAATTATTTTGATGATACTCAATGGCTTCCTCTGTGAAACTTCTTTCTAATAACGGCGAAGGTTCTATATCTGAAAGTTTTATTGAAAGTTGACCACCTAACAATGGATCTAAAACGAAGTATTTATTGAAAGCATCAAAAATAATTCTTCTTGCTTCACTTCTTTTAAAATCGTCTGTAAGTAAAACGGATAATTTGCTTGTTGGGTTATTTAAATCTCCTCGGTCTTCAGCATTAATCATTTGAAGCCGATTAGCCCCGTCAAGAGGAATTACATTAAATCTTAAATACCCTTTCAAGTAATCTCGCAGTTGGAACATTATTTGAATAAGTCAATCTAACAATATTCAATGGAACTCCCGATTGGATGCTACCCATTAAAAAGTTCGCGCTATGTGTAGAAACACAAACCTTTTTTGAATTGTCTTTATTCAAAATATTTCCAACTTCTTTTCCTAATTTAAATGTTAAAGATGGATGAAGAAAGGCTTCGGGTTCATCAATTGTAATCACCTTTGGGTCATCAGCCATTATGGAAATGATGATTCCGATAAAGGCTTTGACTCCATCGCTCATTGATTCAATTGGTAAATTATTTTGATGATACTCAATGGCTTCCTCTGTGAAACTTCTTTCTAATAACGGCGAAGGTTCTATATCTGAAAGTTTTATTGAAAGTTGACCACCTAACAATGGATCTAAAACGAAGTATTTATTGAAAGCATCAAAAATAATTCTTCTTGCTTCACTTCTTTTAAAATCGTCTGTAAGTAAAACGGATAATTTGCTTGTTGGGTTATTTAAATCTCCTCGGTCTTCAGCATTAATCATTTGAAGCCGATTAGCCCCGTCAAGAGGAATTACATTAAATCTTAAATACCATTCAGAAAATTGCTGAGTGTTTGTGTTTGGATTGCTAAAAAGATTTTTTAACGCTTCAAGTTGTAAATGAGTTCTTATACCCCTTTTTCCGAAAATGATAGTAGTTCCTTCAATGATACTTTCATTTTCTATAGGTTTTAGTGTGTGCTTACTAATTTCTCTTTCAATATCTTGAACAGGTAAAAGAGCAATATTTTCAATGATAGGACCTTGAATAGCACCATTTCCACAAAAAGATACAATATCTCTCAAAACTACACTCTTGCCGGAATTGTTTGGTCCGACAAAAATTGTTAACGGTTTGACATCAATTTCAAGTTTGGGCTTATTACTTGATGAACCAAATTTTAATGTAATTCTTTCAATCATATTTAAGATTTTAGATTATCATTGGCACTTTGACATCATTCTTTTTCGCAAATTCAATTGCTTTCTCATAACCCGCATCAACGTGACGGACAACGCCCATTCCGGGGTCGGTAGTTAAAACTCTTTCGATGCGTTTGGCGGCTTCGGGCGTGCCGTCGGCAACGATAACTTGTCCTGCGTGGAGAGAATAACCGATGCCGACGCCGCCGCCGTGATGTAAGCTAACCCACGTTGCGCCGCCGACGGCGTTTATCATTGCGTTCAGATAGACCCAATCGGCAATAGCGTCCGAGCCGTCGCGCATCGCTTCGGTTTCGCGGTTTGGAGAAGCGACCGAGCCGCAATCCAGATGGTCTCTGCCGATGACGATTGGCGCTTTGAGTTCGCCGCTAGCGACCATTTCGTTTAATTTTAGTCCGGCGCGCGCGCGTTCGCCGTAGCCGAGCCAGCAGATTCGGGCGGGCAAGCCTTGAAATGCGACTTCGCTTTGCGCCATTGTCAGCCAGCGCGTCAAATGATCGTTGTCGGGGAAAAGATTCATAATCGCTTCGTCTGTTTTGTAGATGTCTTCCGCGTCGCCCGATAGCGCAACCCAGCGAAACGGACCTTTTCCTTCGCAGAAAAGCGGGCGAATATACGCCGGGACAAAACCTGGGTAATCGAAAGCATTTTCGACGCCGTTATCTTTTGCGCGCTGCCTTAGATTATTTCCGTAATCAAAAACAATTGCGCCTCGCTTCTGAAATTCCAACATCGCACGCACGTGGCGAGACATCGAATCCATCGTTCGTTTTTCGTATTCGGCTTGATTTGTTTCGCGGAAAATTTTTGCTTCTTCGACTGATAAACCTTCGGGAATATAGCCGTAAAGAACGTCGTGCGCGGAAGTCTGGTCGGTAACGACATCGGGGATTATGTTTCTTTCCAAAATCTGCCAGTGAACTTCTGCTGCATTTCCAAGAAGTGCGATTGATTTTGCTTCTTTTTTTTCGGTAAATTCCTTTACCATTTGCAGCGCTTCGTCAAGATTTTCAGTCGCTAAATCAACTTGTTTAAGCTGCAATCTTCTATCAATCCGCCAGCGGTCAACTTCAACAAGCAGACCGACGCCGCCGTTAAAAGTTATCGCTTGCGCCTGCGCTCCGCCCATTTCGCCCAAGCCAGCCGTGAGAATAAATCTTCCCGCGAGCGTTCCCCAACCGCTTTGTCGCGCAAGAGAGCCGAAAGTCTCAAAAGTTCCTTGCAAAATTCCCTGCGTGCCGATGTAAATCCAGCTTCCCGCCGTCATTTGTCCATACATCATCAAGCCTTCACGCTCGTATCGGTCAAAGTTTTCCTGCGTTGCCCAATGCGGGACTATGTTTGAATTTGCCAGCAAAACGCGCGGCGCATCTGTATGCGTTTTGAAAATTCCGACCGGTTTTCCCGATTGCACGAGCAGCGTTTCGTCTGCTTCCAAATTTTTCAAACTCTCTAAAATCGCATCGAAACATTCCCAATTCCGCGCCGCTTTGCCGCGTCCGCCATAGACGATTAAATTGTCGGGGTCGAACGCGACATCGGCGTCTAAGTTGTTCTGAATCATTCGGTAAGCGGCTTCCGTTAGCCAGTTTTTACAGGTTAGTTCAGTTCCGGTCGGCGATTTTATAATGCGTTTCATAACTATTTTTTATAAACTTTTCGATTAAATCATTAAAAATTTGCGGCTGGTCGAGATTTGAAAGATGCGATGCGTTTTTAATGATTTCAAGTTTCGCATTTCTGATGTTTTCGGCAAGCTCTTTCGATAATTCCGGCGGGGTGATTCGGTCGTGTTCGCCGACTAAAACAAGCGTCGGAACGTTTATCGAAGGTAAAAGATTTCGATAATCCGCTGCCCAAACGGCTCTGGTTGCCCACTGAAAAGTTTGCTTGTGAATTTTTGAAAACGTTTCGACAACTTTATTCCGTATGCTTTTCGGCGCGTCAGTCATCAACAAAAGTTCAACGCGCTGTTCGGCAAACTTGCGGATTGTAATTTTTTCAACCAGCGAAGATGTCCGTTCAATAATTTCGTCTCCTTTCGTATGTTTTACAAACGAATCGGCTAAAATCAGCGATTTTATACGCTCGGGCGATTGTTTGAACATCTCCAGGGCAATAACGCCGCCCAATGAAAGCCCGCAAACGTGCGCGTTTTCAATTTTGAGCGCGTCCATCGAAGCAAAAACTAATCGAGCGATTTCTTCCCTCGTCAAATCTTTCGGCGACAAATCCGACTCACCGTAACCGGCGTAATCGAAAGCGACGGCGCGGCGCGACTTAGAAAGATAATCAACTTGCTCATCCCAAACCGATTTGTCCGAGCCGACGCCGTGCAGGAAAATAATCGGCAAACTTTTGCCGTCATTTCCCGCTTCGTTATAACCGATTTTCAAATCTCCGACTTTTATAACATTCATTTGTTCAAATTTATTCTTTAGACGCAAAGTTCTATTTTCTATTTGGGTAAAAGATTTTCGGCAAATTTCC
Source organism: Acidobacteria bacterium 28-9 (assembly GCA_002050355.1). GTDB lineage: Bacteria > Acidobacteriota > Blastocatellia > Pyrinomonadales > Pyrinomonadaceae. Next base: position 120,916 of record MWYY01000063.1, read on the forward strand.
CAATCTTTTCCACAAAATCATCTTCAACTTCCTGCTGATTCGGCGCGAGCCGCATCATTTCCGCAACGATTGCTGAGCCGACGACCGCCGCGTCCGCGTACCGCCAGACTTCGGCAACTTGTTCAGTTGTCGAAATTCCGAAACCGACGGCAATTGGCAAATCCGTAATTTTTCTCAATCTACTGACCAAATTTTCCGCCTCCGAACTCAAATCAGTTCGCGCGCCTGTAACGCCCGCGCGCGAAACAGCGTAAACAAAACCGTCGGCAAGCGCAACAATTTTTTTCAAACGTTCGTCGCCGGAAGTCGGCGCGGCAAGCGTGATTAGAGATAAATCTTCTGCTCTCAGAAGAGCATGAAAATCCTCTGCTTCTTCAGGCACAAGGTCTGTAACCAAAATTCCGTCTGCGCCTGATTCCTTCGCTTTTTTCACAAAAATTTTCAAACCGAACTGTAAAATCGGATTGAAATAGCTAAACAAAATTATCGGCGTTTCACAACCTTGTTTTCTCACGTCCGAAACCGTTTTCAGAATTTCTTCAACGCCGATTCCTGACCGCAATGCGCGCTCGCCCGCTCGTTGAATCGTTGCGCCGTCCGCAACAGGATCGCTGAACGGAATGCCGAGTTCTATGACACTGGCGCCGATTTTCGTCAATTCAAGAATCAACTTTTCGGTCGTTTGCAGATTCGGGTCGCCAGCCATTATAAACGGAATAAATCCGCCGCGATTTTCTGATTTCAACTGATTGAATTTTTCGTTTATTCGATTCACGATTTTTTATTTTGCCGCGAGTTTGTGCGGTTTAAGAAAGGATTATTTAACCGCAGATAAGAAAAAGATTCTCAAGCAAATTTGAAATATGTTTTTTAGAAAATTTTAATTGGTTTTATCCAGTTTTAATCTGTATTTATCCGTGTTCATCTGCGGTTAAATTTTCTCTAGCATTTCCTGAACCTGATTGACATCCTTATCACCTCGCCCGGAAAGATTGACGATAATCGTTTCGTTCGGCGACATCTCCGGCGCAATTTTCAAAACGTGCGCAATGCCGTGCGCCGATTCGAGAGCGGGAATTATACCTTCGGTTTGCGATAAAACTTGAAAGGCATTTAAGGCTTCTTCATCGTTTGCCGAAGCGTATTCGACGCGCCCGATTGACTGCAAAAAGGCGTGTTCGGGTCCGACCGAAGCGTAGTCCAAACCAGCAGAAATTGAATGCGTCAGCGCAATTTGTCCGCGTTCGTCTTGCAGAAGAAAACTTTTTGTTCCCTGAAGAACGCCGATTCGTCCGCCGCCAGCTTTATTAAAACGCGCCGCGTGTTCGCCTAAATTATTGCTTTTGCCGCCCGCTTCAACACCAATCATCCGTATATTTTCATCCGTCAAAAATGGGTAAAAAAGCCCGATAGAATTTGAGCCGCCGCCGACGCACGCGATTAAACAATCGGGCAAATCATCCGTTTTTTCCAAAATTTGCTCACGCGCTTCGCGTCCGATGACCGATTGAAAATTTCTGACCATCAGCGGATACGGATGCGGACCTAATGCACTTCCGAGCAAGTAATAAGTTGAATCAACATTCGTTACCCAATCGCGCAGCGCTTCGTTTATAGCGTCCTTCAAAGTCTTTGCGCCCGCGTCAACTTCTCGAACTTCCGCGCCGAGAAGTTTCATCCGAAAAACATTCAACGCCTGTCGCCGCACGTCTTCCGCGCCCATATAAACGACGCATTCCAAACCGTATAAAGCACAAACCGTTGCCGTCGCAACGCCGTGCTGACCTGCGCCGGTTTCGGCAATAATTCGCTTTTTTCCCATTTTTCTGGCGAGCAAAATTTGTCCGATAGCATTATTAATTTTATGAGAACCCGTATGATTTAAATCCTCACGCTTCAAATAAATTTGTGCGCCGCCCAAAGTTTCAGATAATCTTTTGGCGTGAAAAAGCGGCGTCGGGCGACCCGAAAAATCTTTTAACAATTGCAGAAACTCGGCTTGAAAATCCGCGTCGTCGCGCGCGGCAAAATACGCGCCCGTCAATTCTTCGAGCGGCGACATCAGCGTTTCCGGCACAAACTGTCCGCCAAACTCGCCCCAGTAACCGCGTTCATTGGGTTGAAAATCCATAAAATTAATTTAATTCAAAAATGAAATCTCTAACTTTTGCCGAATCCTTTAAGCCTTTTTCTCTCTCCAGCAAACTGCAAGCGTCAACAGCAAAAGGTTTTACCTTTGTAACAGCTTCCGCAACATTTTCTGCCGAAAGTCCGCCCGCCAGATAAAGTTTCGATACGATTTCCTGCACCTTTTTTGCCATTTCCCAATCGAAAGTCTCGCCCGTCCCGCCGTGTTCTTTTGTCGAGTAAGCGTCAAGCAAAACAGCATCGACTTCGTATTGCAAAACGTCTTCGGCGCGAAAATTTTCAGAAACGCGGAAGGCTTTGATGATTTCGAGATTAGTTTTCGCTTTCAATTCGCGCGAAAATTCAGGCGTTTCTTCGCCGTGTAGTTGGATTGCGTCGAGTTTTACGGTTTCAGCAGTCTCAAAAATTTTGTCTAAACTTTCATTGACAAAAACGCCGACTTTCAAAATTTCCGGCGGCAACCGCTCGATAATCTCACGCGCTTTTTCCGGCGAAATAAAACGCGGACTTTTCTTGTAAAAGTTAAAGCCTAATGCGTCCGCGCCAAATTTTGCCGACAAAAGCGCGTCGTTCAAATTTGTAATGCCGCAGATTTTTATTTTCGTCATAAAAAGTAATTTCACGCAAAGGCGCGAAAGCGTAAAGTTAGATTTAACCGCAGATAAACGCAGATAAGAAAATATGATGTGCGCTGAATAATGAAAAGAGGAATTTTTTATATTCCGCATTTCGTGTTCCTAATTCATCATTTCAATTCATCCGCGTTCATTTGCAGTTAATTTTCTTAATTCCTGTTCGACATTTTCCGAACGCATCAAAGTTTCGCCAATCAAAAAACCTCTGAAACCCTTTTTTTTCAAACCTAAAATGTCTTCGTGTGTCTTCAAACCGCTTTCGCTTATTAAAATTGCATCTTTAGGCGCGGATTTGAAAAGCTCGGCGGAAGTTTCCAGCGAAACCTGAAACGTCTGCAAATTGCGGTTGTTGACGCCGATGATTCTTGCGTTGATTTGTTCGGCGATTTTCATTTCATCAAATGTGTGAACTTCAACCAAAACATCCAAACCAAGTTCGCGCGCCAAACCCTGCAATTCTTCTAATTTATCAATTTCTGTTTCGGCAAAAGCCGCGACAATGAGTAAAATCGCCGATGCGCCCGCGATTGCGGCTTGAAAAGTCTGTCTTTTGTCGATAATAAAATCTTTGCACAAAACCGGAATTCTATCGTTTGTCGCAGCGACGACCGTTTTCAAATCTTCAAACGAGCCACCGAAAAAATCCGGCTCGGTCAAAACGGAAATTGCTGCGGCGCCGTTTTCAAAATATTCTTTGGCAATCTCTTCTGGTTTGGCGTCTTTGTTTATTACGCCTTTTGAAGGCGAAACGCGCTTAAATTCGGCAATGATGTGTGTTTTTTCAGCATTTTCCAATGCCTTTTGCAGGCGATAAGAAGCTGTATTCTCTCTTTTTTCAAATGCTTCTCGGCGCAAATCTTCCGTTGAAATATTGACAAAATCTTCGCTGACTCGTTCGCGCCGCTTTTCTAATATTTTTGTCAGGTAAGTTATTTGTTTTGAAGTTTTTGCCATAGATATTATGAAAATAGTTTCCCGCAGTGACGCAAAATTTTATTAATTTTCATTGGTTAATTCAATCAGTTTATCGAGTTTTTCAAATGCGTTTCCGCTTTCTAAACTTTCATCGGCAAGTTTGACCGCAGACTGTAAATCTTGTGCTTTTCCCCCAACAAGCAGCGCTGCTGCCGCATTTATCACGACTAAAGAGCGAGCTGCGTCCTTTCGTTTTCCCTGCAAAACTTCCCGGATAATTTTCGCATTATCTTCCGGCTTACCGCCGCGAATTTTTTCTAATTCCTCAGTTTTCACACGCTCAAATCCTAATTGTTCGGGCGTAATTTCAAAAAATTTTGTGTAGTCGGCGGTAACCTCCGCAACCTGTGTTCTGTCTGAAACGGTAATTTCGTCTAAACCGTCGAGACCGTGAACGACCCAGGCGCGTTTGATGCCCAAAGCGGCGAGCGTTTTGGCGACCGGCGCAACCAGAGCTTCGTGCCAGACGCCAAGAATTTGAAACGGCGCGCCTGCCGGATTCGTCAGCGGTCCTAAAAGATTAAAAGTTGTGTGTACGGAAAGCTCGCGTCGGACTACCGCCACACGCGCAGTCGAGGCGTGATAAAGCGGTGCAAACATAAAACAGATGCCGATTTGATTCAGGCATTTTTCCGAAATTTGTGGACTGACCGAAACATCGACACCCAAAGCAGAAAGCGCATCCGCGCTTCCCGAACGGCTTGTCGCGGCGCGGCTTCCGTGTTTCGCAACCGCCAAACCCGCGCCGGCAATGACAAACGCGGCGGCGGTCGAGACATTAAAAGTTTTAACGCGGCTTGAACCCGTTCCCGCCGTGTCAATAAAATCCGCGTGTTTTGATTTTATTTTGACCGAATGAGCGCGCATCGCTTCCGCCATTCCGGCAAGTTCGTCGGTTGTCTCGCCCTTGATTGCCAATGCCACGAGCGCGGCTGAAATTTGTGTGTCGGTCGCTTCGCCGTCAAGCAGTTGATTAAGCAATTGCGCGGCTTCCGTTCTTGTTAAATTTTGACCTTGAATCAAGCGCAAAAGCAATCCGCGCAAGCCTTTAACTGGCGGTTCGTCCGTGCGTTTCGGGGCATTTAAAAGCCATTCGGGACGAATTAAATTATATTTGTCGAAATCCTGCATAAAAGAAGTTTTCAGCAAAGCAAGCGAAAAAAAACTACAAATACTAAATAAATAAAAATAGAAAACCTGTTGCCAAACGTTTCATTATTCGGCAACAGGTTTTCTAAAACTTTAAACTTTCGAGACGTTTAAGACTCGCGCTCGTTTAGAAAAGTCGCCGCACATTGCCAAGACCATTCGCTTTGCCACAAACTATTTTGGTTGGATTTGATACGGTTGTTTTTCATAAAAGAAAAATTGACTTGCAAAACTCGCGTAAAGATATTTATAACTTACCGTAAAACTTTTCGCAAATTATGAAAGATATTTTTCAAATCACAAAGCGCCCGGACACGAATTTAATTTTTCGGAAAAATGACCCGAACGACGTTCGTATGGGCGAAATCGTTTTGACGAAAATCGAAGATTATGAAGCGTCAGAAATTATAATCTTAGGCTGCCCACAAGACGAAGGTGTTGGTCGAAACGGCGGCAGAACCGGTGCGGCGCTTGCTCCCGATGCGATTCGTGCGCAATTTTACAAACTAACTAACTTTGCAATTAAGGTAAGAATTTTCGACATCGGCGACACGATTATCCAAAACACTTTGGAAGAAACTCACGAAATTCATACACAAATTGTCAAGCAAATCTTAAAGGACGGGAAAAAAATTATCGTTCTCGGCGGCGGGAATGACATCTCCTACGCCGATGGACGGGCTATGGCAGAAGTCTTCGGTTGTGAAAATTGGCTTGGCGTTAATATTGACGCGCATTTTGACGTGCGTGCCGATTTTCCGCCAAACAGCGGAACGCCGTATCGCCAACTTCTGGAAGAAAATTTTATAAAGCCGCAAAACTTTTGTGAATTCGCGTGGCAGGAACAGGTGAATTCTCCATTATATTTTAATTATCTTGAACAAAAGGGCGTTAAACTTATAAGCCTTGAAAAAGTTAGACGTACATTAAATTCTAACCGACAAAATTTATATTTGCTTTTACAAACTTTAATTGCAGAAAGCGAAGAAGAGAGAAAGATATTTTTCGGTTTTGATACAGATTCGGTTCGCGCGGCGGATGCACCGGGCGTTTCCGCGCCTTCGCCGGTAGGTTTGACGGCAAATGAATTTATTGAATCGGCGAGATTTGCGGGTGAGAATAAACAAACGCAGATAATTGAATTTACTGAAGTCAATCCGAATTACGATATTGACAACCGGACGGTAAAACTCGTCGCCATCGCTATGCACCTATTTTGCAGTGCACAAAAGTAAAAAGCTAATCGGAATTTCCGATTAGCTTTTTAGATATAATTAAATTTGTTCGATTAGTGTGTAACGCTTCTGCCTGTCGCCAGACGATAAAGAGCTAAAACGACAATCGCGCCGATAATCGAGAAAATAAAACTCGGCAAACTGCTGCCGATATTGTCAAAATTGCTGACCATCGGATAACCAATGAGACTTCCGACAAAACCGCCCACTACTGCACCGACAATTCCGAGAATTGTCGTCAAAATAACGCCGCCGCCATCAGGACCCGGCATGATTAACTTTGCCAAATATCCTGCTAAAAACCCTAAAATTAACCAAATAATTAAAGAAATCATTTTTTTCCTCCGTGTTTATTTACTTTTCAAGAAAATTTTAAGGCTTAATTGCCTTTTGTTGTGTCTTGACTAGGCTTCCTAACCTGTGCCAACGCTAAATGCAATGTTTGTGCCAGATATTTTATTTTCAATTTCACTCAATAAATACCTATATTTATAGCGTTTTTTTCTAACAAAAAGTTAAACCTTAATTTCGTCGTATGAATTTCATACAAGAAAACTCGGTCATTCTACACTAAATTATTTTTCATACAAAGCTGTTTTTTCGTAATCTTTCAAAATTTCCGCCACATCCTTATAAACTTTCGCGCAGCCTGTTTTGAGTAGTTCCGAGCGCGACCAGCCGCCTGATAAAACGCCGACAACTTTTATTCCCGCTTTTGTTGCTGCTTCCGCGTCATATGCAGTATCTCCAATTATTACGGCTTCGTTAGTTTTAACGCCTTTTAATTTTCCCATTGCGGCTTGGAAAATATCTGGAAATGGCTTGGATTTCTCAGCGTCGTCTGTCGAAGTTTGTTCCTCTATAAGGTCTGCGATATTAGCGATTTTTTTATAAGATTCAACCTCTTCTTCATTGGAAGAACTCGCCAGCGCAAACTTTTTACCGTCAGCTTTTATCTTTCGGAAAAGCTCGCGCACTTTCGGAAACGGTTGTATTTTGGGAAGATACTGTTTTTTGAAGATTTCGCCGCGTAGCTCTTCCACATCTTTTCCGAATTTTTTAATTTCCTTCTCGGTTAAAAACACTGGCAAAAATTGGTCGCCGCCTTTGCCGACTTGCCGACGCAGTTCGTAAAATTTTATTTCTTTGCCGAATTTTGCAAACGCCTTTTGCCACGCTTCGGTATGCGCGTCAACCGAATCAATCAACGTTCCGTCAATGTCAAAAATTACTGCTTTTATCAAAATTTAATAATCTCCCTCTTAAAATGTATTCGAGCAGGATAGTTTAAGATATAACAGGCGACAAATCATCTTGAACTTGACAGTCTTTCAACGGTTTAGCTATTTTAGAAGTTCGCTCTTACAAGCGAAGCGGATACGGACAGAGAGAATATAGTCACTTAGCTCAGTGGTAGAGCACTACCTTGACACGGTAGGGGTCAGCAGTTCAAGTCTGCTAGTGACTACCAGATTTTAAGGCAAAAGGTAAATGTAAAAAGTCGGAACTATATGTTTTTACCTTTGTCTCCATAATTTTTGATAAGATGCTTACAAAGAACTTTGCACGAACACAAACTACACGGACGCGCTTCTAAATGCGCGTAATTCGGCGTTTTTATCGAATGCCTAGGGCAAAGTCGCTTTTATCAAATCAAATCTTTTTGCTAGAAAATAGTAAATCGTAAACTGTGAATAGAAGGCGCATTTTGCCGATAAAATTTGGATTTTAATTTGTTGTTGAAAATAGGCGAAATCTATTTTCAATTGGCGATTCACAATTTACTAATTTATGAGCCAAATAAACGTAAAAGTCGGAGAGAATTCGAGAATTTTCCCCGCGCCGATCTCGGTTGCGGAAGCGTTGAAATCTGTTGACCGTGATTTGCTGAAGAAATCTCTTGCGGCAAAAGTTAACGGGGAAGAAGTTGATTTGTCTTTTGAACTGAGACCGACCGACGAAGTTTTGTCAATCGAACCGATTTTGCAGGAGACGCGCGACGGCTTGGAAGTTATCAGGCATTCGGCGGCACATCTGCTGGCGGCGGCGGTTTTGGATTTATTTCCCGGAACTAAACTCGGTGTCGGTCCTGCATTAATGGACGACCCGCGTTACGGTTATTACTACGATGTAATTACACCGGAGACATTGACTGAAGCTGATTTGCCGGTTATTGAAAAAAGGATGCGTCAAATTGCCGGGAAAAATTTAGCTTATCGGCGCGAAGAAATCAGCCGCGACAATTTGGTTAAACTTTTTAACGAACGCGACGAACCGCTCAAATGTGAATTGATAAACGAAAAAGCAGGCGAAACGGCGACGGCTTATCATATTGACAATACTTCTTTTGTCGATTTTTGCTTAGGTCCGCACGTTCCGAATACGAATAAATTAAAAGCATTTAAATTGCTTGCACTGAGCGGCGCGTATTGGAAAGGCGACGCAAACAACCAGCAAATGCAGCGTATTTACGGAACTGCTTTTGCGACACAGGAAGAACTCGAAGCCTGGCTCAAGCAGCGCGAGGAAGCCGAAAAACGCGACCATCGCCGCGTAGGAAAAGAATTAGATTTATTTTCAATTCAGGAAGATTACGGACAGGGAATGATTTTCTGGCATCCGAAAGGCGGCGCGATTCGCACGGAGATGGAAAATTATCTGCGTGACGAATTACAGCGACGCGGCTATGGAATGGTTTTCACGCCGCATATCGCTAAACGTCAACTGTGGCAAATTTCGGGACACGAAGAAAACTACGCCGAAAACTTGTTTGAACCGACGAAGTTGCCCGAATGGATGAAAGAAGAAACGGAATTTCGTCTCAAGCCGATGAATTGTCCGTTTCATATCGGTATTTACAAAACTCATCCGCGTTCGTATCGCGAACTTCCCGTTCGTTACGCCGAACTCGGAACGGTTTATCGCGCTGAATTGTCGGGAACTTTGCACGGTTTGATGCGTGTGCGCGGTTTTACTCAGGACGACGCGCATATTTTCTGCACGCCCGAACAAGTCGAGACGGAAGTCGGCGCTTGTGTTGATTTTGCTTACGACGTTTTCAAAACTTTCGGTTTCGAGACATTCAAAGTCGAGCTTTCCGTTCGCGGCGAAGCTCACAACAAAGGTTTTCTCGGCTCGCATGAAGATTGGGAAAACGCCGAAAACGCGCTTGTCAAGGCTTTGAAAGCACGTGAAATAGAATACGAACGTATCGAAGGCGAAGCGGCTTTTTATGGTCCGAAAATCGACATTAAAGTCGAAGATTCAATCGGACGCTTGTGGCAGCTTTCGACTGTGCAGTTTGATTTTAATTTGCCGGAACGTTTTGAACTCGAATACATCGCCGATGACAACAAACCACATCGTCCGATTATGGTGCATCGCGCTTTGTTCGGCTCGGTCGAAAGATTTTTTGGCGTGTTGATTGAACATTACGCCGGAGCGTTTCCGTTTTGGCTCGCGCCGGTACAAATCGCTATTTTGCCGATTACTGATAGAATTAACGAATACGCCGAAACCGTCGGAGATGAGTTGAGACAAGCTGGTTTTAGAGTTGAAACAAATCTAAAATCTGATAAAATCGGCGCAAAGATTCGAGAGGCACAAATACAAAAAGTTCCCTTTATGATTGTTTTAGGCGACAAGGAGTTAGAAGAAAACAAAATCGCCGTCCGAGAAAAAAACAAAGGCGATTTAGGCGCAATGAACTTGGATGAGTTTATCGAAACGGCGCGAAAACTACGGGAAACTCGTGCTTTAACAAATGTGTAAGTTCAAAGTTTTTGATTCAAAGTTTAGGGCTGGAAAAAAAACATTGAACATTGAACATGAAACTTTGAACTCTTAGACAAGGAGAGTAAATATCGCAAGCAGATTTAATAAAAATCGTCCGGTTCGCTTTCGCGGACCGCAGCATCGCACGAATGAACGGATTAGAGTTCCGTCCGTGCGCGTAATTGATGAAGACGGTGAACAATTGGGCGTGATGGATTCGCGCGACGCCGTGCAGAGAGCGCGCGAAGAAGGCAAAGATTTGGTGGAAATAGCCCCGAATGCAAAACCGCCCGTTTGCCGGATAATTGATTACGGAAAATTTCTTTACGAAGAAAAGAAACACGCGGCGGAAGTCAAGAAAAAGCAAGTTACCGTAACGGTCAAAGAAATTAAATTTCGTCCCGGAACGGACGACCACGATTACGGTTACCGGAAAGAACGCGCGCGCGAATGGATTGCTGACGGCGACAAAGTACGCGCCACCATTGCCTTTCGCGGACGGGAGATGACGCATCGCGAACTCGGCGGGAATCTGCTGGCGAAACTGCGCGACGATTTAGCCGACATTGCCGACGTTGAAGTTACGCCGAAAATGGAAGGTTATCAAATGTTCGTCATCTTCGTGCCGAAAAAAGTTCAAGTGCCGGTCAAACAACCGGCAAAGAAAGATTAGATTTGCCATAGAGTTCACAGAGAACACTGAGAAAAACCATTTAAAAAATCTCTCAGTGTTCTCTGTGAACTCTGTGGCTAAAAATTAAGGAGCAATAAAAAATGCCGAAATTAAAAACACATAAAGGCGCGGCAAAGCGTTTTCGCTCAACCGCATCGGGCAAGTTCAAACGCGGACACGCATACGCGCGCCATATTTTAACGAGCAAATCGCCGAAACGAAAACGCAATCTCGATATTGACACGCTGGTTTCCAAAAGCGACCAGGAGCGCGTCGACACAATGCTGCCGTATGGAAGAAAATAAGAATTACGAACGGCGAACGATTTTTAATTCGTCATTTATTATTGGGAGAATATTATGCCAAGAGCAAAACGTGGAAATAAGCGCACTGAAAGGCGCAAAAAGATATTAAAATTAGCCCGTGGTTATTACGGAACTAAATCGAAACTTTACCGTCAGGCGAAAGAATCGGTCGAGCGCGCCTTAAATTTCGCATACACCGGACGCAAACTGAAGAAACGCGATTTTCGCAAACTGTGGATTGTCCGCATCAACGCGGCGTGCCGCCTTAACGGAATGAAATACTCGCAATTTATGCACGGTTTGAAAGTCGCCGAAATCGAATTAGACCGAAAAGTTCTTGCAGATTTAGCTGTCAAACAACCCGAAGCATTTGCAACACTAGCCGGACAAGTGAAAGAAGCGATTAACAATCAACCGCAAGCCTCGGCTTAGTTTTTCAAGGACAAAGTTTTAAAAGTTTATTTCAAAACAATGAAAATATCTGCGTTGGGAAAAACTATTTATATACTTTTAACTTTGTCTTTTTTGGGTTATTGGTGGTTTGAAAATCGTTATTGGCGCGGAATTGACCCGAACAGAGTAACAATCAACGGCGGAAATTTGTCGGGTGAATATGCTCCGGTAAAGTCTTTGGGAGGAAATTTATTTTTTCGTCATTTTGACCACTATCCGCAATATTTAGTTTCCGTTAGTAAACAGGAAGTTTATACAATTAGCGAAGACGAAGATTCGATTTATTTCTTTGATATTTACACAAGTGATAATCTTATTGCTTTAGAAAATCCAAACATCAAACAGAAGTTACACAATGCGGATTTGAAAATTACTAAAGACACGATTGAATTTACAGGCGCGAGAAATGAACTTTGGAAGATTAAAAGATGAGCGCACAACATTCTAAATTTTAATTTATGTCAGAGGAAAAAAGACAGGTTGAAAAAATCCGCGAAGCGTTCGAGCAAGAGTTCGGACGCTTTGCTAATTTAAGCGTCGAAAATTTGAGTTTGAGCGAGGCTGAAGATTTGCAGCGCGAATTGAGCGCGTTTCGCGTCAAGCAAACCGGCAAGAAATCTGAAATCGCGGGCTTGAATAAACTCGTCGGACGCATCGCGCCCGAAGAACGCGCCGAATTTGGCAAACTCGTTCAATCGCTCGTCGCCGATGTCAATCAATCTTTGACGGAAGCCGACGCGACGCTGAAAACTTTCGTCGAAAACGCGAAAATCGAACGCGAAAGAATTGACGTAACCTTGCCCGGAACTCGTCCGCGCGCGGGGCATTTGCACTTGCTCACGATTTTGCGGCAGAAGATTGAAGAAATTTTTGTCTCTTTGGGTTATTCGATTGAAGACGACCGCGAAATCGAAACCGATTATTACAACTTCGACGCGCTGAATATACCCGAAGGACATCCGGCGCGCGAATCGCAGGACACTTTTTACACGACTAACGGTTTCGCGCTGCGCTCGCAGACTTCGACCGTGCAGATTCGCGCGATGGAACGGCGCGGCGTGCCGATTCGTATTATCGCGCCCGGCAGAGTCTTTCGTCGCGACACGCCGGATTTGACGCACACGCCGATGTTTCATCAAATCGAAGGCTTATGCGTGGACAAAAACATCACGATGGCGCACTTGAAAGGCACGGTCGGCGAATGGCTGCGCCGTCTGTTCGGCAAGGAAACGCGCATTCGCCTGCGCCCGTCTTACTTCCCTTTCACCGAGCCGAGTGCGGAGTTTGATTTTTCCTGTTTCAAATGCGGCGGCACAGGAGCGTTTGACGGCGAACGCTGTCGCCCGTGCAAAGGTTCAGGCTGGATTGAACTTGGCGGCTCTGGAATGGTTCATCCGAATGTTTTGCGCGCCTGCAATGTTGACCCGCAAGTTTATTCGGGCTTTGCTTTCGGCTTCGGCTTGGAGCGAATGTGTTCGCTGATGTATTCGCTCGACGATATTCGTCTGATGTTCGAGAACGATGTGAGATTTTTGGAGCAATTCAAGTAAAATACTTTCAAGGAGTTTTTTTATGCAAATTACAACCATTCAAGGCATCGTCAAAAACGGTCAAATACAATTGAGCGAAGATGTAAAATTGCCCGAAGCGGCGACGGTTTATGTGTTAGTTCCGAATTTGGAAAAACGAACGGCAAGAATTATGAGTCCGCGTCTGGTTGATAAAGAAAGATTGAAGGATTTTGAAAGAGAAATAATCGAAATCGAAGACGATGAAATATAGCGAAACATATTATCCGCCTGCGCCGATTGCCAAAATCAAATTACGAAATTCTGAAACTTTAGAAATAATCGCCGATGTCCCGATGTTGCTGGACACGGGCGCGGACATCACGCTTTTACCGAAAAGTTTTTGCGATGAAATCGGCGTTAAAATTTCGGAAACGGAATCTTTGGAACTCGAAGGATTTAATCAAACTACAACCGTTGCATTTTACGTCAGTCTGGATTTTATTTTCCTGAATAAAATTTTTCGCGGAAGGTTTCTTGTTCTCGACCAAGACGAAGGAATAATCGGGCGCGACGTTTTGAACAAATTCGCAATTTTATTTGACGGTAAAAATTTAGAGTGGAAAGCGCAGGTATAAATTTTTGAATTGTTTCGCTGATATATTTGTTTGATGTTCAAGAACGATGTGAGATTTTTGGAGCAATTTAGATGAAAACTTTAGATGAAAAGAAAAAAGAGCGATTCCTTTTTTTAAAACAAATCTACGAGCAAAAAACTAAGCCCGGATTACAACTTTTTGAATTAAATAAAATAGCTGTTGAAGCTGGAATTGATCTAAAAGATGCTTACTTAATTGCAGAATACCTTGAAGGCGAAAACTTAATTGAAATCCTCGATGGTAATTCCATTATAATTACGATTACGCACAAAGGAATGGTTGAAGTTGAAAGGGCAATATCAAAACCTGAAAAGGCAACAGATTATTTCCCTCCTGTTGTCAACATATTGAATGTTCAGCAAATGCACAACTCGCAAATAATGCAGGGTTCAAATGAAAGTTCCCAAACTTTCAATTTAAGTTCTCAAAATAAAGATTCTTTAAACAAGTTTATTGAATTGTTTGAACAAAAGTTTCAAGAATTACAATTCAAATCTGAAGATGATAAAAATGAGGCGATTGTTGAAGTTCAAACAATTAAAACTCAACTAACTTCTCCACGCCCAAAGGAATTGGTAATTCAAGAGTCAAAAAAAACTTTGAGAAACATTCTTGAGGGAATGTCAGGGAGTATTTTAGCTTACGAATTATTAAAATATCTTTTCGGAGCTACCTAATATATGAACATCAGTTACAACTGGCTGAAAGATTTGGTTGAAGTAGATTTGTCGCCGCAGGAATTGGCGACGAAGCTGACGAATGTCGGCTTGGCGGTCGAAGGCGTTCACGAATTTGCAGATGATTTTGTGTTCGATATTGATTTGACTTCAAACCGTTCGGATTGTCTTTCGCATTTGGGCGTGAGCCGCGAAGTGGCGGCAATTGAAGGTGCAAAATTAAAAATTCTAAGTGAGAATATTCAAGAACAAAAACCAAAGACTGATAATTTGGTAACAATTCAAGATGATAATTTGTGCAATCGTTTCACGGCTCGAATAATTCGTAACGTAAAAATTACGCCTTCGCCGGAGTGGTTGGTTAAAAGACTTGAAGCGATTGGAGAACGCGCAATCAATAATGTCGCCGACATTACGAATTACGTTATGCACGAACTCGGTCAGCCGATGCACTCGTTTGATTTGAACGAATTGAAAGAAAATCGAATCGTCGTCAGGCGCGCGCGAAACGTCGAAACAATCCAAACTTTGGATGAAGTTGAGCGAAAATTAGACGAGACGATGCTGGCGATTTGCGACGCGGAAAAGCCTGTTGCAATCGCTGGCATTATGGGCGGGCTCGCTTCGTCAATTACGACTGATACGACTGACGTTTTACTCGAAGTCGCTTATTTCAAACGCGAAAACATTCGTCTGACTTCGCGCACGCTGAATCTTCCGACCGAAGCAAGTTATCGTTTTGAGCGCGGGGTTGACATAGAAAATCTTGTTCGAGCGTCGAACCGCGCTACAGAACTCATTTGCGAGTTGGCAAATGGAACTGCCGAAGAATTTGTTGACGCTTATCCCGTGAAATTTCAGCCAATCGAAATCGAATCAGACGATATTGAATTTGCCGTTAAAAGATCGACCGGTTTAACGGTTGAAGAAACGGAAATTTTGAGAATTTTGGATTCGCTCGGCTTTCAAGCAAAGGAGGGATCCAAAATCCAAAATCCAAAATCCAAAATTTTCACCGTTCCGTCGTGGCGGCACGACGTTTCGATTGAAGAAGATTTGGTTGAAGAAGTCGCACGCGTTGTCGGTTACGATAAAATCGGCGAAGAACTTCCCGCCTCTCGTAACGCGGGCGAGTTTCAACCGACCGAAGCGCGCAAAAAAGAGTTGCGAAAAACTTTGACTAATTTGGGTTTTGACGAAGCGATTTCTTACAGTTTTATTGACGCCAGCAATGATGGAAAATTCGACTTAATCCCAAACCTGGTTCACGAAAATTTGGAAGAAAAATTTGTAACTTTGAAAGATTCAATTATCGAAAGCGCGGTGCGGATGCGTCCGAGTTTGCTTCCGGGACTTCTCGAAGCGGTTCGCACGAATTTCAATCAACAGCGCAGAGACATAAAACTTTTTGAACTTGGCAAAGTTTTTTCGGCGTCGAACAAGGAAAACGACTTGCCCGAAGAACGTGAGCTTTTTGCCCTTGTCGTAACCGGCGGTGAAGTGTTGGAAAATAAGGCAATGACCGCGCGCGAGGTTTATTTTTACGATGCGAAAGGCGCGCTCGAAGCGGCGGTTGATTCATTAAATTTGCCCGCGCTCGATTTTGCCGCAAAAGATGTCAAACATTTGCGAAAAGGTCAATCGGCAGAAATTTTATTAGATGGAAAAGCAGTCGGAACAATCGGACGGCTTAGTGATGAAATCGACGCGGCTTATAAATTCAAACAGCCGGTTTTTTTGGCTGAAGTGGATTTGGAGACTCTTTTGCAAGCAAAGCAAAAAGACATTTTATACAAACCTCTTCCCGTCTATCCATCAATCGTGCGTGATGTTTCACTGCTTATAAAACGTACTGTAAGTTTCGCCGAAATCAAGCAAGCCGTCGAAGCGGAACATTTTGAACTGCTCCGAAAGGTTGGATTTGTTGACGTTTATGAAGGTAAAGGTGTTGCTGAGGATGAACGCTCGATTACCGTCCGGCTCGAATATCGTTCGGACGAGCGCACACTTCTCGAAGAGGAAATTGGACAAATTCACGCGCGGATTCTGCAAAATCTCGAAACGGAAGTTGGCGCGAAATTAAGGTTTTGATAAAAATTTAATAAACTACTTGAAGTTTCAGGCAAAAATAAACATAATCATTCGGAAGTTACAAATCAAAACGGACGGAGTACAGAATGGCGGGACTATCTGGAATGGAAAAATTTTCGCATCTTGAAGATAAAATTTATTTGACAATCGAATTCGCAAAAAAGATGCGCGAGGAAAAAGAAAGGGTCGAACGCGAGATGACTTCTCTGCGCCACGAAGTTGGTTCGCTTTTGACGGAGAAATCGCGCCTCGAAGAAAAGGTTGAAGATTTACTTTCAGAGCGCGATGCAATTCAATTGAAAGTAGAAGCGATGCTTGACGCAATAACCATTATCGAGCCGGATGCGGCGGAAGCCTTGCGGAGGTAATAAGTAGTTTATGATTGGAAGCAAAGGAAAACCAGACGGCGCGGCGCAGTCAATCAGAGTCGAGATTTACAATCAAACGTATAACATTCGTTCAGACGGCGACAACGAATATATTATGCGGCTGGCTGAATACGTGGACGGCAAGATGCGCGAAATATCCAGCGGGACGCTGACGGTTGACTCGCTGAAAGTTGCTATTTTAGCCGCGCTTCACGTTGCCGACGAATTTCATCAAATAAAAAATCAGCAGGAACAAATCGACGCGCAGCTTGCTTCCCGAAGCGCCGAGTGCGCCGAAATGCTCGACCGCGTTCTCAAACACAAGGAAGCCGCGCCGCAGGAAGTCGAAACCGAACAGTGATTAATAGTGATAGATGAATTGTAAATTGTTAATGTAATACGAATCCAAAATCCAACATTTATCATTCACCACTCACCATTATTTTGTGTTACAATTATCTTCAGGCGAAAAGTTCTTTCTGCAAAGCTCGTTATCAAACACACTAATAATTGAGCCAACACTTGAATTATCGGGAGGCTAACGCCGGTCTTCGGTGCAGTCTTTCACAGTCAAAGATTTGCCATAGAAATCGGCTTCGATGCTTGCATTTGCAGGCAGAAAGCCACCCACCTGTTGAGAAATAGGTTCAATTCAACTGTTTGAAACGGCTCGCGCGGTTATCTTTCGCCAAATTTTTAGTTCAAAGTTCCAGGTTTATAAGCCTGGAACTTTGAACTTTTTAGCTTATGAACGTTTTAATGATTGCCGATGTTGTTGCGCGCCCAGGCAGACGTGCCGTTTTGAGTCAAATTCAAGTTTTACTGGAGCAATATAATATTGATATTGCCACCTTAAATGCGGAAAATGTCGCGGGCGGATTTTCGATTACGCCTGCAATCGCCAATGAGTTTTTTGAAAACGGGATTGATGTAATGACATCCGGCAATCACATTTTCGACAAACACGAAATAATTCCCTACATAAATAAAAATCCGCGCTTGCTTCGCCCGGCAAATTATCCGCCCGAAACGCCGGGAAGCGGTCTTTTCGTCGGCGAGATTCGAGGTTTTAAGATTGCCGTATAAAACCTTCTCGGCAGAGTTTTTATGCCGCCGGTCGATGACCCGTTTCGCACGGCAGACGCTTGCCTTAAACTAATTCCGGACGATGTGAAAATTCGTCTGGTTGATATGCACTGCGAAGCAACGTCGGAAAAATATGCAATGGGTTGGCATCTGGCAGGACGAGTTTCCGCCGTCGTCGGTTCGCACACGCACGTACAGACGGCGGACGAACGTATTTTAGAAGGCAGAACGGCTTATATTACCGATGTCGGGATGACGGGAAGTTACGCCGGAGTTATCGGTATGGAAAAAAATCAAATTTTGGAGCGGTTTACAAAATTTCCGGCGCGCCGCGCCGAACACGCAACCGGCGATGTTTGGATATGCGCCGTCGTTATTGAAATTAATGAAGAAACCGGCAAAGCCGAAAAAATCACAAGATTGCGTTTGGAACATCAAGAGTAAAAAGGCAAAAGGAAAAAATAACGATTAAGGGTTGTGTAATAAGACTTGAAAATTTAGATCTAAAAGTTGTCGCAATTCTTCTTTCCGAACTTTTTACTTTTTACATTTCGCTTTCCAATTCCCTTCTGATTTCCTCATCCATTTTTGCCGATTCGAGTGCGAGCGGAAGTTCTGAGGTTCGCGCCGCGAGTTTTTTTAAAGTTAGTTCAGAATCGGCAAGATTTGTTCCGCGACGCGACGCAGAGTCAATCATTTGCAGGCGGGTTTCGGCTTCGACGCGCATTTCTTCGGCTTCGGTTTTTATCTTTTCAAGGTTTTCCAAATCTCGTTTCAACTCTTCCTGCAAATTTGAAGAATTTTCCGACTTTAAATACTTGAGTTTATTTTGTCGCCTGTTGACAAGAAGAAGCTCTTGTTTGGTTGACTTCAAAATCCGTGTAGCCGTCAGGCGAACAGCCAAAGTATCACGGAAAGCGTCTGCCATCAACAGGTTTTTCGCTTCGATTTCCTTGAGAGATTTTTTTTCGTTCGTCGTCAGTTCATTTTTGAACCAATTAACTTCCTGCGCCTTGATGCCGTCAACCGCGATGCGTTCTCTGACTTGAGCAAGCCAGCGCGAGCGATAGTAAAGAAGTCCGCCTGAAACTGCCAGTCCGAATACCGCGCCGACAACGAGCGAAATTAAACTCAAGAAAAAGTATGTCGCCGCCAGCGGCGGTGTTGCACCGAACGTTAGAAATAGAATAAAAAAGATGAGTGCCGGGAGGACGGCAAGTAAAACGGGCGCCACCCACGCTCCGTAAGTCAATGCTTTATCCTTCGCTAAATCCCTGCGCGTCGGATCGTAATTTCGCTCTAATCCGTTCATATTTATTGCTTTACTCTACAAACTCCGCAAACTTTATTCAAACTGGTCGCATCAGAAAATTTAGTCGTCTATGAAAAAATGTTATACCATTGTAGGGTAAAAGTTTTACTGTAAATTCTGAAAAGGTGCATATGTTTAGAAACAGGTTGGCAGAAATTGTAACAGTTTTGCTGTTTGTACCGATTTTCTTCGAGTATAGCTTCGCGCAGAAAATCGAGGGAAACAACCAGTCGAGGCAAAACGAAAAGGTTCGCCCCGTTACAATTCCCATATCGATTTTTACAAGACGAGAACTCAAAGAAAATCAAACCGAAGAATTTGTCCGTGCCGGCATTCTAGTTGTCAGAGAAGACAAGGACGAACAGATTATTTTATCAATCAGAAGCGTCAGCAGCACGCCTCTCGCGCTGGCGGTTTTGATTCAAGACGATTTGACCTCCAACATCAATTTACAGCTCGATGAAATTCGTAAATTTATCCGGAACTTACCAAAAGGTTCGCGCGTGATGGTCGCTTATCTGCGCTCCGGCTCGCTTCAAGTGCGGCAGAAATTTACCGAAGATTTGGAGAAAGCAGCCGGTTCGCTGCGGATCGTTACGGGTTCTTCGGCGTTTGCTTCTGTCAACCCTTATGACCAGGTCGAAGAAGCGCTCAAGAGATTTGACGCTTTGCCGACGGGTAGGCGCGCGGTGTTGCTCGTCTCTGACGGTTTGGACGTTTCGCGCGGTGTGGACAGTTCTTCGCCGTCGCAAAGCGTTGACCTCGACCGAGCGATTCTCAAAGCGCAAAGAAAAGCCGTCGCAATTTATTCATTTTACAACGCGGGAAGTTTGACTGAGAATGGAAACCAAATCTTGACTCTAAACGGTCAAGGTTCGCTCAACCGACTTTCAGAGGAAACGGGCGGACGCGCATTTTTTCAGGGTACGATTTCGCCGATAAGCTTCGACCCGTTTTTCCGCGATTTAAATGTCGCGTTAAACCATCAATTCGCATTGACTTACCTTTCAACGCACTTCAAAAAAGGTTATCACAAAATAGAAATTCTCAGCACAAACCCGGATGTAAAAATTGAACATCCGAAAGGTTATTTTTACAAATGATTTTTTATTTTTCGATTCTAAAATTGCAGGCTTGGCAAACTCGCACGTCTTCCTTTATCAGCAGACCAATCCAAAAAAGCGGAAAAAACGTAACGAGCAGAACGGCGAAAACAATCCAGCCTGTTGTCGACACTTTTCTTTCGGATTTGAAAACTTGGTTCGCACAGCGCGGACAATATAGGTTGAGAGCCATATTTTGCTGCGATTTTTGATGAACGAGCGGCTGCGGAGGCGGTTGTGCGGCAAAAGGATTTTGATTACCGAACCGGTTTTGATTATCGAGCGGCTGCACCTGATTGATTTGTCTCGCTTTTAGCTTTTGCGGCTCGGCGATTTGAAATTCATCAGTTTTCCAGGAATACGGACGCGGCGGCGATTGCTCGAAGCTGCTGTCCTTTGAAATTTGATTTACTAAGAATTTAGTGCCGCAAAACCGGCAAAAGTTGCTGCCGTAATTATTCACCTGTCCGCAATTTTGACACTGTATCATACGAATTTATCCCAAATATTAGATTTCAAATTCTGATCAACAATTCCAAAAGTCTTTACGTCAACCGCGTGAAAAAGTTCTTTTAACAAAATTTAATTTCCCGGTTTTAATCGAATTTAATCTTTTCGCCGGTTTTTATTGCTTGATAAACCGTCTCGACAAGCTCTACGGATTTGTAACCGTCCAGAGCCGTTACGAGCGGTTCGGTTTTATTTAAAATTGCGTCAATAAATGCCTTGTCTTCCAGAACATAACCCCAGCGTTCATCTTTTTCCGTCATCGCCCACGAAAAGGTTTCAAAGTTAGCATCCATTTCGCGCGAATCAATTAGATGCTCCATTTCCTCGGTCAAAATGGTGCGATGATGACAAAAAACTTCGATGCGCTCAAACGGAAAATGCCAGCTTGCGTCCGAAGACGAAGCAAACGTGCAGTGAAAACCGTCTTTAAATTTGAACAGAATCGAAAATTCGTCTAATTCAGGATATTCGTGCTGCGAGCCGTAAGCGACGAGTTCGGCGATTTCGCCGAATTGAAAACGCATCATATCTAAAAGATGTATCGTCGTTTCATAAAGAAATCCACCGGTAACATTCGTGTCGCCCGTCCAAATCGGATTTTTCAATTCGCCGCGATTCATCTTGACGTGCGCCGAATGCGCCCGGTCTTCTTTCAACAATTCTTTGAGTTTCGCATAAACCGGCGCGTAGCGGCGATTATGTCCGACTTGGAAAACACCGGTCGAGTTCTGCGCGATTTCCAACAATTTTTTCGCGTCCGACAAACCGATTGAAAAAGGTTTCTCACAAAAAACGTGCTTGCCCGCAGCAACGGCGTGCGCGGCAATTTCCGTATGCGTTTTATTCGGCGTCGTAACCAGAACCGCGTCGCAATTTTCAAATAATTCTTCGCGCGAAGCGCAAACTTTTCCGCCGACGGATTTCGCCGTTCTCTCGGCTCTTTCCGGTTTGATGTCGAAAAGCCCGGCAACCTCACTGCGTTCGTCGCGCGCAAAAATCCGCGCGTGAACGTTACCAATATAACCCGTGCCGACGATGCCGATTTTAACTCTGTTCATAATTTTTACTGCAATGAAAGCAGCGAAAAATTTAACCGCAGATAAACGCGAAATTTTGCAGATAAAGACAGATTGATTTATTTATTTTTATCCTGCATTTATCTGTTTCTATCTGCGCTTATCTGCGGTTAAATTTTATTTTTTATCAGCTAAAATGATTTTTACGCATTCGCTGTTCGCGGCGTCAAACCCAAAACTTTCTCCGTTGCTTCCTTTGCTTTGCGCGCCACTTCAAACGGGTCTTGCGCCCAGTATTCAGGGCGAAAAATCTCAATCGAAACCATTCGGTCATAGCCGATTTGGTCGAATCTTTCTTTAATTTCCCGAATCGGCAAAATTCCCTCGCCCGGATAAAGTCGGTGCGCGTCGGTCAAATCCGCTTTTGGCAAATCTTCGGCGTCGTTGATGTGAAAGATAAAAAGTTTTTCAGGATTTAAGGTTTCGATTGCTTCAAAACTGGAATTTCCGGCGTAAAAATGAAATGTATCAATTACTAAACCGACGTTTTTGCGATTAACTTTTTCAATTATTTTTTTGTCCAAGTCCAATGTTTGAACGCTGCAATCGGCTTGACCTAAGAATTCAAACGCCAAACCGACGTTATATTTTTCGGCGATGTCGGCAAGTTCGTTCAAAACTTTGACCGATTCTTCGGCAATTATTTTTTCGCTTGAATTTTCCGGCAATTTTCCCGGCACCACGACGACATACGGACAACCGATTTCGCCCGCGATTTTTGAAAATTCTTCGGTTTCGGTTTTGATTTTTTCGTAATCTTCAGCGCTCCGGAAAGTAATATGCTCAATTGAATTTATCGAATACGGTTCGAGATTGTTTTCGTTCAGCAGCTTTTTCAAATCACCGACAGAATCTGTTTTCAAAAATTCGCGTAATTTTGCCGCCCAAATTTCAATTAAATCAAATCCGGCTGCACTCGCCGCTTTGATGTCTGTTTCCAAATCGGCGCGCATCGTCGTCGCGCCATTCATTGCTAATTTCATCGCTTGCTCCGATTCTAAATAGTATTTTTTGTAAAATTAAGCGAAATTTCGGTTTTAATTTTTAACAATTGGTTTTGACGCCTCAATTTTTTTGAATATATCGCCCGGTTTAAATAATAAGTCGGCTTTTTTATTATTGTAGCGAGCAATTACAAGGTTTGTTTGTTCGGGAAATGATTCGAAAAAGAGTGTGTTTCGTAAATCAAAGCCGTCCAAATCCTCCTCAGACTGCGCCTGGAAATAAACAAAAACTGTATCAACTTGAACTTCCTTTCCGACCCAAACAAGTTTTTTCACAGCGGCACTTTTGTCTTTCAATATAAAATTTTCGCCCAAATAACCGAGAATAATTTTATCAATATCCGGTGTTTTTTCGAGATCAATTCGTTTTTTTGTTCGCCGTTCGAGAAGCGGAACAAGATCGTGCGTGAAAAGTTGAATGCTTATCTCTACGAGTTTGTCTTTGTGGTTATAATCCATCCGGGTCAGGCTCGTGTGGTAAGTGTGAAGGCTGAACGGGAAAACGTTTCCCGCCCAGATTGTAATTAATACAACCGAAAATACAGGATGAAAAAACTTTTCAAAATTCATATAAATTTACGGTTGCTGCTGCTGACTGTTTTTGTAAAGCTGAAAGCGCGTCGGAACGGCGCGGCGCGGGAAAAAATTATTCGACAAATCAGCGTCCGCCGTTTCCAGACGCGGGTCAAGCACAAAGGCTTTGACTTCTTTGCGCGTAACAACCATTTTTGATGCATCGAAATTGTTGTAACGCCATATTTCCGCCGGAATGCGGATTTCTTCCGTCGTGCCATCCGTGTATTCGACGTTGAAAATAACCGGCATCACAAGTCCGCCGATGTTCTTTAAATCAACGATGTAGAAATTATAACCGGCGTTTAAGATCTGTTTCTCACGCTCGCTCAAACCTGCAACGAATGTTTCGTACTCGGCTCGTTCCTGGTCTGTAACTTTGTATTTGTTGTAATCGTTATAAAAATCTTTGAGCGACGGATATTCGTCAATGCGTTTCGGAATCGGCGCGTTGCGTTGCTGCGACAAAGTTACGGGCGCGGCGTTTAACTGTTTGCGCTGCAACTCTTTTTCGACATCAGGATTTTGTGTGCTTAACTGGAAAAGCCGCACGTTTTCGATTGAAACATCAACATGGTCGGTCGTATAGAACCAGCCGCGCCAGAACCAATCCAAATCCATGCCGCTGGCGTCTTCCATCGAACGGAAAAAATCGGCTGGCTGCGGGCGTTTAAATTTCCAGCGCTGCGAGTATTGCCTGAACGCAAAATCGAAATTTTCGCGTCCTAAAACAGTTTCACGCAAGATGTTAAGAGCTGTCGCGGGCTTTCCGTAAGCGTTATTGCCGAACTGCAAAACCGATTCCGAGTTGGTCATAATCGGCACTTGTTCTTCGCTCGTCATATAATCGGCGATGTTTTGCGGCTCGCCCCGCCGCGAAGGATAATTTTTCTCCCATTCCTGCTCGGCTAAATACTGTAGATATGTGTTTAAGCCTTCGTCCATCCAAGTCCATTGACGCTCGTCTGAATTGACAATCATCGGGAAATAATTATGCCCGACTTCGTGAATAACAACGGAAATCAAACCGTATTTAGTATTTGCCGAATAGCTCCCGTCGGCTTGCGGACGCGGACCGTTAAAGCAAATCATCGGATATTCCATACCGCCGACCGGACCGTTGACGGAGATTGCCACCGGATACGGATAGGTGAATGAATAACGCGAATAGACGTTTAAGGTGTGAATAATTGCGTGCGTCGAGTATTTTTCCCAGAGCGGATTTCCCTCTTTCGGGTAAAACGACATTGCCATTACACGGTTTCCTTCCACGTTATGACCCTGCGCGTCCCAGATGAATTTGCGCGAAGATGCAAACGCAAAATCGCGGACGTTACCGGCTTTAAAAATCCAGGTTTTTTTCCCCGTCGGTCGGCTTGCCTCGTTTGTTGTTGCTTCTGCTTGAGTGATGATTTTTATCGGCTCGCGCGCGGTTTCGGATTGTTTCAGGCGCTGGATTTGCTCTCTCGTCAAAACCTGCGCCGGATTTTGCAAAACTCCCGTTGCCGAAACTACGTGGTCGTTAGGCGCGGTAATGCGAACTGTGTAATCCCCGAATTCCAATGTGAACTCGCCGCTGCCCAAATACTGTTTGTGCTGCCAGCCATTTACGTCTTCGTAAGCCGCCATTCGCGGAAACCATTGCGCGATTTCGTAGATGTAATTTTTGTCAGCCGGAAAGTATTCGTAACCGGTGCGACCGCCGAAAACGCGCTGATTGTTGATGTTATAATTCCAGGCGACATTGAATACAAATATCTGATTCGGTGCAAGCGGCGCGGGCAAATCAATGCGCATCATCGTTTTAACAACGGTGTATCTCAAACCTCTGTTTGCCGCATCCGTTACCGATGTGATATTTACTTGTCCTTCGTATTCGCGAGCGGCGAGCTGTTCGATTTGGCTCGGGGTAATATTTTTCAAATCCGAAATCGTTCTGGTCGCCTGCGAATCTGAATCTTTGGCAAAGATGTTTTGGTCAACTTGCAGCCAGATATAATTGAGCGTGTCGGGCGAAAGGTTTTTGTAGGTAACAGTTTCCTTACCCGTAATACGTTGATTTACATCGTCCAATTCGACATCAATCACGTAATCGGCGCGCTGCTGCCAGTAACGATTTCCCGGCGCGCCTGAAGCTGAACGGTAGTCATTTGGGGTCGGCAAAATTTCTTCAAGCTGACGAAATTTGTCAGACGGCTTTGATTTCGATTGACCGAAAGCAAAATTGACACTTAACAGAACTAAAAAAATTGCAAAAATGCGTTTTGAAAACAATATGATTTTCTCCTCTATTGAAATGTAAAACCGAAACTTTTCTGTTGTGCGGGAATGTAAAAAGTTTTACGCCGACTCTTTAGCTAAAGTTTCGGCGATACGAGGATAAAATGCAAATTGGAACGCCTCGCAACCTTTTGGATTTTTTACACGTCTAAAAATCGGTTAATCTATTCTCCCAAACTTTTCTTTTACCGTTTACAAATAATGAAAAAAGCCTTGTTATCAATCGCCTTTATAATCGTATTTGTCTTTTTCACACTCGCTCAAACACAAACCGATGCGTCATTATCGCGCGTCGCGATGCAAGACAAAACCAGCCGCAACACGAGCGGTAGACTGCAAACTTTAACGGCGGGAGAACATCTTTATCGTGCTGATGTTTATTCGACAAACAGGCATTTTCCCGAAGCGCGCGAGCATTGGCAGAAAGTTTTAGACAATTATCCGACAGACGCGAATATGCCGAAGGTTTTATTCGGAATGGCGCGCTCGTTTATGTGGGAGCGCGATTATCAAAGGGCAGTTGATTGGTTTGACCGTCTGACAAAGAATTTTCCCAACATAAAAGAAGGACGCGAAGGTTTGGCTTACAAGGGCGCATCGCTCGTGCGTCTGGGCAAAAACGTTGAAGCCGCGAAAACATACGAACAATATACCGTGATGTTTCCCCGCGGCGAGCGCATCGAATCGTCGTATTTGAATATTATTGATGCTCTGCGCGAAGCAAAAAAATACGACGAAGCAAACGTTTGGATTGACAAAACACGTGCGCAATTTGTAGGAAAGCCGATTGAGACAAACGCTTTGCACGCGCGTTTGCGAATGGAAATTTTTCGGCAGAAATATGACAGAGCGGTTCTCGCTGCCGATGAGTTGCTCCGACTGCGAAACTTCGCAAATTCTATGGCGAGCGCAAGCGAAGTTTTATATTTGAAAGCTTTCGCGCTGGAAAAATCCGGCAAAAGAGCCGAAGCGATAACGGTTTATACTTCGATTTCGGACAATTTAAATTCCTATTACGGCGGTTTGGCAACGGAAAAATTAAATTTACTGTCGCCGCAAATGGTCAGGCGTATTTCGCAAGTTTCTCCGAATTTGACGAAAGAGTTCCCCGTCGTTTATCGTGCGGAACTTATTCGTTATGCAAAATCACGCGGCATTGACCCGCGATTTATATTGGCGATTATGAAACAGGAAAGCAGTTTTCGCACTGACGCGAAATCGTCAGCCGCGGCGCGCGGTCTTCTCCAACTGACTTTCGATACAGCTCTGAAATACAATAAGCAAGCCGGTTTTCCCACACTCGATGCCGAAGATTTATATCGTCCGGCTGTGAATATCGCCGTCGGAAGCGTTTATATTTCGGAGTTAAAAAATCAATTCAGCGGTTTGTATGAAGCGATTGCCGCCAGCTACAACGGCGGCGAAGACAACGCGGCGCGCTGGCTAGAGCGAAGCAAACCGAAAGAAGCGGGAATTTTTGCAGCGGAAGTCGGATTTGCTGAATCGAAAAATTATGTCTTCAAAGTTATGAACAATTACAGAGTTTATCGTGAACTTTACACGGAAGATTTAATCAAACGATAGCTGTCCGTTTTTGTAATTCGATTCGCCGCAATTTACCAAATTCATCGTTGTTTACGTCGCTTACAGAGCGCGGAAGATTCTTGAATTTCAAGAGTCTTTTTTATTTTGCTTACTGTTCATTTACAAAATTTTTCTTTAAATGTTAATTTGCTTTGAATTAAAACGCATAGACCGTCGAATATGAAAGAGGAATTGAAAAATGAAAAGGGCAAGAAAACTGATAAAAGGAAAAATGTTTTACGAAACCTCTTAATGTCCTTACAATCGCTCGACAGAAAATTATCCAAGATGCTACTGAATATCAACCCCGCTGATGCGATTACAGTTGCTGGAATTCACGCAACAATTTTCTCAATAATAATGGGATTTATTTCTGCCTATGCGCTATACGTTTATAGCAAAAATCACGAAGCGGAAATCCAAGTTCTTCAAGAGGCTTCAAAAATAAATACGATTCAACTAAATGGTGCATATTCAATTGGTTTGGAAGATGAGTTTGATACTAGCGATTTAACTAAACGAGAAGACATTTTAAAACGGCTACATATGCTCGGAACGGGACAATCAGGCTATCATCAACCAATAACCACTACAAAAACAGAGCGACTTTGGAAGCCTTTGCCAACAACTCCCGAAGAAAGAGGACACGAAAGTTTAAAAGCTCTTAATGCGGTATTTGCTCATTACCCATTTGCAACTGGAGCTTTCAATTTTGGTGGAATGCAAAAAGTCAAGCCCATCAATTTCAATAATGTGGAAGACGTTAAAAAATGGGCAGATGATTTAGACAAAACTTCGGGAACTATAACGTGGCAGTTAAGAACTTTTACGCAAACATATCAAGATAATTTTGATGCTTTTGGAAGAACTCCAAATATTGGGTATCAATTTAACGTGAATAATTATTTCCAAGTTGCTCTCGCTGCTCAAGAATTATTACGTTCCGTTAGATCACAACTAGCTCAAATAGAAGCGAGGAAACCTAATAAAAACTCGCTCATCGCTGGATTGATAATTTCATTTATCGGACTTTTTTGCGGGGTTATAATTCCTATGCTTTATAAAGATTCTAATCCCATTATATTTTTATTAATTCCTTTTTTTTGTTATTTCTGCATCTTTTTCTATTTGATTTACTTTATAGCAGAAAAATAACTGCCAAAATTTAATAATCAGAATAGATTTTTACAAATTTTTAATTTATCTCAAATATGAATACGAAAATTGAAAAAACGGTTTGTGATGTCTGAAGTAACTGACAATGTTCTATTCTTCCCAATCGCCCTGACCTTCGCGTTCGACATGATATCCGGCATTTTCCAAATGCTTGTAAACTTCACGTCCGTGTTCTTCGTCGCGGACTTCCAGCAGCATTTCAATTCCAACTCGACCGAGCGGCGCGAGCCACATTGCGCGGCGGTGAAAAACTTCAATGACGTTTGCGCCCGATTCAGCGACGCGGTTCAGAAGCGTGGCAAGCATTCCGGGACGATCAAGCACGAGCAGTTTGAGCATAATATAACGACCTTGCCGAACTAAAACCTGTTCCAAAATTCGCGCCAGCAAATTCGCGTCGATATTTCCGCCGCACAAAACCGCGCAAACCGTATCGCTTTCCTGAACCTTTATTTTTTTCGCCAGAAGCGCCGCAACGCCTGCCGCGCCCGCGCCTTCGACGACGAGGCGATTATTTGTAACGCAGTGGAAAATGCCGCGCGCGATTTCTTCTTCCGTAACTACGACGACTTCATCTACATATTCTCGTATAATTTCCAGAGTCTTTTCGCCCGGATGTTTTACGGCGATTCCGTCAGCAATGGTCGGCAGATAATTTGTCGATTCGTCCGATTTTCCTTCTTTGAAGGCGCGGCTGACCGGCGCAATATTTTCCGCTTGAACACCGACGACGCGCACATTCGGCAAAAGATTTTTGACCGCAATTGCGATACCCGAAATAATTCCGCCGCCGCCAATCGGCACGACAACGACGGTTGTTTCGGGCAAATCTTCGACGATTTCCCAGCCGATTGTTCCCTGTCCCGCAATCACGCAGTCGTCGTCGAAGGCGTGAACGTAAACGTAGCCGTGCTTTTCCTGCAATTGTTTTGAATAAGCAACCGCTTCGTCAAAGTTTGCGCCCTTCAAAATAACTTCCGCGCCCTGCGCTTTGGTCGCCGTGATTTTTGTGAGCGGCGCATTTTCAGGCAAAACTATTACCGCTTTCGTGTTCTGCAAACGCGCCGCGACGGCGACGCCCTGCGCGTGATTTCCCGCCGACGCAGCAATCACGCCGCGCGCTTTTTCTTCGTCCGACAGACGCGAGATTCGGTTATACGCGCCGCGCACTTTGAACGAGCCGCTGCGCTGCAAACATTCGGCTTTCAAAAACGCTTTTGCGCCGATTTCATTTGAAAGTTTTTCGTCCGAAACAATCGGAGTCGGAATGATAATACCTTGCAGGATTTTGCGTGCGTCCTGGATGTCGGAAAGTTTTACGGTCATAACAGTTATCATTTAACATTGAACATTTATCATTTATCAAATGCCGAGTGTCAATTATCAAGTTTTCATTCCGCCGAATTATAAAAGATTGTCAGTAATCGTTAATTGGTAAATGATAAATGTTCAATGTTAAATAATGAATAAAACGCGAAAAAGAAATTGGGTTGGCAACGGTTGATAAAAAAGGCGGATTTTAGCAGTAATATTAAGAAAAAATTTGGTGTGCTTTTTCGCGTTTCTTTTAGAATTTGTGCAAAGCAAGTTTTCTTGTTTTGTTGGATAAATTTTGCGTTTAACTTGCTTCTAACTACTTAAAGCGTAAAACGCTCGTGAAAAGTATCAATCTTTTTAGATTTTTTTTCGTATTATAAAAAAATAAGTTATATTGGTAGAAACAAATCTCGGAGGTTAAAAGTAAATGTTCGGTTTAGCCTTTTTTATATTCCTTGCCGTCGCGTTGCTCGTTGTTGCCGCCAAGACGATAAAAATCGTTCCGCAGTCGTCAGTTTTACTGATTGAGCGGTTCGGCAAATTTCACCGCGTCGCGCAGAGCGGAATGAATATTATCGTGCCGTTTTTCGAGTCGGCGCGCTCGGTTTATTGGACGAACACTCGCCCCGGGCTGACTTCGATTGACTTGCGCGAGCAGTTTATAGACCTTCCGGCACAGTCGGTTATCACGCGCGACAACGTGATGATAAACGTCGATTCGGTTATTTACTGGCAGGTTACAGACCCGATGAAAGCCGCTTATGAAATTGCTGATTTAGTCGGCGGCGTCGTTCAATTAACTTTTACCGGAATGCGCTCGGTTATCGGAAAACTGGATTTAGACCATACGCTTTCATCGCGCGACCAAATCAACAGCGAGCTTCGCTTGATTTTGGACGAAGCGACCGATAAATGGGGCGTAAAAGTAACGCGCATTGATGTGAAAAATATCACGCCGCCCGAAGACGTGCGTATCACGATGGAAAAACAAATGACGGCGGAACGCAACAAACGCGCTTTGATTCTTCAGGCGGAAGGCGAGCGCCAAGCCGCGATAACGCGCGCCGAAGGCGAAAAACAGGCGTCAATTACGCGCTCGGAAGGCGAAAAGGAATCGGCGATTTTGCAGGCGGAAGGTGCGGCGCAGGCACGCTTTCGCTCTTCGCAAGCCGAAGCGCAGGCAATCGCGCAAATCGCGCAGACAATCGGCGATCCGCAGCAGACGGCGCAATATCTGATAACGGCGCGCTATATCGAATCGCTTCGAGATATGGCTCGGACGCAAAACTCGAAAGTGATTTTTATGCCGATGGAAACCTCTTCGATGCTCTCTAGCATCGGCGCTATAAAGGAAGTTTTCGCAGAAACCGGCGAGAAAAAGGAAACGCCGCAGCAGCAGCAACCTCAGCCGCGTCAGCCGCGCGAGCTGAAGCAGTAAATTTATAAATTTTTGGATAAAAGTTTTTGAATTTTCGGAGAAAATTATGTTGAAAAAATTATCGGTTTCGCTTTTCGTTCTGCTGACGGGAACAATTTTATTCGGAAGCTACGCATTCAGTTTTATTGGCAGTGAAACGTCAAATGACGCGCCGAAAGTAAAATCCGTGCTGGACTTTAAGATAAAAGACATCGACGGCAGAGACGTGAAATTAAATAAATACAAAGGCAATGTTTTGCTCGTCGTAAACGTTGCGAGCAAATGCGGTTACACGCCGCAATACGAAGGTTTGCAGGCGATTTACGACAAATATCAAGCCAAGGGTTTCTATGTTCTGGGCTTTCCGGCAAATAATTTCGGCGAGCAGGAACCCGGCAGCGCAAAGGAAATCAAAGAATTTTGCGAATCGAAATACAAAGTGAAATTTCCGATGTTCGCCAAAATTTCCGTCAAAGGCGAAGACCAGAATCCGCTTTATAAATTTTTGACCAGCAAGGAAACAAACCCGAATTTCGCAGGTGATATAACCTGGAATTTTAATAAATTTCTGATTGACCGCAAAGGCGACGTCGTCGCGCGATTTACGTCAAAAGACACGCCCGAAAGCGAAACAATTAAAAAAGCGATTGAAAAAGAATTAAACAAAAAATAGAGTTTACTGGTGAATGATGAATGGTAAATGAAAAATCTTCTTACATTCACCACTCACCATTCATCATTCACCATTATTTCAACTCGTGTTTTGAAACTATTTTATAGACTGAGCCTCGCGGTTGTAGTTCGCTTTCATAAATCACGATTTCCGAAACTTCAAACGGCGGCGACGGGGGAGCGCCCGAACGTAAAAAATCTTTGACTAAAAATTCGTCGGGGTTTTGTCTGAAACGCGCAATCGTCAAATGCGCCTTGAACTCGCGTTTTTCGCTGGCAAACCCGCGCTTTTGGCATTCGCTTTCTAAAATCTCGCTCAATTTTCGCAAACTTCCCGTTTCATCTGCCAAACCGAGCCACAAAACCCACGCATTTCTGGTTGATGGGAAAACGCCGCCCGTGCCGCTCATTTGCAATTGAAAAGGTCGAATCTTTTTCGATGTTTCTTCAACCGCTTCCATCAATTTTGCAATTTGCGTGTCGTCGATGTCTCCCAGAAACTTCAGCGTCAAATGAAGTTTCTCAGGCTGTTGCCATTTGGCGCGTGCATTGGGAAACTCGCTTCGCAGATGTTCCATAAGCCTGAAAATCGAGCGCCGCTCAAAATCTGAAATATCAATCGCCGCAAAAATTCGTTTCACAATAGATGGTGTAAGTCAGATGTTAGATATTATTCGGAAGAAGTATTCTAACATCTGACTTACACCATCTGACATCTATTTTCATCCGTGTTCTCAGCGATTAAATTTTCTGTTAAAATTTGAAGCGATGAAGTTTATAAAAATTCTTTTCGTCCTTTTTTTCATCGCGGTTTTAGCCGCCGGCGGCGTATCTTATTGGATTTATAGCTCGCTGAATAAACCGCACCAACACGCTAAAGCAAATCAACATATCGAAATACCGAAAGGCTCGAACCCGAACGAAATCATCGAAAAACTTGCGAGCCAAGGCATCTTGCAAAGTGTGCTTCCGACACAAATTTACATTCGCTCATTCGGCGACGCAAGCAAATTACGTGCAGGCGAATATCAATTCGATTCGCCGATTACGCCGTTTCAAGTTTTGAAAGAATTAGAAAAAGGCGAGCAGCGCACTACAAAATTAACGATTCCCGAAGGATACACGCGCTTTGACATTGCAAAACGAATTGTCGAAAGTTTTCCGCAAACGCCGCCGACCGGTGAAAAAGCGATTCTTAATTTGATGGACGACGTTTCTTTTATAAAGG
The DNA here is from genome assembly GCA_002050355.1 of Acidobacteria bacterium 28-9. Taxonomy (GTDB): domain Bacteria; phylum Acidobacteriota; class Blastocatellia; order Pyrinomonadales; family Pyrinomonadaceae. Next base: position 153,904 of record MWYY01000063.1, read on the forward strand.
ACTTTGACCCGCAGGCGAAAAATCTCGAAGGCTATATGTTTCCTTCGACTTACAATTTCCCGAAAGGCGCAACCGTGCAACAAATTATAAGGACGACAGTTGAACAATTTAAGAAAGTCTGGAAACCTGAATGGAACGACAGAGCAAAACAACTCGGACGCACACCCCACGAAATCGTTACAATTGCGTCTTTAATCGAAACCGAATCGAAATTTGATGCCGAACGCGCCATTGTCGCCTCCGTTATTAACAATCGTCTTGCCAAAAACATTCCGCTCGGCATCGACCAAACCGCCGTCTATATCGCCAAAATGCAAAATCGCTGGGACGGCACGATAAACAAAAGCGATTTGGAAGTTGACTCGCCCTACAACACGCGCAAATACGGCGGCATTCCGCCCGGACCGATTTCTTCCGTCTCGGAAAGCGCGCTCGAAGCCGCATTAAATCCGGCGAAAACTGATTATATTTTTTATGTTTTAAACGTCGAGAAAAACGACGGTTCGCATAATTTTTATTCGTCAGCGGCAGATTTCGAGCGCGGCAAAGCGGCGTATCAAACGTGGCTGGAACAACAAAGGCGGGAGAAAAGAGAAGAAAATAATAATCAATAATTTGCGGAACTTTTTTGTTATTATTGAGTCTAATAAATTATGAGAGCGAACAATTACATTTCAAAAAAAGGGTCGTGTAACAGAAAAGATGTTTGAAAGAAAGGACAAGCTAAAATTCAAGTGTGCAATTTGAATCAATAACTTGTCCCGCTTGTTCAAGCCTGAACATCAAGAAGAATGGCACAAACAAGCAGACA
>MWYY01000073.1 GCA_002050355.1 Acidobacteria bacterium 28-9
GTGTTCGCGCGTCTGCGGCATCGGTCCGTCCGTGGCGGCAACTACCAGAATCGCTCCGTCCATCTGCGCCGCGCCCGTGATCATATTCTTGACATAATCGGCGTGTCCCGGACAATCCACATGCGCGTAGTGGCGGTTTGCCGTCTCATACTCGACGTGCGCCGTGGCAATCGTAATCCCTCGCGCTTTCTCTTCCGGTGCGTTGTCAATCGAATCAAAGGCGCGGACGATGATCTTCGGGTTGTGCTTTGCCAATACTTTCGTTATCGCCGCCGTCAAGGTCGTCTTGCCGTGGTCGACGTGTCCGATTGTCCCGATGTTGACGTGCGGTTTCGAGCGGTCAAATTTCTCTTTCGACATTTTTATTTATCCTCTGTGTAATAACTTTTTATAAAAACTTTGGAGCCCAAGATGGGATTTGAACCCATGACCTCATCCTTACCAAGGATGCGCTCTACCCCTGAGCTACTCGGGCTTTTTAATAAAATACTTTTCAAAAATAGCTTGGAGCGGGAGACGAGACTCGAACTCGCAACATTCAGCTTGGAAGGCTGACGCTCTACCATTGAGCTACTCCCGCTTGTCAAAGACGGAAGGATGAAGGCGGTAAGGATGAATAAAGCATTTGACTTCTTATTCATCCTTCATCCTTCCGTCTTCATCCTTCAACGAACTCTGGTGCATGGGGTAGGATTTGAACCTACGTAGGAAATTAATCCGACGGGTTTACAGCCCGTTGCCTTTGACCGCTCGACCACCCATGCAATAATTTTCAAACGCTACGAACTGCTTTTCGAGCCAATTAGCAAAATAGCAATGATAGCCAAGTTTTTCTCAGGTTGCAAGTTTGAAAGTTCAGGTTTCAATCGGATGTCTCGTTTTTATTGACGTTCGATGTTTTATTGACGTTCGATGTTTGAAGAGCGCGCGGGTGAAATTTCTCGTAAGTCTTTCGCAAATGCGAGTCGGTAATATGCGTGTAGATTTGGGTCGTCGAAATATCGGCGTGTCCGAGCATTGCTTGAACCGAGCGCGAATCCGCGCCGTGTTGAAGGAGGTGCGTCGCAAAACTATGTCTTAGAGTATGCGGCGAGACGTCTTCGAGTCCGCATTTTCCGGCGTATTCAGAAACGAATTTATGAATAATCTGGCGCGTCAGAGACTTTCCCAAACTGCTCACAAAAAGATTATCAATTTCAATATTTTCCTTTTTGCGCCGCACAATCAAATAACTTTTCAGCCATTCGACCGCGCTTTTGCCCAAGGGAACTTTGCGCGTTTTGTTTCCCTTACCGGTACAAGTCAAAATTCCGGCGTCAATATCAACATCGAAAATCCGCAAGGACACCGCTTCAGAAACGCGTAAGCCCGAAGCATACATTAATTCCAAAACGGCGCGGTCACGCAAACCGATTTCTCCGGAAACATCCGGCGCGGCAAACAGCGTCTCAATCTCGTATTCGGATAAAAAACGCGGCAGATAAGAACCTTTCTGCGGCGCGATTAGTTCTTCGGCAGGATTTTTTTTAATGTGTCCGTCAAACTGCAAAAACTTGTAAAAACCCCGCAGCGCGCTAATCAATCTCCGCTTAGAGTTTTCCGAAAGCGACGCGCCCGACAAATCAATCAGCCATTCGCGCAAATCCTGTTTGGTTAAACTTAAAACATCGAAATTATTCTTCTCCGCCCAAACGCTTAGCTTCGCCAAATCTCTCGCATAGCTTTCCACAGAGTTTTTCGCCAAACTCTTTTCCACCTGCAAATACACCAGATATTCACGAATCAAATCACGTTTCATTACTCGTTATTAAAACACAAAAACAAAATAATCCGCGCGCATCATTATTGAAATGAAATTGTATTTTGGAGAATTATATTAGAGGTTTTACCGCCTATTTCAATAAATGCGCTGAAAAAGCTAAACCCGATTTTTCAGTTGCGTCTCCGATAAGATATTCCGAACCTTTCACTCTTGTTTTTAGAGATGGTGCTTCATCCTCAATTGTTGGATTTTCAGGATATGCTCGACGATTAAAACGACAAACTGAATAATATCCGTTAATAATTCCACCGCCAACATTATAAAATATCAAATCGTGCCAACCATTTGTTTTGTTTTGGCTAACCACAACTGGATTTCTAGTCGGTCCAAAATTACTTATAAGTTTATATTTGTCTTTCACCTTTTGAAACAAAAGCACACTACAGCCACCTGTTCCGCAAGTTACTCCGCCAAAAACATAAACTAAAACTTCTGGTTTTTTGTCGTCATTAAGGTCAACTCGATTGTAATAATAGCGCGTTCCTCTATCTGCTGCGTCGCCATTAGCGACAGCTGAAAATATTGCGGTCTCTAGTTTCGCATTACGAATCTTTTCGGAAGAAACACGGCTTGAAATTATAGGCTTAACGCTTGTCTGAGCAAACGTCGAGAGCGGTAAAAATACCGCCGTAAGAAATAAGGTTATAGAAAAACAATGCTCTTTCATTTTTTTCTCTATTCAGGAATCGCTTTCATTTCATCAAAAACTGGCTAAATAGTTGTTAACTCTCGCTCTCCAAAACCTTTTTCGCTTCAAGTAATCGCTCTCTGTGCGACGCGACGAGTTCGGGGTATTTCAAATCTAAGGATTCGAGGCGTTGGCAGATGATTTCCGAAACCGCCGCGCGCGTGAACCATTTGTTGTCTGCCGGCACGATGTACCACGGCGAATTTCTCGTGCTGGTCGCTTCGAGCGCGTCTTGGTAAGCCCGCATATAATCGTTCCAAAAGGTGCGTTCTTTTACGTCGGTTGCGGAAAATTTCCAATTTTTGTTCGGCTCGTTGATGCGTTTGAGAAAGCGTTTTTTCTGCTCGTCTTTTGAGACGTTGAGGAAAAATTTCAAAATCTGGATACCGTTTTCCGCCAAATATTCTTCAAAGCGGCGGATTTGCTCGTAGCGGTGTTTCCAGATGTTTTTATCATCCTTGATTTGTTCGGGAAGCCGCTGCATTTGCAGAATTTCGGGATGCACGCGGACGATTAAAACTTCTTCGTAATACGAGCGGTTAAAAATGCCGATTTTACCGCGCTGCGGCAAGACTTTCATCGAGCGCCACAAATAATCGTGGTCAAGCTCTTCGGCTGAGGGCTGTTTAAACGAAGTAACTTCACAGCCCTGCGGGTTGATGCCGCTCATTACGTGCTTTATCGCGCTGTCTTTGCCTGCCGCGTCCATCGCTTGAAACATTATCAAAATCGCGTGCGCATCCTGCGCGTACAAAACGTCCTGCAATTTAGCGAGCCGCCCGACGTTTTCCGCTAAATCCGCGACGGCTTCTTTCTTATCTTTGTAATTGCCCGTAAAATCAGTTTTATAATTTTTTAAGTTTAACTTTTTGCCTTCCGGCACAAGAAATTTTTTTACGTCCATTTGGGTTTTCTCCTGAAAAATCAAACACAGATTAACACGAATTTAATTGTGAATGGTAAATGATGAATGATGAATGTAAGAAATAATCTGTTCACGATTAATCATTAACTATAAAATTCATTAATATTTTCTCGCCTTTTGGCAGCGAAGTTTGCTTCTGATTGCGATTTACGATTTACTATTTATTAAATTATGAACATTGGAATCACGGTTTATCCATCATACGGCGGCAGCGGAATTGTCGGCTCAGAACTCGGGCGCGAACTCGCATTGCGCGGTCATAACGTGCATTTTATTTCGTCTTCTTTGCCTACCCGCTTAACCGAACTCAACGAGCGCGTCCATTTTCACGAAGTCGAAATGATGTCGTATCCGCTGTTTGAGCATCAGCCGTATGATTTGGCTCTGGCGACGAAGATGGCGACCGTCGCGCGGTCGGAAAAACTTGACCTTCTGCACGTTCATTACGCGATTCCGCATTCAATCAGCGCTATTCTGGCGCGCGAGTCTATCAAACAAAAACGCTATGTTCCAGTTATCACAACCTTGCATGGAACGGATATAACTCTGGTCGGCGCAGACCGTTCGTATCTGCCGATTACGCGCTACGGACTTCAGCAATCGGACGGCGTAACGGCAGTCTCCAAATACCTGAAACGAGCGACGATTGAAACATTTGATTTTGACGAAATCGAAGTTATACCGAATTTTATTTGCCCGAACTATTACCGCCGCGAAGAAGAAGAATCACCTTTGCGACGAGAGCTTGCGCCAAACGGCGAAAAACTTCTCGTTCACGTTTCAAATTTTCGTCCCGTCAAGCGCCCGATTGATTGCGTTGAGATTTTGTCGAAGGTTCTAGGAACCGGCGCTAAAGCAAAACTCGTAATGGTCGGCGACGGACCGGAATATTCCGCCATTCATCATCGCGCACGGCAGTTAAACGTTTTAGAGCAGACAATTTTCGCCGGCAAGCAAGCAAAAATCGCTGATTATCTGGCGATTGCGGACGTTTTTCTTCTTCCGTCGGAAGAAGAATCTTTCGGGCTTGCCGCCTTGGAAGCGCAGGCGTGCGAAGTTCCGGTTGTTGCTTCGCGCGTCGGCGGTATTCCCGAAGTTGTCGGCGACGGCGAAACCGGATTTTTAAGCGATATTGGCGACACGAAAAAAATGAGCAAAGACACATCAAATCTTTTGCGAAACGATGAATTACGCCATGCTTTTGGCGAGCGCGGGCGCGAACTGGCGATTGCGCGTTACAGCTCTAAACTCGTCATTCCCCAGTATTTGAATTTTTACGAAAAAGTTTTGGCGCAGAGTGAAAAGAAACAGGCGCAAAGCGTTTGATTAAAACAGTAAAAAGTGAATAACGAAAACTAAAAACCGAAAGTTAAAATTGCTTCTTTCAACTTTCGGTTTCCAGTATTTTCACTTGAATTGACCTGTTTTCTTTTGAGCTAATTTGGAAGCGAGAAAAATAACAAACAAAGTAAAAGTAATTGCCGCAGAAATCAAACAAAACTGGCAAAAGGCTTGTATGACAAAGGCTTGCAGGTAAATCAGCCACGCCGTAAAAAGCGCCATCAAAACGACTTGCACGCCGAAAAGCCGCCACATCAGACGATTGCCGAACGCCGCTAAAATCGCCAGTGAAAACGCAACGAAGTAAGCCGCTGCGCCGAACAGCGCCAGAGGAATACCAAAAATTTCCGCGTAAGAACTGGTCAAAACCTGCTCGCAACCGGCGACAATGCTGCACGGAACTTGTTCACCCGTGTAGTGGTGAACGGTTAAATAAACCGCGTCGGCAACGCCGCCGAGCGCAACGATTGCCGCCAGAAGCGGAAGCTTGGCGACGGTGCTGTTCGTTTGTCGGACTGCGAATTCTTTAGAATCGTTCATTTCTTTTCGTTGGAATTGCTGGCATCTTTTATCGCCGCATCACCGCTTTTAGCAACACCGGCTGCCGGATTGACGGTCGTCGTCTGGTTCGTTGTAGTTTGAGTGCCGCCATTTTGAGCTTTTTGCAGTTCCGCATCGATTAATTGACGCATTGTCGTAACGTCGAATTGGTCAATAGTAAGGGCTTTACCGTTGACGAAAATCGTCGGAGTTCCCTGGACGTTTAAAGCGCGTCCGCGCTGCATATCGGCGTCAACACGCCCTTTTGTTGCCATTCCGAGCATATCGGTTTGAAATCTGTTCACGTCGAGACCGATTTTCTGCGCGTATTCGTTGAAATATCTGCGGGCATCGTCGGCATTCGCCCACACCTGCTGGTTGCTGAAAAGCTGATTTTGCATATCCCAATATCTGCCCTGCATTCCCGCCGCTTCCGCCGCAACCGCAGCGTCATATCCGTTACGATGGATTTGCGTCAGCGGAAAACTGCGGTAAATAAATTTCACGCGACTGCCGTAATGCGCATTGATTTCCTTCATTCTTGAATGAACCGCGGCACACGTTGGGCATTGGAAATCGGCAAATTCTTCGATTGTTACGGTTGCATTCGGCGAGCCGAGCATGTTCGGCGGCTGCGCGCCCGGAAGATTACTCGTAACCGGGGTTGAAGATTTAAGCGGCTGCTCTGCTTTTGCTTTTGTTGCGGGTTTTTTTGAATTTTGGTACCAATACCAACCGCCTGCGAGCGCGGCAAGCAAAACCAAGCCGATGATTGCCAAAGGAAGACTGCTGTTATTTTTATTAATGTTATTCATTATTTTAATGGTAAATTATAAATGTCGAATGAAAAAATTAGTTGTTCGACGTTTTATCTAACCGCTTTTAGAGGTTTCTTTCCAGTGCGGCGCTGTTCTAAAATTTCGATTGTTTCACGAATGCGCGTGTAAATTCCGTCAGCATCTAAACCGTATTTCGCCAGCAGAAGTTTGGCGTCGCCGTGCGTTATGATGCGGTCGGGAACGCCCATTCGCACAACTTTCACGCGGTCGAGCATCGCATTTTCTTCTAATAATTCCATTACCGCCGAGCCGAAACCACCCGCCAGATATGCTTCTTCGACGGTTAAAATAACTCGTTTGGTTTGCGCCAGAGCCAAAATTAACTCCGCGTCGAGCGGTTTGACGAAACGTGCGTTGACGACCATCGCTTCGATTCCGTCTTTTTCCAAACTCCGCGCCGCTTCCATCGCCGGATAAACCATCGAGCCGTATGCGAGAATCGCAATTTCTCCGTCGCCGCCATCACGCAAAATCTCGGCTTTACCGATTTCAATCTGTTTCGGCGCGTCGGTAATATCAACTCCGAAACCATTTCCGCGCGGGTAGCGAATCGCGGCAGGCGCGTCGTGTTCGATTGCCGTCAATAGCATATCACGCATTTCGGCTTCGTCTTTCGGCGCCATCAAAACGATATTCGGATAACCGCGCAGATAAGCAATATCGAGAAGTCCGTGATGAGTCGGACCGTCCGCGCCGACGATTCCGGCTCTGTCCATCGCAAACGTAACGTTTAAGTTTTGCAGACAAACGTCGTGCAGAATCTGGTCGAAACCGCGCTGCAAAAACGTCGAGTAAATCGCTGCGACCGGTTTTAAACCTTCGCAAGCCATTCCCGCGCAGAAAGTTACGGCGTGCTGCTCGGCGATTCCAACGTCGAAAGCGCGTTCGGGAAATTTTTCGAGAATTTTATCGACGCCCGTTCCGTCCGGCATCGCCGCCGTTAAAGCGACGATTTTTTCGTCTCGCTCCATTAACTCGCACATCGTTTCGCCGAAAATTTGCGTATAAGTTTTCGGCGCGGGTTTTTTCGATTTTGGAAACGCGCCGGTTTTCAAGTCATAGGGACCGGTTGCGTGATAAGCGTAATAATGTTTTTCAGGATTTGGAAAACCTTTGCCTTTCGTCGTCAAGGCGTGGACGATAACCGGACCGCCTTCGATTTTTTTCGCTTCTTCGAGCGCGGCGACGAGCATCGGAACGTTGTGTCCGTCAACGTAGCCGATGTATTTGAAACCTAGTTCGTTGACGAGAGCGCCTGGCAAAACCGCCGCCGCAATCGCATCTTTGACGGTTTTCGCAGCGCGGCGAAGTCGTTCGCCGATGCGCGGAACACTTTCGAGCGTGTCGCCGATTTCGTCTTTCAAATGCTGATAACTCTGCGCGCCTTTGATGCGATTCAGATAACGTGCCAAACCGCCGACCGCCGGAGCGATGGACATTTCGTTGTCGTTGAGAAGAACAATCAGACGCGATTTCAAATGTCCGGCTTGATTTATCGCTTCCATCGCCATTCCGCCCGCCAGAGATGAATCGCCGATTAAAGCGCAGACGTGAAAATCTTCACCCTTTTTGTCGCGCGCGACCGCCATTCCCAGTGCGGCGGAAAGCGATGTCGAAGCGTGTCCCGCGCCGAAAGTGTCAAACTCGGATTCGTCGCGCCGCAGAAATCCGCTCAAACCGCCGTATTGTTTGATTGTTTCAAACTGTTCGCGTCTGCCCGTCAAAATTTTGTGCGCGTATGCCTGGTGTCCCACGTCCCAAACGAGTCGGTCTTTCGGCGTCTCGAAAGCGTAGTGCATTGCCACCGCCAACTCGACCGCGCCGAGCGATGCGCCCGTGTGTCCGCCGACACGCGAGCAGGTTTCAATAATAAACTGCCGAACTTCGTCTGCGACTTCCTGCAAATCTTCAACGCGCAATTGCCGCAAATCAGCCGGCGAATTTATTTCCGATAAAAATCTCATTTACTTTTTCCCGTCTGTTTCCACATTCAAATTTCGCATTTTAACTCGCCGGATTACAAATGTTAAATGATAAAAACGAATCAGTCAAAAAAATGTTCGGCTAAATCGAAGGCGCGCGCGTCTAAAAAAACGAAAAGCGAAAGCTCGACACAAAATTTTAAGAGGTATAAATATAAAATGTCATACAAACATAAAATCGTTTCGGCGGTAGCGACAGGTTTTGCGATCGTCTCATTTTCCGCTTTTGCATCGGCACAGCAGGACAATACGACGACAAATCAGTTGCAAGATTCCGTGCAAAAGCAGGAAAAACGCGAACGCAAAGGCTTTGGCAAAGAAGGACGCGGCGGCAAACATCACGGCAACCGAATGGGTATGCGTCAGTTGCAGGAACTGAATCTGACTGACGCGCAAAAGCAACAAGTGCGCGAAATTATGAGCAGCCGTAAAGCGGATTCGGAAAACTTTCAGGAGCTTCGCCAGCTTGCACAAGCCAAGCGCGACGGCACGATTACGCCGGAACAGACGGAAAAACTAAGAACTTTCAAACAGCAAATGCGCCAGAACGCGGAGCAGACACACCGGCAAATTTTGGCAGTTTTAACCGCCGAACAGCGCACACAGCTCGAACAATTAAAGCAGCAGAAACGCGAGCAGAAGAAACAGCGCCGGGAGATGCGTCAAAACGGTCAACAAATCGATACACCGAAAGACAATAACTAATATTCTTAATGGAACATCGTCGTCTCGACGGCATTTCATTCCTTAAAACAAAAAGCGTGAGGAAATCAATTCCCACGCTTTTTGTTTGCCGATAAAACAAAACCTCAACCGATAAACATTTCGTCGTCAGTATAAACACGGTCGATTTGTTTCGGCGCGGGCGCGAATAAAACTTCCAATCCTTTTCTGACGCCTGCCATAATCGCGGCGATTTCGCGCGCCGGAACGACGACTTTTTCCTGTATAAAATCGGTTGTCGAAGCGACTTGCATCTGCGTTCGGTCAATCGTCTGAGAGACGAGCGCGACTTTATTTTTTGCTTCGTATGTCGTCATCCCGACGAGTTGTTTTAGTTCGGCAACTTCTTCTCTGATAAGCCCCGCCGATTCGGAAAAGTATTTCGTCGCCGTCGAAAGATTGCCGGAAATTTCGGTAAACTGTTTTGAAATTTCCTTACCTTGTTCGCCGATAATGTTGACTTTGGAAAACAAAGGCTCAATTTTTTCCTCAACTCGCTTAACCGTCTCAGTTACCTTTTTTACTGTTAAAGCAATCGCAATCATCGCCGTCGCCATTACGATAAAGCAGACGGCGATAACGATTGACGCAATCATCATCCAGAATTGTGGTTCGCTCGCATTCATAATTTAACTGTTTTCTCGGTTGTCATCCGAATTTTTCTTTTGGTCGTCAATTTTTTCGCTCGACAACTCCAAGCCTCTGTCGCTGATCGGATAGCTTGGACGACCTTCGACAATTAATTTTGATTCGTTGCGTCTTTTTTCTTCGGCGTAAGCATCTTTTCCGGCTTCGAGCGCGGCGGAAAAAGGATTTGAATCTGACGAAACCGCACCTTTAGCTCGTCCGGCAATACCGCCCGCTTTACCGGCGAGTTCTCCGGCTTTATCCTGCGCCGTCGCGTAAAGTTCGCCCGCTTTATCGCGCGTTACTTCGTAATAATCACCGGCTTTTTCGCCGACCAAAGCAGCTGTTTCCTTACCTTTTTCCAAACCTTTACGAGTTACGTCGGCAATATCGCCGCGCAGTTCCGTTCCCGTCTTCGGAGCGAAAAGCAAGGCTAAAACTGCGCCGATGCCACCGCCGATTAATACATAACTTAGTTTCGAGCTGGCGCTCGTTTCCTCCCTTCGAGGTTCATATCTTGCTTCGTATCTATCGTTTTCGTTTCTCATAATTTCTCCTTAGAGTGCAAAAAATGCAGCAAAATCCTTTAAATTTCCCGTGTTGTTAGAATATAACAGAAAATCCGAATCAGGAACAAAAGATTTTTATAAAATTAAATCAGCTGCTGATTTGCGCTTTAACCATTCGCGGAATACTTTGCAAATCGGGCAAAATCTTAACCTTTTGCCAAATCTGCGGCGAAAACATTCCGCGCACCGTGTCTGCTTGATTAAAACCGATTTCCACAAGCAAAAACGAATTTGATTTGAGAAAGTTCGGAGCGTCTTTAATGATTTTTTCAATAATCGTCAAACCGTTTTTGCCGTCGGTCAGAGCAAATCGCGGTTCGAAATCACGGACTTCGCGTTGTAGATTTTCAACCTCTGCGCTCGAAATATACGGCGGATTTGAAACAATTAAATCAAATTTTTCACCAATCAAATTTGCAAAAACATCTGAAATTTTTAGTTCCAATCTGTCTGAAACTTTGTGCCGTTCGGCGTTTTGTCCGGCGATTTGCAGAGCTTTCTTTGAAATGTCAAAACCGACGGCGCGCGCCGTCGCAACTTCGTGCAAAATCGAAACGGAAATGCAGCCCGAACCGACGCCGATTTCGCAAAACTGCGGTGAGTTTTTTTCGCGCAGAATTTCGGTTGCCGCTTCGACCATCAATTCGGTTTCGGGACGCGGAATTAAAACGTCGGGCGTAACCAGAAAATCGAGTCCGTAAAATTCCTGTCTTCCGGTGATGTATTGAAAAGGCTCGCGGTTTGCGCGTCTTTGCAAAAACTTGTCAAAGCGTCGTTGTTCTTCTGCGAGCAGTTCGTACTCGTTGTGCGCGACGAGGAAAGTTTTATCCTTTTGCAAAGCGAAAGCGAGCAGCGAGACGGCTTCGCGTCTGGCTTCTGCAATTCCGTTCGCCTGCAAAACGCGGGTTGCGATTATGAGTGTTTCGGCAATATTCGACAAGTTTTTCAATCTCTCGCAGACGGTTTTAACGCCTTGCTTTGAACGCAATCGAAATAATAAATGTTTTTCACAGGTTTTACTATTGTCTATTCAAGGCTGTCAATCATTTATCAAATACGGATTGTTACACTTGCAAGATTTACCGTCGCTTCGTAACCTTTTCTTTATGCTTTACGCTTTGATTTTGCCGACGGAACTCGCCGAGAAACTTAAAACGGGCGAAAAATTTAATTTTATTGACGTGCGTGAGCCGATTGAATACGAAATCGCCCGCATCGAATCGGCGCGCCTTTTGCCTTTGAGCCGTTTTCAGGAATGGATTTCCACGCTCGAACCTGTTGGAGAAACAGTCGTAATGTGTCATCACGGCGTGAGAAGCGCGCAAGTTTGTACTTATTTGGCGCAGAACGGTTTTGAAAAAGTTTTCAACCTCGAAGGCGGAATTGATTCATGGTCAACTGAAGTTGACCGAAATGTTCCGCGATATTAGCTCGAAATATTGCAAAGCGGCAACAATCGTTTTGCCCTTTTCAATGAAAAACTTCATAATAACCAGTTGTGCGCCGTCAAATGGCGCGGTTTTAATGCTCGAATGTAAACGGCTTGTTCAAGCAATAAATTGATGAATTTTTTTACCGACATCCGACGTTTATTGTTGATTTTATGGCTCGGCGCAACGTGTTTTTTCAGCTTTGCTGTTGCGCCGAGTGCGTTTGCCGTTCTGCCTTCGCGCGAAATTGCCGGCGCGATTGTTTCGCGGACGCTGGCAATCGTCAACTACAGTGGTTTGATTGTCGGTCTTGTTTTGCTGGTGAGTTCGCTCATCAGACAAACAAACGCCAATCGTTTTCAGCTTTTGGCGGAAAGATTGATGCTTTTAATTTTAACGCTCGCCTGCGCCGCCGGACAATTCGTTATCGGGCTCTGGCTTTCGTTACTAAAGGGACAAATCGGTCGCCCGATTGACGAAGTTGCGGTTGACGACCCGCTGCGCGTTCAGTTTAATAATTTTCATCAATACTCAATCTGGGTTTTGGCAACGGCGATGATTGCCGCTCTCATCGCATACTTTTTAATGTCTCGGAGATCGCAAAAAGTTCTGACACCGGAAAAAACAAATGTTCAATTCAATTAGAGAAACCATCGAACAAAAGCTGGGCATCGTAAATGCGAAAAAAGATGTGATAAATTCGGCGGTAATCGAAAAGCCGACCGAGTTTTCAGGTCGCTATCGCAATTGGCGCGCTAACGAAGATTTAAGAAATTACCCGTTTGTCGTGAACGCTCACGCGCCGTTTGCGCCTGCTCGCCGCGCGCTTCCGATGCTGAATTTAGCGTTGATTTCTTCTGCCGGCGCGTATATCAACGGCACAACCGCTTTCGACACCGATGCGCGCGACGGCGATGTAAGTTTCCGGGAAATTCCGATCGAAGTCGAAGCCGCAGATTTGCTTTATGCGGGGCGCGGTTACGACCCGACAGCCGTTCGCGCGGATATGAACGCACAAATTCCCGTCGAGCGTTTGGTCGAATACGCCCGTAACGGCGTAATTGGAAATTTGAATAACGTCTGGTGGAGCTTGAACGGTTTTATTCCAAACGCAAGATTGGTCGCCGACCAGCTTGCGCCGCAGATTGCCGAAAGAATCGCGCGCTACGAAGTGCAGGCTGCGCTTTTAATTCCGGCTTCGCGCCTGTGTCACCAAACGATGGGAATCCTCGCGCGCGCTCTGGAGATGGCGAACATTCCCACCATAATGCTCTCGGTTGACTCTGCAATGACAGACAGCATTCGCCCGCCGCGTTCGGCTTTTTACAACGGCGAGTTCGGCTCGGTCGCAGGCAAACCAAACTGGAAACAGCATCAACTTCGCATCCTCGACGAAACCTTGCGCTGGATTGAAACTTTTGACCAGCCCGGCGCACGCAAACTCGGCGTCAAACTCGAAACCGAAGTCGAACAGGAACGCGGAGAAATTTGAACTCGAAAGATCCTAAAATAAAAAAGCCTTGAAGATTTGCTCAAGGCTTTTTTATTTAACTGAAATTTATTGGTCGGAGAATTTTGCGCTTAATTGCCTTTGCCGCTTTTTCGTGATTGGCGCAGTTCGTCTCTCAAATTTACGAATTTTCCATATTGCTCGTCGCTGAAAATCCCTTTAAATCTTTCGTCCGAACGCGAGCGAATTTCCTGCACGTGCGCGTCGCAATCTTTTTTCAGTGTTTGGATTTCGCCGCGCGTTTCGCCGACGATTTTCTGCACATCCGCTTTTTGCGCGTCTGACAAATCAAGCTGGTCGAAAATCCGCTCGAAACGCTGTGACCTCGTGCCGGAAGAACCCGCGCCGTACCAAACGTGATATGCGTTTAAGGCAAGCGCGCCGCCGAAAAAGCCGAGAAAAAATACGCTCAAAGCCGCCGCCCGCACTTGCCAGTTAAATTTATTATTGCTCATAACTAATTTTCCGCTGATTTTTTACACAACTATTTTTCCACGCCGTAAACGACTTGAAAAATCTGCTCTTTGGTCGGCTCTTTCGCCGCAATCTTTTCGTTCAAAATAACCATTTCGGTTGAATAATTATCAAATGCGTAACCGGTGTCTGTGTTCGGCGCGTTATCTAAATTCGTCGCAAAAACGGTCAAAACAATTAAGACGATAACGGTTAAAGTCATTGCGCCGATTAAAGTTTTTGAGGCTTTCCACATTCGCTCGACGGCAGCAAACGGATTGGCGGCGATTTGCTTTTCGCGCAAATTCGCCATCACGCGCGTTGCAAAAAACGGCGGCGCGGTAAACGTCTCGAAAGCGTCGGCGCGAAGCAAAACGGACGAAACTTTTGCCGCGGCAAAGCCTTGACCGCAAGCATTGCATCGGGAAGCGTGTGCTTCAATGATTTTCAACTCGTCTTTGCTTAAATCGCTGAACGCTTTGTCGTCGAGAATGTCTAAAATATGTTCGTTTTTCATTTTGTAACAGTCTTTCGCAAATTTGAATTTTTCAGTAGTTTTTCGACCGCCTCGCGCATTCGGCGACGCGCGCGAAACGACTGCACTTTTACTTTCGACTCAGACCAGCCCGTCATCTCGGAAATCTCCTTTATTGAATGTCCTTCGCCGTCAATCAAAGTCAAAACGAGCCGGTCGTCCGGCGACAGCTGCTCTAAAACACGATTGACCAAATCTGCCGCGAGCTTTTTGTTTTCTTCTGCTTGATGCCGAACGCTGGCGGCGTCGGACATTTTTTGCTCTAGCCAATCGGTTTCGTCATTGCTCAAAGCCGAAACGGTCATTTCAGTTTCGCGTTTTGAGTTTCGCAGCAAATTGATCGACGTATTAATGGTAATTCGCGTCAGCCAGCCTTCAAAAGAGCCGCGTCCTTCATAACTTTTAAGCTGCGTGAAGATTTTCAGAAAAACTTCCTGCGCCGCTTCTTCGACCAAACTTTGCCGCCGGAAAAATCGTCCGACAAAACGAAAAACTCGCGGGCTGTAACGCCGCACGATTTCGGCAAAGGCATTTTCGTCGCCGCCGCCCGCGCGAGTCGTTAAATCGAAATCCGACAATTCTTCGTAATTTTCCAATCGATGCTCCGCTGCAAAATTATTCGCAGTAAATTTCTTATTAGTTTTATTTACCGGAATGATATTGACAAGCCGCATTGCGGAAAAGTTACGAAATTAAAAAAATAAAACCCCAGCCCTTTGTTCGCTCTGTGTAAGAAAGACACGAACGTCGAAGAAAAAGTTACAGGAAAAGTTTAAAATTGAGTTTTTGAAATGAACAGGTTTTAGATTGTAACCTTTTGGTTTTTACAAACGTCTATAAAAAGATATGGCTTATTCGACTGCGAAATACAGTAAACCAGGTTTTGTCTTGTAAGATTCATCCGTACTTATAAAATTTAACTGAACAGTCTTATGCATTTTTCAACATTTTTTCGTCGTCACAACACCGGCAAGATGATTTTTCTGACGGCGGCTTTGAGTATATTTTTTGTCGGCTGCAGCGGTAATAAGTCAACCGCGGGTAACCGCGCGGACGCGGCAAATGAAGCGTCTAATGCGGAAACTCCGATTGCCGTTACGAGCGCAAAAGTCGAATCGCGCGATGTTCCGGCTTTCATACAAGCGACGGGAAGTTTAATTGCCGACGAGACTTCGGACATTGCTCCGAAAACGGCGGGCAAAATTGTCAATGTTTCGGCGAACGTCGGCGAATTTGTCGGTCAGGGCAGTGTAATTGCACGGATTGACGATAAAGACGCGCGCCTTCGTCTTACCGAATCCCAGGCGGGCGTTACACAGGCAATCGCAGGTGTTCGCCAAGCCGAAGCACGTTTGGGATTGTCTCAGAACGGAACTTTTTCGGCGGCGGCGATTCCCGAAGTTTTGGCTGCAAATGCCGGCTACGAACAAGCCGCCGCGGAACTCAAACTCGCCGAAGTCAATGAAGCACGCTATCGTGATTTAGTGCAAACCGGCGACGTTGCGATGATTTTGTACGACCAATATCGAACGGCGCGCGACACGGCGCGTGCGCGCCTGAACAGCGCCAGACAAACGCAGGAAGTCGCGAAAAACGCCGCCAGACAAAACAATCAGGCGATAAAAAGCGCGCAGGCAGGCGTCGAAGCGGCTCGCACGCAGGTCGGAATCGCGCAGCAGGCAATCAATGACACGGTAATTCGCGCTCCTTTTTCCGGCTTTATCAGTAATCGCCCCGTCGCCGTCGGCGAATATGTTTCGTCCGCGTCAATCGTCGCTACGATTCTGCGCTCGAATCCGATAAAAATTCAAATTCAGGTTGCCGAAGCCGATGTGCCATTTATCTCCGTCGGCAGAGGCGTTTCAATTGAAGTTGACGCTTACAAAGACCGTAGATTCGGCGGAACCGTAACGGCGATAAATCCGGCGCTTGACCCGACAAATCGCGCGGCGGTCGTCGAAGCGTCGATTGAAAACAGCGGTAATGCACTGCGTTCGGGAATGTTCGCCACTGCACGAATTACCAAACAAGGCGGCAACAGCGGCGTTTTCGTTACGCGTTCCGCCGTCTATAACGATCAAAGCACGCAGTCGTATCGAGTTTTTGTAATCCAGGAAGGCGCTGCAAAACTGCGCGTCGTCCAGCTTGGAACCGAAGAAGGCGATATGATTCAAATTCTAAATGGCGTCAGTGCTGACGAAGCGGTTGCGACAAATAATCTGCCGCAATTATACGAAGGCGCGAAAGTAGAAATTATAGCGCAGTAGGGAAAGTATTTTATGCAGTGGTTAGCAGAAATTTGTGTCAATCGTCCGGTTTTTGCCACCGTCATCGTTTTGTTTTTAACGGTCATCGGCGGCTTTAGCTTTTTTACGCTCGGTGTTGATCGTTTTCCGAAAATTGATTTGCCGACTGTTTCGGTGCAGACGACGAATCAGGGCGCGGCGCCTGAACAAATCGAGAGCGAAGTAACTGATATTATCGAAGGCGCGGTCAACACCGTTCCAGGCATTGACGAGATGCGCTCGACTTCTTCGCAAGGGCGTTCAAATGTAACGCTGACTTTCAATCTCGAAAAAGACCCGGACCAGGCCTACCAGGAAATCCAGCAAAAACTCAGCGGCGTTCTAAATCGTTTGCCTGAAACTGCCGACCCGCCCGTTGTGCGCAAATCCGACCCCGACTCGCAGCCGGTTTTGATTTACGCCATCAGCGCGCCGCGCTCGGTCGTGGAGTTGACCGACCTTGTTCAAAATCAAGTTCAGGAACGTATCGAAAATGCCGAAGGCGTCGGCGAAGTGCAAATTTTCGGCGGACGCCAGCGCGAGATAAAAATCTATATCAATCCCGACCGCCTGCGCGCGTTTAATCTTTCGATAACAGAAGTTTCCAACGCAATCCGAACGCAAAACACGGAATCTCCCGGCGGCTCAATCAATGAAGGCGCAAAGACTACAAATTTGAGGACGCTCAGCAAAATCACAGACATCAACGAGTTTAACGAACTAGTCATCACGACGCGCAACAATTTTCCGGTGAAAATAAAAGATGTCGGACGAGTTGTCGATGCCGGAGTCGAACCGACGACGGCGGCATCACTCGACGGCGTGCCATCGGTTTCGCTCGCCATTCGCAAACAATCCGGCTCGAACACGGTCCGCTAATTTCCGGTGTAAAGCAGAGAATGGCGGAAATTTTGCCGACGCTGCCGCCTGACGTGAACGTTGCCGTAACGCGCGACCAATCGGAATTTATCGAAAACTCGCTCCACGCAATCGAAGAACATCTGATTATTGGCGGAATTTTGGCGGCAGTCGTCGTCTTTCTATTTTTGTGGAACGTGCGTTCGACAATCATTGCCGCGCTCGCCATTCCCGTTTCGATTATCGCCTCTTTTGCCGCCATCGCCGCATTGGGTTATTCGCTTAACCAGATGACAATGCTGGCTTTAACCTTGATGGTTGGCATCGTGATTGACGATGCGATTGTCGTGCTGGAAAACATCTACCGCTACGTTGAAGAAAAGGGAATGCATCCATTTCAAGCGGCAATTGAAGGCACGCGCGAAATCGGTCTGGCGGTTCTTGCAACAACGCTTTCGCTTCTCGCCGTATTTATCCCCGTCGGTTTTATGACCGGAATTGTCGGACGCTTTATGTCTTCGTTTGGTTTAACGAGCGCGGCGGCGATAGCCGTTTCGTTAATAGTTTCATTTACTTTAACGCCGATGCTCGCCGCGCGCTGGATAAAGGCAAAGGATGAAGGCGGAAAGATGAAGGATGAAGAAAATCCGAACTTTGAAAATCATTCGCTTGAAATTAGAGACGGTAAAATGGCGGCGGATGACCGGAACGAAATCCAAAATCCAAAATCTAAAATCCAAAAAGAAAGTAAAGACTCTTGGTTTTACAGCAAAATTGACCGCTCCTACACTTGGCTTTTGAAACTTTCGATGGCGCATCGCTGGATTATCGTCGGTTTGTGCGTCGCGGCGATTGTTTCGATTTATCCGCTCTTTAAATATGTCGGTATGAGCTTTTTGCCGGATGAAGACGAATCGGCATTTTCGGTAAATTTACGAGGTCCGCAAGGTACTAGTCTTGCTGCCACTCAAAGTATTCTCGACCGCATTGCGCGCGATATTCGCCAGCAGCTTCCGGGCGTGCGGAATACATTGGTGCAGGCAGGCGGCTGGGGCGGCGGTGCGTACAATACCGGAAACGTCAACGTCAGTTTAGTGCCGGTTGCCGACCGCAAACAGTCACAAGCCGATTTGATAAATAAAACGCGCGGCATCGTCAAAAAATACTCGTCGAAGGAGTACCGCGTCAACGTTTCCGGCTCGTCTTCAATCGGTAACAGTCTCGGTTTAGGACGCGGCGGTTCGGGCGTCGGTTTTTACATCGCCGGACCGGACATTGAAAAACTCGACCAATTTTCCGAACAGTTAGTCGAAAAACTGCGCGCCGACGATACTTTTCGCGACGCCGACCGCTCGCTCGAACTCGGCAGCCCGGAAATCCGTGTTTTGATTGACCGCACGAAAGCGGCGGATTTAGGTGTCAAAGCCGGTGATGTCGCCCAAGCCTTGAATATTCTATCCGCCGGTCAGCGCGTTTCGACCTTCAATGAAGGCTCAGACCAATACGACGTTCTGCTGCAAGCCGATGAACCGTTTCGCCGTACGCGCGAAAGCCTGCAATTTTTTACCGTTGCCTCTTCAAAGGGCGGCACAGTCGGTTTGGAAAAATTAGTCAAGCTCGAAGAAGGCTTGAGTCCCGCTTCGATTAACCGTCTGAACCGACAGCGGCAAGTAACGGTTTCCGCCAGTCTGCCGCCGAACGCATCAGAGTCGGACGCGCTCGCCGTGCTGCAGAAACACGGCTCATCTTTGAATATGCCGCAGGAATACCGCACCGGCGTTACAGGACAATCGCAGGAATTACAGCGCGCGTATGAATCTTTTATGCTCGCGTTTCTGCTTTCTTTCGTCTTTATGTATCTGATTTTGGCGGCGCAGTTTGAATCTTTCATTCACCCGATTACGATTCTGCTGACGCTACCGCTTTCAATTCCGTTTGCGCTGCTTTCGACTTTAATTGCCGGACAAACATTAAATATATTTTCCGCGCTCGGTATTTTACTCCTGTTCGGTATCGTCAAGAAAAATGCGATTTTGCAAATTGACCACACGAACGGCTTACGCGCCAAAGGAATGAGCCGTTACGAGGCGATTATCCAGGCAAACCGTGAACGTCTGCGCCCGATTTTGATGACGACAATCGCGCTTGTAGCCGGAATGATTCCGCTGATTGTGGGCAGCGGCGCGGGCGCGGCGACAAATCGCTCAATTGGCGTTCTGGTTGTCGGCGGTCAAAGTTTGTGCCTGCTTTTAACTTTATTGGCTGTTCCGGTTTTTTATTCTTTGTTTGAAGACGTGCGCGAATCACACATCGGAAGTTCTTTCGGCGACAAATACAGCAAGTTTAAGGAAAATCAACTGCGTCCGGCATACGCACGATTGGGCGGCGCGTTTTCGGGAACTTTCAAAAGGAAAAAAGAAAACATCAAACCGGGTTCGAGAAGAAAAGACGAATTTATTGACCAGCCTTCCGGCTAGAAAATATAGATTGCTTATGTGTATTAATTCTGAAAAAATTTATTCTTTCGTTTATAAGACGGCATTTTTGCTGTCGTTCGGGTTTTACCTGTTTTCAATTTCCGTACAAGCACAAACTCCAAATCCGCCGCCTCCGACGACTAACCCGACACAACCGACGACAAATCCTGTTCAACCGCCCGCAACAACGCTACCTCGCATTAACAGCGGAACCGTCGCCCCTAATAACAACAATGTGCCGCAGACGCCCGGACAAAACGTCGGCGATTCGAAAACCGTTCCGCCGTCTGATTTGCCGATTGAACCGCCGCCGGTCGCGCCGAATTTCGTCGCGCCCGTTCGCCCGCTTCCTTCGGTCGAGCGTGTCGGGGTTGACGCGCTGAACCAAATTTCGCTGACGCTCGACGATGCCGTAAAAATGGCTTTGCAAAACAATAACGACATTGACAGTTCCCGAATTACGGTGCAGATTGCGGAATTTAATTTGCGAGCCGCGCGCGGCATTTACGACCCGGTGATAACTTCGGAACCTTTCTTTGAAAGCCGCCCGACGCCGACCGCTTCGACCATTGGCGGCGCGGGTTCATCCGGTTCAATTACGCAGAGAGGCTTCGGCGCGGACATCGGCGCGAACGGTTTTTCGCCTGTCGCCGGCGGCTCTTACGAATCGAGTTTTTCCGCCTCGCGCACTTCCACAAATAACCAGAATTCTCTGCTCAATCCGCAGTTTCCGAGCGCGTTTACTCTTACTTACGTTCAACCGCTGTGGCGCGGTCGGCGTTTCGACCTCAACCGCCGCAACATCGAAATCGCTAAGAAAAATCTGTCTCTAACCGACGCGCAGTTTCGACAGCGAGTGATTGATGTTGTCAGCCAGGTCGAGCAATCGTATTGGGATTTGGTTTTTGCGCTTCGTAATCTGCAGGTGCAGATTGACGCCGTGAAACAGGCGCGCCTGCAGCTTGAAAGCAATCAAAGACTGGTCAGTAAAGGCGTTCTCGCGCCGATCGAAATCGTCGCCGCCAATTCGCAAATTACAACTTTCGAGCAAAATATTTACACTGCGCAGGAAAGCGTTACGACTGCGGAAAACACGCTCAAGACACTGATGTTAAAGGAGCGAACTTCCGAAGTTTGGTTCCGCTCGCTGACGCCCGTAACGCCGGTTGATATCGAAGCCCCGCGAGTTCCGTTGGAAATCGCGCTTACCGACGCGCTCAAAAATCGTCCCGAACTTCAGCAATTGCAGGCAAACGCGGAAGTCAACGACATCAACACGAGATATTTTCGTGAGCAAAGCAAACCGCAAATTGACCTTGTCGGAAGTTATACGTCGAACGGTTTGGCGGGAACGGCAAATGACATTGTTCGCACATCCAACACAGTAAACGCCGATTTGCTGGCGCGCGTCAACCAGATTTCTACGACACAGGGATTGCCACCGCTCGTTATCAACCCGACAACGACGGTTTCTTCGCCGCCAAACAATCTGGTCGGCGGATTTTTCGGCTCACTTGCCGATGTGTTGACGCAAAAATATCCGACATATCGCGTCGGCGTTAGGATTTCGCTGCCGCTCGGCAATCGCGTTGCGGCAGCGAATTTGGGAAGTTCGCTGGCTTTGGGAAATCAATTGACAAACCAGCGCGCGCAAGCTGAACAGCTCGTCGAAGCCGACGTGCGAAATACAATGCAATCGCTTCGTTCCGCCGAAGCCCGACTTGCCTCCGCCGCTGCTTCGCGCTCTTCCGCCGAACAGCTTTTTGAAAGTGAGCAAAGGCAGTTTCGCGCCGGAACGTCAACGGTTTTCCTTGTTTTTCAGCGTCAAACCGAACTGCTTGCCGCCAGAAGCAGAGAACTTCAAGCACAGACCGATTTAAACAAAGCAATCTCAAATTTTCGGCGTGCAACAGGAAATACGCTTAACGTCAACAACATTGACGTAAAGTAGAAGGGTAAAAAGTAAAATCAAAAAGTAAGAACTAAGAATATCAAAAGTGAAAAAGTGGCTCGACAATGTTCGACGAATCTTTTTCACCTTTTGCCTTTTACCATTTTTCTTACATATTTGATTGCCACAATTTTACTGCTTCGATTGGGTGAATGAGCATTACGATATTCAGCAGCAAACTATCGCGTATAACGATTAGCAAAACAATTTCAGTCAACAAAAACAGCGCGAGCGAACGCCAAAATCGAAGTTTGTAAGCGAGCCAGAAACCGACGCCGCAGCAAAAAGCATCGCCTAACGAATTGGCAATCGAGTCGCCGTAATAATTGAGCGCAAGTGTCGCCGTGCGATAATGTTCGATTACCTGATTTGTATTTTCCAGAATTTCCCACGCGCATTCGACAGAAATCGCCAGCGCAAATTGCCGGACAAACGACATTTTTCGGAAAATCAAACTTATCAGCCAGAAGTATAAAACACCGTGAAGTATGTGAGTAAAACTATACGGGTCAAGCAGATGCTGTGAATTGTGGCTGCCCCATGCATCGCTCGACCACGGCGCGTAATCGCCAAATTTACACCACCCGACTCTGCCTTGATGATAAAGCTGCAAAACCGTCAAAACTATGATCGACAAAATCGTCAGCCGCGGCAGAAAATCTTTCGACCGATAAAAACCGAAAAAACTGTTTTGTGTCTTCGTTTCAGGCATTTGTTAAAGCCGGAGCCGGATATAATTTACAGGTTTTTTCGATTATTTGCTAAATAAAATTTTCAAGTGGCTTGCACGTAAACTTTCTTGCGATTTTGCCAATGTTTCATATGATTTTTGGCATAACCGTTGAGAACAGTTTTCAGTTCGCCGGAAAATTCGTAAGCGGGAATGTCTTCAATTGAAATCAGCCCGTTGCCGTAAGCCTTGACGATTTCGGAAAATTCGTTTGATTGGCGCGTCCAAAGACTTCCGTGTTTAGCATCATCGTTCAGCGTATAGATTCCAACCGGGTCAGCTTTTTGAGTTCGCCAAAAGCGCGTCAGATTTCCGTTTCCCCACAAAACGGCATCGGTCAGACCCCACCACGAAACTCTTTCGATTCCGCTGGCGGCGCACTGCTCCAGAACCCACTTGAAAAAAGTTATGCGGTCACGCACGGTTCCGCGCACGTTTGTTTCGCCGATACTCATTTGCACGTCCGGCAAATGCGATTTGTAATCGGCGATGACGGCGGAGAGGCTCGGCGGATTCGGGTTGATTTTGTGCGTCATTTGCCCGCGACGATTGCGAAACCAGACTTTGAAACAATGAACGTAAAAATCCAAATCTTTTTGGTAGGTTTCGGCGGGATTCGTTTGAAACCACAAAACTCTTTCGGCGGTTGCGCCGCGCTCAACCAAGCGTTCGAAAAACGGATGCGCTTCGTCGATTTTACCGCGCAGCAGATTGTCCATACCAAAGCGCCCGTGTTCGCGCAGAAATTTGACGTGCGCTAAAACTTCCTCATCAGCATTTTCAGTTACGGCGTCGTGGTCAATCGGTTCGGGCTGAAAAAATCGGATGCGTGGATTTCGCTTTTTCAAAGCGCGTGAAACAATTGAAATCGCTTCCGCCATATTCAGAAAAACATCCGTCCATTTATACTGCGCCCAAAGCCCGCATTCGTCCGAATGAAACAGCGCGGTTACAGCCGGTTCATTGATAATCGTGTAGCGTTCGACAAACGGAAATGCTGCTTGAAACGCGAGTGCAAAATCGAGCAGATGATTGGGAAATTCGGGATTGGCAAAACCGTTTTCGATTTTTTTCGGGACTTTGTGATGACACAAATCAATAGTCGGTATGAATCCGCGTCGCCGCATTGACTCCATGATCGGCGCAATGTTTTCAAAGTCGTAACGATACGGCGCGACTAAAACTTTGTCCCAACAAGCCGGATATCGAAGCTCGTAAATTCCGAGTTCTTCCTGCAAATCGAAATCGTATTCAAAACGTTCATAATGGCGCGTCACGTCAAGCACATCACGCGGTGAGCCGCATATTCTCTCGGCATTGGAAATCGGCGTGCATTCGTGACCGACAGCAAGACGCGGTTGTTTCGGCTTAAATATATTAAATGTTTTTCCTTCCACAATTCTTGTAACCTTAAACAAAAGTGGCGAAGTTTTTGCTTTCTACTGCATAATTTTTCGCCACAAAAAATTGTTAAGTCTAGAATACTTTACCAGAAAATTTTGTCCGTATTTGTTATAAAGATTACATATACATTTACAAGTTCAGCGATTTGAGATACGCCTTGAATTCCGGTGCGAGGTCTGTGCGTTTGAGGGCGAATTCCACGGTTGCAATCAAAAACCCTAGTTTATCGCCCGCGTCGTGGCGCACACCGTCAAGCCGTACGGCATAAAACGGTTTGCCTTCGTCGAGCAAAATTCGCATCGCGTCGGCAACCTGATACTCGCCGCCCGCGCCGGTTTCGCTGCGCTCGATGGCGTCGAACAGTTCGGGCGTAAAAACGTAGCGCCCGATAACCGCCATATCCGACGGTGCATCGTCAAATTTAGGTTTTTCGACAATATTTTTTATTTTGGAAACATTCGGCTCGATTTCTTCAGCGTCAATCACGCCAAAACGCGAAATCGCTTCGCCCGCAACCTGCATCGTCGCCAAAACCGGCGCATCGTATTTTTCGTAAACATCTATCAGCTGTTTGAGAGCGGGCGTTTCCGCATCTATCACGTCGTCGGCTAAAAGGACTGCGAACGATTCGTCGCCGACAAAATCTTTTGCCTGCAAAATCGCGTGTCCTAATCCGAGCGCTTGTTTCTGGCGCGTGTAACTGATTTTCGCCAGGTCGGAGACAGCGCGCACGAGTTCAAACATTTCCTGTTTGCCGCGTTCCTGCAAAACCTGCTCGAGTTCAAATGAAATGTCGAAATGATTTTCAATCGCCGTTTTGTCGCGTCCGGTAATAATCAAAATTGATTCGATACCGGATGCGACAGCTTCTTCGACCGAGTATTGAATAAGCGGTTTATCGACGAGCGGCAGCATTTCTTTCGGCGAAGATTTGGTCGCGGGCAAAAATCTCGTTCCGAGACCGGCGGCGGGAAAAACCGCTTTACGAATTTTTTGTGTCATAATTGCTTTTATAAAAGTTCGCGTTTCGATGAAGAAGTTAAATCTTGACACATTTGCCGTAAAGCAAACAAATGAGTGAAAAACAAATTTTCGACTTTTACTTGTAAAACACAATAATCTTCGAGTGTGAGGTTTAGTTTTTTTGAGTATAATGAACAGTAGAGTTTTCATCACTCGCGTTTGCGGAAAATTAGAAATAACCCTAAGGGACTTTGCCTTGCCGCGCATCTTAAATAAAAACAGGAAATTAAGACAATGAGAAGATTTTTTAGTTTGACTTCGATGCTGTTTATTTTGTTTGTTTTATTGCCGACGGCGGTGACGATAAAAGCTCAAGCTCTCGCCTGCACGCAGCTTAAAGTAACGACTTTGCCTTATGATTACGGGAATTTCGGGCGATTTACCGTTACGCGCCAATCAATTCAGCATCCGAACGGGAACGTTCCGGCGCCGGTTTCGGTTTTTTTGCCGAGCAACGCGACTGCCGAAAATCGTCTTCCGGTGGTTTTCTTCGCGCACGGCTTTGGCGGTTTTCAATATCAGATTTATGAAGGTTTGCTGCAGCAGCTGGCGAGCAACGGTTATATCGTCGTTTTCGCGCCTTACACGCCAAATTTGCTGACAACGCACACCGAACGTTATGAGCAAATGTGGAAGGGTTTTCAGCTTGCCGTACAGCAATACGGCAGCGTTATGGACACGACAAAAATCGGTTTTGCCGGACATTCTTACGGCGGCGGCGCGTTGCCGGAACTCGCACGTCGCGGGTTGGCTTCTGGTTGGGGCGCAAACAAACTTTTTCTTTTTGCCATGGCTCCCTGGTATGCGTGGGGGAGCAGTGATTACAGTTCGATTCCTTCGACAGCAAAGCTCGTTGTGCAAGTTTATTGGGACGACGGAACAAACGACCATCTTATTGCGCAGAATGATGTGTGGAATCGTCTGCCGCAAATCACCGAACGCAAATGGCAGGTTATTCGCACGGCGCGAACTTTTTGCGCTTTGAATGCCGGACATGGAACTCCGGTTACCGGCAATTTCACAGACGCCGACGGCGGCGGCATCACAAACGCGCAGGATTACTGGGGCGTTTGGCGCAGGATTCACGCGCTTGCCGATTATACTTTCAACAACAATAACGCCGCCAAAGATATAGCTTTCGGCATTGACGGACGAATGGGCAGATGGCGAACCGGCGCTCGCCACGTGACACCGCTCGAAGCGACCGATTCGCCGGTTCTCAATCCGCAGCAGACGGCGAGATTTCGCTGGTCAGACCGCTGCATATACGCCGATTTCGGTACGCCTTGCCGTTAAAGCGCACAATCGTCTTAAATCTTAAAGTTTTACGGGCGGGAGAAATCTCGTCCGTTCGTTTATATTTATGCTTGACTTAAATTTTGTTCGTGAAAATTTGGATGCGGTGAAAACC
Source organism: Acidobacteria bacterium 28-9 (assembly GCA_002050355.1). Lineage (GTDB taxonomy): Bacteria > Acidobacteriota > Blastocatellia > Pyrinomonadales > Pyrinomonadaceae. The sequence continues at coordinate 26,124 of MWYY01000073.1, forward strand.
GCTTTGCAAAACCGCAACTTTCCCGACGCAAGTCTGGAAAAATTTGTCGAACTCGACGCCGAACGCCGCCGCGTGATTGGCGAAGCCGATAAAATCAATCAAACACGCAATGTTTTTAGTAAAGAAATCGGGGCGTTGATGCAGTCGGGAAAACGCGAAGAAGGCGAAGCGAAAAAAGCGGAAGTTGCCGGTTTGAAAGAAAAACAAACTGAATTCGAAACAAGGCGCGACGAAGCCGAAAACACAATGCACCAACTTCTTGCCGGTTTGCCGAACGTTCCGGCGAGCGATGTTCCAATCGGCATTGACGAAGCGGCAAATGTTGAAGTTCATCGTTGGGGAACGCCGAAAGAATTCGATTTCGAGCCGAAAGACCACGTTGATTTGGGCGAGAATCTGGGCATTTTAGATTTGGAACGCGCAACGAAAATCGCCGGTTCGCGTTTTGCAATTGTCAACGGCGCGGGCGCAAGACTTGAACGCGCACTGGTCAATTTTATGCTTGACGTTCACACGACCGAACACGGTTACACGGAAACTTTGCCGCCGTTTCTCGTCAATCGCCAATCGCTTTTCGGCACCGGGCAATTGCCCAAATTTGAAGACGAATTGTTTCATTTGAAAGACGAACGCGGTTTTGCGCTTATTCCGACCGCCGAAGTTCCGGTTACGAATTATCACGCCGGTGAGATTTTGGACGCGAGCGAATTGCCGAAATATTTTACGGCTTACTCGCCCTGTTTTCGCTCGGAAGCGGGAAGTTATGGGCGCGACACACGAGGCTTAATCAGACAACACCAGTTTGAAAAAGTCGAACTCGTCAAACTCACTGTGCCGGAAAATTCTGACGAAGAACACGAAAAACTTACCGCCAACGCCGAACGTATTTTACAGCTACTCGGCTTACCTTACAGAACCGTCATTTTATCAACGGGCGATATGGGTTTTGCGGCGCAAAAAACTTATGACATCGAAGTTTGGCTGCCGAGCCAGAAGACGTTCCGCGAGATTTCCAGTTGTTCAAACTGCGGAGATTTTCAAGCCAGGCGAATGAATCTGCGTTTTCGTCGTGCAGGCGGCGCCAAACCTGAATTCGTTCACACCTTAAATGGTTCGGGTTTAGCCGTCGGGCGAACTTGGATTGCCGTTTTGGAAAATTATCAACAGGCAGACGGTTCGATTTTGATTCCTGAAATTCTACAGCCGTTTATGAACGGTTTGGAAAAAATAGAGCGATGAATTTTTCAGAAAAAGAAGCGGCGTCAATTGCAATTAACGCCGCTTCTTTTTATTGTGCAGTAAATTATTTTATAGCTTTGTACCTTGATTTTTCGTTTGGTCTTTTCCGGTTGTATTCGGAACTTTAGCATTAACGTTAGTATCGGACATTATGCCTTGATTTTTGACTTCTTCCTTGACGGTTTGCGCAACTTCTCCGGCGACTTGCTGAACTTTGTCAACCGCACCGCGGGCAGTTTCTTCCGCCTTTTGCAGCAGGTTTTCGCGTGCTTCGCCCATAAGACGATTTTCAGCTTTGGTTGAAGGAAACGCAAAACCGACTGCCGCGCCGATTGCCAGTGCGACTGCGCCGACGGCTAAAGGATTTTCATCCATATAGTATTCGTATTGTTCCTGTGCGGAACCGGCAACATCTTTTGCTCTCGAACCAAGATTTCCGACCTGTTCATACGCTTGACCGGCGACATTACTGACCGTATCGGAAACTTTACCGGCAACATCGCCAACCGTATCGGAAACTGCTCCGGCGGCACTGCTGACGCCTTTATATGCTTGACCGGCGACATCGCCGACTTTGTTTTGCGCCGCTTCAAATGTTGACTGTCCGCCTGATGACGAAATACCGCGTCTCTGGTAATCTGCTGCTACGGGATTTGTGTCAAAGTTTCGCCTATCGTAATTAGTGCCGCGATTGTAATCAAAGTCGCGGTCATAATCCGTTCTGCGACTAAAATCAATATCGCGGTCGAAGTCGGTATCACGTTCATAATCGTAGCGATAACTCACGTTTGAACGTTTTTTTGAAAAACCGTTTACCAAAATCATACCTACACCCAATCCGATTAAGGATAAGGCAAGCGGGTTTTGACTTGCGGTGCGTCCCACATCCGTCCTGGATACTTCTTTCATTCCTTTGTTTATATAACTCATAACTGTTTCCACCTTCCCTAATGTCGCATCATAAACGGAATCTTTTGCCGTTTTCAGTGCGCTGTTAATATGTTCCGAAACTTCATCTTTGACATGTTCGGTAATGTTTGAAAAACTGAGTTTTTCTTGAATAGCATTAATTGTTTCACCCAAATTACTTCTGGTTTCTTCGATTTGCTCTCTTATTTGCTCGGTTTCCTCAGACGTTTCATCTTCGTTTATTATCGTTTCATCGTCGATGGTCAAATCATCAGTTGTCAAAGTAGTATCAGCCGAACGAGTTTCCAAATAGACATTTTCAGGCGCGGCATTCGTTCTGCCTGCAACATCTATTTCATTAATTCTGGTTTGTGTTTTTTCGTTTAGCTCATCTGGTCTTTCAGCCATTGTGCGTCCTCCTTAATCGTTTCAACTGTCTGCGTCGGCGTTAGCCCTGTATTTTTTAACGCGCTTAACGCGGACAAAATTAATATAACGGCGGCGATGGCAATAACTATTCCGACAATTAAAGCCGCTATCCACGCTGACATCAAATGTGATAAACCAATAATCAACGCCGCGATAAATGCGAGTAGAGCCGCATAAGCGACCGCTCCGCCGACCACTAAATATCCGACGTTTTTACCGACTTTTACGGCTTTCAGCGTCAGCTCGGTCTGCGCCAGCGAAACTTCCTGCTTGACCAAATTACTTGTTTCGGTGGCTAGGTCGGAAAAAAGGTCGCCCAATGACCGTTCGTCTTTTGTCAATTGCTCTGCCATAACTTAACCTCCTTTATTTTTTGAAACGTCATTCGGGGAGGTTGTTCCGCCGATTTTATCGTCATGACGTATTTTTGTAATTACATCATCGTCGCTGCGCGTTAATTTTGGCTGATTGTCTGGATTGAACGTTCTAACCTGATTATCCGAATTTCTTGAGCGATTGAAATCTCTGTCATTTCTACGCGAACCGAAATTTCTGTCGGCGTATTGCGAGCGGCGTGTCAATGCCTGGTTGGGATTTCCGCTTTTGAAAAATCTCGCCGCTAAAATACCGAGCGTAAAAGCTCCGCCGAGAAACAAAGCCGGATTGGTTCGGGCTAAATCTTTTACGTCTCCAAGCAATGCATTCAAATCTTGTCTTTCGAGATAACCCGACATTTGCTCTACTTTCTGTGCAGCCGTGCTGGTGTATTGAGCGGCGACATTTGTTATGCCCGTCGGTTCATCAGTGCTGCGAAGATTTTCTCCGATTTGACGGATGCTGTCGGCAACGCTAGTTAAACCTTGCGTCAAATTAGTTTTTTGTTCGTCAATAACCGATGTCGCTTTTTTAGCGGCAAAGCCATAGGCTTGGCTAGCAACTTCTCCGGTCGATTCTTTTGCTTGACTGAGAACGTCTTTGATGGCGCCGGTATCACCGCGCACGACATTACCTACATGATCAGCAATTTGATTGTCCGCTTGTTGATTCTGCTGTTGAGTTGCCCCAGCGTCTTGTCCAATGTCTTTGCCGCCTTGCGAAGCATTTTTGTTCTGGTTTGCCGTTTTGTTTCCGGCTTTGTTAGCCGCATCGTTTGATTGTGATTTTCCCGTATTTTCCATTTTGTAAAATCCCCCTTCCATTAAGTTAGTAGTTTATTTTCAAAGAAAATAGTCTTTCCAAGTCAGATATTCACAGATTGTATGAAATACAAACAGAATTTACTTGTTTATTTTCGTTCGGGCAATATTTATGCCATTAACTTTTTTAACGTAAAATCTTTTCACCCGGAAAATTTATTTTGCAAGCGTTTTTACAACTAGTCAATTACAAAATTCAAATAAAATGCCGACAAAAATCGCACTGTACTTCGGTTTGTAGCTGAGCTGCATTTTTTTAATCCGAGAAATATTAAATTTTTGAAAAACTAAATGAAACAGAAAAGCAAACAATCAAATTTGTTTTCGCTTCATCAGATTTTCACTTTTTGTCCGTCTCTCGTGCAAAGCATTTTCCGCCATTTTTGCAATCCACCAAAACGCGCCGCGCGCGCCGAGATGCTCGAACATAAGGCGAAAAACTTTCGGATGAATCTGCGCCGTTTTCGCCAAAACTCGTTTGAACGAAGCAAATCCAATTCGGTCTTGAAAAAGCTCGCGGCTGATGTTTGAATCCAAAACACTCAAAGCCGACATCACGGCATTCATAGTTTCGTTGACAGTGAAAGATTTGCTGTGCGGCATCGGGCGCATAAATTCGGCAAGACTCGACAATTGCGCGACACGCGGCTCGTAAGCGTTGATTTTTGAAAGTGATTTTTCATCAAAAACGTTTTCGCGCAAGGCGTTTTCGACTGCTTCAGTCAAATGACGCAAATTCCTGACGTGCGAGCCAAAACCGCAAAACGTCAAGGGCGAAGATAATCCGGCAGCGTCGCCGACAAGCAAAATTCTATTGGTCGCAGTCTTTTTAATATTGTTCCAGCCGCGATGATGAACGCTGGGAATATAACCGAAAACAGGCTTGACAACGCGCCACGCGCCATTTTTTTCTTTGTAATCGGGCAGCTTTTCAAAATAATCTTCAAACAGACGAAACAAAGATTTGTCGGCTTTCGACGAAACCGAATCGTAAAAAAATAAATAAGTCGTGTATTCGTCACTTCGCTGATTTCCCGCAAAACCTTCCCAAATCAATTGCCGATAGTCGGAACTGTCTTCGGTTGAAACAAGAATTTCGCCGACGGAAAAATCAACTGCTTTTTCATCGTGGCGTCCATTTTTCTCATCGGCGCGGCGGAAACCTTTCGCCACAGTCCCGACCGTCGGGCAAACGTGCGTGATTGAATGCCCTTCGTTTATCTGGCGCGAAACCGGCGAATTTGTCCCTGTCGCGTCAACGAAAAGTTTTGAAGCGAACAGCCGACGCTTACCGTTTTTCACATCTTCGCATTCGATTAAAACTCTTCCCCTGTTTAAATAAGCGCGGATAAAACGCAAATTATTAATGATTTTCGCGCCTGTCTTTTTAAGTTTTTCGACGGCGAGATTTAATAATTTATCTGCTTCAATCGCCACGTCCAAAACATTTTCCATAAAAAGCGGCGGCGTTTTTATCTTGGAGTTTGCGTCATAAAATTTCACAAAACCGGTTTTGTAACGATTGCTGACTGCGGTTTCAATTTCTTCTTTAGTAAAAAGTCCCGCGCGAACGAATTCCTGTAATTCATCGTCAGAGATATTCCAATCGCGGTGCGTTTTCCCAACCGTATGCGCATCGAAAACAAGAACTTTCCGATTGTGTTTGGTTGCCATTAACGCTGCGTGTAGCAAGCCCAAAGTTCCGCCCGCGTAAATGATTTCAAACTCACCGTCAATTTCCAAATCTTTTGGCGCGGTATCGAAAAAAATAACTTCTTCGCTGCGGTCAGGATTTTCCCGAAAATCGTTCCAACGTTTCTCTATTTCCCAGACACGATTTAGCCACGCCTCACGATTCGGCAAATGTGCGAAATTTTCCAATGTTTTAGGAAATTTGCGGCGCAGCTCGTTTAAGTCTAGAAAATTGTTTTTCATCTTTAGTAAATTAGAACAGGAGAAACGCAATTATTCAAAATCAGTTTCAGAAAGCAATCGGAAAATTCGCCTGATAGCGTAAGTATCCAATATTTTGTATAATTACAGTTTGCAAAACGCTCCAATTTTGCATCAAAAAAGTTATGAAATTTGAAACTATGCAGGCGGTTTTAGACAAAGAAAAAGTCGGCGAAGAAGACGCGCGTGGGCAATCGGCTAGCCTTGAAAAATATATGGCGATGTCAGAGGCGGAGTTGCACGAACGAATTGAAAACGCCAGAAAAATTCTCGGCTCGCGCGTCGTCATATTGGGTCATCATTACCAGCGCGACGACGTTATCGCGCACGCCGATAT
>MWYY01000009.1 GCA_002050355.1 Acidobacteria bacterium 28-9
ATGCTTATGCGTCGGATATAAATGTTTCCAAAACGCCCCCACAAACTTATCCTCAAGTAGATTCTTTTGAAAACAAAGCGAAGAAAAAATCTGCCGGCAAATCACTGTCAATTGCTGGGGGTTTCGGTGTCGTTGCTATTGGTGCGGCGGCAATAGGTTGGTACGCGCTTAAACCTTCCCAAACGTCAGTCAATCCGACTCCGATGCCTGAAGCCACTATTTCAGTGTCATCATCCGTTGAAACAGTGGCGACACCGATTCTTGAAACAAACACTAATATAAATGCTTCTTCGGCAGAAATTGTTCTACCAAACACTTCAATTACAAATACTGGTAATTTAACCGACACCACAAAACGAACAATTAATAAAACCATTCAACCAACACCTGTGAAAACAGAAGCTGAGCAGCGAACCGCAACGGTTTCGACACCGACGAAAAATTCGCTGCCCGTAAAAAATTCGCTGCCCGTAAAAAAACCGGTTGCTAGTAAAAAAACGGGGGGCGACAGTACTAAGATTCTTCAGTGATTGAGGAGTAATTTAGGAGATTGGAAATGACGAAGAAAGTTCATATCACGGTCACTATTTGTTTTGTTTTGTTGTTGGTTTTTTCTTCCTTACCGATGCAGGCAGCGGCGCAATCGAAAAAGGTTAAAAAGAAACAGCTCGAGACAGCTAAGAAATTAGTCGCCGAGGGCGATACGCTTTACGGGCAGAAGAATTATCAAGCAGCAATCGGTAAATATACACAGGCGACGGAACTTGCTCCGAATTACGCATTTGCATATTTTTCTAAAGGTCACGCGTATTACAATCTTGGACAATACGACTCCGCGCTTGAAGCCTTGGATGAGTCGCTCAAACAAGGTTACACAGCGATTGAGGTCTACAAAATTCGTTGGGAGACATTTTTCCAAAAGAAAAATTATGATGCAGCTTTGACTGATCTTCAGCAAATTCTTAAAATAAATCCTTCAGATCCGGCTTTTAATTTCAATGTAGGCAAAGTTTATTTCGCACAAGGTGCCTATCAAAATGCTCTTGATGCTTATCAAAAAATGTCTAACCTAGACCCAAAAAATGGTGATGTTCACTATTTTATGGCACTTAGCTACTCTGCTTTAAACAAATACACGGAACAAAAAGCGGAATGTACTAAAGCTATTGATAAAGGCACGAAATATAGAATTGAATGTTTGGTTTTTATTGGACAAGCTTTGCAAATAGAAAAAAAATATGATGAAGCAGCCCAAGTATTTGAAAAAGCACTTATTGCCAAACCCAACAACCGCGAAGTTTTTTTTAAACTAGCTCATATTTATCGCCTCTTAAGTCAGTTTGACAAAGCAATTGCAACCACGAAAGCAAGCCTACTAGCTTTTCCGAACGACGGAGATTTTTTCACCATTTTAAGTTTGTACTACGGTCTTGCTGACCAACCGGGGCAATCTGCCAACTATGCGCAGGCTGCCATTAATGTTTTACCGGACAAATATGCTGGTTACACAAATTTGTGTCGAGCCTACAACGACCTTAAGCAATACAATAAAGCAGTTCTGGCTTGTAACACTGCTTTACAGTTGAATCCGGGTGATGGTGAATCAAATTTCTATCTGGGGCGTGCCCTTGCTTTTCAAAAAAAATCGGAGGCTGCTGAGTATTACAAAAAAGCGGTTGACGGGTTGCTGCGATATACCAAAGACAATCCCGACAATCCTGACGGTTTTTACCTTTTGGGTAATTCTTATTTCGCTGTTGGTCAGCGTGCTGAGTCGATTGGCGCCTACAAAAAAACTCTTGAACTAACCCCAAAATTTGCAAAAGCACTGTATAATTTAGGTTATATTCATGTTCTAAACAGCGATAAAGTTTCTGCCCGCCAACAGTTTGATCAACTTCAAAAAATTGATGCGGCTTTAGCCAAGAAGCTTTTGCAAGAAATTAATAAGTAAATTGTAAATTTCGAATTTAGCGTTAGATTTTGCTATGAAATACTGATAATTTTAGAGGGAAAAGATTTTTGGTAATCCAGCCTTCTTCTTCCGCAAAATTTAACATTGCTCGAAATGTTGCCGGTTCATGATTAACTGAGGAAACTTTTCGTGGCGTAATTTTAATTTTCCTTTCAATTCGCTACTTCGGTTTTCCCTTTTCGTTTTTATACGGAACTGTTACTTTAATTTCGCGCTTAACAGGCATATTTAACCTTTCTTGTTTGAATTTTTCAATATCAAACGGCTTTATAAGGCGAAGTTTCTTTTTACCAAAAAAGCAGATGTAAATTTAACGTAAGTTTCAATAGTCTTATGTGATTTAAGACCTGAGACCATTATACCATCTCGTATAAGAGCAAGAAATACTTTCGCTTCTTTGTATTTTTCTGCAAGCTGATTGAAAATAACCTTGTCGGATTGTAAAGTTTCAGAACCGTGAGTTTCAAGTTCTAGCCGCATTTTTTCAACTTCTTTTCTTGCATTACGTTTATCAGTAATTGGCTTTAACTTTTCATAGGATTTTCCCTTTTCGTCAAAATACTGAAACCGTGCGTAAAGATGTCCTGAACCGGATGCGCTCATAATTATTGGTTTCCTTAGAAATTCTTTTTTAATATTTTTGTAAATTTATTTGGCAGCTAAACAGGTAATCCGGTGTATTAAACTCAATACACCATAAAAATCTTTATCGAGTCGGTTAAAATAAGAGCAAACCTAACTTGCGGATTATTACCATAAGGCTGGCGATAATTAATAATAGTTCTGTAAAAACAATCGCGCATCGGACAAAAGTCCTTTTTTTGTAGGACTTAATTCCTTTTTTTTTCATTAAAATGTAGGAGTAAAGTCCTGGTCGAAAAAGCCCGATTCAAGAATGAAGGTAAAAAATATGAAGCTCAACCTTAATCGCAGAATTTTAGAATTAGCTATTTCAAATCAGACGCCGGAAAATCGTAAATCAGGCGAGCGAAGATTTCACGCAAACAAAAGAGGCGAGAGCCTTGCAACTTCTCGCCTCTTTATTATTATTTTGGCATTTACACGAATCTATACTTTGCAAATGTGAACGGACAAGGATTAGCCTGAACGAAGTTCAAGTTGTTGTTTGCTCTGTCCAAAGTGTTCTCGAGTAACTCTTGGTAAGCATGGTTTGCGTTGCCGCCGGGTGTATAGCCGTTAAGACTTAATGAATTGTTTGCTTGCACTCTTCTAACGCGCGTGTCTGCCTTGTTTTTTTACGAGCATAAATTTGAAACACTACAAGCTATCTCAAAAATAATAATATGTTTTTACGGCTTTGATTTTTCTTTGCCGCTTTGCGGGAAATCTCTCTTTCTCCTGCAAAGCGGCAAAGTTTAATGCAAACTATTTTTGAGATAGCTTCTACCAATAAGTTAAGGTCGCAATCGAACAAAAAAGGTTGGACTTTCATCCAACCTTTTTTGCTGTAAATAACCTACCGTTGTTTATTACGGCATTGGCGGCGGCGGTGGCGGCGCGTAAAACACCGAACAAGGCGTTGCCGAACCAAACGGCAGCCGATTATTGTTCACGGCATCGAGGAAATTCTTGAGAATTTCTTCGTCATCGCGGAGCGGATTTCCCGTGTATGTGTTATTTCCGCCCGGCAGATTCAGTTCTACATTAGCGGACACTCTGACCGCGCCGATGCTGGTAATTCCGAGCGGCGGCAGACCTCTCGCGTCTACTATTTGACTATCGGAAAGGAATTTATGCCGCACGTCGAGCGATGTCGCTGACAATTGAACGGAAAGCATATACGCCATATTGACGGCATTGCCGTTTAGAAGCCACGTTCTGAACGCCGTGTAATTTGCCGGGTCAAAATCCGAAGTATTACCCGTACTTTTAACAAGACTGGAATTCTTGAGATTCAATCTGCCTAAAAATGCCAAATCGCCGTTCATACCGTTCACATCACCCATCGCGGCGGGATACGTTGTCGGGTCTACAGTCGTCGGTATCACGCCGTTGGTCATTACAGCTTGACCGTTTTTGTTTGACCAATAACCGAGCGTTTTTCCTAAGCCCGATGCCGGACCGAAACAGATGTCGCCGAAATCGAGACCGGAAACGGAAGAGTTCGCCGTTCCGCTATAGCCTTGAAAACCCATACTGTCCGGCGCGGGAGCGGTTTGCACCCAATAGTGACCGGCATCGCAAATCATATCGGCGTTATCATCTACGCACGGCACATTTTCGCTGACAACAAAGTCCGAACCTGCCGGAATCGGTCCATACGTCCAATCACCGTTCGAGTCTGTAGTTACAGTAACCGGCGGCAATGGACCAGCCGTAGTCGTAATGGCAATTACTATTTGTATTCCTGCAACCGGGAGTTCGCTATTATTGATACCGTTAGCATTGGCATCGTAGAACTTGTGTCCGCTCAGGAAAACATCGGGCGGATTCGGGCTGCAAATCGGTAAAGTCGGATTGTCTACACAATTGGCTCTGACCTTAAAGTTATCCGTTTTAGAATTACTGTTGATAAAATCGATATGTATGCCATCGGAAGCGATAGATGTGTTCGACGCCATACGAATCAGGTGAACCTTATATTCGCCGCCGTTATTCGGCGTGTCCGAAAATGGAGCAAGCTGAACGGGCGTTGAACCGTTAGCGGGATTGTATGTGCCGTCAGCGTGTCCTAAACAAGCAGTTCCGGCTACGTGACCCGCAATTTTTCCGCTTACAACCTGAAGACGACGACAATCGGCGTTATCCGTCGAAAGCAGAGTCGCTCCGCTCGGGTCTGTAACCTGGAAAAAATACTGTCCGTCGGGAAGACCGTTAGAATTCACATTCTGCGGACCGCCGTTCAAATATACATCCGACTTGTTAGCATAAAGATTTTGATTGACTGTTGTTCCATCATTGTTAGATGTGAAAATTGCGCCAAAGAAGCCGCCCGCCGCCGAAACTTGGGCGGAAGTTCCGAAAGAAACGATTGCAATAGCCATTATCGCAAACATCATCAAAAAGTTTCCGGTTTGATTAATTTTATTTTTCATTATTTATTTTCCTCCTTTTATTTTGTTTAATTATTTTTATCAAAATAGCCTTTGATAAAAGGCGAGATTTTATAAACTGTAAATAACCTTATTTGACTTTGTTTAACTTTGGCGGTTGTGAATCGTTAAATACCTTATGTGAATCAATTATTGATTGACATCTTCTAATAAACTTAAGTTGTTTACACCGTCACAGGTTATCTATTTAGCTGACTATGAATCCATAGTAAACCTTTAATAAAAGCACACAACGGAGAAAAGTCCTTTTTTTATAGGAGAAAAGTCCCTTTTTTCTGTGAGAAAAATGGGAAAAAAGTCCCGCGAAGAGCTGGGCTTTTTAAGAGAAAAAATTTGAAATTTTAGATTGAAACTCAATTACTTAAATTTAGATTTTAATTGTAGGAAATTTATTCAAGCGGTTTGGCAAGATTGTGTTTCAGAGCATATTTCATCAATTGAATGCGGTTTTTTACTTCCAGTTTGCTATAAATTGTCGTCAGGTGATTTTTTAGGGTTGATTTACTAATACATAAATGGTCGGCGATTTCTTCGTTAGTCGAAGCCTCAAAGATAACTATTGAAGTGATAATCTTGCGCTCGCGGCGTGTTAGTTGCACAATTTTGGCGTGTTCAGGGTCAGTTTGCGTTCCTTTTTTCGTTTGATTCAAATTATTAAGCACGCGCCCCAAAATTGAATTGGAAGCCCAAATCTCTCCGGCATCGACTTTTTCAATCGCTTTGAGAATCACTTTTGCCGATTCGTCTTTTAACAGTACCCCGCGCGCGCCTTTGAAAATCGCTACCTCGTGCATTTCCGGATCTTGGAGACCGGTCAGCATCAAAACTTTGGCGGTTGTCTTTTCCAGCAATTCGGGCAGAAAATCGAGGCTCAACGCAACGCCCAGATCCATATCCATCAGTATCAAATCAGGCTCTAAACTGACGGCGGCGGACATTGCCTCATCCGGCGTCGTTGCCATCCCGACCACTTCCATTTCGGGACTTCGGCTGCCGATAACCATCGAAAGACCGTCCATAAAACTTTTATGGTCATCTACCAGCAGAATGCGAATCGTTTTTTTTGCTGAAGTATCCATAAAATCATAGCGGAATTTCAACCGATACTTTTGTGCAGCCCTCGCACGTTTCGATGCGCGTTATGCCGCCGAGAGATTTGGCGCGGGCTGCAATTGACTTTGGCACGAATTCTAATTTTTCGTCGGCTTCAACATTATCGTTTTCAATTTCTAAAAAAAGTTTTCCGTTTGTAAGGTGAAGATTAATATGCGCGCGCTTCGCCTTTGTGTGCCGCCTGATGTTGCTCAAACCTTCGGAAATAAGCTGAAAGGTTTCAGCCGCCAGCCGGTCGTTTATATAAAAATCGTCTTTGACTTGCACTTCGACTTCAATATCATAAAACTCTTGAAATTTTACGGCTTTTTGTCTGACCGCCGTTATTAACACCTCACCGGATTGCCGTTCGCCTCCGCCTTTTAGATTTTGAACAAAGCCGCGCAGTTCCGAGATAGTAGCATCGGCTAGACGAATCAATTTCTCGACATCTTCCTCGATTGATTCACCGGCGGCATATTTTATTTCCAGCGCTTCCAAACCGAGTTTCAAACCGATATACGGCTGAACCGTGCTGTCGTGTATGTCGCGAGAAATTTTGTGGCTTTGCTGAACGGCAGCCGTCGAAGCTAGTTTGTCGAGAAGTCCGACATTTTCGACGACCGGCAAAATGTTTTCCATTAATTGGTTGACAAACTCGACATCCGAACTCTGGAAACACTTTTTCTGCGATGTTAGATAAAGCCGACCGGACATTGTTTCACGCTCTGATAAAGGCACGGTTATAAAACTTTCCGCATCCAGCAAATCGGCTAAAGCCGTGCAATTGACCGTCTTCCCATCTACAAATTTCCCCGCGGAAACATCAAAAACGCAGCACTCCTCCTCTTGTTTGAAAAAATTACCTTTACTTTGATAGAAAATTGCAAACTCGTTCGGAAGATTTATCAATGGGGTAGCGGTTTCGGTTTGTTCGACTTTGACGTTTTCCTCGTTTTGGCTGTTCCGGCTGACTTCTCGCCAAATATAATTAGAAGACGACGGCGAGTCGGCGGTAATTAACAGACAGCTTTCGGCGTCGTAGAAAGCGCGCAGGCTTTTGATGATTGCAATTAATGTTTGATTGATGCCGAAACGCGGATTCGACAGCTTGCTGACTTCCTTGAGCAGAGTGAGTCGTCGTTTGAACTTAATTTCTTCACCGGCTTGGTAGGAAATCATATAACCGAGAAGAAGCAAATAAACCGGGCGCAGCAAAAAACGATTCAGTTCAAACTCTTGACCGGAAGGCGCGGTCGCGTAGCCGACAAAAGTAAACAGCAAAACCGAAGCGAAAACCATCTGCAAGCCCGTTTTGAACCCGCCGCGAAAAGCGGCATTGAGAATGGCGAAAAAGAAAAAGAAAAAGAAGATGCTGTTTGTGCCTTCGCTCAGAGCGACGAGAACAACATACCAACCGACATCAATCCAATGAGTTGCGGCAGCCGGTATAAAAGAATTTCCGCGAAGCAGAAGAAGATAAATTGTTAAGCTGTAGATGCAGTATCCGATTAATGTCAGGTAAGTGATTTCCGAAAATCTATCAAGCGAAATCGGGTCGATTAACGTAATCACCAAAGCCGAAACCGCTAGAAGAAGCCGCATCAACCCAATCATCCGGGCGTCGACGGATTCAAGCGGCAACCTGTCATACAACGCAGGTATATTTAACTTCTCACTTGCGCTATTTTTCAGCTCCGGCACATTTTTTGAAAAAACGTTCATCTTATAAAACAATAATTTCTTTAAGTGTTCTTACATAATTAAATTTCCAAAATCGAAACATCTAATATATAAAGCTCCATTCGGATTAAAGCGACATTTGGTTGCAAATCCCCGCATCGAAATTTCAAACCGAATAAAAACATTCCATAACTTTAATTATTTCAACGATTGTTTCTGTTAATCGGTTCAAAAATTATTTCTGTAAGTCGAATAAATTTGCATTCAATATATAACGCACGAAAAACGCAATAAAACTATCAAAAAAGTATAAAAAAAACAATTTTTTGTCCGTACGTTCGTTGATTTTAACCGAACATCGCCGGAAATTAGGTGAGGCTTTGCGCGAGAAGCCACGGCAGCAACTCTTTTTCGGCAAGCGCGTTCATCCAAACATTATGTCCGACACCTGTGTATTCACTGTATTCTACAGCACCACCGATTGCTTCAAGCGCACTTACAATCTGCCGCGATTCACTGACCTGCACGACTTTATCTTCTGTGCCGTGAAAAAGCCAAGCCGGAGTTTTGCCGATTTTTTCGGCAAGAGGCACGAATCGGTCGCCGCGTGTAATCGGGCTTCCGCCGCAAATCGAAACGAGCGCGGCAAATTTTTTCGGGTGCTGCATAGCCAAATGCCAGACGCCATAACCGCCCATCGAAACGCCAATCAAATAAACACGATTTGCGTCCGCCTCGAGGTCTTCAACCGTCTGCGTCAATTCCCGTATCACCATTTCATCCATTACTGGGTCTGACCAGTAACTTGTGCGGCGGCATTGCGGCAACAAAATAATCGCCGGAACTCGCGCCAGATAATGACGAGCAACCTCGCCGCCCACGCCCGTCACCGGAACGAACCCACCGCTCCCGCGCTGCCCAATGCCGTGCAGAAAAACTATCAGCGGCAAATTTTGTTCGCCTTCAGATTGCGGCGGAACATAAACTTGATAATCAAAGTTGTCGTCGCCAACCTGAATTGTCCGGCTTTGAAGACTTCCCTGCGGTCCACCGTTTTTAGAAGAAATCGCGCTTGAAAACAATCCGCCCAAAACCGATAAAAGTTCCTTTTGCATAATCAATCTTTTTCCTTTGTTTTGTAATTATATTGCGCCGCGCTTGTTTGGTAAAAGCGAGAGTTTTGAAGCAAAATTTCTCTCGCTGTTGAAAACATTCGCCGGAACGATTATCGTAGTGTCTGCAAACAAAATCGGGAACAAAATTTTATGAAAACTAATAAATTACGATTTGACTGGAAGATTGCCGAAATCGAAGCAATTTACAATCTGCCGCTGCCCGAATTGATGTTCAAAGCACAAACCTTACACCGCGAATTTCACCGCACTGACGAAATTCAAGGGTGCCAGCTTTTGAGTATCAAAACAGGCGGCTGTCCCGAAGATTGTGGTTATTGCCCGCAATCGGCGCACTACAAAACCGGTCTCGAACGCGAGCAGCTTTTGAGCGTCGAAAAGACTTTGGAGGCGGCGCAAAACGCAAAAAATTCCGGCGCGACGCGCTTTTGTATGGGCGCGGCGTGGCGCAGCATTCCCGACGGCGAACAATTCGACAGAGTTATTGAAATGGTCAAAGGCGTGCGCTCGCTCGGTTTAGAAGCCTGCTGCACGCTCGGAATGTTGACGCAGGACCAAGCCTTAAAACTCGCAGACGCCGGACTAAATGCTTACAACCACAATCTCGACACATCGCCGGAATTTTACGGCTCGATAATTTCTACCAGAACTTACGACGACCGTTTGAAAACACTTGCAAACGTGCGAAAAGCGGGCGTTACGGTTTGCAGCGGCGGAATTATCGGAATGGGTGAAACATTAAACGACCGTTACGGATTGTTGCAGCAGCTTGCCGTCCAAAACCCGCATCCCGAAAGCGTTCCGATAAATCAACTTGTCAAAGTTGAAGGAACGCCTTTGCAGGACGAGAAATCTTTAGACGTTTTCGATTTTGTGCGGATGATTGCGACAGCGCGTATTTTGATGCCTGCTTCGATGGTGCGTCTTAGTGCCGGAAGATTGCAACTGTCAGATGAAGCGCAAACTTTGTGTTTTCTGGCAGGCGCAAACTCGATTTTTATGGGTGAAAAACTTCTCACGACGCCGAATCCCGAATCAGACCGCGACCGCAATTTACTTCATAAATTGGGAATGAAGTTGTTTTCTGACGCGAAATACCGGACGGCTTAGATTTTATTAAACTTTTGCACACTCGTTTGCGCTCTTTGCGTTCTGGTTTTCACAAAAATAACGCACAGAAAGATTTTGTGTTTTTTTGAATCAGCTATCGGTTTCTATTTTATAACCCGTGTATGGATAACAAACTGCGCGACAGAATCGACCGAAATCTTGCCGAAATCGAAGCAAAAGGTTTAACCAGAAAACTTGTCTGCCCGCGCGGAATAGATTTTTCCTCAAACGATTTTTTATGTTTGGCGCGAGACGAACGAATAAAAGCGGCGATAGTGAAAGCCGTCGAGCGCGAAGGCGTCGGCTCGACCGGTTCGCGTCTTCTTCGCGGCGAAAGAGATTGTTTTGCGCGGGTTGAAAAACAGTTTGCAGAATTTAAAAAAACTTCCCGCGCGCTTTATTTCAATTCGGGTTATCAGGCAAACATCGGACTTCTTACCGCTTTTTTGGAAGACAACGATGTTGTTTTCTCCGACGAATTTAATCACGCCAGTTTGATTGACGGTATTCGTTTGTCGAAAGCAAACCGTGTGATTTTCCGTCATCGCAATGTTGACGAAATAGCCAAACTTTTGCGTGAAGCAAAAACCGGCGGGCAAAAGTTTCTCGTTACCGAATCGCTTTTTTCGATGGACGGCACGATTGCGCCGCTCGACAAATACGCTGGAATTTGCCGGGAGACCGGTGCGAATTTGATTGTTGACGAAGCGCACGCCGTCGGCGTTTTCGGCGAACGCGGCAGCGGTTTGATTGAACGATTCGGCGTCGAGAGCGAAGTTTTTCTTTCGATGAACACGGCAGGAAAAGCACTCGGCGCATCGGGCGCGTTTGTCGCGGGCGACGCTTGGGCAATCGAGTATCTCGTTCAAAAAGCGCGCTCGTTTATCTTCTCGACCGCGCCGCTTCCGGCAATTGCCGATGCACTAAAAACGGCGATTGAAATCGTGCGTGAAGAAAATCAGAGGCGCGAAAAGTTATTAAATTTATCCGAATTTTTTCGACAATTATTAAATGAAAATGGCATAAAAGTCTCGCCCGAAAATTCGCAAATCATTCCCATAATCGTCGGCGACAGCAAAAAAGCTGTAAAAATTGCGGCGGCTTTGCAAGCGTGTGGCTTCGACGTTCGCGCCATTCGCCCGCCGACCGTTCCGGATAACGCGGCGCGCCTGCGCATTTCGCTCAACATCGGTTTAACAAAAGAAATTTTGCATGAATTCGTAGATAATTTGGCGCGAGTTATCAATGAAAATTAGTCTGAAAATATGAACGGAATTTTTGTAACCGGCACGGATACAGACATTGGGAAAACTGTTGTTTCCGCTGCTTTAATGTGTGCTTTGCGCGGAAAAGAAAACGTCTGTTACTGGAAACCTATTCAGACCGGAATCGAAACGGACGACGATACGCAAACTGTTCGTAAGTTAGCTAACTGCACGAGCGAAGAAGTTATCGACGCGGGTTTTAGGCTCGAACATTCGCTTTCACCGCATCTTTCGGCGCGGCTTGCAAAGGTTGAAATCACAATCGAGAAAATTCTGGTTTTTGTCGAAAATATAAAAGACGAAAAATTCTGGATTGTCGAAGGCGCTGGCGGCGCACTCGTTCCTCTGAACGAAAACGAGCTGATGATTGATTTGATGAAACGGTTTTGTTTGCCCGTCGTTATTGTCGTGCGCTCCGGTTTAGGAACGATAAATCACACGCTTTTAACCGTCGAAGTTCTGCGCAATCGCGGCGTAAAAATTCTCGGTATTATTATGAACGGCGAGCCGAACCAAGAAAACAAAAGGGCGATTGAACATTTCGGGCAAGTAAAAGTTTTGGCGCAAATGCCGCGATTTGAAGATTTGAGCGCGGAAAATTTAAATTTTTGGGCAAGTAAAAACCCGAAAATTTGATCGCAAGCTAAGGTTTCAGGTGTTAGGTTTTGACTTACACCTGAAACCTAACACCTACTTTATGAATTTAACCGACCGCGACCGCAGACATCTCTGGCATCCGTACACGCAGGAGAAAATTGCACCGCCGCCGATTGGCATTGTGCGGGGACGCGGCGTGTGGCTATACACGGAAGATGGTCAGAAAATTCTCGACGCGATTTCCTCATGGTGGGTGAACATTCACGGACATGCGCATCCGTTTTTGAATCAAGCATTGGCGCGTCAAGCAAACGAACTCGAACACACGATGTTTGCAGGCTTTACGCACAAACCTGCCGTCGAATTAGCCGAAAAACTAGTAGCTATTTTGCCAAAAGGCTTAACTAGAGTTTTTTATTCGGACAATGGCTCAACCGCCGTTGAAGTCGCCCTGAAAATGGTGTATCAGTTTTGGCAAAATCGCGGCGAACAGCGCAAAACTTTTGTCGCCCTCGAACACGCTTATCACGGCGACACTTTCGGCGCGATGTCGGCGAGCGATAAGTCTGCTTTTACGAAACCTTTCGTACCGTTGCTTTTCGATATCTTGCGCGCCGGAAACATAGAAAATACAGACCAAATCTTTCAAGAAAATTCTAAACAAATCGCCGCCGTAATTTTAGAACCGATGCTGCAAGGCGCGGGCGGAATGATTGTCCGGGAAAAGCAATTTTTATTGGACATTAGAAAATTGTGCAATCAATACAATGTTCTACTAATTGCCGACGAAGTTTTGACTGGTTTCGGGCGCACGGGAAAGATGTTTGCCTGTCAGCACGCGGAAATTTCACCTGATATTATTTGTCTTTCAAAGGCTTTAACCGCCGGATATTTGCCGCTCGGCGCAACCGTTGCGACAGAAGAAATTTACGAGGCATTTTTGAGCGACGACCGAATGAAGACGTTTTTTCACGGTCATTCTTTTACGGCAAATCCGCTTTCCTGCGCGGTTGCGTCTGCGAGTTTGGAATTGTTTGAACGCGAAAATTGTTTAGAGAAGGTCGCGTTTATCAATCGAAAATTCAACGAGCGTCTGCCGCAATTATCAAATTTGGATTGCGTCAGCGATGTGCGCATAATCGGTGCGGTCGGTGCGGTTGAAATCGTTTCCGATGACGGTTATTTTGCAGACATCGGACAGACACTTTATCAAGAATTTCTATCTCGCAATATTTTGCTTCGCCCGCTTGGCAATGTGCTGTACTTTATGCCGCCGTATGTAATTCAAGAGAAAGAAATCGATTGGGTTTTGGATGAAATCACTGAAGTTTTAGAAAATATAAATCGCAGATTTTCGCGGAAATAAACTTTTCAATTGAAACAGCTATTTACGACAAAATGTTATTAAACGACGCCGGATTCCTTTACTTCGAGCGTACCATTTGTCGCGTCGAGTGTTGCTGAGACGCCGAGCGGGATGGTTAATTGATCGTTTGTATGTCCGATTGTCAGACCTGAAAGAACCGGAATTTTCAGCGCGCTAAGGATATTGTCGACCGTTTCGCCGATTGTGTATGGCGACGCAGTTGAAGGCTTGTAATCATTCGCTCCGCAATCCTGGCATTCGCCCCAAACGATGCCAGCCGCTTGTTCGAGTTTTCCGGCAAGCCGCAGCTGCGTCAGCATCCGGTCAATGCGATAGGCTTCTTCGCCCGTGTCTTCGAGAAACAAAATTTTCCCGCGCGCTTCAATTTCGTATGGTGTTCCGAGCGTCTCGCAGACGATTGATAGATTTCCGCCGACGAGTCTTCCGTTTGCAATGCCCTTTTGAACGGTTCGTAAAGTGTGCGTCGGGCGAAGTTCGTTTGATTCTTTCGGGTTTGTCAGTTGTCCGAGCGGCTCGGTTTCAAACAACGCGCGGCGAAAATTTTTTTGCGTATATTCGGTGAAACGCGAGAGGATAACCGGACCGTGAAAAGTTACAAGGCGCGAGTTTTTATTGATTGCTAAGTGTATCGCGGTTATATCGCTATAGCCGATAAAGATTTTCGGGTTGCGGCGAATCAAATCGTAATCAATTCGGTCGAGCAATTGACCTGAACCATAACCGCCCCGCAAGGCAAAGACAGCTTTTATTTTCGTATTACGAAACATTTCGTGCAAATCGTCAAGCCGCGCCTGAACGGATTCACGATATGTGCTAAAGCGTCTGCCGACGTTTTTTCCACGCTCTATTTGCAGTCCGAAATACTTGACGGTTCTTTCGATAACTGCGAGACGATCGGGGTCTAAAACTTCCGTCGCCGGTGTTATTACACCGATTGTGTCGCCTGCACGAAGCGCTTTGGGTCGGATTAAATTTGTTGCCGAACGAGTTTCAGGTCCTGTTTTAGTTTGCCCGAAAATGATTTGTTTAGAAGTGGCAAGCAGAGCAGTTGCAGCTCCGGTTGTTGTCAGAAATCCGCGTCGACTTATACCGATTTTATGATTTTGCATTTTGAAAATTCTCCGACTGTAATAATTGAAAATAATCCTAAATTAAAATCAAATTTATTACCAATAAAAAAGGGGCGATTGAGTTTGATTGCTCAATCATCCCTTTGTATCTTGCGCAAATTAAATTATCTGCTCGGTATTTTAACCTCGCGTCCGGCAGGCAAAACCGATGTCGGAAACAAGCCGTTAAATTTCGCCACGTCAATCGCCGAAGCGCCGTAACGCTGAGCAAGTCTTGTAACTGTGTCGCCCATTTGCGCTTTGACGACTCTCACACCGCTTGTTTGCGGTGCTATGGTCGGCGTTGTCGGGCGCGAATAAGCTATACTTTTGACGCCATTGCCTTGCGGAACGACAACTTTTCCTTTCGGAGTTTTTGTACCGCCATTTACCGCTTGAAGCTGCTCGACGCTGATGCCGGTTCGATTAGCAATGTTCTGCCAGCTCTCGCCCGCCGCCGTTTTCGTTACGGTTGCCATATTGCGATTTCCCGCCGGAAGTTTGCGAAACACAGCAACAACTTCGCTTGATTTGCCTGCCGGAACGCGAATGATAAACGGTTCGGGCGGCGACATATTCGTGCGAAGTTCAGGATTTAAGTAGCGCAAGTATTCGACGCTCGTGTCCGAAGCCTGCGCGAGCAAACTCAAACTGGTCGATGGCGGAACACGAACCTGGTCATACATCAAGCGCGGCGCAGGGCGTATGTGTCCGAAACCGTATTGCTGCGGGCTGTTGGCAATCAAAATCGTCGCCAAAATATTCGGCACGTAGTTGCGCGTCTCTTGCGGCAGATACGGAAAAGCTGCCCAGAAATTCATCGAACCGGCGCGGCGAATGGCGCGGTCAACGTTGCCTTCGCCGGAATTGTAAGCCGCCAATGCAAGTTCCCAATTTCCGTTGTAACGATTTGCAAGAAATTTTAGATATTTAGCCGACGCGCGCGTGGCGTCTTCAAAACCATTTCTTTCATCAACGTATGCCGTGCGGCGCAGACCGAAACGCGCGCCCGTTCCCGGTATAAACTGCCACAGACCGGAAGCCGCTGCCCACGACAACGCCGACGGTTTCCAGGCGCTTTCGACTTGTCCGAGCCATACGACGTTTTCCGGCACGCCTTCTTCACGGAAAATGCGGCGCGCCATCGGCATAAACATTCCCGAACGATACAAACCGGTTTCCATCGTCGAGCGTCCGCGTCCTTGGTAATAGCCGACAAACTGCTGCACCATCGGATGCATCTGGAAAGTAAAACCGAATGATTTATTGGCAATCGCAACCTGTATCAATTGGTATTGCTGCTGCGCTTCGGGCGTGTTGACGACGTTTTTTTCTTCGGGCGTCAATTCGAGTTTGGCAAGTTCGTCGAGCGGCGAGGCTTCAAATTTTTGCTCGTTAAATCCCTGCGAAGCTTCGGGTAAATTATTATTGCCTGTCGTTGCTGCATCGTTTCTCTTCTCGGTATTTGTTTGAAGCGGCTTCTGCCCGAGTTTGGCAACAACATTATCAGCCAATTGATTTTCGACATTCCAGCCGCACGTTGCCGAAAGACTTTTGATTTGCGGTTGCTGATTCGACGGAAATTCCATCTGATAAACAGTTTCGATTAATTGCGTATAACAACCGTTTAATTTTTGATTTGAGTTAACGTTGATGCTCGACATCAGAAAAACTTCAACCGATCTGTCGAAATCCTCGCCCGCCTGCTGACGACGATTGTCCTGGATATTGAGCAGACCTTGTTTGAAATATTTGCCTGCTTCGGTTGTGATTTGGTTGACGCGCATTTC
Source organism: Acidobacteria bacterium 28-9 (assembly GCA_002050355.1). Taxonomy (GTDB): domain Bacteria; phylum Acidobacteriota; class Blastocatellia; order Pyrinomonadales; family Pyrinomonadaceae. The sequence goes on from MWYY01000009.1 coordinate 16,216, forward strand.
GGCTTGCTGCGCTTCCTGTGTTCTAACATCGCTTCTGCCGCTTGAAACGGAGCCGGTAATTTGTCCGTCCGCAAAGGAATTGAATATAAAAATTAAAAATGCAGATATATTAAAAATCTTAAAAAGGCGTGATTTTATCAAGTTCGTCTATACTCCTTATAATTTTTTTCAGGGTTAGGGCGAATTAGTGAAACGACCCGAAATTTGTTTCGCCTACGGATAATTTAACGCCGAAGGCAGCTGAAAAGTTTCTTTATTTGTCGCTTATCTATTCTATAAGGACTGAAAACTTCCCCAACGTATCACATAAGAAATACGGTGTCAACGCATCAAAAATTCTGATACAACCTGGTTTTCGTTATAAATAGAAACAGGAAAACCTTATACTTTATTAATTTTTAAGCAGCCATTTTTGCCGAACGATTTTTCGATTTCTCCGGCACTGAAATTTTCTCCCGCAATGCTATGCGGAAAACTTCGCGCACATTTTCGACAAATACAAATATTAAGTCCTCTTTGACTTCCGGCGGCAAATCTTCTAAATCACGTCGGTTCGGCGCGGGCAAAATTACCGTTTTTATATGCGCCCGACGTGCTGCCAGCATTTTTTCTTTGACTCCGCCGATGGGCAGCACGTTGCCCCGTAAAGTTATCTCGCCGGTCATTGCCACGTCTTTTCGCACAGCGCGCTGCGATAAAACGGAAACCATTGCTGTTGCCATCGTAATTCCCGCCGACGGTCCGTCTTTCGGAATCGCACCTTCGGGCAGATGAATGTGTATGTCGTATTTTTCGAAATCGTCTTCGTCGATACCGAGTTCGGAAGCGCGCGCTTTAGCGTAAGAAAATGCCGCCTGCGCTGATTCCTGCATCACTTCGCCAAGTTGTCCGGTTAGCAGCAGCTTGCCTTTCCCCTTAGTTTTCAAAGCTTCTATAAATAAAATATCGCCGCCGACGGCTGTCCACGCTAATCCGGTAACGATTCCGATTTCATCTTTTTTCAAAACTTCATCGGGGAAAATCTTCGGCGCGCGCAGGAAGTCTTTGACATTTTGCGGCGTAACTTTCACCGGCTCGAATTCCGCTTCAAGCTCGGCTTTTCGGCGTGCGACTTTGCGGCAAACTTTACCGATTTCCCTTTCCAATTGGCGAAGTCCGGCTTCCTGCGTATATTGCCCAACGATTTGCTTTATCGCCGCGCGTTCAAACTTTACATCCATTTTATCGAGTCCGTTTTCTTCGATTTGTTTCGGAAGCAAATGCCGCCTGGCAATTTCGAGTTTTTCTTCTTCCGTGTAACCGGACAGAAAAATTATTTCCATACGATCGCGCAGCGCTGGTTGAATCGTGTCCAAAACATTTGCCGTAGTCATAAACATTACGTTCGACAAATCGAAGGTTACGCCCAGGTAATTGTCCCGAAAACTCGAATTTTGTTCCGGGTCGAGAACTTCTAAAAGAGCAGAACTCGGGTCGCCGCGAAAATCCGCGCCGACTTTATCAATCTCGTCGAGCATAATCAGCGGATTGTTAGTTGCCGCTTGCTGCACGGCTTGAATGATTCTGCCGGGCATCGCGCCGACATATGTGCGGCGATGACCGCGAATTTCCGCCTCGTCGTGAAGTCCGCCCAGAGAAAGACGAATAAATTTACGATTTAATGCGCGAGCAATCGAGCGCCCTAAGCTGGTTTTACCGACTCCGGGCGGTCCGACTAAACACAAAATCGAGCCTTTTGGTTTCTCCTTTAGTTTGCGAACGGCGAGCGCTTCGACAATTCTTTCTTTAACGCGCTCTAAACCGTAATGGTCTTCGTCTAAAATTCGTTCGGCTTTTTTCAAAACGAGATTGTCTTTCGAGGCAGTTGACCACGGAAGCTCGGTCATTATGTCGAGCCAATTTCGCAGCGTAGCGGTTTCGGCGGTGTCGGGATGCATTCGCTCGAGTTTTTTCAATTGCCGGAGCGATTCTTCTTCCGCCGGCTGCGGCATTTTCGCTTTTAGTATTTTGTCGCGGTATTGCTCGATTTCCTCGAAAAGCTCGTTGCCTTCGCCAAGTTCGCCTTGAATGGCTTTCAATTGCTGGCGCAGAAAATATTCGCGCTGCGAGCGGTCAATATCGGCGCGTGCCTGCGTGTTAATTTCCTGCTGCACGGTCAAAACGTCAATCTCTTTACTCAAAAGGTCATTAACGCGGCGCAGACGCAAAATCGGGTCGAACATATCAAGAACCGTCTGCGCGTCTCCGACTTTTAGTTCAAGATTTGAAGCGGACAAGTCAGCCAATCGTCCAGCGTCGTCCAAATTTGCGATAATCGCTAAAACTTCCGGCGAGATATTTTTGCCCAAACTTGCCGCGCGTTCCATCAGAGAGCGAACATTGCGAACGAGTGCTTCAACTTCTAAAGAATTTACGGGCGTGACCGGTTCGGTAATCGGTTCGATAACCGCTTTGATATATTCGTTTCCAATGGCGACCGATTCGACCCGCGCGCGCGATAGTCCTTGAATTAAAATACGAATGCGTCCGTCGGGCAGTTTTAACATACGCATAATAACGGCGACCGTGCCGACTTTGTAAAGGTCTTCCTGCGTTGGTTCTTCCTTGTCCACGTCCTTTTGCGAAACCAGCAAAATCATACGGTTTTGGCTCAACGCTTCATCAACCGCTTTTATCGAACGGTCACGCGAAACAAACAGCGGAACAATCATAAACGGGTAGATAACGATGTCGCGCAGCGGAAGCACGGGGAGTTCGTGCGGAATCTGCATTTGAGTTTCGCCCAATTCGGCTTCGCCCAATTTTTCGGTAAAATCTTCAATTTCGTCCATATTGTTATGTTAGGTAAAAATAAGTAAAAGGGCAAAGGGTCGTTTTAAAAGGAGAATAGTGCTCAAATTGCGAAAAATAAAAAGAGGCAAAGAAAAATTTCCTGCCTCTTACTCTTTATAAATTGATTGCGTAAAAACAAATTTTTTATTAATACGCTCTCGTACCAACTGACGAAAGTCCGTAGATTCTAGCCAGCGTGTTTAGCTCGGCGCGAAGTCTGACCCACGAATTTTCGGACTGGCGGCTAAAGTTTCGTCTAACCATTATACGATTGACAGCTACCGCAGCATTGAGAGATTTTCTCACGTTTCTTGAGGTTTCGCCTCTGCTATCGTTATGGTCGAATTCACGCCGCAGCTCGTCGGTCGCGTTTTCCAAATCTCTGGAACGGTCGGCAATTCTGTCTTCGGCTTTGCCACCGTCCAATCTGCTCCGGTCGAGAGATTTGTTTAGTTGGTTGGAAAAATTGTCGCTTCTCTCTTCGATTCTCTCAAGCAGTTGTTCGACTTGCTGTTTTGAAACCACGCGCCCGCGTCGGGTTTGCGCATTTGCCGCGTCGGCAAATACCAAAACCATAAACAACGCCACAAAAGCAACAGATATTTTTAATAGATTACTTCTCATTTTTACTTTCTTCTCCTCTGTAAAATTATATAAATAAAACTCTTCGGCGTAAAAACACCTGTTTTACGATGCAGCCGATTTATAAAAGGTTGAAAAGTATTTGGTCAAAAAGCTTTTACTGTGTAATTTGCCGACTCAAAAACCGAGCTTAAACAAACCATCGCTCCGTCATATCGCACCACATTACAAGCCCGCGCCACGCGCCGAAGCGCTCATAAAATTTTTCAATATCCTTATCGGCGCACACCTTTTCGCTGTTGTGTTTTTTGTAAAACTGCGCGCGCAGCCACGAATCCAGCGCCAGCCCGTCGTATCGCCCGACGAGTTTCAAAAGATTGTCCGCCGCATATACGCCCACTCCTTTGACCGTTTTCATTTCCTTTTTCAACTCTTTGGTCGGCAAATCCGACGCGAGCCAAGATTCAGGATTAAGTTTGCCTGCGGCGACTCGTTCTGCCAGTTCCACGAAAAACGGCGCGCGATAACCGGCGCGCATTTCGTCTTTATAAAATTCGACGGAAACATTCGCCATTGCTTCGGCGGTCGGAAAAGCGTACTTGCCGTTTTCGCTTTTCGCACCGAGTTTTTCGACCAAATTCGTCGTCATCTTTTTCGTCAAAGCCCACGAACAATTCGTCGTGCAGATGGTTTTTACCAAATCTTCGAACACAGTCGGCGAGCGCAGCATTCTGCCGGCGTTAGTCGCCTGAACCCAATCGAGACGCTTTTCGGTTTCGGTAAATTTATAAAACTCGCTCAAATCGTCATCTAGCCGCAAGACGTGCCGCGTATCGCGCAAGATTTTCTTTTCAAAATTTTTACCGATTTTCGCGCCGGAGATTTCAATTTTCACACGCCCGTCTTCAGCATCGCTCATCGTCGCCGAAACCAGACTTTTTGAATTTCCATCCGCAAAAACATAGCTCAAACGCCAATTTTCTTTATCAATCATAAACGGCAAAAGCTCACACCAGCCGTGACTGAAAATTGTCCGTCGAAAGCTAAAGTCCTCCGGCGCGTCAAGAAACAATGTTTTTGACATAAGAGATTATTATTTTCTAAAAGTTCTTACCGAAAATTTATTTTACCAAATCTTATTATTTTTTCGGCTAAAGTTCATCCATCAGCGTCTAAGCAGGAAAACGTTCGGTTTTTTATTTGAATGAACTAATTCGGAGTTTGGACGGAAATAGCTTGTTTATTACGCCCAAATCTTTTATAAAAGAAGATTACAAACAAGGATTAAAGATGTTTACCTATCGTCGTTAGTCCGGCTTCCCAAAACACTTTTTAACGGAACAAATCTGAGGAGGAAACGGTATGATAAGCAGAAATTCGCGCTTATTGCAGCAAATTTTTGGCGCCGCTTTTGTTTTTTTTCTGCTGGCGTTTTCGGTTTTAGCGCAGGATGACGCCGACCCGAATCCCGATTCGCCGACGCCGATTTTGTTGAGTCAACCGGACTCGACCCGCGCTTTGGCGAGTTCGGTCGATAATTTTGAGCGCACTAATTTATTAAAAATAAAAAATCGCGCGTTTTACCCGAATTCAAAAGTTTCTCTTTTCGTATCGAACGTATCCTTGCTGCCGGAAGAAGGGGCAAGCGCTTTTCGCGTTTATGTCGAAGACGAAAAAGGCAGACAGTATCGCTTTCCGGTGCTGAACGTGCGGAAGGTAAAAGGTCAAACAGACGTTTATGCGCTGACGGTTCAGTTAAGCGATGACCTCGGGTTTTGGGAAAATCCAAATTTCAATGCCGATGTTTTAGTGAATGTAGTTTGGCGCGGTTTGACGAGTAATCGCGCCAGATTAGGTATCGGAGCTATCGGCGGCAACATAAAAGACGATGCCAATGCCGCGCCGACGCCCGTTTCAAGTTTATCTTCTAAGCTGACAAGAATTTCTCCTTTGCCCAATTTTATAGGTTATATTTATTCGGGCGACCGCACACGCTTTATGGAGCAGGCGACGTTTGGTCCGACGCCGCTGCTCGACTCGAGTATTCGCCGCATCGGTTTGCGAACCTGGCTAGCCGGACAATTTGAAACTCCGTATCCAACGTTTCCTTACCCGAATCTTTCGTTGATGCCGACAAATGCAACGACCGAATGCCAAAATAATATTCCGGTGAATTGTCAACGCGATTTTTATTCCATGTATCATCTGCAAAACTGGTTCTACAAGGAAGCGTTTTACGGCGACGCGCAGCTTAAACACCGCGTGGCTTGGGCGTTAAGCCAACTCTGGGTTGTTTCCGGCTTGGAAGAACGGCAGGCAAGCTGGATGATTGCGTATCATCAAAAACTTTCGCAGAACGCTTTCGGCAACTACCGCGATTTGATGAGCGATGTAACGTTGAATCCGGCGATGGGCGATTATCTGGATATGGTTCGCAGCACGAAAAACAACCCTAACGAAAACTTCGCGCGCGAGATTTTACAGCTTTTTTCGATCGGACTGTTTATGCTCAATCAAGACGGCACGCTCCAGCTCGACGCAAGCGGCAACCCGATTCCGACTTACGACCAAAATACCGTAAATAATTTCACAAAGGTTTTTACCGGCTGGAATTATTGCAACAACAGTAGCCCCGGTGTTTGCCCGAACATCACAGTCGGCACCGTTGATTTTAAAGACCCTTTGACTTTGACTCAAAATAATCACGACGTAACGGCTAAAACTTTGCTGAGTTATCCGGGCGCGGTCAATCAAACAATCGCGGCAAATCAAAACGGCGCAGCAGAACTCAATCAAGCTCTCGATAATATTTTTTATCACCCGAACGTCGCGCCGTTCGTCAGTCGCTTTTTGATTCAGCATCTTGTAACCAGCGACCCGACGCCTGCTTATGTCGGGCGAGCGGCGGCGGTTTTCAATAACAACGGTTCAAATATTCGCGGCGATTTAAAATCGGTCGTTCGCGCTATTCTACTCGACCCGGAAGCGCGCGGCAATGTTAAAACTGACCCGAATTACGGCAAACTACGCGAGCCGGTTCTGCTGGCAACCAACATTTTCCGCCAATTCAACGTGCGCTCCGCCGACGGCGCTATGCAGAGTGACGGTTACGTCAACCAGATAATTTCCCTGATGGGACAGAATACGTTTAACCCGCCGACGGTTTTCAATTATTACTCGCCCGATTACGTCGTTCCCGGAACTGCTCTGAATGGTCCCGAATTCGGTATTATGACGACCGGTACAGCAATCGCCCGCGCTAATTTCGTCAATACGATTGTCTTCAGTAGAGTCGGCACGAGCAACAGCGCGCCGCTCGGCACTTCGATTGATTTGACGGAAATGCAGACGATTGCGGCAGCGGACGCGAGCGGTAATAAAATGCTCGACGTGCTGAACACAAAATTGATGCACGGCACGATGTCCGAGCAAATGAAAAACACGATTTTAACGGCGGTGCAGGCGGTTCCAAGCACAGACTCGCTTACCCGCGCGAGAACGGCAGTTTATTTGGTGACGACTTCATCGCAATATCAGGTGCAAAGGTAATTTAGCGAGTTCGCTGAGTTTAATGAGTTCGGTGAGTTAGAAATTGCTTTGACTCACCGAATTCAAACAGGAGAAATATGAAAACATCCAGACGAGAATTTTTGACAAAATCAACTTGCGCCCTTGGTATGGCGGCGCTGGCAACTCAGGTCGAACATTTCGGGTTGATGACCGCGCTGGCGCAGAGAGTGGAAAACGCGCCGAGCGCGCCGAATGATTACCGCGCACTGGTTTGTGTTTTTATGCAGGGCGGAAATGACGGCAATAACACGGTTATTCCCAATCATAATGATGCCAGCTTGAGTAATTACGCGGCTTACAGCAGCGCGCGCGGCATGCAGGGCTTGGCAATCGCGCAGAACCAGCTTCTGCCAATAAACGTTCCGCGTATGAACAATTTGACTTACGGACTAAATCCCAATCTAGGCGCGGGAACGACCAACAACGGGATTCACGAGCTTTGGGAGCAGGGCAGAATGGCGATTGTAACCAACGCCGGAACGCTCGTTCAACCGACGACCCGCGCGCAATACCAAAGCGGAGCAGTTCGCAAACCGTTTCAGTTGTTTTCACATTCAGACCAGGTTTCGCAATATCAAGCCGGGCGTTCCGATATGCCTTCCTTTACTGGCTGGGGTGGAAGAATTTCCGACCGTCAAACCGCGTCCTACAATCCGGGCGGCTTGATTCCAATGATTACTTCGATCAACGGAGCGCAGCTTTTTACAGCCGGGCAAAGCACTCTGCCGATGGCGATTGCCAACGCTTCGATTTCTTTGAAAGATGTTTTGAATCCCCAGGGTTACAACACGAGTGCGGCTTCTCAGGCGAGACTCAACGCTTTTAATCAACTGCGGATGCAGGATTTAAGCTCAAATTACGTTGCCGCGGCAAGTCATATTACCGATCAAGCCATCAAAGCCAATCAAGCTTTGCAGACACCTCAGGAAGTTACGGTCGCTTTTCCTAATACCAGTATCGGTAATCAATTAAAACAAGTCGCAAGGTTGATAAAAAAACGAAACGAATTAAGCGTTAATCGTCAGATTTTCTATGTCCAGGTCGGGAGTTTCGACACGCATAACAATCAGGTAAACGGGCAAGGCACATTACTCGCACAGTTTAGCCAGGCGGTTCGCGCCTTTTACGATGAAATGGTTATGCAGGGTGTATCAAACAATGTAACGACTTTTACATTGTCGGATTTCTCGCGCACTCTAAATCCGGCGGGTTCAGGCGCAACCGTCGGTTCAGACCACGCCTGGGCAAATCATCTGTTCGTCATCGGCGGCGCTGTTGCAGGCAGCAATTTCTACGGCGCCAGCACTTCTAACGGAACGCCCTACCCGACACTTGCAATGAATGGACCGGACGATGCCGACAGCGGAACAAACGCGCGCGGACGTTGGATTCCGACAACGAGCGTCGAACAATACGCCGCAACTTTAGGGCGTTGGTATGGATTGTCCGAAGCCGATATGCCGCTCGTATTTCCGAATATCGGTAATTTTATGACTTCAAATCTCGGCTTTATGCAGCCTTAAAAGATAGTTGCAATATACACTTTAAGCAAGTCAAAAAACAAAAGGCACCATTGTTTGAAAATTCAATGGTGCTTTTTGTTTTTGAGTAATTTTTTGGAGCTTTCTCTTTGCACTGACAAGTCAATAGCTAAGTTACCTTGCATTCATATAAGTAAACTTTCGGAAACAAAAATTACGAACTTTACGAAAGTCTTTTGTTTCTTGACAGTATTTATACGTGAAACCTAAAATTGAAAGAAACAAAGGCGGTTTTGAAAACATTTGAATCTTCCGAATTATATAACGCTTGCACGAATTATCATCGTCCCGCTTCTGGTCGTTGTTCTTCTGACGCCTTTTGCTGAAGATTGGTTCGGCATCAGCAGTTATGCGCTCGCTATCGCTATTTTTCTCGCCGCATCTCTCACCGATATTTTAGACGGGCAACTCGCCCGCCGCCGCAATCAAGTTTCAAAAATGGGCGCGCTGCTCGACCCGATTGCTGACAAACTTCTTGTTTCCGCGGCGCTAATTGTCTTAGTCGAAAAACATCTCGCGCCCGCGTGGACGGTTGTTATTATTTTGGGCAGAGAGTTTATTATTACTGGTTTGCGTTCGGTCGCCGCCGCCGAAGGCATCATTATTTCGGCACAAAAAATCGGAAAAGTAAAAATGTGGGCGCAGTGCGTGGCGATAGTCGCGCTTCTGGTTGCCGGTGCGAGTGGTAACCCGCCGGTATCGAATTTCGGATGGGAACTGCCGACGTTTCGCTTTTGGGAAGTGCCGGAAGTCCAGACGGCTTTTTCACACATCTCCCGTTTATCTCTGACATCAAATGATTGGAAAGTAATAGGTTATCTGGCAGGACGCGCCGCGCTTTGGGTCGCTGTCATCACAGCTTGCTGGTCAATGTATGATTATTTCAAATACTTTTTAACTGAAAACAGAAGACGCCAATCTCTAAAAGGGGTGGTTCTTGATAAACCGCTAAAATAATTTTCAGCAAGTGAAAATTTATCCCGTAAAAATTCTGAATTTACTCAGGGCTTGCAGAAAGACGAATGATTTTGTAGTATTTTCGATTGCGGCAAAACACGCCGTAATTTAAGCCGGTGTAGCTCAGTTGGTAGAGCAGTTGATTTGTAATCATCAGGTCGGCGGTTCAAATCCGTTCACCGGCTCCATATATATTCAATAAATACAAATGTTTACAGAAACAAAAGGCAAGCCTAGAAAGCCTGCCTTTTTGTTTTGTGTGCCTATTGTGTGCCAAAATCTAAAAGTCTCGAAAACGATCCTTTTTGAAACATTTTTTTAGAGGATTGCGACTGTCTTGCCCCTTCTCCTATGGGTTTCTCGTAATCTATTTCCTTCACCTAAGGTTTCGCTTCGTAAATCAAATTAAACGGCGTTTCGGTTGCTCGGCGGAAGCGGCTGAATCCACCGCTTTCAACTACCTCACGGATTTTTGCTTCGCCCGCTTGCGCGCCCAAAGCCATCCCGACTTCTTGTGAACGTGAAGCAGGCGTACAGATTAGCGTTGAAGCCGAATAATAAACTCGTCCGATAGGATTGTGATTGTCTTTCGCGTCGTCATTCGCAAACGGTTCGACAATCATCCAAGTTCCGTCGTCAGCCAAAGATTCTTTGACGTGCGCAGCCGCACCGATTGGGTCGCCCATATCATGCAGACAATCGAAGAATGTTACGAAATCATAATCGTTACCTGAATAATCTTTCGCCTTCGCAATTTCAAAATTAACACGGTCGGAAACTCCCGCTTCCTTTGCCTTTTCACGCGCCGTTTTGATTGATGCGTCGTGATAATCAAAACCGACGAAGGTTGAATTTGGAAAAGCCTCTGCCATTAAAATCGTTGAAGAACCGAGACCGCATCCCACGTCCGCAACCTTTCCGCCTGCTTCGAGTTTCTCCTGCACACCTTCAAGTGCGGGAATCCATGCACTAATCAAGTTTGCGGCGTAACCCGGACGGAAGAAAAGTTCCGTGCCACGAAAAAGATTATGGTCGTGTTCGTGCCAGCCCAAACCTTCGCCGGATTTGAATCTTTCAATCATTTTCGGCACGGCTCTCAAAGCAGCTGTCGCCAAGACGAACGCACCGGGCAGATAAGCCATTCCCTTTTCATCCGTTAGCAGAAACTTTTGCTCTTCGTTCAAAAAATATCGTTTCGTGTCGGCTTCATATTCGACATAGCCGCTTGCCGCTTGCGAATTGAGCCACTCGCGCAAGTAACGCTCGTTTGTATTCGTGCGCTGTGCTAATTCTTCCGAAGTAACCGGTGCATCGGCTTCACCCATCGCTTTATAAAGACCGAGACTTTCGCCGATGACGATTGCCCCCGCACTCATCGTCGCGCCTAAATCTCCGACAAATTTGCCGAGCATTTGATTTAACTTTTCTTCACTGATTGCCATAGTTAGCCTCCCTTTAGAAATACTTTATTGAATTTGGAAACAAAGTTGGCGGAAGGTGGGAGAATTGAACAATCAAAATGTTCAATTCAATCGCACGGCTGATTTATTTAATAGGAGCAGATTATATCTCTTTTATAAGGCTGTCAAATGTTTTGCCCGTCGCAAATTGTCATTGGTTACCTTTATCAATATGGACAAACAGCACAGAGTTAAGAGAATAGGGAATACACATTAAAGGTGTTTAAGTTCATATGATTTCCTAAGAATAATTAAACGCTTCTTAAACAGTCTCAAAAATTGCCCCTTTTTCAGACAAAAAACTTTGCTTGCTATAATATACTTGTGAGTTATAGCGAAAATCTTTGACAATTGATTCTTAAAAAACTGTAATCAAATGGTAAAATAAAGAACTTAAATGATTATTTTTTCTGATATTAAATTGGCTCGAAAATTAGAGCGCGTCGAAGCAATCACAACTGCCGAATTTGTTGAATCACGGGCAAAATTGTTCCCCGAAAGTGGAGTAGAGTGGATTGAAGTGGCAGGGGTTTATGCGATGTTCGATGGAATTAAATCGCCTTCGACACAAACTTTCGGTCTTGGAATTTTTGATGAAATTACTGAGACGGAAATGCAAATGCTTGAATCGTTCTTCCAAAAACACAATGCGCCTGTTTTTCACGAAGTCAGTCCAATGGTCAATGACTCGATTATCACACTACTTAATGAACGCAGTTACCAGCCAATTGAATTGACGAACGTAATGTATCGAACACTTGATTCAGCGAACTTCTTCAACTTGCAGAAGAATGTGCATATCTCAACGCGAATTATTAACAAAGATGAGATAGATGTTTTTGCAGAAACTTCAGTGGCTGGCTGGAGTGCTGAAATGCCTGAATTTGCAGATTTCGGGATTGAATTGTGTCGGGTTGGCGCAAACAGCAAAAGTATATTGCCTTTTATTGCTGAGTTAGGGGGCAAACCGATTGCAACAGGTTCAATGTCAATTTATGACGACGTAGCTATGCTCTGTGGTGCCAGCACTATTCCCGAAAGCCGTAATCAAGGCGCACAAAACGCTCTTCTTGCAGCGCGACTTGCTCATGCCTACGAAAATGGCTGCAAAATTGCGGCTATGGGTGCGCGTCCAGGCAGTCAATCGCAAAGGAACGCTGAGAAGAACGACTTTCGGGTCGCTTACACACGCATAAAATGGCAACTAAAGAAGTAGATTTGAATTGCCTAAAGAAAAAATATAAGAACATTTGGTGAATTATATATGCGTGTCTCAAAATTGCCTTTTTTTGAGACACTTTAATTATTGATTTAGTTATTTTTAGTAACAAAAAACGCCTGTTGCTTTTTTACCGTTTTGTTTCATAAACCGTCTCATAACTAAAATCCCAAAACTCATGGCTTTGTGTCTAAAGTCCGTTTTGTCTCAACAGTGCTTAAGGTTGTCTCAAAAGTGTTTGAACGAAAAAAAGGACTTTTCTAAATCTCTATTATGCCCAAGAATAAATAAACAACAAGATATGACAATTAAACGGGTAGTTGTTTATAGTAACGGCTACCCGTTTTTATTTCTACAATTTCATAATAGCTGCTTGTATTTAATAACGGGTGGTGTTAGAATTATGCCGTTATGAATTTTAACTTTGAACAATTAAAAGCAAAACTTGGGAAACAGTTTAATATAGATACTTTCAATCAAGAGTTGCAGGAATTGGAAAGTCGCTATTCTGTTAATGAATACAAGGCTAAACTCGAAGCCCTTGATTGGGTTCGTAACGAAATGTTAATCGAAGATTCTAGCGATAGCGAAAACCAGCGTGAAGTTGAAAAAAATGGTAGCACTCCCAAAACTTCTTCTAGTAAACAAGGTCTAAAAACAATGATTCTTGAGGTAATCCCTACTCTTGACCGTGTTTTTGATAGTGACCAAGTTTTAGTAGCTATAGAAAAAAAATTTGGGGTTGGGCGTGATTCAGTTAAACGCAACACAATGCGAACTTCTTTATGGCATTTACGTCAAGATGGTGTTTTAGAAAATGTTGAGGTTGGTGGGGGTAGCAAGAAATCAACTTATAGATATATAGGAGAGAGTTAAAAGTTTTGGAAGATGTCCCGTGTTCTGGCGAACTTAAAAGGCTTCCGACCCTAAGGGCGCGTTCTTGTAAAACGCAGGGGTTCGATTCCCACACCTTCCGTTTTGTAGTTAAGTTATGGCGGCGATAGTCTAATTGAAAGATACCTTGCTCGTAACAAGGAGTCACGGGAACAGTCCCCGTTCGCCGCCCCTTCACTTTACTTAATAGCTCAAAGAGCCGCTACTATTTGTGAATCATATCACACGTATTTCTCTTTGTCTATTAAAAAAACAACCCAGTTTTAATTGGCATAAATTGTTGAAAACACAGTATTTAGATTGTATTTCGTCAATGAAATATGGTATGATAAGTGCATCTTCAAAGGAAGAAAAAAGCACGATTAGTTGCGGAAACAACCAATCGTGCCTGTTTAACCACAGTGTGTTTGCGCACACCATAGCCGAAACTTTATTGTGCGCCAACTCACCTGTAAAAATCAAGGAGAGATGCACAATGAACGATATTCTAAACGTCCGCGAATTGCGCGGACTTGATATAGCCAACCGATACACAATCAAACAAGAAAACGGAACGTGGTTTGTTCCTTCCACTTCCGGCAAAAGCGAAAGATACAAAGTAGATTTGAGCAAACAAAAATGCTCTTGCCCAGACTTTGAGATTCGTCGCCAAAAATGCAAACACATCTTTGCGGCAGAGTTTTCTTTTGAGCACGATTTCTTAGGTGAACTTACAAGTCAAGAAGTTGTCATACCGCAAACTTACATTCCGCCACGAAAAACTTACGCGCAAGATTGGATTGCTTATGATAAAGCGCAAACTTGCGAGAAGTCAGAATTTCAATATCTATTAGCCGAACTTTGCAAAGGCGTTGGTGAACCGTCTCAAGAAAAAGGCAGACCGCGCTTGCCGCTTGAAGATATGATTTTCTCTTGTGTTTATAAGGTTTATTCAACCTTTTCCCTGCGTAGATTTCACACGGACTTAAACGAAGCTCACATCAAAGGTTTTCTCTTGAGACCGCCGCATTATAAAAGTATTTCCCGCTATTTCGGAATGGAAATTTTAACGCCTTATCTGAAAATGCTGATTGAAGAAAGCAGTCTGCCATTAGTAGAGATTGAAAAACATTTCGCCGTTGATGCCTCTGGACTTTCCACTTCTCAAGGCTTTACTTGGCTTCACGCCAAATATACAGAGCCGCGTCTTATCAATAAAAAAGATTGGTTGAAGATTCATATTTGTTGCGGCACAAAAACAAATATCATTTCAGCCGTTGAAGTTACAGAACGACACGAAGCCGATTCAAACTACTTTGAAACTTTGGTAAAAGATACCGTTCAAAATTTTGAAATAGTAGAAGTTTCGGCAGACAAAGGTTATCTGTCAAAAGCTAACTTGCGAACTGCGATTGATAATAACGCTATTCCTTACATCGCTTGGAAAGCAAATAGCAGAGCAACAAACAAGGAAGGCAATCACCTTTGGAATAAGTTGTATCACTATTACGCATTGAATCAAGAGAAATTCCTTGAGCATTATCACAGACGGTCTAACGTCGAAACTGCATTTTTTATGATTAAAGCGAAGTTTGGCGGTGCATTAAGAAGCAAAACAAGAACAGCACAAATCAATGAGGCACTATGTAAAATCTTAGCGCACAACATTTGTGTTTTGATTCAATCAATTTGTGAGTTAGGTATTAAGGCTGAATTTTGGAAAGAAATTGTATAAGCGAAATTGAAGGGCGCAATATATTGCGTAAATGTTGACTTTAAAGAAGTTTTAAAGATAAATTAAAAGCGTCTTGTGTATCAGACAAGACGCTTAACTTTTTCTGGTTGCACAGGACGCAACTAGACAGGTCAACCTAAACTTAGGTTAGCCGATATTTGCTTCCTGTGTCAACTTCACTCTTGACCGCCTGAAAAGGCAAGGAAGCAATATGCCAAAATCATCTCCGGCTAGAAAGACTGTTTATCGCAGTTCAAAATCTGGCAAATTCGTTACAAAGACACAAGCCGAAAAGAATCCAAAAACTACTGAAAAGGAAAGGGTTCGGACAGGTAACTAATCAACAATAGCAACTTTAGATTGATGCCTAATTTTCGGATTGGGCATCTTTATTTTTGTGGAATTACTTGCTTCTTAAAACTTCTTTTATTCTGTATGCGTAAAGAATACGTCTGCATCTATACACCCAAACTTTTATATGCCTGCCTTTAGTCAAAAAATCGGAAAGGTCGCTCGAGGCTGATGCCGCTCGCCCGTCAATATAATCGCTATCAAGATTGATATAAGTGCGGGTATCGTCAGCAGCTTTTAATACAAAACCGCTTAATTGCATTTCATTATTAGCAAATTGTCTTTTTATAATTGAACCAACATATACTTCTTTTTCAGCCCATTCAGGTTTGCCACAAACATCTTTACTTGCCAAATCCGATAAAACGACGGCTAAAATTGTGTTTTGTTTGTCTGCGGGAACTTTAGAGTTCAATTTTTTGTTTTGAGCGTTTCCTGTT
>MWYY01000065.1 GCA_002050355.1 Acidobacteria bacterium 28-9
GCACTCACTTAAAAAGATTGCAGCGAAGAACGATTTGTTTTTCAAAGACCAAGAAAATGTTCGAAGCGGTGGTTAAACTTTATATTCATCAGATGAATTCCACCAGCATCTCTTTTGTTACATGACCACAAATTTGATTACGTAGAGTTATTTAACGTTTCGAGCAGCCCGGTTTCGCTCAATGGATTGGCGCTGCAATACGGGTCGTCAACCGGACAATTCGGCGCCAGCGCGACGAATATTTTTGCATTGCCGAATGTAACCTTGCAGCCCGGTCAGCACTACCTCGTCCAACTGGGAGCAGCAGGAACGGCAGGCGCGGATTTGCCTGTAACGCCGGACGTAACAACAACCAATCTTAGTTTATCGGGTTCGAGCGGTAAAGTTGCTTTGACCAATACGACAACCGCACTTAACTGCGGCGCAACGGCAACTCCTTGTACATTGCCGGATAGCCGCATCATTGATTTGGTATCATACGGCGCGTCGAACAACGGCGAAGGCAACACAACCGCCGGAAACGGAACGGCATTAACTTCTACACAAGGCGTCGTTCGCAACGGAAACGGATGCACGGATACTGACAACAACAACAGCGATTTTACAGTTGTAACAAACCCTGTCCCGCGCAATATGGCTTCGCCTTCAACTCCTTGCGGTAGCGGAACGCCGACACCCACGCCAACTGCAACTGTAAGTCCAACTGTAACTCCAACTGTAACGCCGACGGCTACACCTACAGTAACTCCAACAGTAACACCAACCGTTACACCAACGGTCACGCCGACACCGACTCAACGTGCAAACAATGATTTTAATGGTGACCGCAAAACCGATTGGGTTGTAACCAGACCGACAAATTCGGGGAAATTTTGGTATATCAATACAAACGGCTCCAACAATTTCACGGCTATACAATTCGGAAGCGGGACGGATATTGCGACGCCCGAGGATTTTGACGGCGACGGAAAAGCCGATTTAGCGGTCTGGCGCGGAGATTCCGGTAATCCAAATTTGGCTTACTTTTTTATTTTTCAAAGCCAAACTAACACACTGCGAATCGAGCAATTCGGCAGAGCCGGAGACGACCCGCGAGTCGTAGCCGATTACGACGGCGACGGTAAAGCTGATGTTGCCGTTTACCGAACGGCTGCCGGCGGCGGTCAAAACTATTTCTTTTACCGCAGTTCACTAACCAACAACAATTTCACTGCCGTTCCGTTTGGTTTTGGCACGTCAACTCGTCCGAATGTGGGCGATTACGACGGCGATAGAAAAGCCGATTTCTGCGTTCAATTTGATGTGGGCGGCGGTCTCGGAGTTTTTGCCGTTCTGCGCAGTTCAGACAACGGCATTGATTACACACGCTGGGGACTCGTAACAGACAGTCTCGTGCCGGGCGATTTCGACGGTGACAACAGAAGTGATTTCGTAGTCGTCAGAAACCAAGGCGGACAGCTTGCCTGGAATATCTTGGAACGCGACGGCGGCGGAACCGGCAGTTCACCGATAAACTGGGGAATTACCGGCGACAGACTGACGCCGGGTGATTATGACGGCGATGGCAAACAGGATATTGCGGTGTGGCGCGGAAATCCGAACGATGCTGCAATGGACTTCTTCTATGTCAGAAGGTCGAGCGACACTTCGTTAATGGTTTTTGAATGGGGAAATTTTGGCGATTACCCGACGGCTAATTGGTATGTTCATCAAGTTGATGTATCTGCTAACTTTAATGAACCGTCTCTAAAATAAACGGTTTTTTTTCTAAACCGAAAAAGTCCGGGAGACACATGTTTCCCGGACTTTTTTATGGATTAAAATTTTCAGCCTGCTCTACTTTGACGTTGAATGTTCAAATTGTGCGTTTACGTTTGGAAATAATCTTAGCGCAACGCTTCATCAGAAGAAAATTTTACGAGCGTTTTCTTTGTTTGAGAGTTTCTACGATGTCTGCCAATTCCAAATCCTTCTCTTCGAGTAAAATAAGAAAATGAAAAAGCAAATCGGCAGCTTCCGCTTTGAAAAGTTCTCGGTCGTCGTCTTTCGCCTCGATAATTAGCTCGACCGCTTCTTCGCCGACCTTTTGCGCGATTTTGTTGATACCTTTTTGAAAAAGTTGTGAAGTGTAAGAATTTTTATTCGGATTTGCCTTGCGTTCCCGTATCGTTTTTTCGAGTTCGGACAGAAAATTTTTCGACTCGTTTTTCTCGTCAAAACAAGTATCCGCGCCGGTATGACAAACCGCGCCCGCCGGATTTGCTTTTATTAAAATCGTGTCGCGGTCACAATCAATCAGGATTTCTTTTACGACGAGAAAATTTCCACTCGTTTCGCCCTTTGTCCAGAGAGTTTGTCGTGAACGCGAAAAAAATGTAACTAAATTGCTGCTTTTTGTTTTCTCGAACGCTTCGCGGTTCATATAGCCGAGCATCAAAACTTTTCCAGTTTGCGCGTCCTGCACAATCGACGGAACAAGTCCGTCGATTGATTTTTTAAAATTAATTTCCATAGTTCTTTGGCAGGCGATTTCTACATTCTCACAGCAATATCATGTTCTTTCAGATATTTTTTCAACTGAAAAATTTCAATTTCATGAAAGTGAAAAATACTTGCGGCAAGCGCGGCATCGGCTTTACCCTCTTCAAAAACATCGACAAAGTGTCGTTCTTCTCCCGCGCCGCCCGAAGCAATCACCGGAACGTTTACGGCTTCGGAAACCCTCCGCGTCAGTTCGATTTCAAAACCTTTTTTCGTTCCGTCAGCATTCATCGAAGTCAAAAGAATTTCGCCCGCGCCAGATTCGACGCCTTTTTTTGCCCATTCGACAGCTTTTAATTCAGTCGCCACTCGCCCGCCGTTTAAGAAAACCAGCCATTCATTTTCCACAAATTTTGCATCAATTGCCAGAACGACGCATTGAGAACCGAAATTTTTCGCGGCATCCGCCAGAATTTTCGGATTTTTAACGGCAGAAGTATTTATCGAAACTTTGTCCGCGCCGGAATTTAATAAAACTTCGATGTCTTGGACCGAACCAATGCCGCCGCCGACGGTAAACGGAATGTTGATTTGCGCCGCAACCTTTCGGACGAGTTCGCTCAAAGTTTTGCGCTTTTCATCGGTCGCCGTAATGTCTAAAAAAACGAGTTCGTCCGCGCCTTGTTCGCTGTAGATTTTAGCGAGTTCGACCGCATCGCCCGCGTCGCGCAAGTTTATAAAATTCGTTCCTTTGACCGTGCGTCCATCTTTTACATCGAGACACGGAATTATTCTTTTTGCCAACATTTTTCGATACAAAACGCGGACAAACAACGATGTGAATGTCCAGCCGCAGTTAATATATTTATAAAATTAAATCAGTGAAAATTCGGTATTTGTTCTGCGTTTTATTCTTTTCCCGTAAAACTTTCCAATTCTTCCAAAGATATTTTTCCCTCATAAATCGCCTTGCCGACGATTACGCCAGCGCACCCGATTTTTTCAAGCTCAAAAATGTCCTCGATTCGGCTCACGCCTCCACTGGCGATAAGTTTTAATTTCGGCAGACGTGCCAAAATTTGCGCATAAAGCTGATTTGCCGAGCCTTGAAGAAGTCCGTCTTTGCTGATGTCCGTGCAGAAAACCTGACGCGCGCCGCGGGCAAAACAGTTTTCTAAAAACGGTAGAATTTTTATTGCAGTTGCCGTCTGCCAGCCATCAATCGCCAAGTAGTCGTTTTTTACGTCAGCACCGAGCAGAATTTTTTCGCTTCCATAATGGTCAAGCCAAGTGAAAAACTTTTCCGGCTCTCTAACCGCGATGCTTCCGACACTTGCCATTTTCGCGCCCGCATCGAAGATTGAGTGAAGATCTTTTTCGGTCTTGATGCCGCCGCCGAAATCAACGATTAAATTCGTGTTTCCGGCAATCGTTTCCAAAACTTTCAGATTGACGATTTTTCCGCCTTTT
The DNA here is from genome assembly GCA_002050355.1 of Acidobacteria bacterium 28-9. Classification (GTDB taxonomy): domain Bacteria; phylum Acidobacteriota; class Blastocatellia; order Pyrinomonadales; family Pyrinomonadaceae. The sequence continues at coordinate 3,952 of MWYY01000065.1, forward strand.
GCGCCGTCTAAATCGACAATGTGCAGGCGTTTCAAACCAGCGGCTTCAAATTTTCTTGCCACTTCCAGCGGATTTTCATTGTAGATTTTCTTGCACGCAAAATCGCCCTGCGCGAGCCGCACACATTTGCCTTCAATTAAATCTATTGCCGGAATTATCTCAATCATAATTCTGGTTATCGGCGAAAAAGCAGCACAGCGAACACACTATATTTTTGTTTTATCTTCGCGCTGACTTTGTATTTTTCGCGGCGGGTTAAATCTTCAAAAAATTCTCCAAAATCTTCGCGCCGACAGCGCCGGATTTTTCCGCATGAAACTGGACGGCGTAAAAGTTTTCGTGCCGAACCGCCGCGCTGAAATTTAAACCGTAATCGCAAGCGGCAACCGTCTCCGCGCCCGTTTCGACATAAAAGCCGTGTACAAAATAGACAAAACTGTTTTCCGCCACACCTTCAAAAAGTTTTGATTTCAAACCGAAAATGTTATTCCAGCCGATTTGCGGAATTTTCAAATTATCGCTTTCAAATTTTCTAACTTTATACGGCAAAGTTCCTAAACATTTCGTTTGGTTTTCTTCGGAAAACTCGCATAAAAGCTGCATTCCCAAACAAATTCCCAAAACCGGTTGCTTGAGCGAGTTGATTGTTATATCCAAATTTCGCTTCCGCAAGTAATTCATCGCGCTCGACGCCTCGCCAACACCCGGAAAGATAACTTTATCAGCCGTTTGCAAAATTTTCGCTTCGTCCGTCAATACCGATTCTACCCCCAAACGGTTGAGCGCGTTTTTGACCGATTCGACATTCCCGGCATTGTATTTAACAATCGCAACATTCATAAATAAAAAATGTAAAACGCAAAATTTCAAACGGGTTTTTTATTTTTAATTGTGTGTTTTTAGTTAAAGACTTCCTTTCGTGCTTGGCAAATTTTCGTCGTCGATGTTTCGTTTGACCGCCAACTTGATTGCTTTTGCAAATGCTTTGAAAATCGCCTCGATTTTGTGATGTTCGTTTGCCCCTTCAGCCTTAATGTTTAAATTACACAGTGATTTATCGGAAAACGATTTAAAGAAATGAAAAAACATTTCGGTCGGCATTTTGCCAATCATTTCACGCTTAAAATTCGCTTCCCAGACAATCCAGTTGCGCCCGCCGAAATCGAGCGCCACCTGCGCCAGACAATCATCCATCGGGAGCGTAAAACCGTAACGCTCCATTCCGCGTTTGTCGTGCAGAGCCTTTGCAAATGCTTCGCCGAGTGCGATTCCGACATCTTCAATCGTGTGGTGTTCGTCTATGTGCAAATCGCCTCGCGCACAGATTTTCAAATCAATCGAACCGTGCCGCGCAAGCTGTTCAAGCATATGGTCGAAGAAATGAATGCCGGTCGAAATTTCCGCAACACCTATTCCGTCCAGATTTAATTCGATTTCTATCGTGGTTTCTTTTGTCGAGCGCGTATGCGCGATTCTGCGCGGTGGAACTTTGAGAAAACGGTAAATTTCGCGCCAATCGTCGGCGACGAGCGCAATTGGTTCGTTGTTTGACGGCTGGGTAAAATTTTGATTTTTGACAAAAATTGCTTTCGCGCCCAAATTTTTGGCAAGCTGTACATCGGTCATTCGGTCGCCGATGACAAACGAATTTTTCAAATCGTAATCGCATGCCAGATACTTCGTCAGCATTCCGGTATTCGGTTTGCGCGTCAATTTATTTTCGCTCTCGAAAGTATCGTCAATAAAAACGTCTGCAAAGTTAATTCCTTCGCTTTCTAGGGTTTGCATTAGAAAATCGTGCGCCGGATAAAACGTATTTTCGGGAAAACTTTCCGTTCCGAGTCCATCCTGATTCGTTACCATTACGAGTTCAAAATCCGTCTCGCGGGCAATTTTTCCCAGATAAGTAATAACCGACGGCAAAAATTTCAGCTTCTCGAAACTGTCGATTTGAAAATCTTCCGGCTCAACGATTAAAGTTCCGTCACGGTCAATAAATAAAACTCTTTTCATATTTTTTAGCCGCCGCAATCTACAAAATGACGCAAAAATGAAACAAAAAAATCTACGGTTATCCGAGTAAAACCGTAGTTTGATATTTCTTAAATGATTTTAATAAACTTTCATTTTCTTCTGGCGTCCCGATTGTAATTCGCAAACAGCCTGCACAAAGTTCGACATTATTACGATTGCGAACGACGATTTTTTCGTCAAGCAAAAAATTGTAAATCTTTTCCGCATCAACAGTTTTAACCAAAACAAAATTTGCGTCGGTCGGATAAATTTTCGTCACAAAAGAAAATTTTTGTAAGTTTTCAATCAGCTTTTCGCGTTCGGAAATAATTTTCGCAATCGTTTCGTCAACTTCCGCTTTGTTTTTTAACGCCTGCAAAACGGCTTCCTGTGCGATTTGGCTGATGTTATACGGCGGCTTTATTTTGTTGAAAAGTTTTATTATTTCTTCGTTGGCAAACGCCAGACCGACGCGCAAACCAGCTAAACCCCAGGCTTTTGAAAAAGTTTTCAACACCACCAGATTCGGCAAATTGTTAATCTCGAAAATTAGCGATTTTTCATTGGAAAAATCCACATATGCCTCGTCAACGACGACAATACCGCGAAAGTTTTCCGCTAATCTTAAAACGTCGCGGCAGGCGAAAGAATTCCCCGTCGGATTATTCGGCGAACAGACAAAAAGCAGTTTTGTATTTTCGTCAAACGCTTGTTTTATCGCTTCAAAATCAAGCTCGAAATCTTCGGTTAAATTTGCGCGTTTGACTTTAACATCATTAATTTCCGCCGAAACTTCATACATTCCGTATGTCGGCGGGCAAATTAAACTATTATCAATTTGCGGGCGGCAAAAAATTCTAAACAACAAATCAATTGCTTCATCACTGCCGTTGCCGACGAAAATTTCAGACGGCTTTACGTTTTGTAAAGCGGCAATTCGTTCCTTGATTTTCGTCTGCAGAGGGTCTGGATAACGATTGTAATTTTGCTCCAAAGGGGACCCGAAACTGTTTTCGTTTGCATCGAGAAAAATCTGCGCCGCACCGCTAAACTCTCTCCTTGCAGAAGAATACGGAGTTAATTTTTTGACATTTTCCCGAACCAGTTTTTCTAAATTAAACATAAAAACATTTAGCCGCAAACAAAAACCAAAAGAAACAAAAATTTTGTTTTTTGTATTTTTTCGTGTTCAATCCTGTTTGTTCGCGGCTAGTTTCTCTAAACGAATCGAAATCGCATTTTTATGCGCGTCCAAACCTTCCGCTTCCGCCATACATTCGATAGTTCGACCGAGATTTTCAACTCCGTGTTCGGTCAATTTTTGAAACGTGATTTTCTTTACGAAGCTGTCCAAAGATACACCGCTAAATGCTTTTGCAAAACCGTTTGTCGGTAAAGTGTGATTCGTGCCGGAAGCATAATCGCCCGCGCTTTCACACGAATAATTACCGATAAAAACCGAACCGGCGTTGACGATTTTTTCGGCAACTTCATCGGCGTTTTCGCAAGCCAAAATTAAATGCTCGGCGGCATATTCGTTTAACAATTCGACAGCTTCGTCCAAATTTTCAACCAAAATTGCTTTTGAATTTTCTAACGCTTTCGAGGCAATCGCTTTTCTCGATAATTTTGCAAGTTGTTTGTTGAGTTCAATTAATGTTTCGTCAATAACTTTTTCGTCGGTCGAAACAAGTAAAACCTGGCTGTCAACACCGTGTTCGGCTTGCGATAATAAATCAGCCGCGACGAACGCCGGAATGCACGTTTCGTCAGCTATAACCGCGACTTCGGAAGGTCCGGCTGGCATATCAGCCGTCACGTATTGCGAAACAAGTTGTTTGGCGCAAGTTACAAACTGATTGCCGGGACCGAAAATTTTGTAAACCTGTGGAACGGTTTCGGTTCCGAAAGCCATCGCGCCGATTGCCTGCGCGCCGCCGATTTTGAAAACTTTCGTAATACCGCAAGTTTTTGCAGTATAAAGCGTAGCATCATTGATTTTGCCATTTTGGTCGGGCGGCGAACAGGCGACGATTTCTATGCAGCCGGCGATTTTTGCCGGAACGCCGAGCATCAAAACAGTCGAAAAAAGCGGTGCGCTTCCCGCCGGAATGTAGAAACCGACTCGCTGAATCGGCACAGATTTGCGCCAGCAGAAAACGCCCGGTGTCGTTTCGATAATTTCGGGTTTTTCAATTTGCGCGCGGTGAAATTTTTCGATGTTTGATTTGGCGACATTTATTGCCGTTTTCAGTTCGTCGGATACTCTTTTTTCGGCTTCGTCAAATTCAGTCTCTGATACGAGAAAATCTTTTATTTCAACCAAATCGAGAGTTTTCGTAAAATGCCGAACGGCTTCATCGCCGTCTTTTTTGACGCCGTTCAAAATATTTTGCACGTGCCTTTCCAAACTTTTTGTCTCGAAAACCGGACGCGCCAAAAGCTCGTGCCAAATTGCTTTTTCAGGATAACGAATCGTTTTCATAAAATTTATTTTTGAATCGTCAATTGTTAATAGCAGATAGAAAATTCTGTTGTTAAACGCTTTATTTAGAATTTATCAATTTTCTATTTACAAGAGTTTCAGCTTATCATCTGGTCAATCGAAAGTACCAAAATCCCTTCAGCGCCTTTGTTTTTGAGGCTTTCGACAATTTCCCAAAAATCATTTTCATTAATAACTGAATGCACCGAACTCCAGCCGGTTTCGGCAAGCGGCATTACGGTCGGGCTTTTAATGCCCGGAAGAATATTTATAATTTCTTCCAATTTTTCATTTGGCGCATTGAGCAGGATGTATTTGTTTTGTCTGGCTGCCTTAACAGCTCTGATGCGAAAAACCAGTTTTTCAAGAATAGTGTGCAAATCCGCCGCGAGATTTTTTCTTTGGATTAAGACCGCTTCGGAAGTCATTACGACTTCGACTTCGCGCAGGTTGTTGGTAAAAAGCGTGCTTCCCGAGCTTACCAAATCGCAGACAGCATCAGCCAGACCGATTGACGGCGCAATTTCTACCGAGCCGCTGATTGTGTGAATTTCCGCCGTTACATCGTTTTTTTCAAGAAACCTGCCCAGTACTTTCGGGTAGCTGGTCGCTACTCGTTTGCCGCTGAGGTTTTTGATCGATTGATACTCGAAAGATTTCGGTACGGCAAGAGCGAGCCGACATTTGCCGAAACCAAGTCTTTCGCACATTTCGACATCCTTTTCCGCTTCAGCCAGAACGTTTTCGCCGACCATACCGATGTCGGCTACGCCGTCGGCGACATATTCGGGAATATCGTCGTCGCGCAGGAAAAAGATTTCGAGCGGAAAGTCCTGCGCGACGGATTTGAGTTTGCCCGAACCGTTGTTAAAAGAGATTCCGCACGTTTTTAACAAGTCAATCGAATCTTCGCTCAAGCGTCCCGATTTCTGCACTGCAATTTTTAAATTCTGTTTGTTCATACAAAGGTAAAGCCGCGGCATCTTCAAAAACTTTTCTCAAGTTCGCGCAGTGAATCAAAACTATTTTTTACGGATTAAATAAACGGAATTAGTTCGCGCGATAATGGTGATGAATCGCGTGATGATGGTGATGGAGTTTATTGATAAAAATTTTCATTCGGTCTTTATATTTACAACACAGCCGAAAAGTTTTTGCAAGTTGTCTCGAAATTTGAGCGACGACTGGTTTTTATAATTTGTGTTTTTAGCTGTTTAACTTGTTTCCCTAACACCGATTAACTAATACTTTCAGTTTATACACTTTACTGAAAAAGCCGTATATTATTCAAAGCAGTCGGCTTTTCTTTTAATTGCCGTTAAGTGCTTTTATTACTTGGCATTATAATTGCTTAAGCAAATTGTCGTTTGATGGTTAACATCTTATGTATTGAATTTATACTTTATTCGGTTAATTTAGTTCTTGGCTTTGAGGTATTTTATGACAAAAAAAGTTCTTATCGTTGAGGATTACGAAGATACGCGGGACTTTATGAAGTTTTTGCTCGAAGGCTACGGTTATAAGGTTTTTGAAGCAACCGACGGGCGCGAAGCAGTTGAAAGCGTCAAGCAGGAATTTCCTGACCTTATATTAATGGATATGTCTATGCCGGAAATGGACGGCTTGACGGCTACTAAAATTATCAGACAATTCGACGGAACTGCAAAACTACCGATTATTGCCGTTACCGCGCACGGCGAATCTTATTATCGTAAAGCGATTGAAGCCGGCTGCGACGATTTGATAAATAAACCGCTCGACTTCGGCGTTCTCGACTCGATTCTTCATCAATATCTTACGCCGTAATTTACGGTAGAAAATTAGTTTTATATAATAAAGCGCCGCCGCAAAGACTTGTAATTATCTTTGACGCGGTGTTTTATTTTTTTTAAATATGCATTATGCCGAAAAAATTCAACTACCAGCAAATTCAAGGAATCGAAACTAACACAAACGTAACCGCCGAGTTTATAAAAAATGTAGAAGAGATAGCGGCGCGTTTGAAAACAAAACCCGAGTACCTTTTCGCGGCAATAAGTTTTGAAACAGCCGGAACTTTCAGCCCGTCAATACTTTATTCGGTTAATTTAGTTCTTGGCTTTGAGGTATTTTATGACAAAAAAAGTTCTTATCGTTGAGGATTACGAAGATACGCGGGACTTTATGAAGTTTTTGCTCGAAGGCTACGGTTATAAGGTTTTTGAAGCAACCGACGGGCGCGAAGCAGTTGAAAGCGTCAAGCAGGAATTTCCTGACCTTATATTAATGGATATGTCTATGCCGGAAATGGACGGCTTGACGGCTACTAAAATTATCAGACAATTCGACGGAACTGCAAAACTACCGATTATTGCCGTTACCGCGCACGGCGAATCTTATTATCGTAAAGCGATTGAAGCCGGCTGCGACGATTTGATAAATAAACCGCTCGACTTCGGCGTTCTCGACTCGATTCTTCATCAATATCTTACGCCGTAATTTACGGTAGAAAATTAGTTTTATATAATAAAGCGCCGCCGCAAAGACTTGTAATTATCTTTGACGCGGTGTTTTATTTTTTTTAAATATGCATTATGCCGAAAAAATTCAACTACCAGCAAATTCAAGGAATCGAAACTAACACAAACGTAACCGCCGAGTTTATAAAAAATGTAGAAGAGATAGCGGCGCGTTTGAAAACAAAACCCGAGTACCTTTTCGCGGCAATAAGTTTTGAAACAGCCGGAACTTTCAGCCCGTCAATCCAAAATGCAATCGGCGCGACCGGCTTGATTCAATTTCTGAAAAATACGGCAATCGCGCTCGGTACAACAACCGACCGATTGAAAAATATGACAGCGACCGCACAGCTCGAATATGTTGGAAAATACTTCGAGCCTTTTCGAGGCAAACTCAACTCGCTGGAAGACGTATATACAACAATTCTTTCGGGCGCGCCGAAAAAATCAGACGACGTTCTTTTCACTGCCGACACACCCGCGTATAAATTAAATCCGCTCGATTGGAACGGCAACGGGAAAATTACGGCAGGCGAAGCGACGACCGTTGTCGCCGCACGAATGTTCGGCGGCGTCAAAGTCGTACAGCAAAAACTTCTTGATGCGGGTTTTGTTCCCGCGAAGTTCAAAGCCGGATTTGTTGACGGAAAATGGGGCGCGAACACATCAAAAATTTTAGCTGCATATCAAAAATCAAAACGCCTTCCGGTGACCGGCTTGATTGACGAAGCAACAGGTTTTGCTTTATTTCCCGACAGTTACAAATCATATAAAGACCCCGCAAGTAAAATTTTAGAAAGCGGCGACACGGGCGAAGCAGTCAAAAAACTGCAATATGATTTAATAACGCTCGGTTATCTGGAGATGGAAAAAGTCGGCAGCGGTTTCGGTAATTTCGGTCTCCAAACCAAAACGGCAGTCGGAAAATTTCAAGCCGATTTGAGTTTGCTCGTTACAGACAAATACGGTGAAATCGAGCAAAAAGCCGTCGCCAATATTCAAAAAGGAATTGCCCGCGGAAATCCGAACACGCAAATTACAAAAGCGATTCAAAACCGTCTTGTAAAAAAAGGATATTTGACGAAAACCCAGGTAAATACAGGCTACGGAAATTACGGTTTGCAAACAGAAACAGCGGTTAAGAAATTTCAAACAGACAACAAACTTCAATCAAACTACTGCCGCAAAGCCTTCCGAGTCCGATGAAATCACTGCCAAAGACGGTTAAGTATTACACGGTTGCGGCAAATATTTTGATAACCGAAAGATTGCAAAAAAAGGTCGAAAATTTAGCTAAAGAGTATTTTAATATAACCGGCGACAAACTCATTGTTACCAGTGGTTATCGTCTGCCCGAACGTCAGGCTTTGGCGATGTATGACAAAATCGTTTTTGAAGGCGAGAAAGCAGTCAGAGATTTATATGCGAACAAACCGGCGATTGATGAAATCCTAAACGCTTTCCGCTCCGGCAAAGGCATTCCGACGAACGCCGTCAAAGCGATGACAAAAACAATTGAACATCAAACGAAACGAAATCCGCCGGTTTTCATTTCAAATCATCTGCTCGACAATGCCGTGGACGTTAGAAAATCGCCGACCGATTCGATTTCACTGCAAAAGGCGGCAGGCAAAATCGGCGGTCGTATCATTGTCGAAGCCGATCATTACCACATCGAACTGGATTAGAAAACAAGAATCCCGCAAAAAGAATTTTCGATTTATTTACGGCTGATGAATTGATTGTCTTTTACCCAAAACCGCCAGGGTTTTTCGGCAAATTCTTCGGCGTAATCAATGCCGATGCGTTTGCCGGTAGATATCTCCGAAGCCAAAAATGTTTTCAAATCTTCGAGCCAAATCCTGTCGCCGAGCAAATTTTCATTATTAAAACTTCCGCCGATTCCGAGCGCGATGCAAAGTTTTCCCGGTCCCGATGTGAGATTTTTATCAAGCGTTTTTACTGCCGGATTTTTACTTTTTGCATTTCGACGCCGGCGCATCATTTCAATATTTTCAACCGGTTCGACGGCACGAATCAAAATCGCATGCGGAACATCTTTCGCGTCGACAACGACGTTAAACTGAAAATACATTCCGTAAATAAAAAATATATAAACCGTCCCGCCAACGGCGAACATAGTTTCGGTGCGTTTTGTGCGGCGGTTGCCGTAAGAATGCGCGGCTTTGTCTGTCACGCCTAAATATGCTTCTGTTTCGACAATCATTGCCGAAACTCTTTCGCCGGTTTCAGTTGGAACAACCAGAAGTTTGCCGAGTAATTCCTTGGCAATTTGTAAGGTATCGCCGCGCGTGTAAAACTCTCGTGGAAGTTTTTTCATAAAAGCAATGAAACACGGATTTTGATGAATTGAAAATAGATATCCACGAATTTTTTATAAAAAACTTATCTGTGCCAATCCGTATTTTTCCGCAAAAATCCGTGTTCTATTCTTCCCCGAAATTAGGCGGATAGTAAATCAATTCAACTACGTTTCCGCCGACGCCTTTAGTATAAAAAGAGATGGTTTTATCGCGGTGTTCTTTAAGGGGACGATTTTCGCGTTCGGCTGCGGCTTGCAATTCTTCAAGCGTTTCGACGCGCATTCCGATGTGCGCCGGATGTTTTGAATTCGGCGGCAAGAGAGCAATTCCAAATCCGCGTGCGTCGCGCAGCATCGCCCAATCTTCGTAAATTGTCTCGACCGAAAACCCGAGACGTTTGTATTCTTCAACATCGCTCGCCAAGTCTTCACATTTGACTGCCAGATGGTCAACCGTTCCCGCAAAACGCGAGTTATTTTCATCAATCATAATTTTATAACCCCCTAACTGATTAAATTTTAGCAAGTAACGCTCTGTCATTAAAGATTGTCGAAAGTATTTATCAAATTTATCTCAAACTCGCTTTAAGGTATCCCGTTTATTTTAACTGAATTTATATTTTCTGGTGATAAAAGTTTTGTCTCTGCCAGGTTTATGACATAGTTTTTGATTTCATCTTCAGAGTAATAAATGGATTTTTTCGTCGTTGACTTTTCAACTAATCAAGCGTAAATTGGCTTAAAGTAGTTTGTGAAACTTTTCTCAAAATTTGAGGTAATAATTAAATATGGCAAACAAAAAAGTTACAATCATTGGCGGCGGTTTCGGCGGGCTTTTCACCGCGTTGGATTTGAGCGATGACGCAGACGTAACTCTTGTCAGCGACGGAGACCATTTTTGTTTTCGACCGCTTTTGTATGAATACTTGAGCGGCGAAGTTGAAGCGTGGCACATCGCGCCGGATTATAAGGAACTGATTGACGAGAAAATAAATTTCGTGCGCGGTGAAGTCGAAACGGTTGATTTCAACGCAAAGCAAATTAAAATTTCCACACGCAAAGAATTGCTCGATTACGACGCTTTGGTTTTGGCTGTCGGCGGGACTACGAACTTTTGGAATGTCGCGGGCGCGGAAGAATTTGCGCTTCCCTTTCGTGATATTGCGGATGCCGACAAACTTCGACGCCGAATGGTTGACGCTCTGGATTTAGTTTCGCCGACGCTTGCGCCGCAAGATGCGCGCGAGCGATTGACTTTTGCCGTTGTCGGCGGTGGAGCGAGCGGCGTCGAACTCTCTACAAAAATGTCGGATTTGCTTGTAGATGCTTTTCAAAGACGCGGTTTGAAAGGCGAGCCGCACGTTTTATTAGTAGAGATGAGCGACCGGCTCGTTCCCGGAATGGGCGAGGACATACGCGATTACGTCGAAAAAACTTTACGTGAAAAGCATATTGACGTTCATCTTCAAACAAAGGTTTTAGAAGTCAAACCCAACTCAATCGTATCGGAACATAACGGCAAACAAACCGAAGTTGAAACTGTTGCAACCGTCTGGACGGCAGGCGTAAAAGTTAATTCATTGATTGAAAAACTCGATTTGCCAAAAGATGAGCATGGCTTGATTCGTGTTAAGGCGACTTTGCAGGTCGAAGATTTCGACAATGTTTTCTCGCTCGGCGACATCGCAAAAGTTGAATCGGTCGAACCGAAACTGGCAGGAACGGCGCAGCTTGCGTTTCAGGAATCGGCGCTGGCGGCTGACAATATAAAAGCGTTTTTCAGCAGTAAACAGTTGAAAACAAAACACTTTGAAGAACTCGGCGAAGCGGTCAGTCTCGGCACGCATAACGCGGCGGTTCTGGTCGGCGGAAATGTAATCGGCGGCGTGATTGCGCGTGATGCGCGTTTTGCGCTTTACACTTCGCGGCTTCCAACTTGGCATCATCGCTTAAAAGTCGGTGCGAGCTGGTTTTTTGAAGGTACAACACCTAAACCGCTCAAGTCGTTGGGAATAAGTTAAATGATGAATGGTGAATGGTAAATATAAGGCGATTTCTTTAATTCATCATTCACCATTCATCATTTAAATCAAGCTAGTGCGGGATTTTTTACGATCGCGATGAACGGTAGATTTCTATACCTTTCCGCGGCGTCCAAACCGTAGCCGACGACGAATTTATTCGGAACTTGGAAACCGCAATAATCGATTTTCAATTCTTTAACGATGCGTGGTTCGGGTTTGTCGAGCAAGGAAACGAGTTTGACCGAATTTGCGCCGCGCGATTGCAAATTTGCCAGAAGGTATGAAAGCGTCAAACCAGTATCGACAATATCTTCGACGACGATTAAATCTTTTCCTTCGACGGCAACGTCCAAATCTTTGATTATCCGAACTTCGCCTGAAGATTTCTGCGCCTTGCCGTAACTCGAAACAGCCATAAATTCGAGCGAAACCTTTAGATTCACTTCGCGCATCAAATCCGACAAAAACACGCACGCGCCTTTTAAGATTCCGATTAAAATCGGCTCGCGCCCGGCATAATCAATCGTAATTTGCGTCCCTAGTTCTTTTACACGGGCATTTATTTGCGCGGCTGAAAGCAAAGTTTCAAAATTAGGATTCTCAAATTCGGTTGTCATAGGTTTGATTTAAAATGCTTTTTGGAAATACTATTTGAGCAACGGCGAAACGTCAAATTTGATAAAATGATTTGTTCAATGGTAAATGATAAATAACCAATAAAAAATCGTTCATCATTTATCATTCACCATTCACCATTATTTTTATGGCTCAAGATAAAGAAACACGCGAGCGCGTGCGCGAAATGGTCAAACAAGTCTTGGCGAGCGTTCCGACAGTCGAAGAGACCGAAGAAAAGACGTCACCGGAAAAAAATCGTTCGCGGCAGCCGGAAATTTTTCCGCAGCGCGTCGTCGTCAATTCGCTCAAAGAAGAAATCGGCAGAGATTTTGACCGCGACGAATCGGCAAAAAATTTGATAACCGAAGACGATTTGCGCGGGCTTGATTCCGGCGCTCGTCTGCGCGTCGCCGACGATGCAAAATTCACATCGCTTGCCGAGGATTTCATACAGGAAAAAAGTATCGTTTTAATAAAAAAATCTTCGCGGCGCGCTTCTGTGAAAGTTAAAACCGTTGCCGTCGGATGCGACCACGGCGGTTTTGAGTTCAAAGAACTATTGAAGGATTATCTCGGAAACTTTAATCTGCAAATCCGCGATTTCGGCACAAATTCAAAAGACGCAGTTGACTACCCGGACTTTGCTCACCAAGTCGCTAAAGCCGTTTCAGAAAAAGCTGCCGATGTCGGAATTATAATTGACGGCGCCGGAATCGGTTCGGCAATGACGGCAAACAAAATTCCCGGCGCGCGCGCGGCGGCTTGCTACAACACGGCTTTAGCAAAAAATTCACGCGAGCATAACGGCGCAAACGTTTTGACTTTGGGAAGCGGACAAAATACTTTCGCCGAGATAAAAGAAATAGTTGAAGCCTTTCTGACAAACGATTTGACGGAAGACAGACACAAAAAGCGCGTGGCGAAAATAGAAGCAATCGAGAAACAATACTCAAGATGACTGCAAACAATTTGAGTCATAAAATTTAATTTTCTATGAACGATTATGTAAACGGCAATTATCAACAATTAGTCGAACAAATCACGGATTTGGTTTTGGCGCGAATTGACGGCGACAGCGACAATTCGTGCCCGAGTTTTTGCGGCGCGGACGTGCAGCGAATTATTGACGCGGGCGCGTCGCGCATCGGCGTTGTTCTGGGCGAAACGGCAACCGCGCACGATTGGGCGAGTTTGATTGACCACACGCTTTTGAAACCGGAGGCAAGCGAAAGCGATATAAAAAAATTGTGCGACGAAGCGGCGCAATACAGCTTTGCATCGGTTTGCGTTAATCCAACCTGGGTAAAAAAGGCGAGCGAATTTCTAAAAGGAACGAACGTTCCGGTTTGCACGGTTATCGGTTTTCCTTTAGGCGCAACAATTTCAGATGTTAAGGCTTACGAAACGCGCCGCGCGATTTTCAACGGCGCGCGCGAAGTTGATATGGTCATCAACATCGGCGCGTTGAAATCCGGCGATGACTGCGCGGTCGAAGACGACATTCGCGCCGTTGTCGAAGCCGCGCACGAAAACGGCATTTTGTGCAAAGTCATTATTGAAACCGCGCTGCTTACTGACGAAGAAAAAGTCCGCGCGTGTTTGGCGTCAAAGAATGCGGGCGCGGATTTTGTCAAAACTTCAACCGGATTTGCCAAAGGCGGCGCAACGGTTGCGGATATTTCTTTGATGCGGCGCGTTGTCGGAAAAGATTTGGGCGTCAAGGCTTCGGGCGGCGTTAAGGGAATTGAAGACGCAAAAGCAATGGTTGAAGCGGGCGCAACGCGCATCGGCGCGAGCGTCGGCGTGAAAATCGCGCAGGAAGCAAGCGGCGTTAAATCGAACGTCGTTGTCGGAAGTTACTAAGAAACGATTCTTTTCAATTTTTACCCTTATCAATTTCCCATCATCAAACCTCCGCCTTCAGGGTCGAAACCAGCAAAACCGGAATTTCCTTCAAAGCCGATTTTGTCGCTCAGAATGCTTTGCGCCAAAAGCATTTTTAACAAAACGCGCACGTCGTCGCGGCGAAACTGTTCAATCAAGCCTTTCGTGCGTCCGTAATCGGTTTGCGCCAGAATTTTTAATTCTCTTGCATAACGCGAAAAATTGCCGCCGCCATAGCTGAAAGTCTGCGGCAGAAGCATCTCGCCTTGTTTGAACATCGTCTCGCGTTTGTTGTATTTCGCCAAAATCGCGGTGGCGTTTATCACGTCATTCGCCTGTTCGATGAGCGAACTTAAAAGCGGAAAAGCGCGATCGGGTTCGATAACGGCGTAACCGGCGGCGAGTCTCAACACGCCTGCTACTTCGTCTTTGTTTTCGGCAAATTCATTAACCAGACGACGCGCGTCTTCCATAATTTTCAGCGCGGTTTCGTGGCTTTCCTTGGTATTTTTTTTGTGAAATCCGATGGCTAAACCGACAAGTTGTTCGACCTTTTTCGTGTCCGAACCGATTTGATTGATGATTTTCTGCGCTTCGTCAAGATTTCCCTTATCAATTGCTGTTTCTGCCAACCGCGAGTCCAAATATGCGAGCGCATCGTCACGTTCTTTTCCTTCGGGTGCAGCTTGCAGCAATCCGCGCCCTCTTTCCGCATTTCCCTCCGCAACCATTTTATCTATCGCCTGATTGTAAGCTTGACCACGTACAAACGCCGGAAGTTTCGCGGCATCGGCAATCATTTTTTCCGGCGTTTTGTCTGAATGGTTGTCCATCATCGAGCCGAAACTCTCTTCCATCGCCTGCATTTCCGGCGGCATTTGTTTTCTAACCGACGCTTGTTTTTGTTTGAGCTGCGGAATTTTTTCCGGGACGTATTTTTCGAGCGTCGGCATCATCGAACCGAACAAGATAAACGATTCAAAGCCGTTTTGAATTCGGGCGTTTTGTCGTCGGTCTTTTCCGTCGGTTGATTTTGCTTTGTCGCCGCTGCCGGCGCTGATGGCTTCGGCGGGCTTTTCTTTGCGCCGTATTTCATCAGAAACTGCAAACCGATGCTGCGCCCCGATTCGTCTTTGCTGAAATCCATATCGAGAATTTTTTGAACGACTTCGCCGGTCAGTTGTTTGGCAAGTTCGTCGTCTTTTTTGTGTATTTTTTCGAGTAGATTAAAAACTTCGTTTGTTACGCCTTTTGAAAGGCTGTCGCGCAAAAGTTTGGCGGCTTTTTTCGTGTCTTGTTCGGCGGCTTTCGAGGCAAAACTTTGTTCGAGCGAAATTTCCTGCTGCACTTGATATTGCTGTGCGCGATCGCTCATAATGTCGTTGGTGTTTTTCTGCTGATTTGGCTGAGCCGGTTGTGCTTTCAACGCATTTTGCGCGTTTATCGCTTCCTGAAGTTTCGGCGGACGAGTATCGAGTAAAAACTGCAAAGCCAAATCCGCGTCGTGGTTGGCGATTGTCCGCAAAATCGTCCGGCGCGGCGAAGTGTCGCTGAAAGCCGCGAAAAACATCATATTGCTGTCGGTTTTCGATTTGTCAACGGGTAGATTGTTTGCTTGTACAAGTTCGTTTGCAGCGCTGCGAAAAAGTTCGCGCGCGCGTTTTTTGTCTTTGTCCCAGAGCAAATCGCCCGCCAGTGCCGCAATCAACGCCCGATTTTCCCAGTTTTTCAGCGCTGTCGCGTCGCCCGTAACCTGGTCAACTAAAGCAAGCGCGTTTGTTTCGAGTTCTTTAACAGCTTTCTCTTTCTCAGGATTCGGCAGACTCAGCGTTGTGGCGGCGGTTTGTGCAAAAACCGAACTGCAAATGAGCAAAAACAACACGAAAATAGCTGCAAAACGCGAGACATTCATAAAATTTCTCCTTTGTGCGGCTGGAAGATTTAGGGAATAAAATCGTAGCATAATATAATATAAATAAGAAGAATTTCTTGTGATGAAACCGCCTTCCAGCTCGCATCGAATATAAAAGTTATGGTTATCAAAAAACCGAATGCCCCGAAAGCAAGCGAGATTACGCCGGAAGAAACTTTTTTGAATCGGCGTAATTTTATCCGCGCCGGAGTTTTAGCCGGAACAACGCTTGCTACAGCCGGAGTTTACCGTTTTATAAACGCGCCCGCGCCGCCTGAAGTTGAAACCGCGCAAATTCCCAACATTGAAAACAAAAACGTTTTTACAGTTGATGAACAGATGACTTCTTTCCGCGACATCACCAACTACAACAACTTTTACGAATTTTCGACCGGAAAAACGAGCGTCGCCGCCAAAGCCAGAGATTTCAACGTGCGTCCGTGGACAATCGAAGTCGGCGGTCTTGTTCAAAAACCGAAAACTTTTGACATCGAAGAAATCTTGAAATTTCCGCAGGAAGAAAGAATTTATCGTTTTCGCTGCGTCGAAGCGTGGTCGATGGTGATTCCGTGGGTCGGATTTCCTTTGAAAACTCTGCTTGATAAAGTCGAACCGACCGGCGCGGCAAAATATGTCGCCTTTGAAACCGTTTACGACGCGAAACAAATGCAGTCGAGTTTTTCGGCTGGTATCGATTTTCCGTATGTCGAAGGTTTACGTCTGGACGAAGCGATGCATCCATTGACAATTTTAGCCACCGGTCTTTACGGAAAATTAATGCCGAACCAGAACGGCGCTCCCATTCGTTTGGTTGTGCCTTGGAAATATGGTTTCAAAAGCATCAAATCAATCGTCAAAATCACTCTGACCGACCGCGTGCCGACGACGACTTGGAATATCGCTAACGGGCGTGAATACGGATTTTATTCAAACGTCAACCCGAACGTGCGCCATCCGCGCTGGTCGCAGGCGACGGAAAACCGAATCGGTGAACTCAGCAGACGTGAAACTTTGATGTTTAACGGATACGCCGACCAAGTTGCAAGTCTTTACGAAGGAATGGATTTGAAAAAGAATTTTTAGTAGTCAGCATACGTCTTGGCTCCTGCTGACAACCGACTGCTCGAATGGAAGACATAAAATTTAACAAAGTCGTTATTTTCATAAACAGCCTCGTGCCGCTTGCACTGCTCGTCTGGGATGCGGCGCGTGGAAATTTAGGCGCAAACCCGATTGAGTTTTTTCTGCGGACGACCGGCGTATTGACACTCGTTTTTCTGCTTGTAACTTTGACGATTACGCCGCTGCGAAAATATACCGGGTGGAACAATTTAGTCAAATTTCGCCGAATGCTCGGTCTTTATGCTTTTTTATACGCCTTTCTGCACTTTATTACATACATTGGTTTCGACCGTTCATTAAATTTTTCAAGCACGATTCAAGACATCGTTCAGCGACCGTTTATTGCCGTTGGAATGGCTGCATTTTTCTTGATGATTCCGCTGGCGGTTACTTCAACCAACGGAATGATAAAACGTCTCGGCGGGAAAAACTGGCAGAAACTTCATCGTTTAAGTTATCCGATTGCCGTCGGCGGAGTTGTGCATTTTTATATGATTGTAAAATCGGATACGACTTACCCACTTTTGTTCGGTTTGATTTTGGCTGGCTTACTGTATTATCGATTTCACGCCGCAAATGAAAAGACCAGGCAGACATTAGCCGCAAACGTAAAAAAGTGAAAAGTTATTAGCTTTTCACTTTTAGTTTTTCATTAATTCTATCCGCTACAAAATTACTTTTTCTTGATTTGAGCGGCTTGGTCAAACGTGCGGCGGAAATCTTCGCCCATGATGGAAATTGTCCGGCACATTTCAAAAAGACGCGAGCGCAGGCGCACGCCGATTCTGTCTTCCAGAGTTTCTTCTCTTTCGGCACGCCGTTCATCTAAATAATTCGTAGTAAAAATCGTTAACTTCTTGTCGTTGTAGCGCGTGTTGATAATGTGCGCCATCGTATCGCGTACCCAATCAGTCGGTTTCGACGCGCCGATTTCGTCAAGAACGAGAATTTCAGCGTCAAAAATCGGCGCGAGAACTTTCAACTCGGAAGTCTGCGCAACCTGACTGTAAGAGGCTTGAATTTCTTTCAAAAGCGCGCCGAATTCGTAAAACAGACAGGAAAAACTCCGCTCGGTCAGAAGTTTGAGAATCGAAACTGCGAGATGCGTTTTGCCTATGCCAACTGTTCCCATAAAAAGCAGTCCTTGCTCGGTTACCGGATAATTGTTTGCCAGCTTAAAAGCGAAATTCTTTGCATCGGTCTGACTTTGCGTTTTCGGGTAATAATTATTGAGGTTGCACTTTTCGTAACGTTTCGGAATGCGGAGTTTCTCGGCAAATGCTTCTTTCGCCTTTTGTTTACGGCACTGGCAAGGACGCGCGCCTTTTCCCGCAACTATTTCCATCCCCGTTCCATAACAGAGTGAACAAACCTCTGGTTCGCCGCCGGTTTCCGGTGATTCGTAAAAATCACGTTCGGCAGGCACAGTTTGAGCCGTGTTCGGAACGGCAAAAAGTGGATGAATTTTCGCTTTTTCCTGTGACATTAAGAGCGAACCCAAATAAAATAAACCTTGTTAGTATTGCTTGTTTTGTATGCGGGCTTTTTGTAAAACTTCTGAAGCCGTTTCGGATTATAACACCGAAAAAAATGAATTCAAGTTTTATTTTGTAATCTAAAATACAATAAAAATCGGACTCAAACGATTTTCCCAAATCCCGAAAAAGTGAAGTTTATGTAAACACACGACTTATAATTTACAAAAATTTAACGTGCGGCGAAAATATTTTTGTTTGAATGATTTTTCGCCCGTTTTGATTGTGCTATATTAAAAAAGATTCAAAACGTAGTTTGAGCAATTTATGAGCATTTTACGAAGTTTACTGATAAAACTCGGTTTAGCCGACCTAAAAGCCGAGCGCAATCCGATTACGATTTTTCTACTCGATGACGATAAAAGAAGACATCGCTGGTTCAGCAAACGGTTTGAAGGCGATGAACTGGACATTGCCGAAACAGTTGAAGAAGCCAAGGAACTGCTCGGTAAATACGCTTACGACGCGATTTTTCTCGACCATGATTTACTGCCGCACCACTACGAATCAAACGAACACGATGATTTCGACTCGACTGGTTATGCCATTGCCGAATGGCTCAACAAAAATAAAGACATCCAGCGCGCGGCAACCGTCATTGTCCACACGCGCAATGCCGACGGCGCGATTCGAATGGTCGAAAAACTGCGCGAAACCGGCAGACAAGTCGAATACGTACCGTTTCCGATGCTCGACGTAAAGATAAAAAATTACTGGAAAAGATAATTTTTAAAATGATAACCGGTAAATTTAGTGAAGAACAAATCTACCTGTTTCCGTATCCAATTAATTAAAGCCCCGCCATATTCCATTTGCGGACGGTTTCATTTATCAAATTCGCCACTTTGTCATTAACCTTGCGAAAATATTCATCGGCTTTTTTCTGGTCAAATTTAGGATACCCTTGTCCTTTTTGATAAAGCCCGATTGAAGACGGAAACGGCACAGCCGACCAGGTTCCTGCCGCCGGATATGCGGTTGCCAAATCGTCTTTATAGCGTTTCGGATGAACGAGCGACGGGTCAACCGCTTGAATATAAGCTGTTTCATTTAGTCCGGCGTGACCGCCGTCTTCGCCGAAAACTTCTTTTGTTTCGTCCGAAGCAAATGACCACCAGTTCACAACCAAAGTTCGCACCTTTTTCTCAGCCGAAACTTCAGCCGCGACCGACTGCAAAACAGCAGTTTGCCCGCCGCCGTGACCATTTAGAATCACGATATTGCGAAAGCCGTTTTTCGCCAGACCCTCGAGAATTTGTTTGATAAACGGACGATATGCCGCTTCGCTTATTTGAAATGCGCCCGGATAATCTGCCATCGAGCCGGTAATTCCGTAAGGCAAAGTCGGCGCAATCAAAGCATTTGTGCGCCGCGCAATATCACGCGCCATCGCTGTCGGCGCAGTGTTGTCCGCGCCGTTATTGATAACGCCGTGCGGCTCTAAAGTTCCGACAGGCAGCAAAACCGTGCTTATTTTCGACGGCACTGTTTCCTTAAATTCCATCCAATTTATCCTGTCCATCTCGCGTGTCGTTACAATATCCTTCGTTTGCGCACAGACGGAAAATGAAAGTGCAACCGCAAAAAATGTAAAAATAAAAATTTTATTCATAAGTTTCTCCCAACGAACGTTAATCAGAAAGCAAAATCATTGTCGCATTTTTGTTATGCGTTTTAGAATCGCTCTGGAAGCTGGTGTACAAGAACGTTCTAAAAATAGCGCGACCTGAGTTTGAAGGCGATTATTATTGTAAGTTATCTCAAATTTTTTCGAACTATGAAGATAAATGAATTGATGTGTATAACAAGATTTTAAAAAAGAAACAGGGGTAATTTATGTGATTACCCCTAAACTATTGAGAAATATGGTGGCTTGGGACAGAATTGAACTGCCGACACGCGGATTTTCAGTCCGCTGCTCTACCAACTGAGCTACCAAGCCATCTGCGCGTTTTTCTCGAAACAATTGAACAAGTGAGTTAGTGTAAATAAGCCGTTTCCCGATGTCAAATCTTCACGGAAAAAATACATAATTGCTGCGCACAGATTTTAATTATCAAAAATATGTGTTGACAATAAAACCAATAAGCATATAATCACAATCTGGCAACTGTTTTGCCTATCTCAGTTGCTGTAATTCTTTAAGTTTAATACCTGCCCGTGCCGGTTTGAACGCCGCCGCTGTCCCCCGGTGACGCAACCTTCAAATCGGCACAGCTATTTTAAATATTTTATGTTGAGGTCTTATTTTATGTTCAAAAAAACTTTATTTATTTTATTTGCTGGCGCGGTTTCGCTAAATTTGGCTTGTCAAAGCGTCGAGAAAACAAATTCTAACTCTACTGTTTCGTCGAATGCGAATGCTGCTTTGATTCAGTCGCCCGAATTTTCGGGTAATTCCGCTCCCGTATCAGCCGAACCAACGCCTGGCATTCCAGACCCAAAATCAATGAATGCAAATTTGCGGAACGGAGAAAAAATACCGGGAATTAACGATTCCCCGACAGCGGGCAAGCCTTTGCCGAAAGGCGCTACTCCAACGCCGGGAATTCCGAGCGAGGCGGAGTTAAAAAAACAATTTAATAAGCAGGCTGACAATTCGAGAATAGAGCGAAAACCTCCTGTCGTCGAGTCAAATTCCAGCAACAAACCTGATTAATAAACCACGTGCGATTTATTAATAGTAAATTTACAGCCTGTAATTCGTAAGGTAATCCAAAGTAAAAAGAGCAGACAATTTTGTCTGCTCTTTTTATCGAAAATTTACTCGTGAAAATTACTCATTCTCGACAGCTTCAGCAATTTCGACGCTTTCCACAACTTCGCCCTTAATCAAACCGAGCGCGACTTTGACATCGTGTTCGATACGGTCGCGCAGTTCCGTATTTTCCTTGAGCATATTTTTAACATTTTCGCGCCCCTGTCCGAGACGTTCGCCTTTGTAGGAAAACCACGAGCCGCTTTTTTCGACAATGTCTCTTGCCGCCGCCAAATCTATCAAATCGCCTTCTTTTGAAATTCCTTCGCCATACATTATGTCAAATTCGCATTCGTGAAACGGCGGCGCAACTTTGTTTTTTACGACTTTGACGCGTGTGCGATTTCCCACCATTCTGTCGCCTTCTTTTATCGCACCGATACGCCGAATGTCAATACGTACCGAAGCGTAAAACTTCAGAGCCTTTCCGCCTGTCGTTGTCTCCGGCGAGCCGAACATTACGCCGATTTTATCGCGTAACTGGTTGATAAAAATAAAACAGGTGTTTGAACTCGAAACGATTGCCGTCAATTTTCTGAGCGCCTGTGACATCAAGCGAGCCTGAAGTCCCATATGCGAGTCGCCCATTTCACCGTCGAGTTCGGCGCGCGGCACAAGCGCGGCTACCGAGTCAATCACGATAACGTCAACGCTGTTCGAGCGCACGAGCGTTTCGGCAATTTCCAAAGCCTGCTCGCCGGAATCCGGCTGCGAAATCAGAAGCTCGTCGATACTGACACCGAGTTTTCCGGCGTAATCAGGATCCATCGCGTGTTCGGCATCAATGTAAGCGGCGATTCCGCCAACTTTTTGCGCCTGCGCCACGACCTGCAAAGCGAGCGTCGTTTTGCCGGAACTTTCCGGTCCGTAGATTTCAATAATTCTGCCGCGCGGCACTCCGCCGACGCCAATTGCCGCGTCAAGACTTAAACAATTCGTCGAAATTGAACCAATTTCTTCGACCGGACGCTCGCCCAGACGCATTATCGAACCTTTGCCGAACTTCTTTTCAATATTTGCAAGCGCGGCTTCGACCGCTTTGCCTCTTGTTTCCGTACTCATTTTTACTGCTTCTCCAGCCATTTATTGTTTCTCCTCGTTTTGTGTAAACCGAAATGAATCTTGAAAAAGTTTAGCACAAAAAAAGGCTTTTGTGAAATCTTGTTTCACGTATGAAACAAGATTCTTTTCATTCGTAAATTATCTTTGACTCTTGAGGCTTCTAAATTTAGTTGAAAATTGAAGTTAATGCAAGGATTTACAACTGAATAAACTTTTAGAATCTTACAATTTTTAAATTTACAAGAAACTTCTTGCTTTTTTCATATTCATTTTTGTAGACTGTTTCAAACAATTTAGTCGCTGAAGTCGTTTGGAGAAATTTCAAATAGCACGGGGAAACCAAAGTTTTACGCAAAAGCGTAAAACACGGGGCGCAGCGTTTACAAAAACGCAGAAGACTTCTTTGCTTCCAGCCCGACAGCTAACCTCGTAAGCGTTACAAAGAAGGACACCAGCCAATTATTTAAAAGGCGTGAGGCGTGTGCTTCACGCTTTTTGTTTATTTAAATTACGAGCGAACAAAATTTGAGTTATGAAAAAAACTTTTCCTGCTTTATTTTTAATTATTTTTTGCGTAATTTTTTCAAACGCGCAGATAAATCAAACGATAGTTGACGACCAGGACATACAATCCTGGAACGATGTGCAACTGACCGTTCCGATGACCGAAAAGTTCGATTTTTATACGGCGGTTACAGTGCGCTTCGGCAAAAATGCATCGCGCATAAACGATTCGCGTTTCGCTATCGGGTTCGTATATAAACCGAATAAATCCTGGTCTGTCCAATCGTTTTACTGGAACATCCAGGCGCGCAACAGCAGAAGTCAATTTCGTCAGGAACACCGGTTAAACCTGCGTATCGGTTACCGTTTTCCGTTTAAAAAATTCGGTTTATCGCATCGCAGTTGG
This sequence comes from Acidobacteria bacterium 28-9, assembly GCA_002050355.1. Lineage (GTDB taxonomy): Bacteria > Acidobacteriota > Blastocatellia > Pyrinomonadales > Pyrinomonadaceae. The sequence goes on from MWYY01000065.1 coordinate 27,096, forward strand.
CTCGAATATCGAATGCGCTCGCCGCTATACTCGTGGCGTTATCGTCCGTCGCTGACGTTTGAAAAAGACATACCGAAAAATATCATCGCCAAGTCGAAATTTTATTTAACAGAGGAGATTTTTTACGATTCGCTTTTGAAAAAATTCTCGCGCAATCGTTTCACAGTCGGGATAACCAGAGTTCTGACCAAAAAATTATCGCTAGACTGTTATTATATGCGGCAAAACGACGGTTACTCGCGTCCGGGCGATTTAAATGTTGTCGGAACAAGTTTCAAAGTACGTCTGTAAAAAGGAGAAAAATCGATGAAAATCTTGAAAAACTTATTATTTTCGGCTGTTTTATGTTCGCTTCTGTTTACAAACGGTTGTTTGCCGAGCGGTCAAAGCAATAAAGGCGGACATATAATTACAGTTTACGGTTTTTCGATTATGAAGGAAGCGTAGTCGAGCGGTTGATATTTTATAAAAAACGAAGAACTTTTTATTGTTTGTCTAAAAGCCAATTCTTTTTTTGCCAAACCAGGATTTACTTTACCGTTTCCATTTTTACTTTTAGCGAATCGAGTCGTTTTTGCGCTTCGGCTGCTTCCGAAGATGCGGAAAATTTACCGGTAATCTCGCGCCAGCTCGCGCCGTCGTAATGCAGTAATTTCGCAGACGGATTAAAAACAAAATTGACGCCTAATTTTCGGTAACGATCAAGCGAAACGTAGTTTAGATAAAAGCTGTGGAGCGGCGCGCCCGAAGCTGCCATTTCGCGGCGGTCTAATTTTCTCGTCGCATCACCGGACATTTTCAGAGCCGCGTCTTCCGACAAATCACCGAAAAGCAGCAGAATTGCGGGACGAAGAAGCGAGTTTTTGTAAATTTCCAGAAAAATCGCGGCGCGTTCGATTTGCTCGAAACCTTCGGAAGCCTGCACGAGACGCGCGAGTCTTTCGTCATCGCCGCGTCGGTATTTACCGAAAACCGCTTCAGACTGCACCCAGCCGAAATTGTCCGGCGGAACGGAAACCCGATAAAAAGTTACGCCGTCGGAAACTTTCGAGCCGGAAATCGAAACCAGCCGTCCGGTTCGCATACGCTTGATTGCTTCGGAGAAAAGGCGCGGCTGCGCACGCAGAACCGCAAGCCGCTCGTCAACAACGACCGCCGTGTTTGCATTCTCACGAGTGATGACGACGGGTGCGGCAATCGGTTTTTTGAACGGTTTCGGCGGCGGAATACGCCGTGTTTGCGCTTCGGCGGTTGTATTAAAGAACACAATTACGAACAAGGAAATCGAAAAAAGTAAGCGTTCCATAGAATTCTCCTTTTTTGCATAGTCGTTGATACAAAATTATTTGGCAAACAAAAAGCGTTTAATTTTACATTTTTAATTTTGCACTTTTAATTCTGTCGAGTGCGCCTGCGTGGTGAAAATGGCAGATGGCGCTGGCAAGCGCGTCCGCTGCGTCGTGCGGCTGCGGGGCGGTTTTCATTTTCAAAAGAAGACGCACCATTTCCTGTACCTGATGTTTTTCGGCGTTTCCGTAACCGACAACCGTTTGTTTTATCAAGCGCGGACTGAATTCGGAAAGCTCTAAACCTGCTCGCTCACCGATTAAGAGTACGACGCCGCGCACTTGTCCGAGCTTTAGAGCGACTTTGACGTTCGTCGCGTAAAATGCTTCTTCGACCGAAATAACATCGGGTTGAAATTTAGCGATAACCGCTTCGACACCATCGCTGATTTTCAAAAGACGTTTCGAGAATGTTTCTTTCGGACTAGATTTGACCGTTCCGTATTCAACCAGCGAGTATTTTAATCCGACGCCTTCGACAACGCCCCAGCCGAGCGTTTCGCTTCCCGGGTCAATTCCTAAAACACGCATTTAATAATTTATAATCAACCGTTTTCTATAATTTCTGCCCTCACGATAACTTAAATTCTCAAACAAAATCAAGCAAATATCGCCGCCGAAGTTGACACGAAACCCAATCTCGCTTTCACTATCTTTATGCAGCCCAAAAACAAACTGAAAATCGTTTCGCTTTTGCCGTCGGCGACGGAAATCGTCTGCGCGCTCGGTTTGGAAGAAAATCTCGTCGGCATTACGCACGAATGCGATTTTCCGGCGTCGGTTACAGATAAGCTACAGTTGACGAAAAGCCGAATTTCGCACGAAACGATGTCGAGCGCGGAGATTGACCACGCCGTCCGCTCGCAGCTTGACGGACACGGTTCGATTTACGATTTGGACGAAAAACTTCTTGAAAAAATAAAGCCTGATTTAATAATCACACAGGAGCTTTGCGACGTTTGCGCCGTCAGTTATAAAACCGTACAAAAGGCGGCGAAAATATATGTTGCCGACGCCCAAGTCGTTTCTTTGGAACCAAATACTATTGAAGACATTTTTGAAAATATAAAAACTGTCGGCGAATTGACCGGAACACAAAACAAAGCTCAGGAAGTTGTCGGAAACCTTCAAAATCGTCTTGATAAAATTCGCTCGCAAACTGAAAAAATAGAAAAACGACCGAAAGTTTTTATGCTCGAATGGCTTGAGCCGCCGTTTGCGCCCGGACATTGGACGCCGGAGCAAGTGGAAATCGCGGGCGGAAATTGTCTTTTGGGTAAAGCGGGCGAGAAATCGGTTACGACAACTTATGAAAAGATTTCGGAATCAAAGCCGGAAGTGCTGGTTTTGATTCCGTGCGGTTATTACAAGGAAGATATTTTGCGCCAACTGCCGAACACTTCATTTCCTAAAACATTTAAACAGCTTCCCGCGTTTGAAAACGATGGAATTTGGGCTTTGGACGCAACCGCGTATTTTTCGCGTCCCGCACCGCGCGTTGTGGACGGTTCAGAAATTTTAGCAAAGATTTTTCATCCTGAGATTTTCGGCGCGCCGAATGAAACTGAAGCAGTTCGTGTTTCGAGGGATTTGCTTAAATTTGAAGCTAAAACAGCCGCAAAAACAATATAATAAAAGTTTATGAAAATTGTCGCAGTATTTCTCAGTTTGTTAATTTTCGCTTTAGGATTATCGGCGCAAACGTCGGAGCAGATTTTGGCGACCGCAAACAACCAAAATTTTACTGCTAAAGACCTCGCGCCGGTGGAAGTTCATCAGGCGTTTGCAAACCTGCACACTTCAATTGGCGAACTGCGAAAGCGGCTTCTCGAACAGCAAATCATTGATATTTTACTTGAGACCGAAGCCGCTACGCAGAAAACAACCGCGGAAAAACTCGTCGAAACGCACATTAATAATAAAGTCCAAACTCCGACGGCAAAGGAAATTCAAGCGGTTTACGACACAAATCGCTCTGCAATTGGCGACCGAACTCTCGAAGAAGTTCGCCCGCAAATCGTCGAATTTTTGCGCCGCGAACCCGCGCGGAAGCGGTTTGCCGATTACGTTTCGAGTTTGAAAATCAAATATAAAACTGCCCTCGGCAAAGACGTTAACGCTCCGAATCTCAAACCGTTTGAAGTTTTGGCGACAGTCAACGGAAAACAAATTTCGGCGGAAAGTTTCGAGACGAAAAACAAGATAACGCTCAACGATTTTGAAGCAAACGTTTACGACCAAACCAGAGACGCGCTCGAACGAGTTGTATATTCCAATTTAATTATCGCTGAAGCAAAAGCGCAAAAAGTGGATGCCGGAGATTTTATCGCGCGTGAAATCACCAACAAAATGCGTGGTTTGTCCGCCGACGAGCGTGAAAAATTAGTATCGGCTTTGCAGAAGAGGCTTTTTCAAAAATACAACGCGAAAATTTTATTGAAAGAAGTCGCACCCGTTGCGCAGAACATTTCAACCGACGACGACCCGTCGCAAGGCAACACAAACGCGCCGGTAACAGTCGTGATGTTCACGGATTTTCAATGCCCTGCGTGTTCGGCGACGCATCCAGTCTTGAAACGTGTTTTGACGGAATACGCCGGTAAAGTTCGTTTTGTAGTGCGCGATTTTCCCTTGACGCAAATCCACCAAAACGCTTTTCGAGCCGCACTTGCCGCCGATGCCGCAGGCGCGCAAGGCAAGTATTTTGAATACGTCGAATTGCTTTACACGAATCAAAACTTGCTCGACGCCGCTTCGTTAAAACAATTTGCATCGAAACTCGGACTCGACCGCAAACGCTTTGACGCCGATTTGAATTCGCAAAAATTTGCCGATGAAGTTCGCAAAGATATCGCAGACGGCAAAAAATACGGCATCAGCGGCACGCCGACAATCTTCGTCAACGGCGTCAAAGTCCGCAATCTTTCGGCGGAAGCGTTTCGAGATGCGATTGAAAAAGTCCTGAAACATTAAACATTGGACATTTATCATTTATCAAATTTTGATTTTTAACGTTTGATTATTTAAATAGTGAGGTAGAAAATGCTGAATGATAAATGATAAATGGGTCGTGTAACAGAAAAGATGTTTGAAAGAAAGGACAAGCTAAAATTCAAGTGTGCAATTTGAATCAATAACTTGTCCCGCTTGTTCAAGCCTGAACATCAAGAAGAATGGCACAAACAAGCAGACA
>MWYY01000047.1 GCA_002050355.1 Acidobacteria bacterium 28-9
GATTTTTATGATTTTCGGAAGCGCCGGATTTTTGGAAATCGTTGCTTTCGGTGATTCGGCGGAAAATTTATTAAAAATAAATCGGGGTGAAAAAGCTTTTGTTACACGGTTAAATTAAACAAAACTAAAAATTATTCCGGCTTGTAAGTTGCAGGCTCTTTTGTTAAATTCAGAGGTAAGAAATAATTTAATAATTCAAAGGAAAAATCTAATGAACACAGCTAAAGAATCGACTGCCGCAACTGCCGGACTGCGAGGTGTCGTCGCCGCGCAAAGCTCAATCGGCGATGTTAACGGCGAACAAGGAATCCTTATTTATCAAGGTTATGACATCCACGATTTAGCCGAAAAATCCACGTTTGAAGAAACCGTGTTTTTGCTCTGGAACGGCAGACTGCCGAAGTCGGGCGAACTTGAAGATTTAAAAAAACAGTTTCAGTCAGATTACGATGCGCCGCGCGAAGTCATCGAGTTTATGAAGCATTTTCCTAAAGACGCAGACCCGATGGATGTTTTGCGGACGGCTGTTTCGGCACTTGATTTTTACGACGAAGCTTCGCACGATACAACCCGTGAAGGCGCGATGAGCGCTTGCATCAAGTTGACGGCGCAAATGCCGACGCTCGTCGCCGCCTGGGACAGAATCCGCAGCGGCAAAGAAATTGTCGCGCCCGACAAAAATCTGAGCATCGCGGAAAACTTTTTGTATATGCTGCGCGGCGAGCGAGCCGAAGCCGACGAAGTCAGAATGTTCGATGTTTGCCTAATTCTGCACGCCGACCACGAACTAAACGCTTCGACTTTTACGACACGCGTCATTGCGGGAACTTTAGCCGACGTTTACGGTGCGGTTACGGGCGGAATTGCGGCGCTTTCCGGACCGCTCCACGGCGGAGCGAATACAAACGTGATGAAAATGCTGCTTGAAATTGATTCGCCCGACAAAATTGATGCGTGGCTCGACAAGGCATTGACGGAAAAACGCAAAATTATGGGAATCGGACACGCCGTTTACAAAACCGAAGACCCGCGCGCGACGTGGCTCAGAAAATACTCGAAACAAATGGGCGAGAAAAAAGGCGAAACGAAATGGTTTGAGATGTCGCAAAAAATTGAAAAATCAATGCAGGAAAAGAAAGGAATGTTTCCAAACGTCGATTTTTATTCGGCTTCGACGTATTATCTGATGGGAATTCCGCTCGACCTTTACACGCCGATTTTTGCCATCAGCCGAATTTCCGGTTGGACAGGACACATTTTGGAACAATATGGCAATAACAAACTTATTCGCCCACGCGCGGAATACATCGGTGAACGCGATCGAAAATACGCAGCGATTGAAGAAAGATAATTGGTTATTGGTAACGAGTAAAAAGCAAAAAGGCAAAAGGAAAATTTTCCTTTTGCCTTTTTGAATTTCAGATTTACCTAAAAATCTAGTTGTCATTCTTTTCTTCAATTAAGACATTTTCTTTAGGTTTTGAAATTTCTTTGTTATCCGTCCGACCGCCTCCATCGTCTAGAGAAATACCGAAAATTTTCGGGTTGTTGACGAATTCGGCAAGTTTATCAGGGTTAAACGTGGCGCGGATAATGGCTGCCTGCGCTTTGTCTATCGTTACAACGGCTATTTTTATACTGTTGCCTGCTTCACGCATATACATATAAACCTGCTCGCCGGTTCGTGAACGGACGCGAAGAATCGGACTCCAATCCGCACTGAACGAATTTCTCATGGCAAGTCGCATTTCCGCGTCGAGTGTTTCGCGCGAAAATTTTAAATCTTCAAATATCGTCACGCTGAAACTTTTCACGCCCGCCGGACGCACAACGCCGACGGCAAAACGCGCCAGCCACACAAACGGGATTTTGACTTTCTTTGCCCGGTATTTTGTTTTTAAGTGATTGACAATTGCCTTGTATTCGTTGCCTTTCGCACTCGCAGATGGTGCGCCCACAAAGACGAAAACTGATAGAGAGAGAAACAACGCAACAAAGATTTTCTTCTGTATAAACACCGTTTTCGCTCCTTTTTAGTTTTTCGGCTTTCCTTGATTTTGTTTCTCAATGTCGATTTTCGGAATGTTCAAGCTGCCGCTCATTTCTGTGAGCAAATCAATGTCTATCGGACCGATGACGTTGACGAGAACGACGCTTTTCAATTCGGAGATGACGACCGCCAAGCCACTCATCTTATCACCGCTGAACATTGTAAAGACATCAATCTTTTGATTGTCCTTTTTGCTGCGAACATTCGCCAGCCGTTCCCAACCGGGCGAGTTCAATTGCGAACGAATCTCGTCAATATCTGCGATGTTATATTCGTTTTCCTTCTCGAAATTAAAAACTCTGACGTAGATACCTTTCAGACCGCTAATTGCTTCTGCGACTTTTTTGGCGTTTGGGTCGTTCGTTTTGACCATTACCCGCTTCGCCAAATCAAGAAGTTTGCCGTCAATATTGACTTCGACCACATCCCGAGCTTTGCCTTCGAGCTGGTTCAGTTTTTCAAAACGCAGACGTGCATCCTGCGCGTTGGCGGCGATTGCCGTGAGCGCAAAAAATACCAACAAAATAAATTTCAGCGAATAATTTTTTAACTGTTTCATAACTGCTTTCTCCTGTGTAAAATTATCGTCCGTTTTCTCGAACGGCGCGTTTTTCTTCTTTGCCTTCAACTTTGTCTTTTACTAGTTTGAATTTAGAACTGGTAATCGAAAGCGCAAGCATCAGACGCTCATAAGCGTATTTTTCTTCTTTGGTTAATTTGACGATTTGTTTGACCGGCTCGACGTTTCGGACAATTTTCTTACTCTGAATATCAATTTTCTTAGAATCGATCACCGGGAAAACTCTACGCGCTTTGACCGGTTTTCTTACGCTTGGTTGTTTTGTATATTCAAACTTTTTAGCAACCGTAAAACCTGATGATTTACCGATAACAGGTTTTTTCACTTCATTGATTACGGGTTCATCAACGGGAAACGGAGCATAATTTTTGGGGACAACAAGTGCTTCCGCCGAGCCGATTTCCGAATAATTATCATTAGGAATAATTTGATAACGCACGCCCAAAAGAACGGCGACAAATGCGGCGCAAGCGGCAAAGGCAAGCGCGCGCCGAAAAACTCTGTGCGTAGAAAAAGATGGCAATGAAGATTCCTTTCTAAACGGAACGACTTTTGCGGGCAGTACGAGCGGCGCATTAGAAGCAGCGTCGTAGCGAAGCACTTGCAGCGCATTTTCAAGCCGTTCGATTTCAGAATCTGCCGTGCCTGTTTTGCTCCAGAGATATTCTTCTTTTCCTTTCATTTCTTACTCCTCGATGCCGAGCTTTTCGCGCAAAAGTTTCATTCCTCTGTGCAGATTCACGCGCACAGATTCAGGTTTTAAACCGGTTCGCTCGGCGATTTCCTGTCCGGTCATTCCTTCGACGAGCCGCAAAACCAAAGTCTCGCAGTAAGTTTCGGGCAGCGCGCGAATTGCCGCCAGAATTTCACGCGCCTCTGTTTGTGTGTTATCGCCCGTGTTACTGCTTAAATCTTCCGAAATTTCTTCGGTCGGTTTGGCTTGCCGATAAAACTCGACGGCGCGACGGCGCGCAATCATTACCAGCCACGCACCGACGGCGTTTCGATCACGAAGCGATGCCGCGTTTTTGTAAGCCGACAAAAAAACTTCCTGCACAAGGTCTTCAACTTCGCCGCGCGGCACACGCGCCAGAATTATGCCGTGGACGAGCGGCGCGAAAATTCTGTAAAGCTCACCGAATGCCGCGCTGTCGCCGCCGCAAACGCGCTCGACCAGCAGCGCTTCCGCCGTAACCTTTTCGGCTTGCGTCGCTGCTTTTGTGCCGACGTTTGTTTCGCGGCGTGCTAAATAAAAAATATTGCCGGTCATTTCAGTTTCAGGCATTTGTTTCCGGGACTTGCGAGCGACGGCGAAAATGAATGAATCAGTCGAGATGTATAAAACGATTTATAACAACGTTCCTTTGGTCGCTTATTAATTTTTAACGGCTTTTTGCTTACCGCTAATATAGACGAGATAAAACGAAAAGTGTTAACAAGATTACCGAAAAATTTCCCGAAACTTTTTTCCGACGTATCGTCAACATAGTTGCAAACCAATTTGCAAACGCTTGTTTTGTTGGGCGATTCGATTAGATTTTGTCGAAATAATCAATTACACTAACGATTGGAATCTCCCCGAAAAAAATTCAAAAATGGAGCTTGGCAAATGCGCGAAATACTTTCCGTTTTAGCTTTCGTATTTATAATCATTGTCGTCGGCAATGTTGTCATGGTCGCTCAAATCGATATGAAACCACCTGTCGCAAAAAAAGAAACACACACAACGAAAATCAACGGCTACGAGCTAAAGGACGATTATTTTTGGCTTCGCAGCAGCAAAGACCCAAAAACGGGAAAGGTAAAAAAAGAAGTCGAAGATTACCTTAATGCGGAAAATGCTTACACCGAAGCGGTAATGAAACCGAATGCCGATTTGCAAAAGACGCTTTATGACGAAATGTATAAACGCATTAAGCAAACCGACACGAGCGTGCCGTATAAGTTGGGCGATTATTTTTATTACACGCGCACCGAAGAAGGAAAGCAGTATCCAAAATATTTCCGCAGTTTGAAGGTGAACGGCGACGACGAGCGATTAATTTTCGACTTAAACGATATGGCGAAAGATTTGAAATACTTTGCCATTGGTTCATTCGACATCAGCGACGACGGAAATCTGCTCGCTTTTTCGACCGACAAAACCGGTTATCGTCAATACACGCTGCAAATTATGGATTTGCGGACGGGACAAATTTTGCCCGATAAAATCGAGCGAGTAACATCAATCGAATGGGCGAACGACAACAAAACTTTGTTTCTGGTAACCGAAGACGACGTAACGAAACGCTCGGACAAACTTTGGCGGCACGATGTCGCAACGAACAAAACAGATTTGGTTTTAGAGGAAAAAGACGAGCTTTATGATATTGGAGTATCACGTTCGCGCGATAAAAAGATGTTGTTTTTAACATCTTTTGCTAAAACGATGCGCGAAGTTCGCTACGCGCCTGCCGACAATCCAAACGCCAAGTGGAAAATCGTTTTACCGCGAGAAAAAGACCACGAATATGCGGTCGATTTTGACAACGGCAAATTCTATATCACGACGAATAAAGCAGCGAAAAACTTCCGTGTCGTAACCGCGCCGGTTGATAATCCGTCTGAAAAAAACTGGACGGAATTCATCGCCGCGAATCTGAAAATTAAAATCGAGGACGTAAATTTTTTCAAAGATTTCGCCGTCGCGTCCGAACTCGAAAATGGTTTGGAATACTTGCGCGTAATTGATAAAAAATCGGGGAAATCAAAAAGAATCTCGACGCCGGAAGCGGTTTATTCGATGAGCGTCAGCGCAAATCCCGAATACATTCAAACGAAACTGCGCTATATTTACAACTCGATGATTACATCGCCTTCGACATTCGATTACGACGTTAAAACCGGCAAAAGCGTGCTGCTCAAACAGCAGGAAGTTTTAGGCAACTATGACCGCGCGAATTACGAAATCAAGCGCGTTTGGGCTGTGGCAAGAGACGGGGTGAAAGTTCCCGTCGCGCTTGTTTACAAAAAAGGCACAAAATTTGACGGCTCTGCGCCGATGCTGCTTTACGCTTACGGGTCTTACGGCGCTTCGATTGCGCCGACGTTTTCTTCGCCGCGCTTGAGTCTGCTCGACCGAGGAATGATTTATGCGCTCGCTTCGATTCGCGGCGGCGGCGAACTCGGCGAGGAATGGCGCGACGCGGGCAGAATGTTCAAAAAGCTGAACACTTTCAACGATTTTATCGATACTGCCGATTATTTAGTCAAAAACAAATACACATCGAGCGATAAATTAGTGATTCAAGGCGGAAGCGCGGGCGGTCTTCTTATGGGCGCGGTTGCGAATATGCGTCCAGACCTTTTCAAAGCCGTCATCGCGCAAGTTCCATTTGTTGACGTAATAAATACAATGCTCGACGCTTCCTTGCCTTTGACAACGAGCGAATATATTGAGTGGGGAAACCCGAACGAAAAAGAAGCGTTCGATTATATGATTAAATATTCGCCGTATGACAACGTAAAAGCACAGGCATATCCGAATATGCTGATTGAAACTTCTCTAAATGATAGTCAGGTTCCATTTTGGGAAGGCGCAAAACTTGCCGCAAAAATTCGCGCGGTGAAAACAAACGAGGCGCAGATTTTATTGAAAACCAATATGGGCGCGGGACACGGCGGCGCTTCCGGCAGATATGACGCGCTGAAAGAGACAGCGTTTAATTACGCTTACGCTTTGAGCCAGGTCGGAATTACAAAGTAAAATTTACGAATTTCAAATTACGAATTACGCGGTTGAAATTAAACAATGTTCGTAATTCGTAATTTTTTATTCGGTAACTGAAATCTCGGGTTTTGCGCCGAGCGGAAATTCCTGCTCGTAAGCGTGCGCGAGATTCAGCAGTAAATTTTCTGACCAATTTCTGCCCTGTAGCTGAAGCCCAATGGGCAAGCCTTCGGAAGACAAACCGCACGGCACGCTAATTCCCGGAATGCCCGCCAGATTTGCCGAACAAGTATAAATATCGCTCAGATACATCGCCAGCGGGTCATCTGATTTTTCGCCGATTTTAAACGCGGTTGTTGGCGCTGTCGGCGTCAAAATCGCGTCGCAATTCTCAAAAGCGTTTGAAAAATCCTGCTTCAAAAGCGTGCGAACTTTTTGCGCTCGGGCATAATAAGCCTCGTAATAACCTGAAGATAAAACGTATGTGCCGAGCATTATACGGCGTTTGACTTCCGCGCCGAAGCCTTCTTCGCGCGTTTTCATATACATTTCGCGCAAATCGTGCGAGCCTTCGGCGCGAAATCCGTAGCGCACGCCGTCAAAACGCGCCAGATTTGAAGATGCTTCAGCCGTCGCCAAAATGTAATAGACGGCAATCGAATATTTCGAGTTCGGCAGCTTAACATCAACAATTTCCGCGCCGAGACTTCGATAATTTTCAATCGATTTTTCAACCGCGCTTCTAACTTTCTCGTCTAAGCCTTCGCCGAAAAGCGCGCGCGGTATGCCGATTCTTTTGCCTTTTATATCGTTTGAAAGTTCTGAAACGTAATCGTTAACTTTAACTTCCGCAGTTGTCGAATCATTTTTGTCGCGTCCGGCAACGACGCCGAGAACTTTTGCAACGTCTTCGCTCGTTTGTCCGAAAATTCCGATTTGGTCTAAGGATGAAGCAAAAGCCACGAGACCGAAACGCGAGATTCTGCCGTAAGTCGGCTTCAAACCGACGATTCCGCAAAACGACGCCGGTTGACGAACCGAGCCGCCGGTTTCCGAACCCAACGCCGCGCGCACAACGCCGGAAGCAACTGCCACTGCCGAACCGCCCGAACTTCCGCCCGGAACGCGCGCCAAATTCCATGGATTTTTCACCGCACCGAACGCCGAATTTTCGTTTGACGAACCCATCGCAAATTCGTCCATATTCGTCTTTCCGACAACAATTGCGCCCGCGTTCGATAATTTTTCGACCGCCGTTGCGTTGTATTGCGGACGATAATTGCCCAAAATCCGCGAGCCGCACGAAGTTTGCGAAAAGCTGGTGCAGATATTGTCTTTGACGGCAATTGCGACGCCGCGCAAAGGCTGATTTTCGTTTGCAGAATTTTCAACTTCTGCGGCGCGTTCCGTTGCATATTCGCGCTCGACGGTCAGAAAAGAATTCAACGTTTCGTTTAGCTTTTCCGCATTGTTTAATATTTTTTCTATTTCGGAACAAATTGTCATAAAAAGTTTTTATTCGACTTTATCAACCAACCATTTATCGTTTTCCCTGATTGCTTCTACGTGGATTTCGCGTTGTTCGCTTCGCGTGTCGGTTTTCCAGAAAAGCAAAACTCCGAAACTTACACGCTTTTCCGGTTCAATAACTTTGCAGCCGCCGCCGCGGAAAGCCTTCGGATAATCGTTCGTGGCAGTAAAATAATCGGTTGCGCTTTCATCTTTTTCAGAAAGATTCGCCAAAAACTCGCGGCTCAAAAACTTTTCACGCTGTCGGAGATTTTCTCGCGTAAAATTCATATCGTTGCCAAAATGAAACGAGTAAAATTCTTTGACCGTTTCACGCGCCGCGGTGCATTCGGTTTTTTCCAGGTTCGGAACGCTGCAACTGAGCAAGCAGTAAGCGATAAAGCAGAAAAGAACGAGTTTTCGCAACTTTGAACTTTGAACTTTGAACTTTGAACTCATAGAACTTTCGGAACTTGAAAATGTCCTTCAACAGCTGACGGAGCCTGGTCGAGCGCAAGTTTCTGTCCGAGAGATTCGTGCGGCACGTCAGCGCGAATCGTGTCTGTCGCTGCGCCTTCGGGCGTTAAACCGCCGATTGCAGGTTCTATATTTTCAGTGTCTAGTTCATTTAACTGCTCGACGTAGCCGACAATACTCGCCATCTGCGGCGTGTAGAGCGCAACTTCTTCTTCGGTGATTTCCAGGTGCGCCAGTTTTGCAATTTTTTTTATGTCCATAAATTAAGTGTAAAATGTAAAGCCGTGAATAAAATTATAATTTTTCAGTTTTCAGTTTTTCGCTCAATTTTTTCTTATGCGCCAGGGCGCTTCCTGCCGCGAGCAGAAACTGGTAACGCAGATTATCGTCTTTTATTGCGTCTGCCGAACCGCGAAGTTTCGGCGTAACTTCGTCGAGCGCGATTTCTTTTAATTCTTCCTCAGAGAGAGTCGATTTCACATTTTTTCGACGTTCCGTCAAAATCGTCTCTTCGTCAACGCGAAAATCGATAAATGTTACAACCGCCTGACCAAGCACGGAATTGATTTTGAAAATCATCTGTCCGCTCAAAGATTCGAGATGTTTTTTCCACGTTTCGCTTGAAACGGCAACGATTAAATGTTTGTTGAAAAGCCGCAGCGCGACGGCGTGCATCTGCAGACTTTCGCCGGCAATTTTGCGCCACGCAGCAAATACGACCGCCTCGCGGACTTCTTCGCTGTCGCTCATCTCTCGGAGCAGTTTCGGTAATGTGCGAAACAAATCTTCCATAACCGTTTATCATTTAACTTTTAACATTAAACAAATGATAATTGATAAATGATAAATGATAAATGTTCAATGTTACAGCTTCCAAAATTGATTTTGGCGTCGGGCAGCCCGCGCCGCGCAGAAATTTTGCGGTTTGTAGGCTGGGAATTTGAAAAGAACGTCGCTGATGTTGACGAGAAAGAGTTTTTTGGTGAGAAACCCGAAGATTATGTTCAAAGATTGGCAATGGCGAAAGCCGAAACCGTCGCCGCAAATTACGAAAACGCGCTGATTTTAGGCGCAGATACAATTGTTGTAATTAATACACAAATCGTCGGAAAGCCAAAGGATTTAGACGATGCGCGAAGAATGTTGAAACTGCTTTCAGGTCGATGGCACGAAGTTTTCACCGGCGTTGCATTGGTAAAGAAAGAAGAGAAAATAACTCCAAAATCAGTTGCTGATTTGCAGAAAACTCGCGTAAAATTTGCCGAGCTTTCGGCGGCTGAAATCCGGCTTTTGATTGAAAAAGGCGAGCCGCTCGACAAAGCCGGAGCTTACGCCGTACAAGCGCAAGCCGCGCTTTTTATCGAAGAAATTCAAGGCGATTATTGGAACGTCGTCGGTTTGCCGATAAATCTGGTTTATAAATTGGTAAATTCCCTTTAAAAAAGGAAAGACAGAATAAAATTTATCCTGTCTTTCCGCTCATCACTACAAATCTCTTTATAAAATTTTATCAACCTGCTGCGCAATCGAAACGGAAATATCGATTTTCGAGTCGGTATTTATTCCGCCAAACGCTTCGGTCGCGGGTTTGCCGTCTTTGCCCAAAATTACGAACGAAGGCAATTGGTCAACACCGAATTTTTTGAGCGTCAGAAGTCCGTCCGAATCGCGCAGGATTGGAACGTTTAACTTGGTGCGTGTGGCAAATTCGCGCAAATCATCGTTGCTCGCGTAATTTTTAGATTTTGCCGAAACCGAATCGGTCATCACAAAATATATCACCACGTCGTCTTTACCCGCGTATTTTTTCGCCAGTTTGTTTGTAAAAACAGCCATTTGATTCGACAAAGGCAGCCAGCTTGCGCCGATTGCGAGAATGACGACTTTGCCTTTGTGACTTTGCACATCGACTCGTCCGCCGCCGTCAAGCGAAACGAGTGAAACGCCTTGCGCTGAAACTGCAAACGAAAAAACAAACACAAGACCAAAAATAGCCAAAAATGTTTTTATTGTATTCATATAATTTTGATTGCCGAGCTTTCAATCTTCTCAGCAGCAATTCGGTTGTTTAGATGCAATCTCAATACGGTTTTACTGTCTCTACAACCTTTTATTTATCACCATATTATCAATCAAGCGCGTGTTTCCGAAACGGGCTGCAACAGCAATCAATACGGCATTTTCTTCAATTTTACCAACTGGCGCCAGCGTTTCGCTGTTAACTACCGAAACATAATCAATCTGCGCGAGCGGTTCACTCATAATCTTTGAACGGACGATTTCGGCGAGTCTTCCAGCGCTGCGTTCGCCTTCTTTAACGGCGAGTTTTGCTTCGCGCAGAGCTTTGTAAATTATCGCAGCCGCGCGTCTCTCTTCTTCGCTCAAAAGTGAGTTGCGCGAAGACATTGCCAGCCCCGATTCTTCACGAACGGTTGACGCGACGACAATCTCCGTATCAAAGCCCAAATCCTGTGTTAGACGTTTAATGACGGCAACTTGCTGCGCGTCTTTTTGCCCGAAAAAAGCAAAGTCGGGACGAATCGTGTTAAACAGAATCGTAACGACCGTCGCCACACCGCGAAAATGTCCGGGACGCGATGCGCCTTCCAAACTTTCCGTCAAATTTTCGACATAAACATAAGTCGAAAAATTTTCGCCGTAGATTTCCGTCGTATCCGGCGCGAAAATGTAATCAACCTGATACTCGGTCAAAAGTGCGGCATCGGCAGTTAAATCGCGCGGATATTTTTTAAAGTCATCGCTTTGGTTAAACTGGGTTGGATTTACAAAAAGCGAGACAATTACGACATCGCACATCTGGCGCGCTTCGCGGACAAGCGAAAAATGTCCTTCGTGAAGCGCGCCCATCGTCGGCACAAAACCGACGGTTTTATTTTCGCGCCGCAGTTTTCTGGTTAAAGACGCCATTCTCGCGCGGCGGTTGATTATTTCCATAAATTAGGAAGCCTTTGTTTTCAGACTTTTCGCATCGATTCCTTTCGGCAAACCGTAAGATTCTTTTTCGCTCGGATAATCGCCGCTTTTTGCGTCTTGCATCCAGTTTATAATTGCTTCGGTCATCACTTCACGGATGTTGGCGTATTGACGTACGAAACGCGGCAGCCTGCCAAAACTCAAACCGATTAAATCGTGAAGAACGACGACTTGAATATCGCAGTTTGTTCCCGCACCGATGCCGACAGTCGAGATTTTCAATTCTTTAGTGATGATTTCAGCGATTTGGCGCGGGATGAGTTCTAAAACGATAGCAAACGCGCCTGCTTCTTCAAGCATTTTCGCGTCTTCTATCAAGCGTTGCGCGGTGTCGGAAGTTTTGCCCTGAACGCTGTAACCGCCGAGTTTGTGAACCGATTGCGGTGTCAAACCGATGTGCGCCATTACGGGAATTTCTTCGTCGACAAGTCGTTTGACGAGTTCGACCCGATTGCGTCCGCCTTCGAGCTTGACGGCTTCGGCGCCGCCATCTTTCATCAAAACGAGCGCGTTTCTGACGGCTGTGTTCGCGCCGGTGTGATAACTTCCGTAAGGCATATCGGCAACGAGCAGCGCGCGGTTTGCTCCGCGTTTGACGGCTTTTAGAGCCGAAAGAATTTCTTCCAAAGTTACGGGAATCGTGTTGCCGTAGCCGTGTATGACGTTTCCCATACTGTCGCCGACTAGAATTATCTCGACGCCCGCTTCGTCAACGATGCGTGCCGAAGGATAATCGTAAGCCGTCAGGCAAACCAGCTTTTCGCCTTTTTCCTTCGCCGCACGAAGCGCGGGAACATAAACTTTTTCCGGTTTGTCCGGTTGTAGATAAGCCATAATTTAATGGTGAACGGTGAATTGTGAATGGTGAATGGAAGAAGTGTTAGTCATCCGCCAAGTATATTTATAAAGCAGATGGTTTTCAATTCACCTTTTATCATTCACCATTGAACTTTAAATTCGGTCGCCAGCGTTTGACCATTGAAACATCCGGCGTTTCCACCAGAATTTCCTGTATCGATTTATGCAGAACTGGATGAATCTGGTGCGGCGCAAGTTCGGCAAGCGGAACTAAAACGAATTTACGCAAATGCAGGCGCGGATGCGGTAAATCTAGAAACGCCGTGCGGCATTGAAAATCGTCGTAGAGCAGCAAATCGAGGTCGACCGTGCGCGGTTTTTTTTCATTTTTGTCGCGCCGACCGAGCAGATATTCAATTCTCAGCATTCGCGCCAGCATCTGCGAAGGCGAAACATTTCGGACGCAAATCTCGGCGACCATATTTAGAAATGGCGTATGACCTTCGACTTCGACTGGCTCGGTTTCATAAATGGCGGAAAGTTTTTGAACATTAAAGCTCGCTTCCATCAAACCACGCACGGCGAGCAGCAGGTTACCTGCTCTGTCGCCCAGATTCGAGCCGAGACCGACGTAGGCTTTAATGTCTTTGGTTTGCACTTTTTGTTTTTGTTTCGCGTTCGGAATAAAAAGAACGCGATTATTTTGCGAGAAAAATGCGCAAAGCGCAAATAAATTCGCGGGTTTTACAAATGCTTTTACTTTTTTAAGTTGAAATGTTTCAATAGAAGTGATTGAAAATTCCAGCAATGCGTTTTCGTTTATACGCATTCGGGCGGCGCAAAAAGCGTGAGCCGTCTTGACAAAAATCACACGCCCCAACAAGAATGCCGCGTAGAAAATTTCGTTACAGCCAGCGTTTTGAGCCGTCAAACGAACGTTCTTTTCAGGAATACATTTCAAACACGCCCGCGCCGCACACGACGCGGACGGAACTTCTTCGCCTCGTCCGCGGCGGTGAAGACACTTATCTCGAACTGAAAGTCAAACTGTCGAATCCCGACAAAATCGCCAAAGGCATCGTCGCGCTCGCCAATACTTCGGGCGGCACAATGATTTTCGGCATTACAGACCAACTAAAAATCGAAGGCGTCGCGTACCCGGAAACCGTTCAGGAAGAACTTGCGCGCATCTGCCGCGAAGAAATTTTTCCGCCGCTTTTGCCGCTTCTCGACTGCATTTCGTTCGACAACGGCAGGCGCGTTGTCGTTTTGGATATTGAAGGCAAACGCCGCCCGTATCGCACGCGCGACGGCAGATTTTATATTCGTATCGGCGCGGAAAAACGCGAGATTTCGCGCCACGAATTGTCCGATTGGCTCGATGAAATTCGCCCGCTCAGTTACGAAAACATACCGGTTGTCGGTTTTGCCGAAGAAGATTTCGACGACGCGCTGGTGTGGAGTTTTGCCAATGCGTTCAGCGATGATTTTCTCGGTAGAAATCTTTATCAAACCGCGGATTTTCTGAAAAAAGATTTGCTTCTTGCCGTCGGCGGCAGCGAAGATTTTCTGCCCACGGTGGCGGGCATTTTGCTGTTTGGTAAAAATGAAAAGATAGGCGAGTTTGTGCCGCGTTCCGGTGTTTCGCTGGTTCGTTTTGCGGGCGAGACGATAAATTCTCCGGTTGTCGAGCAAATAGAATTGAACGGGAACCTCTTGTGGCTTTACGAATCTTCCCTAAATTTTATCGTGCGTTACTGTGATTTACGAAAAGACAAACCCGGCAAATCTTTTTCAAATGAAAATTCACCCGTTCAAAAACGCTCGGATTATCATCTCTACGCGATGCGCGAAGCGGTGGCAAACACTCTCGTTCACCGTGATTTAGCCGTTGCGGACGTGCCGACGCGAATTTTAATTTTTGATAATTCGGTCGATATAATAAATCCGCGCCGCACAAACGGTTTTGTGCCGCCCGCCGCGCGCGCCATTCGCTACGGCATTACGCAGCGACTGAATCCGCAAATCGCCGCTATTTTTACAAAAAGAGAATATGGAACGAGCGTACCGAAAGGCGGTCTGCCGATGTTGCTGCGCCAATCACAAACATTTTCGGGTAAACGAACGGAAATTTATACAACTGGCGACGAATTTAAGCTAAAATTTTACGGCGTTTGATAAAAATTCTACAAACAATTCTTTGCGCAAAGAATTACTAATTGACCGAATGAACAAAATTCCGGCAGATGCAAAGTCTTTGACATTTCTAAACGCGGCGATTATCACAGCGCACGGCACATTTGAATTTCAAAAATTATTGTTAAAAGAAGCGCGCGAAATCGTCGCCGGGTTTTACGAGGCAAACCGCAAAATCCAATCGGCAATCGGACACGCCGCAACAGCCGAGTTGATGACGATGCTTTTGAAATTTCCCGTGCCGCAAAACCGAATTGATTTTATTCAAACAACAAAAGACGCGGCGCTGGTCTTTAAGCTCAAGAAACGCGCGCCCGAAGGCGTCGTTTTAACGCGCGAAGAACTCGAAGAAATCGGCTACGAACTCGGACTTCTGACGCGTTCAGCTTGAAGCCGAAATTTTAACGGAAATTATAAGATTTCAAAAATTCGTTTGTAATCTCATTGCAAAAAAGCGACGGGAAATTTCCTGTCGCTTTCGTCGTTTTCAGTTTCAAAATAGATATACAATTACTGAGATATTTCCGTCAGGCGCGCCGGTGATAAATTCAGCGCGTTTTGTCCGGCGTTGATGTTAACAGGCGAACTCCAGACGGCAAAGCCGGTTTTAGTTTTCGTTATCCCGAATAAATAATAGCTGTCCGGTTTCACGTCTTTCATAGACGCTTTTCCGCCCGAATCAGTCAGAGCCTTATAAACGACGTGCTTGTTGATGGCGCTCAACGCTTTTCTGCGCGTGTCCGCATATCTATCGGGATACAAAACCGATAGAGCATAAGCATTAACCAAACCTTGTCCGGTTTCGTCTTCGATATTAGCGTCGCTCAAAATGCTCTCCAAATCTTTGTTGAGCAGATAAAAACTTTCTTTCGGAACAGGCTGAATACTGCCGGAATTGGTTGCGATTTTTGCTTCGAGACTAACCGTGCCTTTGTCAGGCGCGGCGGCAGTTGACGATTCGCCCGGAATAGTTGTAACCGTTGTTTGCGGCGGCGGCGCACTAGGAGGAGGAAGTGTTGTTGAACTTGACGGCGGAATAACAGTTGTAGTTGAAGGCGGAATTACCGTTTGCGATTCGGGCGCGATGCTTGTCGTCGTTGTATTACTTAAGATTGCGCCTCCCCCCGGTCTCTGTGTGTTGACGCTGACATTGATATTGCGTCCGTCGGCGTTCTCGTCGTTGTTTCGCATAAATGCAAACAAAACAAAAAGCAGTAAAACACCGAGAAGTCCGAGCGGTATAAAAATCCATTTCGGAAAAGCGTCACGCTCCGGCGGCGCTTCGGCGACTACGACTTTACGGTGTATTACCGGCGGCGCAAACGGATGACCGCAGTTCGGGCAAGCCGTCGCCGTCGCCGAAACTTCGTGCGCGCATTCTGGACAAGTTACTAAAGACATTAAAAATTCCTCCGATTGTTCATATAAAACTTATTTTCGACACAACGTATAAGAGTAGCATTTTTTCGCCGAAAACAGATAACGCTTTTTCAATCGAAAATCCGCCGCTTGAATTGCAGGATAACAAAACTTTTTCTTTTTATACGAAGCGAAAAGTTGAATTATAAAAAATTACAATTTTTATTATTTGCAGGCAAACTCTCGCCGCTGATTCGAGGTAAAAACCGTTCATATTTCCGGACAAAAACGAATAATTTCGATTCGGATTTTGTGGAAACAACCGTTACGTCTTATTATCGAGTGCAGCTAATCTATATTTTTATAAAATTTTATGAGCGAAAAAGATACGAAAAAAACGTTGTCGGAAACATCTGCGACAGAAAAAAATTCGGAGAAGAAATCGGTAAACACAAGAAAGTTTACGCTTGACGAATTTAAGCTAAACTCGATTTCATCGTCGGAAACCGTTTTAAAGGAAAATGTTGCAAGCGCGGAACTAAATGCGGAAGATGTTTTTTCGCCGAAAAAAAATTTGCCGCAGCAACCACTCGGCGCTGCAGCTTTAAACAGCGAAACGGACGATTTGACCAAAATTGAAAATCAGATTTTCCGGGAACTCGCCGAGCCGAAACTGTCTGAATTGGCAAAGGAAAATCGCGCGCGCCTTCAAATGCAGTCGCCGACGCGCCTAAATTTTTATTGGTCTGTAAAAGACAATCCGTTTCAAACTCTGCACCGGGTTTTCGGCAAAAACGCGCAGAATTATACGCTCGTCGTCAAACTTCGCAACCAAACAACCGATGGGGAAGAAGTTGTTCCCGTCGAACCGGAAGGTTCGTGGTGGTTTGACGTTAACGCCGATTCGAGCTATCAGGCGGAAATTGGTTTTTACGCGCCGAATCATCCGTTCGTTCGCCTGATGTTTTCAAATACGGTCGAAACGCCGAGAAAAAATCCTTCGCCGCACCAAGCCGCCGCCGCCGGCTGGACAGTTTCGGCAGACAGTTTCGCGCAGGTTTTGGATGCTTCGGGCTTTACGCAAGACGCTTTTGAAGTGGCGCTCGCAGGCGATGATTTTGAAGCCGCCGAACTTTCCACGCAAGCAGCTTTCGCGCATTTTTTCGGTGAGACGGAAAACGATTTTACCCGAAACAATTCGAGCGAAATGCGTTTCGCGCTGCTTGCTCTGGCTTCCGGCTACGCGCTGGAGAATCTGCGCGGTCAGATTAGCTCGAATCTTTTCGCTAAATTACAGAAAAACTCGGAAAACCTGAGCGCCGAAAAAGCGTTTGCCGCGCTGCAGGAAAATTTCGATGTGTTTGCCATCGAAACTGAGGAAAAAGAATTTCTTTCGCCGACGGTTTTCGGTGCGAGTTTGATAAATTTTCCGCGCGTTTCAAAGCGAACATTTATACCGAAATTTTCGCCCGTTAGTTCCTTTAACTCGAACGGTTAATTTTCTCGTGAATAAAAAATTATGCCTGTCGGTTATTTCAGTTTAATCTTACACGCGCATCTGCCGTTTGTGCGCCATCCCGAATATCCCGAATTTTTGGAAGAAGACTGGCTTTACGAAGCGATTACGGAAGTTTATCTGCCGCTGATTTTTATTCTTCAAAATTTGCACGAATCGGGCGCGCATCCGCGTCTGGCAATAAATATCTCGCCCACTTTGTGCGAGATGCTGTCGGACAAATTGCTCGAAACCAGATACACGCGCCATCTGGAAAATCTGCTCGACCTTGCCCGCAAAGAAGTCGAAAGAACACGCTGTGAAGAACCGCAATTTTTTGACGCGGCGCAGATGTATGTCAAAAATTTGAGCGCATCCTTACACTTGTGGAATGATAAATACAATCGAAATTTGATAAATGCCTTTCGTCAGTTACAGGAAGAAGGCGTTTTGGAGATTATCACCTGCGGCGCGACACACGGTTTTTTGCCGCTTATTTCAACCACTGAAGCAAAGCGCGCGCAAATTGAAATTGCCGTCGAAAATTATCAAAAACATTTTGGACGTAAACCACGCGGCATCTGGCTGCCCGAATGCGCTTACGAGCCGGGACTCGAAACGCTTTTAAAAGACGCCGGAATCGAATATTTTATCGGTGATTCGCACGCGATTTTATATGGCGAGCCGCGCCCGCGTTACGGCGTTCACGCGCCCGTGATGTGTCCGAACGGCGTCGCAGTTTTCGCGCGTGATCTCGAAACTTCGCAGCAAGTCTGGAGCGCGAAAGTCGGTTATCCGGGCAACGTCGTCTATCGTGAATTTTATCGCGATGTCGGTTGGGATTTGCCTTATGAATATGTCAAACCCTTTTTGCATGCCGACGGAAATCGCCGCAATCTCGGTTTGAAATACTATCGGGTTACGGGCAAGACCGAACATAAGAAACCGTATATGCCCGAGTTGGCGCGCCTGAAAGCTGCCGAAGACGCCACCGATTTCGTCGGCAAACGCATAAAGCAGGCTTATATTCTGCGTGAAACTTTTGCGGGCTACGCGCCGCTCGTCGTCTCGCCTTACGACGCTGAGCTTTACGGACATTGGTGGTTTGAAGGACCGCAATTCTTAAACTTCCTTTTCCGCGAGCTGCACGTCCAAAAAGATAAGGTTCGCGCCGCGACACCCGGCGATTTTCTCGACGCGCATATTCCGATTCAAATCCAACAGCCGTCGGCTTCGTCGTGGGGCGAAAACGGTTATTACAAAGTCTGGCTCAACGAAGCTAATTCGTGGATGTATCCATTTCAACACGACGCCGAGCGACGAATGACCGAACTCGCCAATCGTTATCCGGAACCAAACCCGACCGAACGCCGCATATTAAATCAACTCGCGCGGGAATTGCTTCTGGCTCAATCGAGCGATTGGGCGTTTCAAATCTATCAAGGCACAACGGTTCAATATTCTTCGCGCCGCTTCAAATCGCACATTCACCGCTTTAATCTGCTGGCTGACATAATTGGAACGGGCGAATTTAACGAACCGCTACTCGCCGAAATCGAAAATCGCGACAATATTTTTGAGGAACTTGATTATCAAATTTACCGAAGTTAAAAATTTCTCGACAACAGTTACCACAAATATTTCAAATCTGTCGATAAACCACAATCAAAATAATTTGATAGTCATCGTTTGCCTTAACATTTTTGTAAAGTTATTATTCGGTTTTTAATATTCAAAAAAGGATAAATAATTAAATGGTTGAAAAAGCTGTGGAAATCGCGCCGGCAGACGGCAAACTCGGAATTCTGCTCGTCGGTTTGGGCGCTGTCAGCACGACGTTTGTCGCGGGCGTCGAAGCGATTCGCAAGGGAACGGCGCAGCCGATCGGCAGTCTGACGCAGATGGGAACAATTCGTTTGGGCAGGCGAACCGACAATCGTTCACCGAAAATAAAAGATTTTATTCCATTAGCTGATTTGAACGACGTTGTTTTCGGCGCGTGGGATATATTTTCTGATTCGGCTTATGAAGCGGCGCTTCATTGCGGAGTTTTGGAAAAAGCGCACGTCGAAGACCTTCGTGAGCAGCTCGAATCTTTGAAACCGATGGCGGCGGTTTTCGAGCATAATTACGTCAAGCGTTTGAATGGAACAAACGTCAAACAGGGCAAGAATAAAATGGAACTTGCGGAGCAGCTGATTGCTGACATCGCCCGTTTCAAAGCGGAAAAAGGCTGCGACAGATTGGTTATAGTTTGGGCGGCTTCGACGGAGATTTTTCTCGAACAATCGGCGGTTCATCAAACTTTGGAAGCGTTTGAAAAAGGTCTTTATGATGACGACGCGGCAATCGCTCCCTCGATGATTTACGCTTATGCCGCTTTGAAATCGGGAGTTCCGTTTGCCAACGGCGCGCCGAATTTATCGTGCGATATTCCCGCGCTGACAAAACTCGCCGAAGACACAGGCGTCCCGATTTGCGGCAAAGACTTCAAAACCGGACAAACGTTGATGAAAACCATCATCGCCCCCGGTTTGAAAGCGAGAATGCTCGGACTCGAAGGCTGGTATTCGACAAACATTTTAGGCAACCGCGACGGTGAAGTTTTAGACGACCCGGAAAATTTCAAAACTAAAGAAGAAAGCAAATTATCGGTTCTCGAACACATTTTGCAGCCTGAAGTTTATCCGGAACTTTACAAAGATTTCGCGCACGTCGTCCGCATCAATTATTACCCGCCGCGCGGCGATAACAAAGAAGGCTGGGACAGCATAGACATTTTCGGCTGGCTCGGTTACAAAATGCAGATAAAAATTGATTTCTTATGCCGCGATTCAATCCTTGCCGCGCCGCTTGTTTTGGATTTGGCTTTGTTTATGGATTTAGCGCAGCGCGCCGGAATGAAGGGAATTCAGGAATGGCTTTCGTTTTATTTCAAAGCCCCGCAAACCGCGCCGGAACTCTACCCGGAACACGATATTTTTATTCAATTAATGAAACTGAAAAATACTCTGCGACATCTTCAGGGCGAAGATTTGATTACGCATTTGGGACTCGAATACTACGATTAAACCCTCCGCTATCTCGGCGGATTGATATGGAAGGTGCAAAATTCTTTTGGCTGTTCGCCTTCTTTGAAGGTTTTCCATTCTTTGTTCGGACAATTTGCCTTCGCGCGCATTCCGGTTAAAGGGCAAACCATCACAGTAACGGTTGGCTCGAAATCAGGCTCGGAATCGTTACTTCGCTCTGAATACGGCTGACGATTGTTTTCCTGATTTTGTGGCGGGTTTTGTCCGTCTGTGGAAGGCGGCGTCGCCGTCGGAATCGGAGTCGCTTGAACTGTTCCGGTCGTTATATTTTCGTTCAAATTTTCTTCGCTCGGCAGCGGCAACAAAACTTTGTTCGGAACGGTTCCGCTAATAAAATACTCGACGCGGCGAAATTCTGCCGGAACATCGGTTACGAAAATGTCGGGAGCAGCCGTGATTTTCGGTATGTTCGTCGTGTTTCCTGGTGCAATCGGTTCTTCGGCTTGAATTTGTAAATTGGCATTAGCGTTGTGATTGCTCAAAATGGTTTGTTCGATTTGAATCGAATCAGCTTCGGCGTTTGAAAGCTCACGAATAAGCGCACCGTTGCGCGTATCAATTTCGGCGCGTCGAACCGACGAAGGCATTTGCCAATCACCGCTCCATTCCGGGTGCTGACCTAAAGCCGTGCGCATAAAATCTGCCCAAATCGGCATTGCCGAATCTGAGCCTTTCATACCGAGGTCGTCGCCATCGTCAAACCCGACATAGACGACGCACACCAAATCCGGCGTAAAACCGGCAAACCAGCCGTCGCGCGACGTTCCGGTCTTTCCGGCAAAACCGGTTTTGCCCGCGACGTTTTTTATTCCCCAGGCTTTTGCATCAGACGCCGTACCGCGGTTTATAACGTCTTTTAGCATATCGTCCATAATGTAAGCGACATCGGGACGCAAAACGTTTTTCTTCTCCGCAGTCGGCGCGACGACAGTTCTTCCGTCGCCGGTCGTAACGCGGCTGATAGCGAGCGGCGAAACTCGGTCGCCCAAATTTGCAAACGTCGTGTAAGCGGTCGCCATCTGCAAAGGCGTCGCTTCGGACGTTCCCAAAGCCATCGAAGGATACGCTTTTTCGACTTTCGGCAAACCGGCTCGATTTGCAAAACCCATAACACGTCCGATATTTAGTTCCATTGCCAAATCAACCGTAATGACGTTTTTGCTTTTGTAGAGTGCTTCGCGCAAAGTCATTTCACGATTGCTGAAAAAGTCGCCGTAATTGTTTGGCGAATAAGTGTCGCTGCCGAAAGCGAAAACTTTTTTCTCGTCCTTGAACATTGTTGCAGCGGTAAAAGTGTGCGAATTTCCTTCGTAAGCAGAGTTTATCGCCGCCGCATATACAAACGGTTTAAAGACCGAACCGGGCTGGCGCATCGCGTCGGTTGCGCGGTTAAATTGGTTTTCCAGAAAATTTCGTCCGCCGACCATTGCGACGATTTCGCCGGTTTTCGGACGGATTGCGACGAGCGCGGCTTGCAGCTTTCCTTTCTGCTTTTTCGGAAAATATTTGTCGAGGCGTTCGAGCCGTTTGTTGACGATTTCGTAAGCAGCCTTTTGCAAATCCGGGTCAATCGTCGTATAGACGCGAAGGTGCTGCAGGGCTTCCGGGTCGTTTATCAGTTTTGGTAACTCTTCGGTCGCGTATTGGGAAAAATACGGAAACCCTTGTGATTCTCTGGTCGGAGAAATTTGATGCAGCACGAGCAGCGCGGCTTTTGCTTGCCCGTTTTGTTCGAGCGAAATTTCGCCGGCTTCGAGCATCGAATCTAAAACCTGATTGCGCCGTTCTGTAACTTTTTCGAGATTTTTTCTGGCGTTGTAACGGTTCGGACTGCGAATTATTCCGGCGATAAACGCTGCTTCCGGCAAATTCAAAGCCGAAACATCTTTGCCGAAATAATCGTTTGCCGCTTCGCCGACGCCGTAAATGCTCGTGCCTGCCTGTTGTCCGAGATAAATTTGGTTGGCGTAAAGCGTAAAGATTTCCTGTTTCGTCAGCCGCGTTTCCAAAATGACCGACATATACGCTTCTTTTAATTTGCGTTCGATTGTCGGCTCGTTCGAGAGAAGCAGATTTTTAACCAACTGCTGAGTAATCGAAGAACCGCCTTGATTGTTAAGCGGGGAATTTTCCGCGCCACTTTCGTATCTGCGCCACAAAGCACGACCGATACCGCGAAAATTAACTCCGTAATGCTCGAAAAACGCGCGGTCTTCAGTTGTCGTAATCGCTTTGACGAGATGCGGCGGTAAATCGCTGAAAGCGACTGCTTTACGTCTACCATTGCCTTCAGCCGCAATCGAACTCAGGATTTTCGGTTCGAGCGCCGTGCGCGCAAGTTCTTTGCCTGAAGTTTCTTCGACGATCGAAGCGACGGATTTTCCGTCTTTTTTGAACTTTACCGAAAGTTCTGAAAAAACTTTTTTGCTGTCAATCATCGCCGTGTCGCCCGGTTTGATTTCGAGCGTGTTTTCTTTGACCGCGTATCGGCTGCGCGCGACGTTCGCCTGTTGATTTTTTTCGATATAACCGGCTGATTTCAAATACTCGACTAAATCCGCGAGCGATATATTTTCTTCTTTTTCGAGTGTTTTCGGCGCGGAATAAATGCCTGCCGTGCGCGTGAAAACTTCGCCGCGCAGCAGCGAATCAACTCTGTCAGAGTATTCAAACCAGAAATATGCGAGAGTTGAAAATACGGCAAGAATCGAAAAAAGCGCAAGCGATAGCGTAATCGGGTTAAAAACGAAGCGAAGCAGACGGCGAAAAAGAGTCGGCGACGGTTGATGAAAAGCTTTTATACGCGCAGTTTCACGTCGGCTTTGCGTCGGTTTAGATTTTTCGCTGGCAATTTGGTCGGGCATTTCTTGTTTGCTGCAAAAGATTAGTGAGGTTTTCGTTTTTTGCCGTTGCCTTGTAAAATTTTATAAATTTTGGTGGCTGCCGTCGAACCGCTTTTTTACGATGCTGCTTTTTAGAATATAATACCTAAACTAACTTTTATGAAAATTCTCGTAACCGGCGGCAGCGGATTTTTGGGAACGCATGTTCGGAAGTTTTTAGGGGCGGACGATTTTTCGCGCCGCTCAAATCTCGATTTGCTGAATTTGCAGGACGCGCAGATTGTCGAGCAATACGACGCTGTTGTTCATCTGGCGGCAACGCTCGACAAATCGCCCGAAGCAGCGGAAGAAGTTTTTCTTACAAATGTCGAAGGCACTATAAATCTGCTGCGCTCGATGCGCGAAAACTCGGCGTTTATTTTCGCTTCGACAAAGGACGTTTACGGCAGATTTGCCGACAATTACCGCGAAGTTCCCGAAACCTGTCCGACTGTCTATTCGGGTCAATCCGCGCTCGAATGGTCGAAACTAATTGCTGAACGCTACGTCGAGTTTTACGCCAATCAAAGAAATTTTCGCTCGTGCATTTTCCGTCTCTCGACCGTCTGCGCACCGATGTCGGAAGGCAACACGCCGAATTTTGTCACCAATTACGCCGACAAAATAAATACGGGCGAGTCGCTCGGATTGCCCGGTGCGGGCGCGCCGCGCAGAGATTTTCTCGCTGTCGAAGATTTCGCGCGGGCGTGTCGCGCATTTGTCGATTCGGTTATCCGGCACGGTCTGTACAATCTCGGCGGTGGCGCGCAAAACGCGCTTTCATTGCGTGAACTGGTTATGAAAATGGAGGAAATCTCCGGCTATCAAGCCGTGATTGACGAAAAAAATCCGCTGCCCGCGCCCGTTCCGACCAATTACGTTTCAGATTTAACTTTGATTAAGCAAGAATTAGATTGGAAACCGGAGATTAGTTTGGACGAAGGTTTGAAAAAATTATTTTGAAGATTTTTAAAAATAAGTAACCGCAGATAAACATAGAAACAACCGATAACTGATAGTGAATAATGGGTAATTGAGAACTTGAAAAACGAAGCATTATCCATTTTCTGTTATCAATTATCAATTTTTATCCGTGTTCATCCGCAGTTAATTTTTTCACGGCGCGAGAAGCGTCAAAGGGTAAACCGGAATATTTCGCATGACGCCGAAAACCATCGCAATTATAAAAAAACTCCAAATCCAACTGGGTCGAAAAATATTAAACGAAAGCCCACGTCCTTTGACCGCAATCAAAAACATCGAAACAAATAAATAGGCAAAGATGAAAAGATAAACGGGCAAAAGCGCGTTGAAATGAAGCGCACCCAAAACGTCGCCGTGAAAAAGCGCGTGAAAACCGCGCGTCAAACCGCAGCCCGGACAATTTAAACCGGTCCGAGCGTGAAGCGGACAGGCGAGGGAAAATCCACCTGTTACCGGATTAAAATAACCGACCATAAACGCGCCCATTAGCGCCGCTAAAATTCCCGCGCCCGCCAGAATTCGTTCGGTTGTTGATGAAAAGTGCTTCTCCATCTTGAATTTTACGAATAAAAAAGTTTTTGCGTCTTATTGATTCAAAAACAGTTTTCGCATAATTTGACCGGTTTGCTGACGGTCTTCCGGCGTCGGATTCGGCTTTTCCAAAATTGCCAGAATTTTTTGTAATTCGGCTAAAAATTCCGGCGAAACCTTGCTCGGAGCGGATTGAATTTGCTGGCGGAGTGAACTTAATACTCTCTGCCGCTCGTTCGTATAACGAAGGCGCGATACCGCCCAGCTCAAACTTACGCCCGTGTTAAACTGCCACAAATTCAACTCATCGTTTGCCAGACGACTTTGCAGCGAAGCGATTAACGATTGCGATGCGGCGATTTGTTCGCCGGTCGGTTCATTGCCGTCGGATTTGACGACTCGCTGCGTAGTTACTTTTCTGACAACAATTCCGTCAGGGTTTTTTTTGGTATTGTCGCTAATTCTTCTTTCGCTTATCACAACCGGTTCAGAAACGATTAAAGGTTCGGCTTGTTTTATTTCCGCCAGTTTTTGGAGCTGTTCCTTTTCCGTCATCCATTCGGGTTGAAAAGTTTTGGCGATTAAATTCGTATTTAAGAAAATCAGTGACGAAGCGTGTTGAGCGCTCGCCAAATCGTAGCCGATCTTGAACCAGTTCGGAGTTTTGTCTCCGGCTACAAAATTATAGACAATCACGCCCGTAACTTTCACTGCCTGACCGCTCAAAACAGTCGGGCTAAATTTTGACTGCACAGCGGCTTGTTCGGCAGCTTGCCGCAGCAGAGGATGACCGGAGACCGCCGATGCGGAAACGACATTTCCTTCTTCGTCAATCGTAACCTGCACGTTGACGGCACCTTCAGCACTGACTGCGCGAGCGGCTGACGGATAAGCGGGCTTGGCTAAACTTACCGCTTTACCGTTGACTACGCCTGCCGAAATTTGTTTCACCACCGGCAATTGCGTCGTTTGTGCCGACACGATTGAAGCAGTCAATAAAACAGTGGAAACGACAAGAAGAATTTGCTTTTTCATAATTAACTCCGATTCTGTAAATGTTCGAGATACTTGAATTCTAAAAGTTATTTTCGCAAAGGTAAAGGGTATTTAACCGCGCGAAATCCAAAATTCGAAATCTAAAATCGGGAAGCCATTTGCATAAACAGCGCGTCGGTGGCGATTTTGCGATTGATATTGACGCTGAAGTTTTGGCGCACAGTTTCGATTTCCGCAAGCCACGCGGCGAGACGCACTGCGTCGGGGCGCTCGGCGAGTTTTTGCAGTTGGATTTTGATGTCGGCGTTGACGATTTGTTCGTTGTTTCCGAGGCGTAACGCCCAAGTGTCATGTATCAAAGTTTCGAGAATTTCGAGTGCGTTGTCGTAATTATCTTTATTTTTTGCATCGTTCATTTCCTCCGCCGCACGCAGCAAAACCGAGCGATCTTCTGTGATGAGCAGACTGTCGAGAATTTTTAACATATCATCGCGTATCCGCCGGAATTTTTCCGAATCGGTTTCGAGCGCCTGCCCGATGCTGCCTTTTGAAAGTTTTGCCAGAAGCGCGGCATCATCAGGCGAAAACTTCTTTGCCCGGAGCAGGTAGTTTTCGATTTCATCGGGCGCGACCGGCGCGAAACGCAGCATTTGACAGCGCGAGAGAATCGTCGGAAGAAGCGCGTCGGGGCGTGAAGTTATCAGGAAAATATACGATGTCGGCGGCGGTTCTTCCAAAGTTTTCAAAAGCGCGTTGGCGGCGTTGTCTTTTGCGGCGCTGAGTTTTTCCGCGTTATTAATCAACAAAAATCTTGCTCCGGCTTCAAACGGGCGAAAGTTTGCTTCTCGTTCAAGATTGCGGACGGCGTCAACCAAAATACTATTTTTGAATGGAACAACCATTCCAATGTCGGGATGTTCGCTGAATATAACTTTTTCGTAATCGTCGTTTTTATCCGATGTCGGAAAGACAAATTTATCGGCGCGGCGGCAAGCGGCGCAAACGTCGCAGGCTTCAAAATCTTTCGGGTTTCGACAAACAGACGCTTTTGCCAATTCGAGCGCAAATTGTTTTTTTCCGATGCCTTCGGCGCCAGCGAAAATCAGCGAATGCGGAACACGGTTTAATGTGAGCATTCGCCGCAAAATTTTCTTGACGTGTGTGTTGCCGATGAGTTTGTCTAACATAAACTGTTTATTACGATTATGTTTACAATGCTATTTATTAAATGTCTAAAAGTATTTTATCACTTGTGAATACTCAATCTAAAAGGATAAAAAGGCTTCCTGTTTGATTCTTCATCCTCGATTAAGAAATTTCCCCATGATTTCTATAACTCTCGCATGAACTTCCTCGGTCGAACCCGATGCATTGACAACGCAAAATCTCGCCGGTTCTTTGCTGGAAATTTTTAGGTATGCTTCACGAACGCGCGTGTAAAAATCCGCTGATTCCTTGTCCATACGATTTTTCTTCTCACCGTTTTCCGAACGATTAACGGTTCGTTCGAGTGCGGTTTCAACCGGCAAATCAAAGAAAAGCGTCAAGTCCGGTTTTAAGTTGCCGGTTGCCAGTTCGATAACCCGGTTGACCGTTTCTTCGGAAAAGCCGCGTCCCGCGCCTTGATAAGCAAATGTCGCGTCGGCATATCGATCGGAGATAACGATTTTCCCTTCCGACAGCGCCGGTTTGACGAGAAAATTTACGTGCTGAGCGCGGTCGGCGGCAAACAGCAAAAGCTCTGCCAGCGGCGCGACCGCTTCTTCGGTTTCGAGAAACGCCGCGCGCAGGCGTTTGCCTAAAGCTGTTCCGCCCGGCTCCTTCGTCGTCAAAACGTCAAAGCCCTGAACGCGAAGTTTGCCCGCCAGCATTGCAAGCTGCGTTGACTTGCCGCTGCCGTCAATTCCTTCAAAAGTGATAAATCTGCCTGGCAAAATTTCTTTTTTTATTCGGTTTTTTTTCGTTCGATTGAAACGGTTGAAATGGCGTGTTTAAAAACAAGAAAATCCTGATTGCTGACATCGAGCAGAACCGAAAACTTGTCAAAACTTTTTATCCTGCCCAAAAGCGTCGCGCCGTGCAGCAGATGAACCGTAACGTTTTGTCGCTCGCGCCGCGCCGTGTTTAGAAAGGCATCCTGTATGTTTTGGGCAGTAGTTTTTTCCATAACATTAATCTCTTCTTATTTAGTTGTGGGAAGGTAACTTAAGTGTATAACAAATTTATACGGACATACAAGAATTATTTCACAAGTTATTTTTCGTCAAGCATTTTCCAAAACTTTTTCTGCAAATTTTCATCATCTCCGAAACCTTCGAGCCACGTTACACTTTCTTTGTGCCGGAACCAGGACATTTGACGTTTGGCGTAATTTCGCACATCCTGCCTGGTTTGCTCGACGGCGCTTTCTAAAGTTCTTTCATCGCGCAGATATTCGCAAACTCGACGATAGCCGTGTGCTCCGAGTGCATTCGTGTCATCTTTTACGCCTCGCTCGCGCAAATGTTTCACTTCTTCAACTAACCCGTTTTGAAAATGAACTTCGGCACGACGGTTTATTCGCTCGTAAAGTAAATCGCGCGGCGGATTCAAGGCAAAAATCTCGATTCTGTCAGCAAATTCTGGCGGCATTTCTCGTGTCAGTTGAAGTTCAGACAAACGTTCGCCGGTTTGAAAATAAACTTCCAGCGCGCGCATCACACGCACGTAATCGCGCGGAAAAACTTTTTTCGCCGCCGCTTTATCAACCCTTCGCAAAATTTTATAAAGATATTCCGCACCCTTTTCTTCTTTGATTTTTGCCAAACGGTTTCTCAAATTTTCATTAGTTTTCGGACTTTCAAAAAACGGCTGCCGAAGCGCGCGCAAATAAAAACCCGTTCCGCCGACTAAAATAGCCGTGTTTCCTCTCGCTTCGATTTCATAAATCTTTTCAGTCGCATCGCCCGCCCAATCCGTCGCCGTATAATTCACATCCGGCGAAACGTAATCAATAAGATGATGCGGAACGCCGCGCATTTCTTCGATTGATGGCTTCGCCGTCGCAATCTGGATTTCTTTGTAAATCTGCACCGAATCGCAATTGATAATCTCGCCGCCAATTCTCAAAGCAAGTGCAACGCCAAGCTCGGTTTTGCCCGAAGCCGTCGGACCGACAACGGCGTAAATTGGTTTTTGAGAATGAAAATTAACCACAGATAAACACAGACTAGCACAGATAAAAAGCAAAAATGGCTTGTATAAATTTCAGTTTTATTTCTAATTTTAATTTGTTCGAGTTATGAGACGAAAAAGCGCGATTATCAAAATCACGCAGAGAAGAATGAGCGAGCCGACAATTTGATTGCGAGAAAAACGCATAATCATTCAAAGTTACTTACCAAAAAACTTTTTAACATCATCATTATCACTACTAACTTTGACGAATTTCAATCCTATCGGTTTTCGCTTAATTCCTAGTATTTTTTGTGCTTCTAATCTACGGGAAAAATTAATAAGACTTTTTTGTGTACGGAAAAGTTTTGGAAAGGATGTAATATTTAAAAGCAGATTAAAAAGTAATGAATCTGTAAATAATAAATCTTCCGTTGTTATATTTTCACCCTTTGCTCTATGCACCAAAGAACATCTTTTGCCATATATCTCCTTAATCTTATCCTCAAATTCGTCGGTTTTCCAATTTGTGTACCAACCAAAAAAGGCTTCAATTCTTTTGGGTAAAATATCAAGAAATTTACTATCATCTGAATTAGTCAACAATATTTCCAAAGCAATCATATTCCACAGAAAGGAATCTTCTAGGTCATTGGAGTTAATGCTTTTTCCAATTAAAACACTTGCTTTAATAATTTCTTCAATCCAATTCTTGTTAACTCTAATTCTTTTATTTTCTTTTCTAATAAAATTAATAAGATTGAAAAAGAAATTTTTTCTTTGATGAGATTTCCATTCGTCATTCAAAATTAGGGGCAGAAATCGCCCTTGCAAACCTCCTAACTTAAGTGTTCCACTCAAGGTATCTATATTGATATTAGTAATGGCGTATCTGTTTGTTGGAATAACCGAAGGATTCATTACTGTTGGAATTGAAGTTTCTCCACGTTTTTTATATTGAAGAATAGATAACGAAAGTATTGAAAGTTCTCTTTGAATAATTTTCAAGGATTTATCAGCTAATGTTGAGTAGTTTTCTGTGTCATTATGTTGAACAACTGCAAAAGTACCAGAAATATCAAAAAAATTTTCTCTGTCAAATTTAGGTAGTTTTGAAACTTGCTCTGGAATACCAAACTTCTTTCTATTTCTTCGCAATTTCTCCTTTGTGATTAATATGGTTCTAATAATTTGGAATTCATTATTCACGGATTTAGTAAGTTCGATTCCGTAAATCGGAGCTATAAATATTTTTTTCTTCATATTCTAATAAGCCTTTGTCAAATCAATTCCCGTGTAATAATGCTTCACAATCGCGTCGTATTTCACCCCCATTTTTGCTAAACCATACGCTCGAAGCACAAAAAGCGCAGGCAATCGCCGCCAGAACTTACGCCGTCGCAAATATCAATCAATTCGGCTCGAAAGGTTTCGATTTGCTGCCGACCGTGCGCTCGCAAGTTTACAGAGGTTTCGC
>MWYY01000053.1 GCA_002050355.1 Acidobacteria bacterium 28-9
GCACGCAATACAACACGGTTGCAACCGGATGGTGCGCCGTCGGCGTCGGTTCTTGCCCGAGCAGCGGAACACCGACTCCGACACCGACTCCGAGCACTGGAAGTGAACTTCTTTCTAACGGTGGATTTGAAGGAAGCGCTTCGCCGTGGGCTGGTTCAGGCACAGGATATTTCTACACCGCCAATGGAAGCTATCCGTACGGTGGAACCGGTTATATCTATTTCGGCGTGAACAACAGTGTTACCGGACAAAGCTATCAACAGGTTTCGATTCCGAGCAGTGCAACCGGAACTTTAAGTTTTTGGCTCAATGTAACATCGAACGAAACGACGACTTCAACGCAGTATGACAATTTGTTTGTCGAAATACGAAACACTTCGGGTTCGTTATTAAAAACAGTGGCGACTTATAGCAATTTGAACAAAGGCACCGCCGGCAGCTATTCGCAAAAATCGTTTGACATATCGGCTTACAAAGGTCAGACGGTTCGCGTCCAATTCCGTTCAACCACCGATAGCTCAGCAACGACGACCTTCCGAGTTGACGATGCTTCGTTGAAATAAACGCCGGATAAAAGGCAAAAAGAAAAAGGGAACGATTTTTACGTCGTTCCCTTTTTTGCTGGCAGGTGTTTTTAGTTTAAGTTAGCCGGAACGGGAACATCGGCATAGCTTCCGAATTGAACCGAAGCAAAGCTGCCGTCCGTGCTGTTTAAACGATACCAATAGCCATTTGACGGACGGAACACGGAAACGTCGGTTCTGCCGTCGCCGTCATAATCTGCCGCGACCGGAATGTCTCCCAGACTTCCGAATCCGACTGCCGCAAAACCTTGTAGACTTTTCAATTCATACCAGACGCCATTTGAAGGTCGCCAGACTGCCACATCCGCTCTGCCGTCGCCGTCAAAATCGCTCGCCGTCGGCATGTCTCCATTTGCGCCGAACTGCACTGCCGAGAAGGAATTATATGTGCCGCTGTTGAGTCTATACCAAACGCCGTTTGACGGGCGGAAAACATTAATGTCGGCTCTCGCATCACCGTCGAAATCGGCGGGCAGCGGCACGTCGCCGTATGCGCCGAATTGAGCTGAACTGAAACCTCCATCCGAACTTCTCAAAGTAAACCATTCGCCGCTCGAAGGACGAAACACATTAATGTCGGCTCTGCCGTCACCGTCAAAATCAGCAGGCGTGGGAACGTCGCCGAAACTTCCGAAGCTGACCGCGTCGAATGCACCGGTCGAAGATTTTATTCGATACCACGTACCGCTGCGGAACACAGCAACGTCTACTCTACCGTCGCCGTCGTAATCTGCCGCGACCGGTTTATCGCCTGCCTGTCCGAACTGCACGGAACTAAACGAAAAATTGAGGCTGTTCAAAATATACCAAGCGCCGTTTGAAGGACGAAAAACGGAAACTTCAGCGCGGTTGTCACCGTCGAAATCATATCTGTTTTTGCCGCCGCCAACCTGCGGGTTTGGTGTCGGAAAAGGTGTTGGAAACGGCGTCGGAAACGGCGTTGGATTAGGAGTTGGCACCGGAGTAGGAACTGGAGTTGGAAGAGGAGTCGGAGTTGGATTTGGATTCGGAGTTGAAGTTAAACAACTGCTGTTTGCGGAAATATAATTTGTTATCTCGGTGCGGGAAAAGGCGCAGAAAGTAAATTGCGTTCCGAGGCTTAATGAAGCGTTCATCACCGTACTAGCGCAGCCTTGCGTCACGTCCGTGTGGTTTGCGCCGATATTATGCGCAATTTCGTGCGCCGTCAATTCATATTTTAACGGCGTTATGTTGATTCTGCCGCTGAGACCGTAAGCATAAGTCGGAGATTTGCAAACTATTCCGACAAAAGATAAACCTTGTCCCCCGACGCTCGGCTTGCCGGAAAAGAGATGCACCGTGTCGCGCCGAACCTGTGACACCGGAAAATTAGCATTCCAGTAATCCTTAAATGAACTTAGAAGAGTTTCAGAACTTAAACCCGTGTAAGGGTCCGGGCGGCTCCAAGTGTTCTGATAAACGACGCTTATCGTCAAATCTAATTCTCTCGAATACACGCCTTCGACCATATTCAAGATATTCAGTATCTCTCCGTTGGCTTGTGTTGCGCCGCCGAGCGTGGTAACGAATTCAAAATCGGCGTCGGTCGCAATTTCGAGCGTGTGCGAAGCCTCCGGGCTTTGAACAGCGTTTGCCGCCAACATTTGTTTTCCCTGCTCGATTTTTTCGGACACACCGCAACTGAAACTTTCGGTGTTTATCAAATCTTCTTTCCGGTAAACAACATAATCATCGAAACGCGCCGCACGCGAAAATTTTCGCGCCGGTTCAACAAAAAACGTTTCCTCGCCGGAAATGAAATAACCTTCTATTTTCGTGCCGTCAATCGAGAGACGTACTTCGGAATCGGCTTCGCCGGAAACTTTTCCCTTAAAGGTCGTAACTTCACTTTTTGCAAGCTGTCGAACGCCGTCTGCAACCGTATTTTCGGCGCGGTAGTCCGACGCGCGCAAATCTCTCGGCACAAGCGTCAATTCAAAATTCCTTTCAGCAGTCGGAACGCTGAGCCTGTTTTCTGTTTCGGCTCTCTTTTGAGCAGTTTGATTATTAAACCTGACTAAATTAAATTTTTTGAATGAGTTTTCTAAATCGTCTTGTAGATTATTGGTTTGCCCGAAAGCAAAAGCGGTAAAAATAAAGATAAAGAGTGCGGCAAACACGGCGGTTTGCAAACGGAAAAAAACTTTCGGCATCAAATCCTCCAGGCGGTTAGATACAGTGTAGAATTATTAGAATTATTTTGGAAACGCTAGGCTAACAATCATTAGTAAAGTTTAGACCTGCATACTAATAAAGTTTAAACATTGTTAGCGTTTTAATTTTTTTTGTCAAGCCAGGATGACAAATTTTACGAAAGGTTTGCTTGGATGTTGGAAAATTTTGTCGGCACAATTTGGAGAAAAATAACACCGTTCGCGCGTAGAAAAATCATTCGCGCAACGCAGCAAAAATTTACCGTTTCGGTTGCGGCGATTGTCATCAACGAGAAAGGCGAGGTTTTGCTTCTCGACCACGTTTTGCGTTCGGCACACGCAACGTGGGGAATTCCGGGCGGATTTATGGAGATGAGTGAACAGCCTGAACAAGCTGTCCGGCGCGAAATCCGCGAAGAAACCGGTTTGGAGTTGGAGAACGTAAAATTGTTTGAGGTGCGGACGAACAGCCGTCACATCGAAATCGTTTTTCGCGCTTCCGCCACCGGCAAAGCCGAAGCGAAAAGCCGCGAGATAAAAGCGGCGGCGTGGTTTAAGGTTGATGAACTTCCCGCTGATATGAGCAAAAAACAAAAATCAGACGTTCAAAAATTATTACAACCCGAACCGAATAATTTCCGCTAATCAAATTTCCCAAATTCAAAACCGAGTTAATCTGTCGTATAATTTTGAAAATTATTTTTGACCGAAAAGGAGAATGACAAATGATAGATTTAATTCCGTCGTCGGAATCGGTGATGCAGATTTTGGAAAAAACCGGCGCATACAGACAAGGACATTTTGTTTATCCGAGCGGCAGACACGCTTCGCATTATTTTCAAATGCCGCTTGCTTTCCGCTATTACGATAACTCGCGCGTTCTGTCGGTCGGTTTGAGCCGCAAGTTTCGGATGAACAAAGCGATTTCTTCGCGTCTGCCGAAAGTTTCGATTATCAGTCCGAGTCCGGGCGGCATTCCGGTCGCTTTCGCCGTGCGCGAAGCACTCGGCGCCGAGCAGATTTACTGGGCGGAAGTCGAAGGCGGCGCGCGGCAGTTTCGCCAGTATTTGAAAGACAGCGACATTCACCCATGCATCATCGTTGACGACATTATCCGCTCCGGGAAAGCCATCGAAGAGACGGCAAAACTAGTTAAAGAAATTGGCGCGGAAGTAATCGGCTGCGGCGCGATTGTTAAATTCGAGGACGCTCCGAATGAAATCGAAGGCATAGAAATCGAGTATTTAACCAAGTTCGACTGCAATTTTTACAATTCGTACGACGAATGGAAATCGGCGGAAGGCAACGACGCGCCGGAAGAAATTGTTAGATTTTAAACGGCGGACAGCGGTGAGAGAATTTCGGTTTCAAGATGTAAAACATAGTTCTGATGTTTTTGTTAAAATTTTTGTTTTTCGGTGGATTCAGCCAAACTTCCGATAAAAATTTTTCTCTGCGAGAAATGCTTTTACATTTTTAAATGTTGCAAGCCCGTTAATAATGTGTGAAAATTCTGTATAAATGTTGTTTTTAACAGGAGATTTTCCGAAGTGAAATCAGAACTTGAAAAGTTAATCGAACTGCAGAAAACGGATACGAATATCCGAAAACTGAAAAAAACCATCGAAACAGCGGAAAACAGGCGTGCCGGTATCGAACAAGAGTTTGAACGACACGCCTTTTCTATTAGAGAAATACAGGCGAGACGCGACGCTGCGCAAACCGAACGCGCGGATCTGGAAAAACAAATTGCTGACGCGCGTATCTACATCGAACGCGCTGACCGCAATCTAAAAAATGCCCAAAACCAGAAAGAATATGAAACGGCGATGCGCGAAACCGATGCTTTGCAAAAACAAGTTGCCGGACTTGAAACGAAGGTTCTGGAAAAAATGACGGAAACCGAAGAAGTAGAAAAAAATTTAGCCGAGCGCGCCGATGAAATAGACTCTCTGGAAGCCAATAGAAATGCGGCTTTGGCGGAATTTGACGCGGAAGTAAATAAAAACCGCAAAGAATTTGAAATCGAAACAAAAAAACGTCACGATGTTTTCGTAACTCTGCCCGCACAAATGGCGTCGGTCTACAACCGTCTGGCGCAAAGAAGCCGTGACGGAATTGCGGTTGCCGAAGTCATCAACGGTTCATGCAGCGCGTGTTTTATGAAACTGCGCCCGCAAATGCAAGTCGAATTAAAGACCAGCGACCGAATTATCACCTGCGAAAGCTGCACCAGAATTTTGTATGTCACCGCGCCCGAAACGAAAGCCGTCAGCCAGGAAACTTAAAATTAAAGTTATGAAAAATCTTGCATTTGCCTTGATTTTATTTTTAATTTTTTGTTTCGCCGCCTTAGCACAAACTAATGAAACTTCTCCTTGTCCGATGATTTCAATTACAGGTCCGAGTGATATAATATCGCCGAATGAACCGATTATTTTCGCTGCTCACTTTAGCAAAAAAGCCGAAGATTTTAATCTAAAGTATAACTGGATAGTTTCCAGCGGTGAAATAATTGAAGGACAAGGAACTTTAATTGTAAAAGTTTTGCAGAATGATATTTCAAAAAATTTGACGGCTACAGTTGAAATAAAAGGTTTGCCGAAAGAATGTGAAAGTATTGCTTCTGTAACGATGTCTGTTGATTTAGCGCGAAAACCGGAATTGTTTGCCGAATTTTCGACCGCTTCGTTACAAATAGATAAAGCCAGACTCGACAGTTTGACAAAAAAACTGTTGGACGAACCAACCGCTACGATTTACATAATCGAAAAATTCAAACCTAATACTTCCCAGAAATCAATAAAACAAAAAGTACAAAAAATCAAGGATTATTTAATAAAAGAGAAAGGAATTGAAAAGGATATAATTGTCATTTTGACCGCTTTATCCGATAAAAATCTAAGTCAATTCTTTATAGTTCCCATCGGCTCAAGCCCACCGACAATTAATGACAAATAAAACCTCAACAAAAATAATCTGAGCTAATTGCTTAAACTTCTCCCATATTCTTACATTGCTCGATAATAAAGACATGGTTTGACAATTTTAGTATTTAGAATTATTCTAAATCTAAATTCAAGACAAATGAAATACGCACAGGAAAATACTAAAGATTTAGGTTTGACGAAACAGCGCGAAGTTGTTTTGCAGGTTATTCTTGCCGCCGAACAGCATCCGACGGCGAACGAAGTTTTCGACCGCGCGAAAACGCTTCTGCCGGGAATTTCTTTTGCCACCGTTTATAATTCGCTGCGTTTCTTGAAAGAAGCAGGACATATCTCGGAAATCAGTTTCGGCAACGGCGCAACTCGTTACGATCGTATAACTTCACGGCACGACCACGCTATTTGCAGCAATTGCGGCAAATTGGTTGATATGGAAATCGAATTGCCGGAAGAGATAGTTAAATTGGCAGCTAAGTTTTCAAAATTCAAACCCGAATCTATCGAATTAACTTTGCGCGGTTTGTGTCCTGAGTGTGCGAAAAATTAGCCACAGAGCGCACAGAGAACACCGAGAGGAAAAGCAATTATTTTTAAGTTGTCAATGTAAATTCCGTGTTCTCTGTGTCAAAAATAAATCAAAAACAAACGGGAGGAAAAAGCAATGATAGAAGACGACGGTAATAAAACAAACAGTCCAAAGGCTGGAGAACCGATAGAAACGATGGAGGCGAAAGATGATTTAACGAACAGGCAGGGGCATCCGATTTACGATAATCAAAGCTCGCGGACGGTGGGAAATCGCGGTCCGGTGACGCTCGAAAATTATCCGTTTCTCGAAAAAATCACGCATTTTGACCGCGAGCGAATTCCCGAACGAGTCGTTCACGCGCGCGGCGCCGGAGCGCACGGCTTTTTTGAAGCGTATGGAACGGTCGGCGACGAGCCAATTGCAAAATTTACACGCGCAAAACTATTTCAAGAGAAAGGAAAGCGCACGCCGATGTTCGTGCGTTTTTCAACCGTAATTCACGGCGGCACGTCGCCGGAAACTTTGCGTGACCCGCGCGGTTTTGCGACGAAATTTTA
This sequence comes from Acidobacteria bacterium 28-9, assembly GCA_002050355.1. GTDB lineage: Bacteria > Acidobacteriota > Blastocatellia > Pyrinomonadales > Pyrinomonadaceae. Next base: position 6,793 of record MWYY01000053.1, read on the forward strand.
TACGGACGACGGCAACTGGGATTTGGTCGGAAACAACCTGCCAGTGTTCTTTATCCGCGATGCGATAAAATTTCCCGATGTGATTCACTCTTTAAAACCCGACCCGGTAACGAACCGTCAAGACCCACAGCGCATTATGGATTTTATGAGTTTAACGCCGGAGTCAATGCATATGCTTTCGTTCTTGTTCAGTCCGCGCGGAATTCCGCAGGATTACCGACATCAAGACGGTTTCGGCGTCAACACATACAAATGGTATAACGCTGAGGGCGAAGGTGTTTTGGTGAAATATCATTGGAAAACAAAACAAGGAATAAAATCTCTGACGCAGGCGCAGGCAAGCGAGATTCAGGCGACGAATTTTAATCACGCGACGCAGGATTTGTTTGAATCAATCGAGCGCGGCTATTATCCAGAATGGGAATTGTGCGTGCAAATTATGTCGGACGATGAACACCCGGAATTAGATTTTGATCCGCTCGATGACACGAAAACGTGGGACGAAGAAATGTTTCCGCTGCTTCCAGTCGGACGAATGGTTTTGGATAGAAACCCCCAGAACTATTTCGCTGAAGTCGAGCAAGCCTCTTTCGGAACGGGCGTTCTTGTTGACGGTCTTGATTTCTCTGACGATAAAATGCTGCAAGGTCGCACAATGTCTTATTCGGACACGCAGCGTTATCGCGTCGGACCAAATTATCTGCAACTGCCGATTAACAGCCCGAAAAAGCGCGTCGGAACAAATCAGCGCGACGGTCAGATGACCTACTTCGTTGACACGGGCGGCGAAAATCCGCACGTCAATTACGAACCGTCGAGTCTCGGCGGTCTGAAAGAAGCTGACCGCGGCGGCAACAAAGACCACACGCCGTACGTCGCGGGTAATCTAGTGCGGCAAAAGATTGACCGCGAAAACAATTTCAAACAAGCGGGCGAACGTTATCGCACGATTGAACAATGGGAACGCGACGACCTTGTTTTCAATATGTCGGATATGCTTTCGCAATGCAATGAAGACATTCAAAACAGAATGCTCGGACTGCTCCGCCAGTGCGACGAAGAATACGGCTCGCGCGTCGCCGACGGAATCAAGAAAATGCAAGCCGAAAAATCAGCAGCGCAAGCGACGTAAAAATCGTTTGGTAAAGAAAAACGAAGCCTTTCGTATTGTTCTACTTTTGAAACAATACGAAAGGCTTTTCGCATACAACAATTATTTATAAACAAACTAAAACAAATCTCGAATTCCGCTGACAATCAAACTCAAAATATACAAACTCGCTACAATCGAACCGATTAAAAGTGCAATCAAAAGCAAGATAATCAATCCGACGAAAAGGTAATCGCCGGTCGTGCCTTTGCCTTTTCCCGTTCCTCTCGTCCGAATCAAATCCATATTTTGCTTATTCGCTTTCCAAAAGAAATCAAACGTATCGCCGAGAAACGGAATTACGCCGACAAGGTAATCAAGCCCGATATTAAAAGCCATTCTAAGAAGCGTAATTTTCGGAACGCCGTAGCGCACGCCAGAAACGAGAATGTAAAACGAAGCAAGCGAAGTTACCGTATCGCCGACATTCGGAACAAGACCGATAAGCGCGTCGAGACCGAATCGCCAGCCGACGACGGGAATCTTTATCCAATTGTCGAGATATTTTGAAAGCCTTTCGAGACCTTCTTCAATCTCGATTTGTTTGCGTTCTTCTCGCGCCATTGTCAAACGCGACCGAGTTTTAACGGGTTGTAATTCTTCCATATTTTTAGCCACAGAGAACACGGAGAAAAATCAAACAATAAAAAAAATCATTGTGCTTTTCAATTATTTTAATTTCTCTTAAGATTTTCTCTGTAAACTCTGTGTTCTCTGTGGCAGATTGCCTTCAACAATCGGTTGTAATTCTTCCATATTTTTAGCCACAGAGAACACGGAGAAAAATCAAACAATAAAAAAAATCATTGTGCTTTTCAATTATTTTAATTTCTCTTAAGATTTTCTCTGTAAACTCTGTGTTCTCTGTGGCAGATTGCCTTCAACAATCTTCACGCTCAAAATTTTATCGCCGCGCACGAGATTATCTACGATTTTCATATCAGTTTCGTTCACTTTTCCGAAAACAGTGTAGCCTCCGTCCAAATGAGGCTGCGGCGAATGCGTTACGAACCACTGCGAGCCGCCCGTGTCTTTGCCTGACAAAGCCATTCCGACCATTCCGCGTTCATACGGAATTTCGTTGATTTCATCGCGGATTTGCCAGCCGGGACCGCCGTTGCCGTCGCCGCGCGGGTCACCGTCCTGCATCACGAAATTCGGCACGACGCGGTGAATTGTTACATTGTCAAAATAATTAGATTTGGTGAGCTTGATGAAATTATCAACTGTCAAAGGCGCATCTTCGGGGAAAAATTCGATTGTAAAAGTTCCCTTCTCGGTTGTAATGATTGCCTTGGCGCTTTTGCGCATAACGGCACGGACGTAATCGGCGTTTGTATTTAAAATCACGCCGAGTTTTGAATTGTTGGCGGTTCGGCGCAAAACCTGGTCTTTCTTTTTTGCCAGAGCGTTTTCCAGCATTGTCGGCAATCCGGGAAAATCCTTTTCCAAATCTTTCGCGCGAAGCAAATCAAAAGCCTTTTTGCGAACGAGATAATCCGGCGCGTCAAGGGCAATCAAAAGCGTCGGAACGGATTGTTTTTTGTCGAGTTTAAAAAGCGCGTCGAGAATCGCCAGCTGCGCGTCGTTGTATTGTTTATCGGTGAGAAGCGATTTGGTGAAAGCGGTTTTTAAGGCTTCGGTATTTTCTTTACTTAGAGGTTGTTCGCCCAAAAGTTCGGCGGTTGTGGCACGAATAATTACGTCTTTATATTGGAAATACCTGCGTAAAACTTGGTGCAAATCGTTTGGCTTGAAAGCGGCATACGCGCGAAGTACGTCAGGGACAGCCTTGATATATCGTAGCTCCTTGTTTTTTTCCTTTTCATCACCAAGCGGATTAGAAATCATAACTCCAATTTTCTCTTCGGCATCTTTTTTTATTAAAAAGTTCTCTTCTGTTTTTTCCAAACTGCCAATTTCCCCGTATCCTTGCGCGATGCTTGACACACTTCTCCAATCAATTGAATCCGCGCCTTCAATAATCCATTTAATACTAGGTGTATAAATCGCTGTTGCAACATATTTTTTTGGCTCAAGTCGAGCCAATGCAATTTCAATCTCAGGAGAAGTTACTTTGAAATCCCTAATTGCCGATAAAAAATCAATCGCACGTTTATTATTTGAATTCGGCAAAAGTCTGCCCAGAGTAGTCGCAATTTCGAGCAGTTCGTTTTTCTCCGACGGATTCGCGGATTTCGATTTTTTGTAATCGGTTAAGAGAATTTCGGCGCGTTCGAGCAACCTGTCCGCAGCTTTGGTGTTTTTCAAACTTCCTATGCTGCGGATTGATGAAACACGGACGCGCGCGTCTTCGTCGTTCAAAGCCGTTCCGAGCAATAAATCGAAAGCGTCTTTGTCTTCCGATGCGCCCAGAGCACGTGCGGCGTTTGCTCTGGCAATTGGGTCTTTGTCCTTAAAAAGCATTGTGCGAAGTTGCTCGTTGGCATTTTTTGCCTTCAAGCGCGTCAAAGTATTTGCCGCGTCCGCTCGAATCCGTGCGTTTGCATTGGTCAAATATTTTGCCGCAATAAATTCGCCGTTTTCTGGACGCGCTCGCAGAATCGCAGTTATGCCGAGCAGAATTGTTTGATGGTCAGACTTCGGTTTGATGCTTTCGTCGTCCAGTGAATTTAATATCGCCGTGCCGAGTTCTTCCGATTTCTTTTTGTCGGTTTGCAGTATTGCAGCAGCGATTTTTCCGGCGGCTTCAAGCGCGCGAGCGCGAACTTCAGGCGAAGTACCCGCAAGTTTTAAAGTTCGCAAAATTGCGTCAGCCGCTTTGTTCGATTCGATTTCGCCGAGCGCAAACGCCGCCGTCGCGCGAACTTTCACGTCTGAATCTTTTTCCAACAAATTCACTAAAATTGGAATTGCCGCCTCCGCACCGATTCTGCCCGCAGCGAGCGCGGCGCGGAGGCGTGTATTTGCGTCCTGATTTTTCATCAAATCTTGCAATGTATTGTCATAACGCAATTCGTCTTCGGCTCTGGAGATTTGCATCAGAGTTTTGACCGGAATTTGCCCAAAAATTTGTAGAGAAAAGACGATTACAAAACAGATTGAAAAAATTATTTTCATATAAGACTCTGACATGATGGAATTACAACAGCTCTTAGTATTTTTAAAGATTCAAACCAGGAATTTCTTTCGGCGCAAGATTTTCGTTGAAAAACGCGATGACTTTTGACCAGGCGTCTTTTGCCGCTTCAGCGTCGAAAACTTCCGGGCGCGTATTGTTAAAAAATGCGTGGTCGGCGTCGTATTTGATTGATTCGACGGGGAGCATATTATTTTTGGCGTTGAGTTCAAGCTCGCGCACTCGTTCCGGATTTATCCATTTGTCTTTCGTTCCCGAAACGAAAAGCACCGGCGCTTTCATATTTTGCAAAGTCGCTTCGTCGGGAATATCGCCATAAAAAGGCGCCGCGGCGTTTAAGCCTTCGAGATGACAAATCGCTTGCAGCGCGTATGTTCCGCCCATACAAAAACCCGTGATGCCGATGTGCAAAGCGTTGTATTTTTCCTGCACGGTAGCTATCGTATTTTTTATCGTGTCCAAACCGTCTTCGAGTTCGAGCGCGTTCATCAACTCGCCCGCTTCCTGTGGGTTTTTTGCGATTTTTCCGCGAAAAAGGTCGGGCGCGATTGCCGTAAACCCTTGGTTTGCATAGCGATTAGCGATGTCTTTGATGTGGTCGTTCAAACCCCACCATTCGTGAATTATAATGACGACTTTGCCGGACTCTTCGCCTTTCGGCAATGCAACATAAGCCGTTGTCTCGCCTTTTGCGGTATCAAAATTTAATGTTTCGTTTTTCATAAATGATTTATTGCCTCCAAAAGTTATTGGAATTCATTATAAACAAAATAGCGAATTTCGATAGACAAAAAATTATGATCATACAATTTGAAGGTAATGTGCAGTTTCGACAGCGATTATTTCACGCCCGATTGAAATAAAACTGAATTTCAATTCTTCCGGCAGATGTAGTATCTTAGGCAAAACATTCCGGGCGAGCGACGAGTTTGTCCGAAAAAACTTTACAAAATAATTTCGGGAAAAGGGCGCGCAGATTATCGTCGCTGTTTTTCCAATCAAAAAAGGTTATCCAAAAATGAACGAACAAAACGAACGGGAAAACCCAAAACTCGCCGACGATAATTTTGAGCGCGAATTGACGACTGATTTGGACGATAAAACGCCGGACGCGCCGAAAGGCTTGGCGCTACACACAAAAATTCTGATCGGCTTATTGGTCGGCGTTATCGGCGGCGTTATCGCCAATGAAACGCTCGGCGGGGACAACCCGAATCTGGTCGGGTTTATCAAAAACATTACCGAACCGATTGGGCAATTGTTCTTAAATCTGCTGTTGATGATTGTTGTACCGCTGGTTTTTTCGTCGCTAGTAGTCGGCGTGGCGGGCATCGGCGACATTCGCAAATTGGGGCGCATCGGTTTGAAATCCTTCGGTTATTGTTTGGTGATTTCGGCGATTTCGGTCGTTATCGGTTTGACTCTGGCAAATACGATTCGTCCGGGCGAGCGTATAAATCCCGAAACTGCCGAACAGATGAAAACACAGTTTGGCGGTGATGCGGCAAAGCGCGTCGAAGCGCAGCAAAAGGACGCAATCGCCGCGGGCGCCGATTCGCCTTTGATGTCGGTTGTTAAAACGGTTGTACCAAAAAATGTTTTCAACGCGATTTCGAGCGAAAATCCGAATATGCTGCATTTGATGTTTTTTGCATTGATTATCGGCATTGCTATCACGCTTCTGCCTGAACCGGTTGCCTCGCCGTTCGTGCGCGGAATGGGCGCACTGTTCGAGATTACGTCGAAAATTATCGACATCATTATGAAATTCGCGCCGTATGCGGTTGCGTGTCTGATTTTCACGAATGTCGCGCGCTTCGGCATCGAACTGCTCGGCGCGCTCGGTTGGTTTGTGGCGACTGTTCTGCTCGGTCTGGCGATTCATATGTTCGGCGTCTATTCGCTGTCGGTCTGGTTTTTGTCGAAAATCAATCCGCTCGAATTTTTCCGCCGCATCCGCACCGTTATCGTTACGGCTTTTTCCACGTCTTCGTCAAACGCGACTTTACCGACAGCATTAAAAGTTTCCGAAGAAAATCTCGGCGTTCCGAAGGAAATAAACAACTTTGTTTTAACCGTCGGCGCAACCGCAAATCAAAACGGAACTGCTCTCTACGAAGGAATTACGGTTTTATTTCTGGCACAACTCGCGGGCGTTGACTTGTCGCTCGGTCAGCAACTGATGGTCGTTTATCTAGCCATTTTAGGCGGCATTGGAACTGCCGGAGTTCCAAGCGGCTCGATTCCTTTTATCATCGGAATTCTTGCAATGATTGGAGTTAATCCGGCGTTGATTGCGATTATTTTGGGCGTCGATAGAATTCTTGATATGTGCCGCACAACATTAAATGTTGTCGGTGATCTTACGGCAGCAACTTTCGTGGCGCGTTCCGAAGGCTTCGAGCTTTTGCAGCCAGGCAAAACGAAAATAGTCTAAAATGTTTGTGAGGTGAAAATTATGATGCCACAACCGGTTGCTCTACGTTTCAAGGTTGACGATTACTACAAGATGATTGAACTCGGAATGTTAAAAGATTACGAGAAAGCCGAAATCATCGAAGGAGAATTGATACAAAAAATGCCGATTGGAAACCGTCACGCCGCATGTGTTGAAAAACTAAATGAGATTTTACGCGATGAGTTAGGTAAATCAGTTAGCTTACGTAGTCAGCAGCCAATTAAGTTCGACGACTTTAATGAACCTGAAACTGATTTGGCAATTCTAAAGAGACGCGAAGATTTCTATATTCAAGCTAAACCGACTCCAAAAGATATTTTAATACTGATTGAAGTTTCGGATTCGACCTTAAAATATGACCGCGACGTAAAACTTGCGCTTTACGCCGAAGCCGAAATTCCCGAAGTTTGGATTGTCAATTTGGTAAATGATATTATTGAAATTCATCAAAAACCAAACGTCGGCATTTACCAATTAGCTAAAATTTTCAAGCGCGGCGAAACTCTCACGTCCGAAGTTTTGCCCGATTTATCAATTGCTGCCGACGAAATTCTCGGCTAAAAAAGAGGTTAAAATATGTTCCCTATTGGCGACGACAACAGCGACCGGCACATTCAGCCGATGGTCAATTACGCGATTATCGCAGTCAATGTTTTGGTGTTCGTTTTTCTGCAAGGTTTCGGCGCAAACGAGCATTTTGATTACGCTTTTTCGCTTGTGCCGAAAGAGATTACCACCGGAATTGATTTGACGACGCCGCAAATTATACGCGACACGCTTACAGGACAAACGGCGCAGATTCCGAATTACGCTTCGCCGCTTCCCGTATATTTCAACTTTCTAAGCTCGATGTTTATGCACGGCGGCTTTATGCACCTGTTCGGCAATATGCTGTTTTTGTGGGTGTTCGGCGACAATATCGAAAACCGTCTCGGACACATTCGCTATCTGCTTTTTTATCTTTTGTGCGGGTTTGCCGCCGCAATCGGTCAAATTCTGATGCAAACCGATTCGGTCGTTCCGATGTTGGGCGCGTCTGGCGCAATCAGCGGCGTTCTCGGTGGCTATTTGCTTTTGTTTCCGAGACGCAGCGTGCGCGCCATTATTTTCAATTTTTTCACGACCGTTCCGGCGTATGTCGCGCTCGGACTCTGGATTGCCTATCAGATTATTTCCGGTTATCTAACTCCGGCGGGAACGGGCGGTGTCGCATATGCAGCGCACATCGGCGGCTTTTTGGCGGGTTTGATTTTGGTGAAAATCTTCGCCATCGGAACTCAGGACACGAACTTAAATTCGCCGAACCGTTCGGGAACGTGAAAATTCGGCTCGGCAGTTTTCGTCGGTTGCCAAGCCAGATAACCGCGCGTCTCGCCGCTTCCGACACAGCGAAAAAGATTTCCTTTCCAAACGTCATTTGCTTTCGGCATTTTGCTAAATGCTTTCCATTCGACCTTTATCGCCATAAAAACTTTATTTTTTTCGATTTTCGCCGTCGCTTTCATTCCCGAATCGTAATCGAAATCAGTTTTACGCTTGTCGCTTACACGATGGATTCGTAAATCAATCCATTCGCCAGTCGGCGCGATTTCAAGCTCGAAATACTTTTGCGGCTCGTTTTCGTCCGGCGCGACGAAAATTTCGCAAACGTCTCTGTTCCAAAGTTCGCGGGTTTTTATTTTTAAATTTGGTTTGTCGCTGATAATTAAAGGCTCAGTTTGATTAGCTTCAAAGCGTATGTAGAGCGCGGTTTCCGACCATAAAAGTTTTGTGTTCGCGTGCCGTCCGACCGGCGCGATTTCACCCGACCAGTATTTTTCGATTGAAATCTCTTCCGCGCTGTTCCAAGTCACGCTGTCGAGTTCGACAATCGGAAAATCTTTTTCGACGCGCCGGATTTTCACTTGCATTAATTTACTTGCCGCTCGTGTTCCAAACTGTCTTAAACGCCATTTTCGCCAGTTTCCAGGTTCTGTCCAAATCAATTTTACCGTCGGCGTCGCGCCCTAAAAGTTTGTCGGTCAGAAGTTTTCGCAAATCTTTGCCTTCGCGTTTGAACATAAATTCTTTGGCGTAAGGTTTTGCCGTTTCAAAGAAATTAAATTCCGGGTCGGTGATAATTCCGATGCCTTCGAGCGTCATCAAAGCGCGCATAATATACGTGAAGTTTGACGGCAGGCGGAACGGATAATCATACATCACGTCTGCCAAATCATAAGTTAATTCCTTGAAATTCACTTCCTTGAGTTTCAAATTCAAATGAAACTGAAACATTTTCTCGACGACAGGACGCACAACGTCGGGATTCGAGCCAGGCTTCATAAAATCAAGGTCAATCAAATCCTGCGCAATGCCAGCCGGGTCTTTTGCCACAACGTGGAAAAATGCGTCAATCATTTTCGATTGCAATTGCGAAGAAATTCTGCCGACCATTCCGAAATCGAAAAACGCCAATCTGCCGTCCGGCATTACAAGCAGATTTCCCGGATGCGGGTCGGCGTGAAAAAATCCGTCTTCGAGAAGCTGTTTTAAATACGTGCGAATCAAAAGGCGATTTACCTTTTCGGGCGAAACGTTTCTGGCTCTTAATTCGTCCAGAGCCGTAACCTTCGAGCCGTGAATAAATTCCATCGTCAAAACTTTTTCGGTCGTCGCCGTCCAGTAAATCTTCGGCACATGAACGTTTGTCCAATCTTTGAAATTTTCGCGGAAACGCTCGGCGTTTTTGCCTTCCGCCGCGTAATCCATCTCTTCGTGGACTGTTTCGTCGAATTCGCGCAACATTCCTGCCCAATCTGCATTTTCGTTGAGTGACGGAAAGCGTTCGGCAAACTTTGTAACTTTCCGCAAAATCTCGATGTCGCCTTTGATAATTCCGTTCAGATTCGGTCGCTGAACTTTAACCGCAACTTCTTCGCCTGTATATAGTTTGGCGCGATAAACCTGTCCCAAAGATGCTGCGGCAATCGGTTCAACATCGAATTCCTGATAAACTTCGCTGATTTTTTTGCCCAATTCTTTTTCGATTCGAGCAAACGCGATTTCATTCGGAAACGAAGGAACATTATCCTGCAACTCGCCCAACGCTTTGACAAACGGAAGCGGCAGAAGGTCTGCGCGCGTTCCCAGTGATTGCCCGATTTTGATAAACGTCGGACCTAGTTTTATCAAATTATCTTTCAGCCAGACGGCTTGTTTTCCCTGATTTAGCTCTTTATTTTTCTGATTGCCGATAAAAAATCGTCGCAGAAGTAGAATGAAATCGTGAAAAAACGCGAGGTTAGTTTGATGGAATTTTTCGCCCAAAACGGCGAGCCAAGTTAATTTTTGAGCGATTTCCAAGCGCGTTTTCGATTGCTTGATATGCTGCCCGTGATGAACGTCGTATTGATCGAGATACAGATAAAGCGAAAGCATTCCGATAATTTTCGACACCTGCAAAAGTCGCAAGTAGCCGCCGATTCCGTGATAGTTTTTTTCAATCGCCGTTTCCTGCGCGATTAAAGATTTTTCTTCGGCAATTAAATTCTCTTTGGAAATTTGTTTTGAAAGCGGTAATTGCTTTGTGTCAACTAAAGCGTGATTGCCATTTGCGCCGTTACCGATTTTCAAAATCGGCGAACTCGTTTTCTCTTTTAGTGCCAAACCCTGCTTGTTCGTTAATTCGTTCATCTTTAAAAGTTTTCGATAAAATTATATAAAAGGTGTTCGATGCCCCAAGCAATTTTTGCTTTGTCTTCGATTTAACGCAAAACCTAAACGCCGCGCAATTGCGCGGACGAAGTACGCCGGAAATTCACCTCACGCTAAATCTAACATATTGCTAACGCCTTTATGTTTGAAATAGTTCGCGGCGTGTTTCGTGTCTTTTTCAATTTGCGTTTTTAACTCTTCAATGCCGCTGAATTTGCGTTCGTCACGGATTCGATGCAGAAAGCGCACGCGCAGGACATCACCGTAAAGGTCGCCTTGAAAATCGAAAATGTAGGATTCAATCGAAGGTTCTTTATCGCCCGCAAAAGTCGGACGCACACCAACATTAGTTATACTTCTGCGCCAAACGCCGCCAATTAAATTTGCCGTTGCGTAAACGCCGTAACCTGGAATCACGCGATTTTTCGGTTTCAGATTCGCCGTCGGAAAACCGATTGTACGCCCGCGCTGCGCGCCGCGAATGATTTGTCCTTCGATGCCGTAAGGTCTGCCGAGCATCCGCCGCGCAAGATTAATTCGTCCGTCAATCAAAAGCTGTCTGATTTTTGACGAACTGATTCGCATTCCGCGCAAACAGACTTCAGCAACTTCGTCGGCAAAAAATCCGAGTTCCGCGCTCAAATATCGGAGCGACTCGATATTTCCGCCGCGATTTTTCCCGAATGCAAAACCTTTGCCGAGATAAACATCACGCGCCTGCAAGCGTTTGTGAACGACTTCGCGCAAAAACTTTTCCGCATCCTGCGCCGCAAAATCTTTGTTGAAACGAATAACGATGGCTTGTTCAATTCCCAAAACTTCAAACGCAGCAAGGCGCTGGTCAAGTGTTTGAAGAAGCGGCGGCGTATTTTCGGGAAACAAAACGGCGCGCGGATGCGGGTCAAATGTAATCGCAGTCGGCACGGCATTTATGGCTTTAGCGCGCGCGACAACCGTCTGCATAATTCGTTGATGACCAAGATGCAAACCGTCGAAAACGCCGAGCGTTAAAACTGTCGGGCGCAAAATTTTCGCGTTTTCCGTGCTGTGAAAAATTTTCATTTCAGATACAGTTTCATTCCTTTCCTCTGTGACTCAATCTTCAACAACCAATTCATCATAACCAAACTGCACATTATCGGGAAGCAATTTTGAATCGCGCTCGTATAAAACATCGTGGTTCAGATGCGTTAAAAAAGCGCGTTTTGGTTTGAGTTTTTCGATATATTCGAGCGCTTCGTATAAACCCAAATGCGTCGCGTGCGGCTTTATTCGGACGCAATCTAAAACAAGAACGTCCAAGTCGCGCAAGCCTTCCATTGATTCTTGGGAAATAAAATTCAAATCCGTCGCGTAGGCGAAATCGTTGAAGCGATAAGCGATGACGGGCAGTTTGCCGTGAATGACTTCGAGCGGCGTGATGTGCAAATCTTTGCCGATGCAGAACGGCGCGTTTTTTTCGATTGTGTGCGGAATAAGTTGCGGAAGACCGCCGCCGAAGTGTGTCGGCTGGAAAATGTATTGAAAAATGCGGCGCAAATCGCACCAGGCGAGTTCGTCGGCGTAAATGCCCATTGCGCCGTAACGAAAATTGAGCGGGCGAATGTCGTCGAGACCGAAAACGTGGTCAACGTGGCAGTGCGTAATTAAAACAGCGTCGAGATGTTGAATTTTTGCGCGTAAGGCTTGCTGGCGAAAATCAATCGAAGTGTCAACGAGAATTTTTTTTCCGGCGTGTTCAATCAAAATCGAAACCCGCAGACGTTTATCGCGTGGGTCGCTCGACCGACAAGTTTCGCAATCGCAGCCGATTGACGGAACGCCCGTCGAAGTGCCTGTGCCGAGAAAGGTTAGTTTCATTTTACAATTAGCCACAGAGGACACAGAGTTCACAGAGAATTTATAAAAAATTATAAAAATTTCTCTGTGAACTCTGTGTCCTCTGTGGCAAAATTTATTTCTTCCCTAAAATGTCGCTCGCCGAAAATTTCTGTGCCGCCTGCTGTTTTAGTTGTTCTTCGGCAATGCGCTGGATTTGAACGTATTGCATGCGCAAATCCGACAAAATTCCGTCGAAAAGCTCCTGCTCTTTGGCGTGCAGATTACTGCGCGTTTTTTCTTTGAGCATTGCCAAAACGTCAATCCAGTATTTTCCGGTTTCCAAATCCAAAGTCCGTTGCCCCGTTGCCGGATTCGGTATTGCGCCAAGCGCAGCGGCGGCTTGTGAAGCCAGCGTGGTCAGGAAATTTACGAAACTCGCCGGGTCATCCGCGCCTGGAATATCCGATGCGTCGAATTCTTCAGTTTCATCGGTTTCGGCAAATGTTTTTTCGTCTGCCGCAGACAGCGGAGCGTTTCCATATGTTTGAACCGTTTCTGTGGTCGGCTCGTCAATTGGTTCAGCAGTTTTCGGCTGCTGTTTAGGTTTTTCGGCTTCGAGCTGCACTCCTTCGCGCACGCTGCCGTCCGAGTTAAACTTGCGCCTGTCCAATACTTTTAAAACCGGTTCTTCTTCGTTGAATTCTTCTTTTCCAATCATTGTTTCCTCAAAATTTATTTGTTTAATTTATTTGATAGTAGCATTTTGCGAAAAGAAAGTTCAAAATCGTCATTGGTTACTCGCAAATCTTTAATCGTAAATAGAAAAAACCGTTTACGAAAATAATTAACGATTTACTACGGTTATTTATAATTATTATGTCAAAGAATTTCGATGAATTAGTTCAAGTTATGGCGCGACTTCGCGCTCCGGGCGGTTGTCCGTGGGATGCCGAGCAAACTTACGCAAGTTTGGCGCAGTATCTTCTTGAAGAATGTTTCGAGGCGTTTGACGCCATTCAGGAAGCTGACCGGACGGGCGATACGAGGAATCTCCGCGAGGAATTAGGCGACGTTCTGCTGCAAGTCGTTTTTCATTCGACGATTGCAGCAGAGAAAAATGATTTTACGATTGACGAAGTTGTAAAAGGCGTTACCGAAAAGCTAGTTTTGCGCCATCCGCACGTTTTCGGCGAAAAAGAATTGCACACGGCAGACGATGTTTTAAATAATTGGGATGAATTAAAAAAAGCCGAACGCACCGCGAGCGGCAAAGAAGAAAAAACAAAAGACTCGATTTTAGACGAAGTTCCCGTTACTTTTCCGGCGTTAATCGAAGCGAATAAGCTGACGAAAAAAGCCGCAAAAGTTAAATTCGACTGGGAAAACACACAACAAATTTTTGATAAGTTTGATGAAGAAATAAGCGAATTGAAAAACGCGATTTCCGAAAATAATACAGAAAACGTCGAAGAAGAAATCGGCGATTTGCTTTTCTCGGTCGTCAATCTGGCGCGTAAATTAAATATAGAGCCGGAAACGGCTTTGAAGAAAACGAACCGCAAATTTCGGCAAAGATTTATGTTTATTGAAAAAGATTTGAAAACGCGCGGCAAAAGTTTGGAAGAATCCGATTTGAAAGAAATGGATACGCTTTGGAATCAAGCAAAAGTTAATGGTGAACGGTGAACGGTAAATGATGAATATAAGACGTTTTCTTTAATTCACCATTCATCATTCACCATTAATTACTAAACGTCCAGATTTTTCACGTCCAGCGCGTTGTCTTCGATAAACTTGCGCCGGGGCTCGACCTGGTCGCCCATCAGAATAGTGAAAACCTGGTCGGTTTCGATAGCGTCCTCGACGCGAACTTGCAGAAGCGTACGTTTTTCCGGGTCCATCGTCGTTTCCCAAAGTTGTTCAGGGTTCATCTCGCCCAAACCTTTGTAACGCTGAATGCCGATTTCCCTCTTTGCGGTGGCAAGAACTTTTTCCAGCAGTTCTTCGCGCGTGGCGATTTCCTCGCCCGTACCATTTTCGCCCAAAACAAACGGCGCGGGCAGTTCTGCTTCCAAAATTCCTTTTAAATCCAGCGCTTTTTGGAACTCGACAAAATTTGCCATATTCCAATCAAAAATGAGCGTTGTGTTGTTAGGAAAAGTAATTTCGATTTCCGCAAGCCCGTGTTCCTCGTCGTTGAGCAGTTCGGTTTTGTAACCGCCTTGGGCAATTTTGCCTTCAATTTGCGCCATCAATTCTTCTTTTTCAAATACCTGCCGCAATTTTAATTTTTGCTTGACGAGAATTCCGTCTTTACCGCTAAATGCGTCGAGCAAAACGTTTAATAAATGTTTATCGTTACTCAAGCGACGCGCGAACTTGGCAAAATAACGCTCAAACTGCGTAACTTGTTCGAGCAGCCGCGAGAGTTCGCGCCCTTCGTATGTTTTGCCGTTGTCGGAGGATTTCAATTTGATGTCGCTCGTCGCCTGTCGCATCATATAGCGCAGCATCGAACTTTCGTCTTTGATATATTCCTCGCGTTTGCCGCGTTTGACTTTGTAAAGCGGCGGCTGCGCGATGTAAATATGTCCGTTTTCAATTAGTTCCGGCATTTGTCTGTAAAAGAAAGTAAGTAGCAAAGTTCTGATATGCGAACCGTCAACGTCCGCATCCGTCATCAAACAAATTTTGTGGTAGCGCAGTTTCGTTACGTCAAAATCATCTTTGCCGATGCTCGTGCCGAGCGCGGTAATCAAAGCCTTGATTTCGCTGTGTCCGAGCATTTTATCGAAACGCGATTTTTCGACGTTCAAAATCTTACCTTTCAAAGGTAAAACAGCCTGGTTTTTTCGGTCGCGCCCTTGCTTTGCCGAGCCGCCCGCCGAATCGCCTTCAACTAAATAAATCTCTGACAACGCCGGGTCTTTTTCCTGACAATCGGCGAGTTTTCCCGGAAGCGTGGAACTTCCCAACGCGCTTTTGCGAACGATTTCACGCGCTTTTCGGGCAGCTTCACGCG
Source organism: Acidobacteria bacterium 28-9 (assembly GCA_002050355.1). GTDB lineage: Bacteria > Acidobacteriota > Blastocatellia > Pyrinomonadales > Pyrinomonadaceae. The sequence continues at coordinate 22,037 of MWYY01000053.1, forward strand.
CACGCGCCGCGTCAATCGCTTTGCCGACAATTTTCTTAGCGACAATCGGATTCTGCTCGAAAAATTCACCGAGCTTTTCGTTCAAAAACGATTCGACCGCGCCTTTTACGTCTGAGTTGAGTTTGCCTTTGGTTTGTCCTTCAAACTGCGGCTGCGGTAATTTGACAGAGATTACTGCAACGAGTCCTTCACGCACGTCGTCGCCGGAGAGCGCAGTTTTGAAATCTTTTGCCAAACCCGAAGATTGCGCGTAAGCGTTGATTGTTCTGGTAATAGCGCCGCGAAAACCCGACAGATGCGTTCCGCCGTCAACTGTGTTGATGTTGTTGGCAAACGAATAAACTTTTTCGTCGTAGCTGTCGTTGTATTGCATTGCGACTTCAACCGACAGATTGTCCGAAATTTGTTCGACATAAACCGGCTCGTCGTGCAGCACACTGCGATTTTTGTTCAAATGTTTGACAAATTCCGAGATGCCGCCTTTGTAGTAAAACTCGTGAGATTTTTCCGGCTCTTCGCGCTCATCTTTGATGAAAATGCGGATACCTTTGTTCAAAAACGCTTTTTCGCGCAGGCGTTCCGAGAGTTTGTCAAAACTGTAAACGGTCGATTCAAAAATGCTCGAATCCGGTTTAAACGTAATTTTCGTGCCGCGTTTTTCGGTCTTTCCGGTTTGTTTGAGCGGCGCGACCGGAATTCCGGCGCGAAATTCCATTTCGTGTGTTTTGCCGTCGCGCCAGATTTCCAGCCTCAGCCATTCGCTCAAAAAGTTGACGCAACTAACGCCGACGCCGTGCAAACCGCCGGAAACTTTATAAGAATTCGAGTCGAATTTTCCGCCCGCGTGCAGAATCGTCATAACGACTTCCGCCGCCGAGCGCCCTTCTTCCTTGTGAATTCCAGTCGGGATGCCGCGCCCGTTATCTATAACCGTAATCGAATCATCCATATGAATCGCAACTTCAATCGTATCGCAATAGCCGGCGAGCGCTTCGTCAACCGAGTTGTCAACGACTTCGTAAACAAGATGATGAAGCCCGATCTCGCCAGTCGAACCGATATACATCGCCGGACGTTTGCGAACCGCATCGCGCCCTTCTAAAACTGTAATGGAATCTGCACCGTATTCTGTTTTTGGTTTAGCCAATTTTGTTAGTCCTCTATTTTATTTTTCTGAAATAATTATAATTTCGCCGATTTTAATCTCGCCTAAAATCCTTAATGTTTCCGGAATTAAAGGCGAAAGTGATTCATAACGATTGCTTTTTGCTGATAAAATTACGATTGCAATCGGTAAGTCGTCCGTGTTTTGCTGATGTCGAATGTTTTTGTCAACCGTTATTAAAATTTTAAAACTTCCGCATGCCGCAAGAATTAAATTGCCGTTTCTCAAACCTTTAAAACCCGCTTCATCAATCGTGGAGACAACGTATTCCGAAAATTCTCGCTTTAATCGTCGCGGAACGCATTCGTCAAGCAACAACTTCATATTCTTCTAAAAGTTTGACTTTATAGAGTTGCAAAACGCCGATAACTTGTTCACGCAAAACAGTCGGGAAATCATCGAGAAAAACTTCTACGCTGTCACCTGCTTCAAGATAATCAAAAAGATTTTTTACGGGAACGCGAGTGCCGCGAAAAACAGGTGTTCCGCTCAATTTTTCCGTATCGCTTTCAATGAATTGATTGACAGATTGCTTGTTCATTATTTAGTACACAAAATCAACTTAAATTTTACCATTTTTCTGAGAATTAAAACAGCATAAAAAGCTGATATTTACAAGTTTATTCGATTATTAGATGGTAATTTAGAAGTGTGCGTTCCGGTTCATTTCAGGCTCTGTTACTTTACCGCTCGAAACGGTAAAAACCTGCGCCGTTTCGCCGAATTTTTCCACAAAACTTTCCTTTGAAGTGGTAACAAAAGTCTGAGTTTTGTCGTGAAGAAATTCCAGAAGCTGTCCGATGCGTTTGTAATCAAGTTCGGCGTCAATGTCGTCGAGCAGAAAAAGCGGATATTCGTTGTGCTGCGAAAAATAAACCTGCAAATTCGCCAACTGTAAAATTAAAAGAGCGCTTCTTTGTTGTCCGCTTGATCCGTATTTCCTCAAATCGTGTCCGTCGAACAGAATGTCCAAATCGTCGCGGTGCGTGCCGACCAGCGCATAACCGGCGAAGAGTTCGGCTTGCACACGGAGCTTTAAGCGTTCGGCAATCAAGTTTGCATAATCATTCAAGTCGCCTTTGCCTTCGAGCGACGAAGCGTAGCGAATCGAAACTTCTTCCTGCCCGAAAAGTTTTTTCTCCAAAACCTCGTTTAATCTTTCGACAAAACGAACGCGTGCCTTGTGAATTCGCGCCGCCAGTGCAATTAATTGTTCGTTCCAGGGCGCAAGCAGTTCTCCGGTTTTTTCGGCGGAAAATTCATTGGTTTGCGCCGATTGCAGCAAGCTGTTTTTTTGACGAACGACGCGGTTGTAATCCGCCAAAGTTTGCACAAACGGCGGATAAATCGAAACGATTCCGCCGTCGAGAAATTTACGACGCGCGTCAGGGTTTCCGCGCACGATTTCGAGTTCGTCCGAATTGAAAACGACGGCGTGAAGTTGACCCAAAAATCTTTGAACCGTTTCGCGTTTATTGTTGACGCTCAAGGTTTTCGTGTTGCCCTGCATCGCAACTTGCAAGATACGATTAATATCTTCGCCTTGATGAACAGTTCCGCGTACTATCGCCAATTCTTCGCCAAATTTTACCGTTTCCTGAAGTCTTGCGGTTTTAAAGGATTTCGTCGTCGCAAGCAGATAAATCGTTTCGAGCCAGTTGGTTTTGCCTTGCCCGTTTTCGCCGAAAATAATATTCAAACCTTTGCCGCACGGCATTTTTCCTTGTAGATTTCGGAAGTTTTGAGCTTCGAGCGATTCAAGCAGCATACATTTATTTTATCATATATCTGTCTGATAAACGGTCAATTTTTGCAATTTTAAGGGAAATTTAACCGCAGATGAACGCCAATAAAAACAGATAAGAAGAAGATAAAAACAAGAGATAAATTTTTCAGTATTTTTTCTTATCCGGTATTTTATTTGCCTCAATCGGCGTTCATCAGCGGTTAAATTTCTACGTCTTGGAGTTAAATTGTTTGATTTCAAATTTTTATTAAAATATCATAAAGGAAATGGCTGATTTAACCGAAAAAATTCGAGAAAAAGCGATTGTCTTAAACGGGGTGAACGATGTGCCGGACGAAATTCTTGCGCTTGTCGGGGACGCGCGTTTCGTTTTAATCGGCGAAGCGTCGCACGGAACGTACGAGTTTTACAAATACCGCGCCGAAATAACAAAGCGTCTGATTCAAGAAAAAGGTTTTTCCGCCGTCGCGGTCGAAGCCGATTTTCCCGACGCTTACCGCGTTAATCGCTTTGCGCGTGGTTTGGGCGAAGATGAAAACGCAAATGACGCGCTTTCGGGTTTTACGCGCTTTCCGCTTTGGATGTGGCGCAATCTGGACGTTTTGGATTTTGTCACGTGGCTGCGGGCGCACAATGACGAATTGGAGGTTGATGAAAAAGTTGGTTTTTACGGACTCGATTTGTATAGTTTGCATTCTTCAATGAAAGCGGTTCTCGATTATCTGGAAAACATTGACCCGGAAGCGGCAAAACGAGCGCGTTTTCGTTATTCGTGTTTTGAAGATTTTGGTGAGGACGCGCAAAGCTACGGCTATGCAGCGAGTTTCGATCTGCGGATGTCTTGCGAAGACGAAGCCGTCAAACAGCTTGTCGAGCTGCAAAAACGCGCTTCCGAATACGCCAACAGAGACGGCTTTGTCGCGCGCGACGAATATTTTTTCGCCGAACAAAACGCGCGTCTTGTAAAAAATGCCGAAGAATATTATCGCGCGATGTTTCAAGGGCGCGTATCATCCTGGAATTTGCGCGACAGACATATGGCGGAAACTTTGCACGCACTTGCGGCGCATCTCGAAACGGAAAATCAGTCTGCAAAAATCGTTGTTTGGGCGCACAATTCGCATTTGGGCGATGCGCGGGCGACCGAAATGGGCGAGCGCGGCGAATGGAACGTCGGGCAACTGGCACGCGAAAGGTACAAAACGGACGCCTGTTTAATCGGTTTTACGACTCACACGGGGACGGTTGCGGCAGCGACAAACTGGGATGAACCGGCACAATTGAAACGAGTTCGACCTTCGCACAAAGACAGTTACGAGCAAATTTTTCACCAAACCGAACTGCCGCGATTTTTTCTGAATTTGCGCGACCGGGAAACGGAAGAGATTCTTCGTCAGCCGCAATTAGAACGCGCCATCGGAGTGATTTATCGTCCTGAAACCGAGCGCGTCAGCCATTATTTTACCGCCCGTCTCTCAGAGCAATTCGACGGCGTGATACATTTTGACGAAACGCACGCCGTCCAACCGTTAGACAAAGTTTCCGGTTGGACGCACGAAGACGTGCCTGAAACTTTCCCGGAAGGATTATAAATTGAAAATTGAGTAAGTTTTGACAAGGAGAAAAAAATGCAAAATAGTGAAACTGCAAGGGATTTTTTATCGTTCGTCGCCCAAGGCGTTTATCATACGAAAATTGTTTTCGTCGGCGCATATTTTATAGACACGCCGGAAAATGCGCCCGGTTCGTGGATTTTAGTTGACACGGGACTTCCGCTTTCGCATGGAAGAATTCTAAAAGCGGCGGAATCAAGATACGGCAACCAAAAACCTTCGGCAATCATTTTAACGCACGGGCATTTCGACCACGCGGGCGCGGCGCTCGCGCTTGCCGAAGAATGGGATGTGCCGATTTACGCGCATCGTTTGGAGATGCCGTATTTGAACGGAAAATCCGATTACCCCCCGCAAGACCCGACCGTCGGCGGCGCAATCGCTTTTATGTCGCGCTTTTTTCCGCACGGAGGTTATGATTTCGGCGATCGCGTCAGACAGTTGCCGGAAAACGGCGAAATTTCCGAAATGCCGAACTGGAACTTTATACACACGCCCGGACACACTGCCGGACACATTTCGCTGTGGCGCGAAAGCGACCGCACGCTCGTTGCCGGTGATGCTTTGTCAACGATGAATCTTGATTCGTGGGTTTCCCAAATTACCGAAAAGCAGGAATTTTGCAATCCGGCTGCGCCTTTTACGACCGATTGGCAGGCGGCGCGGCGTTCGGTTGAACTGCTTGCAGATTTAGAACCGAAAGTCGTCGGCGCGGGACACGGTAAACCGATTGCGGACGAGGACACAGCACAGCGATTAAAGGAGTTTGCCCGCAATTTTCAACCGCCGCCGAAAGGTCGTTATGTCAATGCTCCGGCGATTGCCGACGAAAGTGGTGTTATCAGTGTGCCGCCGCCGGTTACAGACCCGCTAAAAATTGCCTTCGGAGCAACTACCGCTGTTGCTGCCGGAGTTGTCATAACAAAGTTGGCGCGCAGAAATAAACGACGGGATGATTAATTCTAAAACTTATTGTATTTTGCCAGGATGCACAGAGATAAAACCACACCCTTTCACTTGCCCAAAACAAAAGCGGAAAGCCCGTAAAGGACTTTCCGCTTAAAAATAACATCAATTTAACTTTTTATTTACCCAAACGATAAGTGTCGAATTGACTGGTCATTCTTGTATTTTGACCACCGCTAAATTCAAACATACATGCATCGTCCGTATAATCCATAAAATTCGTAATCGGGTCGAGACCGGCAAGCGTCGTGCAGGTGTCGCGCCCCTGCGGACAATTGTAAGCCGCCGAACTTTCCGCCGCCGTATCGCTGACATAATCGCCGCCGGTGCAGCCGCCCTGGAAAGTATGATATAAACCCATCCAATGTCCGACTTCGTGCGTCCCCGTGTCGCCCAAGTTATACGGCGAAGCAGTTCCGCCCGGCATACTTTGGTCGAGAAGGACTACGCCGTCCAGATTCGGGCTTCTCGTGTAGCTCGACGGAAAAGTGGCATAGCCCAAAATTCCGTTTGACGGATTGCAGCTATAAATATTTAAATCGTCCGCTGTTCCCTGATGCAGGGCGTTCTTCATTTTTCTTTCCGCCGAGCCGTAACAACCGTTATACCAAGTCGCATTGGTCGTGCGGTCGGTTGAAATAAGGTTGAATGAATAACCACTACCCCCGAATGCCGTATTTAGAACACTTATCTGTTGAGCAATCATCGAGTCGGGAACGTTACCGCTTGCAACGCTAGTACCACTGCTGACAACGTGGAAATAAACGTTTATTACTCCACCAGCAGCAGCGGCATACATATTCGGGCTGGTTCTCATTTTTTCCAATTTAAAGCGGAAATCTGTTTCCGACTCAGCGATTTTTTGCGGATTGTGTTCGGTTCCGCAAGCTCTCTCGCTTCTTGCGACGACCGGTTGGTTCATCTCTTCCGATTTGACATCTTGATTACCGACGCGTTGAGCGCTAGTCGAATAATCTACCCCAAATAAAACTAAAGCAATTGCACAAAACGCAATCACACCTACAAAAACACGAAATTTATTCATTTGTCGAAACTCCTTCAGAAATTATATTTATATTTAGAAAGCCAAATGTTATGAATTATAAAACCGAAAAAGAAAGGGGTGATGTATAAAATATATACTTATTAACAAAATGTCAATAGATTTTTGTAAAATATTGAAAATAGCGGTCATGTAACAAAAGAGATGCTGGTGGAATTCATCTGATGAATATAAAGTTTAACCACCGCTTCGAACATTTTCTTGGTCTTTGAAAAACAAATCGTTCTTCGCTGCAATCTTTTTAAGTGAGTGC
>MWYY01000071.1 GCA_002050355.1 Acidobacteria bacterium 28-9
GTAGTAACCTTCCTGCGAATAAAACTCGTTAAGTTTTTTGACGCCGTTTCTGGCACGCGCCCGTGAAAAGTTTTTCCCCGCTAAATCTGGGAGTTTGGCAAGCAGTTCGTCGCTTGTAAAAGCCTTGTTTCCCTGAACCTGCACATCAGCAATGCGCGTCGGAATGCCTTCGTCAACGACAAAGGTAATAATCAAATCTTCGCCCGTAACCGAAACGCCTTGCCGGACGGTAACTTCGTTTCTTCGATAACCGAGTTCGCGCAGCAGGGATTTGATAGTTAAGCGGTCTTGTTCGAGAATTTCAACGCTGGTATAACCGCGCCCGTAGCCGAGAAAAGGAACCACGCCGAGAAGACTTTTTTTCTGCGATTTCAAAATGCCTTGAACGTCGCTAACTGCTAATTTATCTGTGCCTTCAATGCGAATATCGACGAGTTTCAAACGACGGCTCAAATTCGCTTTGTAATTAACATCAACGACACGACTGGTCAAATCTGCGCCCGTCAGCGAGCCGCACAAAACTTCCGTCTGATTGGCGGTCGAACTGGCTTCGTTTTCGGTAAATTCTGGATTGACCGAGCAAAGAGGCGTAACTTCCGCAAAGAAATAGCCTCTTTCCTGGTAATAATTCCGCAGACGGCGCGAGCCTTCGATAATCGCCGCGTAATCGAGTGTTCCTTCGCGCTTGATGGAAAGAAGTTTGGTTTGCGTTTTGTCACCGATTTTTTCATCTTTTCCGGCGTCAACCGAAACGTTGACCGCCGCGCCGACCTTACCGCTCAGTTCGATGCCGACCGAATTTTTCTCGCGGTTATAAACCACGCGTGCGTCTTCGAGTTCGGGCGCGAGAAATTTTTCTTCGCGCAAAGCCTGACGGATTTTGGTAATGTCCGCATCGAGCAGTTCACGCGAGTACGGCTCGCCGGTTTGCAGCTCCAGCTTTTGACGAACTTTCGTCGCATCGAATCCGGCGACGTTTATCGCAAAATTTTCGATTGTCGCCTGTGCGTTCGGCACGACGTTAAAAGTTACGGTAACTCGGGTCGGGTCTCTCGGCAACGGCTGCTGCGTCGAGGTAACCTGTGCATTGTAGTAGCCGCGCTCGCGCAGGTAAACCAAAATTAAATCAGCGTTGCTATTGAGCGTCTGTTCGGTGACGGCTGTTCCCGGATTGAGCAGATTTAATTTCAAAAGAAGCTGTTGCTCGGTAACAGTTTCGCCGACCGCGTTGCCGATTTGGACGTTGACTTTTTCGGCGGTGGTCTTGCGCCTGATGACAAAGCGAACGTTGACGCCCGCTTGTCCGTTTTCGCTTGCTTCGACGGCGGAAACCGAAACGATTTTTCCCGTATTGTAGAGAGCTTCTATTGCATCGCGGACTTTGACGGCAGAGTATTTTTCACCGAGCGCGTTGCGCGCAATCAGGCGATATTGCTCTTTGGACGAATCGTCCGCCGCAGCACGTTCAAAGGCAACTTGAACGTCCGTAATTTGGCGGTCTTCGTATTTGCCGCTTTGAGCTTGAACGTTAAGGAGCGAACAGAAAACGACGAGCAGAAAAAAGAAAGTGGAGGAAAAACTGAAAACTGAAAACTGAAAACTGAAAACTGGTAATAAACGATAAACAATAGACAAAAGGGAACGGAAAACACCGATTCCTGAATTTTCCATTTTTCCTTTACCGTTTTTCATTGTATTAAAATCTTTTTCTGAGGCGAATTTCAAAATTAAAATTATTATTGTTTCTGGTGACGTTGCTCAAGGAACGCTGTTCATACTGCGCAACGAACGACAAGCGGTTTGAAACGCGATATTCGAGAGCTAAAACTTGATTTTGGTCTGCCGAAAGATTGGTTGAATACGTTATAAGCAGATTTTTGTTGATTTGTCTGCCGACGGTTAGACGCGCCGACGGGTTTAACCGTTGACCGGAAATAATCGGGTCAATAGCGAACTTATTCAAACCAAACAGTTTGTCGGTCGCGCGCCCCAGAGGATTATTGATAAACGTATCGGTCAAAATTTCCGCCGCCGTGTTGATTCCCGATTGCGCCAGCGTCGGAATGCCCGTGTCGGTATTTGCTAAGTTTCCGGTCGTAATCAACGAAATAACGTCTGCTTGCGGCAGCGCCGGACTCGAACGAACCGTCGCGTTGAGCGTTTCTGTGTTGTTCAGTTCGCCGATTAAGTTGACGATAATTTGATAACCTTGAATCTCGGTCGAAGCCTGCAGATTGATAAACGGCTCAATGGTCGTGTTTGGCGGAAATTCAAGGACGCCGCGCTGCACTTCGTAACGGTCTTTACGGAAAATTATAGTGCCGCTGTTAGCTGTGATTCTACCGGAAATTTGCGGATATTCCGTGTCGCCCGTAACGCGCAACGCAGCCGAAGCCGTCAAATCGGCGAGGTTGTTGCGAACCACCAGCGCGTCGCGTCCTTCGATGCGAATGTCCAGATTCGGAATGCCGAAAAACGAAGACGATGATGCTCCCGAAGCCGACGAACTCTCAGTCAGAGAACCTTCGCGCCGCCCGTTGACGAAATCGGCAATGTCAATATCCTTTGTATAAATTGTGCGTTTGGCGGCAATTGTTCCTCTAATCAAAGAGTTCATAACGCCCTCAATACGGTTGCCGCTGAATTCGATTTGAGCATTGCCGGTCGTGATAAAATCAGGTGGCAAAGGAGCGGTGAAATTATTGCCGTTGACATTGAATCTAAAACCTTGCAGCTCTAAGCCTTTAAGCGTCGCGCCGCCTTCTGCCGTGATTTTACCGCCGCCTAAAAATCCGGTCAGTTCGTCAATCTGCGCCTGGTTTGATGTAAACAAAATTCGCCCTCTTACGCGGTCAATTGAAAGGCGTTCCGCGCCGATAAAAGTCGAAACCGCAGCGTTTTGCAAATCCGCTGTGCCGTTAAGTCTGGCTGTAGCGTTAACTCCGGTCAGGCGCACCGAAACATTTGCGAAACCGGCGGCAAACGTATTTTTCGACAGCGCGTTGAAAACACTCAAATTTACGCGCCCGTCAACAAACAAATTATTGATGCCGTCGTCTGTCAACGCTTTTGTGCCGCTGACGACAATGTTCGTACCGCTGCCGGAGAATTTGGCGTTCTCGACAATAACTTCTTTAGATGTGAAACGCACAGCAATCGGCTCAGTAGCAACAAGCGGCGTTTCACCGATTTGCAGGGCGAATTGACCGAACTCAGCCGCGCCCACTAAATTGTCGGTCGAAAACGTGCGTTTTCCATCCGCGCCCAAAACCGAAAGATTGCCTTGCAGAAAAACTTTGCCCGTCGCCTGTCCGGTGATGGAAACTTCGTCGGTCGGACGCACGAGCGCGATAAACGGCGCGAGCTGCGTATTATTAAATGTCGTCTCGGCTCTGAACGGCAGATTCGGGTCGGCAAAATTGACACTCGCCACGATTGACTGCGGCTGACCTTGGAAGTTGGCGGTTAAATTCGCATTAAGCTGTTGATTTTCCGTTTTGCCGGCAAAGGTTACTTCGCCGAGCGCGTTGTCATTGACAACGACGTTGCGCCCGACGCCGTTGAAATTGACATTATAACTTCTCGAATCGTCGGCGATGCCTGTCGCTTTCGCCTGCAAATCAATCGTTCCGTTGAAGCCCGATAAATCCGTTCCGCTCGGCAAAAAAGGACGAACGCGAGCAAGCGCAATATCTTTGCCGGAAACGTCAAAATTAAAAGCGGTCGTGTCGGTTGTGTAAGTTCCGCTTGCGCGCAAAAATCCGTCGCCGAAACGCGCTTCAAAATTTTGCAGATTGACGAGCGTTCCGGCAAACGTCGCTTTCGCATCGAAACCGTCAAACGGTTGACCGTTTATTGTTCCCTTACCGGAAGAAATATTGGCTTCGCCTTGCAGAGCGTTGGGAATACCGCTCACATTTATCGTGCCGGAAGTTTGCGCCTGAAAATCTTTTATTTGCGCGGGCAGAAAATCAAACGGCAGCGTTGCCACAAGATTGCCCGTATTTATATTATTTAATTTAGCTTGAACTGAAATGTTGTTCGTGCCGACGTTCGGAACATTGACGTTGAAAGCGAGATTTCCACCATCAGGTTCCTGCAAAACGCCGTCGCGCAGTTCGATGCCGACGGGTGAAACAAAAAGGTTTGTCGCCACCGAGCCGAGATTGCGCCCGCGCAAAATCAAAGAATCGATTGATGCGCGTCCGCTGACCGTCGGCTCAGACAGATTTCCCGTCAAATTACCCGTAAAATTAAAGTTTCCGGCAAACTCCGCTTGGTAGGAATCTAGCTGTGCTTCGAGTTCGGGCGAGAGATTTAAAACTCTGATGATGCGTTCTATTTCGCTGGCGTCCGACGATTTTAAAGCGAGATTGAGATTGGAATTATTGCCGCTCAAATCGAATTGTCCGGTCGCGTCGATTGCGCTTTTTTCCGTGTTCAAATTCGCGTAATCGACATTAAAAAGCCCGTTGTTCGCGCGCAAGCCAAGTCTGCCGTTAAGCGGAACAAGACCGCGCTCCGATGTTCCGGCATTTGCCGCAAAATCAGCAGTCAAAGTTCCGGTAGCGGTTTTGAAATTCGTTCCGGCGAAAGTCAAATTTACATTTCCGGTCGTTTTTCCTTCAATCGGCACGACGCGCCCGCCCTGCAAAGCGAGCAGTTTCGACAAATCGAGGTTGGAAAACGCGGCGTCAACACGCGAGCGATTGCGATTGTTCAAAGCAATCACGGCGTCGCCGTTGATGCGTCCGTCCATTACGTCGGCAGTTAAATTGTTGAGCGCGACTTGATTGTTTTCCGCAACTACACGCGCGCGCGCCGCGCCTAATCGGATGCTGCCCAAAACGCCGCCGCCCAAGCTCATATCGGCGCTGGCGCGGTAATGTCCCGACGGTTCAAGTATAAAAACCGGTTTGTAAAGTTTGACCGCCTGCAAATTTCCGCCTTCCGGCACGGCGGATTTTATCAACGCGACATTTCCGGCGTTGACTTCGCCGTTCGCTCTGGCTTCGATTCTGCCTTGTCGAATCGTCATCCGAACGCCCGCAACATTAACGCTGCCCAAAACTGCCGCATCGGTTTCAACTTTAGCCACGCGCAGATTGTCCGAATAAACTTCGGTTGCGCCGCCGTTGTCCCGAATTTCGACGCCCGAAGCTGTCAGCGCACCGACATTTGCGCCGCTCGCGTTTACACCGTCGGCTTGCACGTTGGCGGCTTGAATATTCGTTGCGCCGTTTTGACTTTGGACGTTGATGTCTTTGGCATTTAGATTTCTGACACGCGCGCCCTTGGCGTCTAAACTTTGGGCGCGCAGATTTCCCGCGCTGACATCGGTTCGACTTCCGTGATTTCTAAGTTTTAGATTTCCCGCATTGACGCCGCGCAAGGTTGCGTCTGCCGTTTCGACCGAACTTGCCCGCAAACTTCCGGCGTTGACATCGGTTTGGTCGCCGCGTTTGGTTAGTTTTAGATTGCCGGCATCAACGCCTCTGATTTTCGCTCCTCCGCTTGTGATGACGCCTGCGCGAAGATTCGGAACGGTAACGTTTGTGCCGTTGTCGCCGGAGGAAATTTGCACGTTTCGTGCTTGCAGCGTTTGAGCGTTAGCGTCGGTTGAGCTAAAAGTTCCGGCGCGAACGTTCCCCAATTTCGCATTCAATTGGCTGTCTTTGTATTCTCCAACCGCGTCGGTGATGTAAAGACCCGCGATTGTTCCCAGAGGCGATTTTGCCGCCGCCGCCTGCAGTTCGCCGAACCATTTAAAATCAGTTCCCGTGCCGCGAATGTTGCCGACCATCTGCGGAAAATCAATCTTAAAATCTTCAAAGGTCAACATTTCGGCAACGGCTTTGCCGTTTGCTTCATACATCGAATTTTCGCCCGCCACGGTTGCGTCAACTTTCAAACCTTTGAGCCGAATGTTGGAAGCGGCAAGCGCGTCGGATTGAATATTTCCTTCAACGCGGTAATTTTCGCCTTCGCCCGTTACTCGTCCGCTAAAATTTCCGACGCCGCGAATCGGCGTTCCCAGGGGAAAAATGGTCGAAGTCTGCGTTAAATCGACGGTCGAATCAACATTTAAATCGTATTTTAGAGATTCCCAATCGGTCAGTGTGCCGTTCAAACTCGCTTTACCAATCGGCGATGTTAAATTAAATTCGGCAATCTCCGCGCCTTTGTTGTCGGCGACGCCACGAGCGCGAATATCAATCGGCTTGACTTCGTTTTCGTCGTAAATGAAATTTGAATCGGTCGAGGTGAAATCAAACTTATAACGCTTTTGGTCATCAGGCACGAGCGGGTTTTCCGGTTCGAGAAAGAAAAGAACGTTTTTGGCATCGGCGTTGATTTTGTGCTGGGCGTCGCCAAAATGAATCAAACCGTTTTTTATAGCAAATTTAACTGAAGAATATGTAAAATTGACGCGCGTTCCCGTTTGGTCTTCGACAAGATTCAAGTTCGAAAAATTAGATTTGCCGTTTTCGTCAAATTTCACCCACGCTTCGACATCGTTCAAATCAGTTGTGTCGATTGAAATATCGCGGCTCAACTGCCAGGCATATAAGTCTGCAACCTTCAAACCGAGTTTTCCTTCGCCGACACGGAAGAGTTTTTCGCCCGTCAATTTGTCGTTGAAAGTCGCGTTTTTTAGTTCCAGCTGCAACGGCATAACTTGCAGACGAAACACGTCTGCGTCGAAAACAACGCCGATGTCAGCCATTTTTGCGACAAACTGTTTTTTGACGTAACTGTCGAGATAGCCGTAGCGATAGACGACAACCGTTGTGAGCAGAAGCAACACGGCGAGCAGCGAAACCAAGCCAAACGAAATCGCCGCGTTTCGGCGCGTGAAAAAACGTCTGCGCTCGACGGCGACAGGCGAAGTGTCAACCGCCGTATTTTCTTCGTGCGGTTCGCGTTCCTGGATTTTTTCAGTTTGGTTGTCGTTTTGTTCAGACATTTTTGTAAAACTCGGGAGAGTGCGAAAACACCGTCGTTACCGCGCGCGATTTTCTATCTTAACCCAAAATTCGGTTATTTAACATTTTATTTTTATGTGAGAAAACTTCTTCAAATTTAAAAACGTCAGCTCCGAGAATTTTTCTTTATTTGCAAAAGAAACAGCCCGCATCAAACTCGCGTTTTATTTTACAGCGGAACGGTTTCAACAATCTCCAAATCAAACGCTTCGATGGCGTTGATGCGCGGCGGATGATTTGTCAGCAGACGGATTTTTCGCACGCCCAAATCGTTCAAAATCTGCGCGCCGATGCCGTAATCGCGGAAGTTTCCGTAGCCGGTTTCTTTGCGCGCCGTTTGTAAATCCAGATTTTTTTCCTGCATCAGCTTGTAGGTTTGCAATTGGTGTATCAAATCGAGATTCGGTTCGCGCTGTCTGAGATAAAGAACTACGCCGCGACCATCGAGGGAGATTTTTTCCAGCGATGTTCGTATCGCACGGGACGCTTCGCCAAGTTTTGAGCCGAACATCGCAAACGTAACGTTCTCGGTTTGGACGCGCACTAAAACCGGTTCGGTTGTCTGCAAAAAATCTTCGCCGAGCGTGATGGCGACGTGAGTTTCCCCGTTAACGATGTTTTCGTAGATAAAAGCGCGAAAATCTCCGTAATCGGTCGGCAAATCCGCTTCGACGACGCAGCGCACGAGCGTTTCCTTTTGACTTCGGTAACGCACAAGGTCGGCGACCGAGATTATTTTCAAGCGGTGAGTTTCGGCAAATTTTTCCAGTTCGGGCAAACGCGCCATCGTGCCGTCTTCGTTCATTATTTCGCAGACGACGCCCGCCGGATAACAATCCGCAATTCTGGCAATGTCAACGCTCGCTTCGGTTTGCCCGACGCGCACGAGAACGCCGCCGCGTTTTGCGCGAAGTGGAAAAATATGACCGGGACGCGCCAAATCCGAAGGTTTCGAGTTCGGGTCAACCGCCGTCAAAATCGTTCGCGCGCGGTCGGCGGCGGAAATTCCCGTCGTTACGCCTGTCCGTGCTTCAATGGAAATCGTAAAAGCCGTTCCCATACTCGAAGTGTTTTCAGCAGTTTGCGGCGGCAAATTAAGCTCGTCGCAGCGCTCTTCGGTCAGCGGCAGACAAATCAGACCGCGCGCGTGCGTTATCATAAAATTGATAATCTCAGGCGTGATTTTCTCAGCCGCGCACACAAGATCGCCTTCGTTTTCGCGGTCTTCATCGTCAACTATAATTATCATTTTGCCGTCGTGAATATCGCGGGCGGCTTCTTCAATCGTGCTTAAAGGCATTTAGCGGTTTTAATTTTTATTTTTGGACTGACGCAGTTTTTCTGCAAACAATAAATTTTAGCCGAAACCGCTTTCATTTACCATTTACCATTTACCATTTACCATTATCAAATGCGTTTTGAATTCAAACTCGCCTGGAAGTATTTTCGCGCGCGACGGAAAAGTCTGGCGCGTTTTACCTCCGTTGTGGCAGTTGTCGGAATTGCGGCAGGCGTGGCGAGTTTGATAATTGCGCAGGCTTTGACTAGTGGTTTCGGCGACGAAATGCGCGACAAAATTTTAGCAAACACCGCGCACATTACAATTTTTTCCGCTAATTCTTCTGCAGGGATTTCAAACTGGCGAGCGGCAAAAGCCGAAATCGAAAAGCTTGAAAAAGTCCGCCAGGTTCTGCCCTCGACTTTTCAAAATGCACTAGTAACTGGCAAAGACGCAACAAGTTACGCAGTTTTGCGCGTAATTGAAAATTCTGATAAACAAAATTCCAATGAAATTGAAATTTCACTCGGTGCGCAGCTTGCCGAAAAAATGAATTTGAAAACGGGCGACGAAGCCGAAATCATTACGCTCGAAAATCAAAGTTTGCCCGAGCGAAGCGTCGTTCGCGTGTCGGGAACATTTCAAACCGGACTTTATGAATACGATGCTTCCTGGATTTACATCTCGCCCGAAAATTTCGCGCGTCTTGTCGGGAAAAGGGCTTTCACGCCGACGAATCTGAATGTTTTAGTCAGAGACATTTACAAAGCCGACTTAACTGCCAACGAAATTCGCGCTCGATTGGGCAATGATTTTAAAGTCGTCGATTGGCAGCAGGCAAATCAGCCGCTTTTTGCCGCTTTGAGTTTGGAACGAAAAGTCGCGCTCGCCATAATTTCGCTGATAATTTTTATCGCGGTTTTAAACATCACAACGACGCTTGCGTTGCTCGTGGGTGAACGTCGTTTCGATATTGCAATTCTGCGAACATGCGGCGCGCAGGCGCGGAGTTTGATTTTAGTATTTTTTCTCGAAGGTTTGTTTTTAGGTTTTTCGGGAATTTTTGCGGGCGTCGTTATCGGTCTGCTCGGCTGTTTTCTCGGAAATTATTTCCGCCTCGTCAGCTTGTCGGCAGAAGTTTATTCGCTCAATTACATTCCTTTTCACATAAATTTAACGACTATTATAATGATTGTTTTAATCGCTTTTGCGCTGTGTCTAGCAGCGACGGTTTATCCGGCGCTTAAAGCAAGCCGCATCAAACCGCTCGAAAACCTGCGAACACAGTAAAATCTTTAAACTTCAGGAAATATGAAAAAATTTGAAATTTCAATAAAATATTTTTTTAATTTCGGTTATCATTTACTAAATTACTGTAAACAGGGGAAAGTTCCAAAATGAAACATTTACTAAAATTTTTGCTCGTTTTAATGCTCTGTCTGCCAAATTTGGCGGCACAACAGGCGAAACAAAAAATCGCTTTGCTTTTGTACAACGGCAAAGTTTTCACGGCTGATGCCCATTTTACGACTGCCGAAGCAGTTGCCGTTGACGGCGAGCGAATTGTTGCGGTCGGAACGTCGAGCGAATTGCGGGGAAAATATCAGGCGGCAAAAGAAATTGATTTGCAGGGAAAACTTGTTACGCCCGGTTTTAATGACGCGCACGTTCATTTTTTGCGCGGCGCGTTGTCGCTTCTAAACGTAGTTTTGACCGATACGAAATCGCTCGCCGAAGCGCAAAGCAAAATTGCTGAAAAGGTTAAAACAACGAAAGCAGGCGAATGGATAAACGGGCGCGGTTGGGACCACACGATTTGGAAACAGAATTTTCCGACCAGAAAAGATTTAGACCAAATCGCGCCGAACAATCCGGTTTTTCTCGTGCGTGTTGACGGTCACGTCGGCTGGGCGAATTCGGCGGCTTTGAAGTTGGCGAAGATTGATAGGAATACAAAAAACCCCGAAGGCGGTGAGATTGAACGCGATGCAAACGGCGAAGCGACGGGAATTTTGAAGGAAACCGCGCAAGGTTTGGTTGCCGGTTTGATTGCGCAGCCGAACCAGGCGCAGATGCAAAAAGGTTTGGAACTCGCGCTTGATATGGCGCGGCGATATGGTATCACAAGCGTGCAGGACAATTCCGGTTACGAGACGACGAAACTTTACCGCGATTTTTTGCGGGCTGACAAATTAACCGTGCGCGTTTCAGAATGGCAGGATTTTGAAGATTCGGTCGAGCGATTGAAAGCGCAGCGCGCCGAGTTTGAAGGGTTCAAAGACGACAAAAACCGTTTGAAATTAACCGCGCTCAAAGGCTATGTTGACGGAACTTTGGGTTCGCGCACCGCCGCAATGCTCGCGCCTTTTTCCGATGACGCAGGAAATTCGGGAATTCCGCGCCGTTCGCAGGAAGAATTAACGAAAATGATTGTCGAACGCAGTAACGCAGATTTTCAGATTGCGCTTCACGCGATTGGCGACGGAGCAAATCGAATGGCTTTGAATGGATTTGCAGAAGCAAATAAAACGAAATTTCCTTGTAACTTGGCTGGAACAACTCCAACAGTAAAAAAAGTTTCTGGTTATGATGCTTGTGTCGAAAACCGGCGTAATCGAATCGAACACGCGCAAGTTATTTCTCCGTCGGATTTCAAGCGTTTTGAAGAACTCGGCGTTATCGCTTCGATGCAGCCTTCGCACGCGATTTCCGATAAGCGTTGGGCGGGCGAGCGACTCGGTGAGTATCGCGTTTTGGGCGCGTATGCGTGGCATTTGATGCAGTCTTATAGGGTTCACGTTCCGTTCGGGACGGATTTTCCTGTCGAATCAATCAATCCTTACATCACGCTTTACGCCGCCGTTTCGCGCCAGGACGCGGAAGGAATTCCGGTCGGCGGTTGGCAGCCACAGGAGAAATTGACGATTCAGGAAGCCATTCGCTGCCACACTTTTGAGTCAGCTTACGCGGAATTTGCGGAAAACGTCAAGGGCGAGATAAAGGCTGGAATGCTTGCAGATTTGGTTGTGCATTCAAAAGATTTGCTGACGATTGAACTGAAAGAGATTTTAACGACAGAGACGGTTTATACGATTTTCAATGGCAAAATTATCTACGAGAAAAAATAAAAAGAATAAAGCCAAAAGTTTTGACCGTAGATGAAAAACAGGCGATACCAGTTTTCTATCGCCTGTTTTTTTACTTGCAAAGAAATTTTATAAAATGCGCGGTGCGAATAGCTGCTGAACTTGCGGTGGAGCAGCAGGAGGCGCGATTGGCGGCAATCGTTTTAGTTCCTGCAAATAGTTTTGCTGTCGCTGATTGCCGCCCTCGAAGTTACCGAAATATTGAAACGGTACGCTCATATCTTTTGAAATCTCCGGCGTAACTCTTACAGTTTGGCGGTTTTTGTCGCGCACAATCGTTAACGTAACGTCGCCGTCTTTTTTGTCGTTTATCGTGCGGATTAATTCCACATTGTTTTTTACCGATTTGCCGTCGGCTTCAATGATAATATCGCCCGCTTTGAGTCCGGCTTTTGCGGCAGGTGAATTTTCGCGCACGTTATTAATCAGCAAACCGTCTCCGTTTGCAACGCCGAAAAAGTCCGCAAGTTGTTTGGTCAGAGACGTTGCGCTGACGCCGATTTGACGATTTGCACCGCCGCGATGTACGAAAAGGCTGTCGCCATCGCCTGCCATCGGCGGAATCGGAAGCATAGTTCCGTTCGGCGGCATAGGAGCGCGGCGCGGATATTCAGGAATACCCGGAAAATTTAAGTCTTCAGGATTGAAACCGCCGTATTGCATGGGCGTCATTTCACGTTTTCCGAGCGTAACGGTCAATTCACTTTCGGCACCGCCGCGCAAAATTGTAATTTTGGCTTGATGGTCGGGCGCGATTTCATTGAGCAGGCGCGTTAATTTGAAAACGCTCGTAACTTCTTCGCCGCCGAAGCGCACGATAACGTCACCTTTTCTGATTCCGGCTTGCGCCGCCGGCGAATCTTTGACGACTTTTTCGATTGCTATGCCGCGAACTTCGCGCAGCCCGAGTTTAGCAAAATTTTCCTTTGTAACTTCCTGCGTCTGTACGCCCAGATAACCGCTGACGAAAGGCTCGCTCAAAATTATACGGTTGATTCTTTTTTCGACAGGTTCAATCCTTTGCTGACCGAAAGCAGCAGTGCAAGCCGCAATCGAAAGCAGAATAAAAACTGGTAATTTTCGTATCATAAAAACCTCCAAAAAAATTTGAATTATATAAGATGCCGCTTGTTTTTACGGTGTGTTTAGTTGATAAGTTGCGTTGAAAAAACGAAAAGTTGCTCGTGCGGAAAAGAATTTGGTTGAAAATAATCGAATTTTTTTATTAAATTTACCGATTCGATTGTCTTTTGATGGCTTTTTCTGTTGCCAAGAGTTGCTTCTTATACTAGGATAGCCTGTGAAGTTTTAACTTTACTATTAATTTATTTAGAAACAGAGGAATCACAATGAAAAAATTTATTTTAGTTACATTAGTTGCCATCGTCGGTATGGCTTTAATCGGTTGCCAGACGACGGCTAATACAAATGCAAACTTGAAAGCCAATATGACGACCGTCAATTCAAACACGGCTGTTGTTCTTAATTCAAACTCAATGAATACGAATATGGGTATGAACACGAATATGACCAACAGAGTATTGACCAGAGAAGAATACGACAGAGACAAAGACCGATATTCGCAGGAAGCTAAAACTTCGGGCAGAACGGTCGGTTCGGGCGTCGAAGACGGATGGCTCTGGACAAAAACACGCGCCGAGCTTTTGGCGACAAACGATTTGAGAGAATCAACCATCAACGTTGACGTTTCAAACAACGTCGTAACTTTGACCGGATCGGTTGCCAGCAACGAACAAAAAGAAAAAGCGGCTTCGGTTGCCAAAGGCGTCAGCGGCGTCACCAGCGTTAGAAATATGCTGAAAGTCAACGCCAACGATTCAATGACCAACCAAATGACCGGCGCAAACAGCACCGTCAACACAAACACGAAGCGCTAATGCGAACGTGAAAAGCAAGCCTTTGAGCTTGAATGAACAAAATAAAACCTGTCGTTTTATACAAACGACAGGTTTTTTTATTCGATATTGGACAAATAAATTCGTTTGGAAACGTATTATTTCGAGTTGTTAAAACGCTGAGTCTACGTTATATTTTCAATTCGCCGCTATATTCGCGGAGAGATAGCATAATTGGTAATGCAGTAGTCTTGAAAACTACCGCCCGTAAGGGCTTGCAGGTTCGAGTCCTGTTCTCTCCGCCATTTTAATTTTTATCGCGACACTAAAAAACGCTTCAACATTTGCAAACGTCGAAGCGTTTTTTCGCGTTAATCGAAAATTCTTTAATTAACGATTGCTCTTTTTATTTTCGTCGCCGCCGTCAGTGCGATCGTTTTCGCCGCCGCTCGGCTTTTCTGCTTGCGGTGACAAGCCGGTATCGACTCTGCCTTTGGCTTTTTCTTTTCCCGGAATCGAATCGTCGGTCGTTTTCTTGTTTTTCTCGCCTTTTACAGCTCTTTCTTGTGTCGGCATAAAGAAATCCTCCTCGCTTAAGTTTTTTTGATTTTAACCGTTTCTTCTCTAATGGCAAAAAATGATTTGCGATTTAAATTCGGCACGGCTGAAAATTTTGCATCTCTCTCGGAATTTTCTTGCCTATTTTCGTTTTTGGGTTTAGTCTATTGAAAAAACTGAATGGCGATTCATTCATAAATCACTTTACAATAAAATATGCCACGTCCAAATACATCGAACGGAAAATCTGCGCGCGCCGTTGCTGTTGCTGCCGTTCCAGACAAACGGCAGGCGATTTTGCGCGCGGCGACAAAAGTATTTGCGCGCAAAGGTTATTTCAATTCAAAAGTCTCCGACGTTGCGGGCGAAGCGGGAATTGCAGACGGCACGGTTTATCTTTATTTCAAAAGCAAAGACGAAATTCTGCACTCGATTTTTGACCGCGCGATGGAAGAATTTATTGCGGAAGGAAAAAAGGAAATCCACGAAATCAAGCGCGCCGACAAGCGTTTGCAGCGTATTGCCGAACTTCATCTCGAAAAACTCGGCGCCGACCGTGACCTTGCCGTTGTTTTTCAAGTCGAACTTCGCGGCTCGACCAAATTTATGGAAGAATTTTCCGCCGCTGGTTTCGCCGAATACCTGAGCATTATTCACCAAACGATTGAAGACGGGCAAAAAACCGGCGTTTTCCGAACGGACATAAACGCGACTGTTTGCTCGAAAATTCTTTTCGGCGCTCTCGACGAAATGGTTACAAACTGGATTTTGTCGAGAAACCATTATCCGCTCGCGCCGATGGCGGAAGAAGTTTTGAAAATATTTTTTGGCGGAATTAGAGAAAAATAATTCCAGCTTTCAAATCAAAGATTGCAGATTTGTGTCCTCAATCCTGAATTTAGAATGTGAAATTTTGAATCTAACGAATGAACAGCCAGACCGAAAATCTAATCAAGCGCGGTGTTGAGCGCGTTTCATATTTGACGGACGCGCCGCGAACTCTGGCTGAGCTTTTTCTGAAAGGCGCGACGAAAAATAATC
Source organism: Acidobacteria bacterium 28-9 (assembly GCA_002050355.1). GTDB lineage: Bacteria > Acidobacteriota > Blastocatellia > Pyrinomonadales > Pyrinomonadaceae. The sequence continues at coordinate 14,867 of MWYY01000071.1, forward strand.
GCGCCGATGCTCTAAATTATAAAAAAGACGGCGAGTGGAAAAAGATTTCTTCCGACGAGATGATTGCGCGCGGCGAAAATATAGCGCTAGGTCTCTATTCATTAGGAGTTCGCAGAGGCGACCGTATCGCGCTGCTGGCGGCAAATTCGCCGGACTGGACTTTGACCGATGCCGGTTGTCAGCTTGCCGGAATTGTTGACGTTCCGATTTACACCACACTTGCCGCCGGCGCGGTTTGTTATATTATTAATGATTCGGGAGCGCGCATTTTTTTTCTGCAGGACGCAGAAACTTACCGGCGCATCAAGGAAATTCTGCCCGGTTGCAAATGCCTGGAAAAACTCGTCTTTTTTGAACGGGAAGACGGTTTGCCGGAAAATTCGATTTTGCTCGGTGATTTGGAAAAAACGGGCGCAAAGCTAAAAGAAGAAAATCCCGAATTTATAAAAAAACTGATTGGCGCAATCGAGCCGAATGATGTCGCAACATTGATTTACACGAGCGGCACGACGGGCGAGCCGAAAGGTGTGATGCTTTCGCACGCAAATCTAATCGCCAATGTTATGAACGCGACGGCTGAATTTTCCTTTACGGCAAAAGACGTTCCGATTTCGGTTTTGCCGTTCTCGCACGTTTTCGAGCGTTCGGGAATGTATGTTTATATTTGGAGCGGAGCGGCAGTTTTCTACGCCGAATCAATCGAACGTGCGGCGGACAACTTGCGCGAAGTTCACCCGACAGTCTTTGTCGGTGTGCCGCGCATTTTCGAGAAAGCCTATGCCAGAGCGAAAGTCAAAGCGGCGCAAGGCAGCGCGACAAAAGAGAAAATTTTCGATTGGGCAATTGAAATCGGCAAAACATACGCATATAAAGTCGAACACAAACAACCGATTCCGCGTCTTCTGGCAGCAAAACACAGCATTGCCGACTACATTGTTTTTTCAAAATTTCGCGAATTTTTTGGCGGCAGACTCAGGTTATGCATTACGGGCGGCGCGGCGATTTCCGACGAGATTACGCTGATTTTTAACGGCGCGGGCGTGCGGATTATGCAAGGTTACGGTTTGACGGAAACTTCGCCCGTCGTCTCGACCAATTCGCCAATGGCGGCGCGCGTCGGAACGGTCGGTAAACCGATTCACAATGTTGCGGTTCGTATTGCGGCAGACGGCGAAATCGAAGTTTCCGGCGCAAACGTTATGCTCGGTTATTACAACAAACCGGCGGCGACGCGCGAAGTTTTTACCGAAGACGGTTGGTTTCGTACAGGCGATATTGGGACGATTGACGCGGACGGTTTTCTAAAAATCACCGACCGCAAAAAAGAACTTTTCAAAACATCCGGCGGAAAATACATCGCGCCTTCGCCGATTGAACAGTTGATAAAAGGCTCGCGGTTTGTCAATCAAGTTGTATTAATCGGAAACGAGCGGAAATTTCCCGCCGCGCTTGTCGTGCCGAATTTCGAGCAGCTTGCCAGCTACGCCAAACACAAAAATCTCGACATAAAAACGCCCGATGAATTTTGCATGCATCCGCGAATCGTCAATCTGTTTGAAAGGCAAGTAGGTGAGCTGACAAAAAATCTTTCGCAGTATGAACGGGTGAAACAGATCCGACTGCTTGAAAATGAACTCACAGTCGAAAGCGGAGAATTGACGCCGACCTTAAAAATCAAACGCCGCGTCGTTGAAGAAAAATATCGAGAAATAATTGAAAAAATTTATATTGATGCGGAAAAAGAAAAACCCGCGTGATAAAGGATTTTCACGCGGGCAAAATTAAGTTTTCTATAACTTTATCGCAATACTGTCTGCGGCAAGACTTGTGCAGCAGTCTTAGCGCCTCCGATAGCAATATCTAAAAGGATTTGTGCAATGCTTTTCTTTGCTTTTCCAACCTCGACAATATCATACGGCGAAAGCATTATGTCTTTTTCTTTTCCTTTTCTAACCAAATCGTAATTGACCGAAATAATCTCTCTGTCTTTTGAGTTGGCTTTCAGACGCTGAATTTTTATATCTTTTATTTTAGCTTCGGGTCTGACGCCGCCGACGCTGGCAAGCGCTTGCGACAAAGGCAAACCGCCTTCCGGCATCAGAACTTTACCGGTTGCGTTTACTTCGCCGATGACAAAAACCGCCAAGGCTTCTTTGACGACGATAATATCGCCCGGATAAATTATCGGATTAGCTTCGTCACTGCCTTGCTGCACAGTGTTGACACTATACACTCGGTAAAGAGCATCCACGCTGTTGTTAGTTCCCATAGTTCCATCTTCGTATGCTTCTTCGCAAATAGGCGGTTGAGTATGAAAAACTTGTATCGCTCCGCCGGATTTCTCGGTTACGCCGCCGGCAAAAGCCAGCAGTTCGAGAAGTCGTGCTTTGCGGTTTAAGGTTACCTGCTGAGGCTTGACTACTTCACCGTAAATACTTACAGGCGGACGACTATCGCGTTTTGTAACGTTGACGCTCACAAGTGGAGTTTTCAAATATTTTGACAAAAGCTGCGTTACGTTGTTGGTCAACTCTCTTTCCGTCTTGCACTTCGCCATCACCGATTGATTAAAAAACGGAACTTGAAATTTACCGTCTTCGTCAATCGTCGCCACAAAATCAAATTGCGATTCGCCCAAAACCTTTCCGGTTATCTCGTCACCGGGTCCGACCAGATAGCCGCTGCGCTGAAGTTCAGGCGCTGTAGTTATATCGGTCGTCGTCTTTGTCGGCACTGTCGTAACGGATTGTCCAAATCCAATTTGAAACAAACCGAGCATTAAGGCGGCAAACAGCCAAAATTTCTTTTTCATACAATAAAACCCTTTCTAATAAATTATAATCTATTGATTTACACAGAATAGCGCAACTTGGCTTTTGATTCAATCATTGATTCAATCGGTTGCCCGCTATAAACGGCAAATAAAAGATTTAAATCCGCAATGCGGCGCGGCGCGAACTCAAGTTTTAACCGTCGCTGATAATTTCGGCGGTTGACACTGGGAATTTTGCCGAGTAATTTCAGATAAGCCTTCACTATTAACCGACGATGACAAATTTGCCTGAGAACAATCAAAAAGACCAGCGATTTTGGTTTTTGCTTCGTCCGTTCCAACTACTGGCGGACGTTGCGATTCTGTGCGGCGCGTTTTTTCTGGCTTATCTTTTTCGCTTCGATTTTCAAATTCCCGAACCGTATCTTGATAATGCCCTTAACCAAATCCCGTTTGTCGTTCTTGTTCAATTCGCATCGCTTTTCGTTGTCGGCACGTATTCGATTATCTGGCGTTACGTCAGTCTCGAAGACATAAAAGCGTTCTTAAAAGCCGCCGTTATTTCCGGCATCGTTCTGGTTCTGTTCCGGCTTCTGCTCTCGCCCGAACGTTTTATTCGCTGGCAAGTTCCGCTTTCGATTATTTTGATGGATACGTTTTTCGCCTTCGCCGGTCTTTTAGGCTTGCGCGTTCTGCGTCGTTTCTTTTATGAATTCAGCGAAAAGCGAACTTTTCAGCTCGGAAAACGCCGCAAAATTCCAAAATCTACTTTAATAGTCGGCGCGGGAAGACTCGGCGCGGCAACTATTAAAGAAGTTGCCGGACGCGCTGACACCGAACTCGACGTAAAAGGTTTTATCGACGACGACCGTTATAAAAAAGGCGGCAGCGTCGGCGGCAAAAAGGTTTTGGGAACGACCGACGATTTAGCGCGCCTTGCTGACGAATTGCAGGTTGACCAGGTTGTGCTGGCAATCGACCACGCAAAAAGCAAAGAAATTCGGCGCATTCTGGACATTTGCCGCGCCATTCCGGTCAAAGCGCAGATTGTACCGAGCTTGAACGAAATCGCGCACGGTCGAGTCTCGATAAATCGCATCAGAGACGTGGAAATCGAAGACCTTTTGGGACGCGAACCGGTCGAGCTGGACGGCAAAAATCTGCACGATTTTCTGTCAGGCAAAACCGTAATGGTAACCGGCGCGGGCGGTTCAATCGGTTCGGAACTTGTCAAACAAATTACCAATTTCAACCCGAAACTGCTTCTGCTCGTCGAGCGAACCGAATTTGCGCTTTTTCAAATCGAGCGCGAATTAGTGAAAAATTTCTCCGAAACAAAATTCATTCCGCTTCTGGCAGACATCGGCGACCAGGCGCGTATGCGCGAGATTTTCGGTGAATACAAACCGGAAGTCGTTTTTCATGCCGCCGCGCATAAGCACGTTCCGTTGATGGAGATAAATCCGACCGAAGCGATAAAAAACAATATTTTTGCGACGAAACTCGTCGGCGAATTGGCAGGCGAGTTCGGCACAAAAGATTTTGTTTTAATCTCGACCGACAAAGCCGTCAACCCGACTTCTGTAATGGGCGCGTCAAAGCGCATTGCCGAAATTGTTCTGCAAAATCTCAACCGTATTTATGCGACAAATTATATGGCTGTCCGTTTCGGCAACGTGCTTGGTTCGACCGGTTCGGTCGTGCCGATTTTCCGCGAGCAGATAAAAAGCGGAAAAGCCGTAACGGTTACCGACCCGAAAATGACCAGGTATTTTATGACGATTCCCGAAGCCTCGCAATTGGTTTTGCAGGCGGGCGCGCTCGGCGCGGGCGGCGAAATTTTTATTCTCGATATGGGCGACCCGGTGAAAATTCTCGACCTTGCCGAAGATATGATTCGGCTTTCGGGTCTAGAACCTTACGAAGACATCGACATCGTTTTCAGCGGCGTCCGTCAAGGCGAAAAACTGTTTGAGGAACTGGAAATCACGGGCGAAAATCTTTTAAAAACACAACATCCGAAAATTTTTATCGGAAAAATCGCTACTTACGAAGGCGAAGAAGTCGAAAACATTTTGAGCAATTTCCGCCAGGCTGTCGAAGCAAACGACCGCACGAAAATTCGTCGTTTGTTCAATCATTTTTTACCCGAAGCAAAAATTCACGAAGAAAAAGAGACACTTTTTAACGTAAAAACTACGGAAGAAACAAATTTAATCGGCGCGCATCGCTCGTCTCAACTCGAAAATCGGCTGCAAAAATCTTAAAATCAATTTGTATGGCAATTCTTGTTACCGGCGGCGCGGGCTACATCGGCAGCGTCGTCGTCGAAGATTTACGAGCGAAGGGCGAGTCGGTTGTCGTTCTGGACAATTTGGTTTACGGACACCGCGCGGCGGTTGACGCTTCGGTTCCTTTTTACGATGGCAATATCGGCGACAAAGATTTGGTTTCGCAGATTTTGCGCGAACACGAAATTGAAGCGTGTATGCACTTTTCAGCGTTTGCCTACGTCGGTGAATCGGTCGAGAAGCCGCAGATTTATTACGAAAACAACTTTGTGCAGACGCTTCATCTGCTCGATGTTTTAATCGAAAACAACGTCAAAAAAATTATTTTCTCTTCTACCTGCGCGACATACGGCGAGCCGCAATACGTTCCGATTGACGAAAAACATCCGCAATCGCCGACGAGTCCTTACGGCTGGTCGAAATTTATGGTCGAGCGGGCGCTGATTGATTACGATGCGGCTTACGGCTTGAAATATGTCGCGCCCAGATATTTCAACGCTTGCGGCGCGACAGAAAAACACGGCGAGCATCACGCGCTGGAGACGCATTTAATACCGCTCGTTTTACAGGTGGCACAGGGAAAACGCGAATTTATTTCAATTTTCGGCAACGATTATTCGACGTCCGACGGCACGGCGGTACGCGATTACATACACGTTTCCGATTTGAGTCAGGCGCACATTCTGGCGCTTGAATATTTGCGGCGCGGCGGCGAATCGCAATTTGTAAACCTCGGCATCGGCGGCGGTTATTCGGTCGAAGAAGTCCTCGAAGCGGCAAGAAAAGTTACGGGCAAAAACATCGAAGCGCGCATTGTCGGGCGTCGCGCCGGCGACCCGTCGCAGCTCGTTGCCGAAGCAAAAAAGGCGCGCGAAGTTTTGGGTTGGAATCCGCAATTCCCAGAAATCGAAAAAATTATCGAAAGCGCGTGGACATGGCACGAAAAGCATCCGAACGGGTACGATTAAACAATTAAATTTTCGGCTTGAAATTAAGGAGAATCGTTGAGCGATATTATTAGATTCGGCGTCAGTCGGACGGCTTGCCGGAGGAATCGCGCACGATTTCAACAATATGCTGACGGCAATCAATGGATACAGTGAATTAACCTTGCGCGCGCTCGAAGCAGACAATCCGCTGCGGCACAATGTCGAAGAGATAAAAAAAGCGGGTGAACGCTCGGCTTTGCTGACGCATCAACTTCTCGCGTTCAGCCGCCGGCAGTTTCTTCAACCTGAATTGCTTGACCTAAATGAAGTAATCACCGATACGACTAAAATGCTTGAGCGGGTGATTGGCGAAGATATCCAATTAGTTATCGCGCTCAAACCTAAAACTGGACTCGTGAGCGTTGACCCCGGACAATTATCACAAATTATAATGAACCTCGCCGTCAACGCGAGAGACGCGATGCCGCAGGGAGGTACATTGAGTATTGAGACGGCAAACATCATTCTCGAACCGGTGGCTGCCAGAGAAAAGGTTGGCATTCTTCCGGGCGCTTATGTCATGCTGGCTGTCTGCGATACCGGTCACGGTATTGATGACAGTATTCTACAGCACATCTTCGAGCCGTTCTTTACCACAAAAGAAGTAGGTCGTGGCACTGGTTTAGGGTTAGCAACTGTTTACGGTATCGTCAAGCAATCAGGCGGCAATATCGAGGTTGAAAGCAGAGAAGGAGTTGGGACAACTTTTCGGATTTATCTACCGCGCGTAGAAGATGAATCTGAAGCAGCAGAGGTAAAAAACACTTCGACTGAATTGCCCACCGGAACGGAAACGATTTTGCTGGTTGAAGATGAAGAACTGGTGCGTAATCTGTCAAGAGAAATTCTTGAAACTTGCGGCTACACTGTAATCAAAGCACGGGACGGGTTAGAAGCGTTGGAATGTTGTGATAAGGGAGATTGTAAAATTGATTTGCTGATGACCGATATCGTAATGCCGCGGATGGGGGGTCGCGAGTTAGTTGAGAAATTAACCGAAAAGCTGCCTAACTTAAAAATTCTTTTCACTTCCGGCTATACCGATAATGAAATGGTGCGCCGCGGTATTATCGAAACCAGCACCCACTTTATCCAAAAGCCGTTCACTTTGGACGCCTTAGCCCATAAGGTCAGAGAAGTGCTGGATGCCGAAGGTTTCAAAGCAAAAAAATAATCTGTTGCTTCGTAATCTAAGCTCTGATTTTCCATTTGGCTGAAAAACTGCGCCGGAAGTAATACTTCTTTGAAAAACCGTTTTTATCAGCATAAACTTATGACGCAACCGAAACCAACGAAAAATCGAATCTCCAAAAAAGCCGCGAGCTTTACCGAATCTGTAATCCGCGAGATGACGCGTGAGGCGATGAAATATGGCGCTGTCAATCTCGGGCAGGGCTTTCCCGATTTCGCCGCGCCCGAAGACATCAAACAGGCGGCGACAGAAGCGATTGCCGCCGACAGAAATCAATACGCAATAACCTGGGGAACGAAGGATTTCCGCGATGCGATTGTCAAAAAAACAAAGTGGTTTTTAGATTTGGACGTGGACGCCGAAACTGAAATCACGGTTACGTGCGGCTCAACCGAAGGAATGATTGCGGGAATGTTGGCGACGGTTGACGCGGGCGAAGAGGTCGTCGTCTTTGAGCCGTTTTACGAAAATTACGCGCCGGACGCAATTTTGTCAGATGCTGTGCCGCGCCACGTTCTGCTTCGTCAAACCTCGGACGGCTGGAATTTTGAACCGGACGAACTGCGCGCCGCTTTTAACGAACGAACAAAAGCGATTATCATCTGCAATCCGAACAATCCGACGGGCAAAGTTTTCACGCGCGTGGAAATGGAATTTATCGCCGATTTGTGTAAAGAATTCGACGCGCTTTGTTTTACTGACGAAATCTACGAACACATAATTTATAAAGACGAATTACAAGACGGCGAAAATCCAAAATCCAAAATCCAAAATCCAAAATTGATTGAACACATTTCGATGGCGCAGATTGACGGAATGCGCGAACGCACGGTTATTGTCAATTCCTTGTCGAAAACTTATTCGGTTACGGGCTGGCGTGTCGGTTACTGCATCGCACCGCCGGATATTACAAACGCGATTCGCAAAGTTCACGATTTTTTAACCGTCGGCGCGGCACATCCGCTGCAAGCGGCGGGTGCGTATGCGCTTTCGTTGCCAGAAAGCTATTACGTCGAACTGCAAAAAGAATACCAGCGAAAGCGAGATTTTATCGTGCCGATTTTGCAAAACGCCGGTTTCAAATGCGACTTTCCAAACGGCGCGTATTACGTGATGTGCGATATTTCAAATTTCGGTTTTGATGACGATGTGGAATTTACAAAATATCTGATTCGAGAAATCGGCGTCGCCGTCGTTCCCGGTTCGTCGTTTTATTACGACGCGAGTTTGGGCGCGCAGCAGGTTCGCTTTTGTTTCTGCAAAAAAGATGAAACGTTAGACGCGGCAGCGGAAAGATTAGCAAAACTTAAAACACGATAATATTCTGCCTTACTCACTTTTACCGAAAAGCCGAAATATCCATTCCGAAGCGTTCTTTGACGTATTCTTCCTGAGCCAGATTTACGTTTCGCAGATTCTCTAAGCGGCGTTCTGCTTTTTTTATAAGCGTTTTGGTTCGCTCCGACATCTGCCTGATCATATTTCTGCCTTCGAGCATTTCCGCCTGGTATTTTTCGCGCAGCACGTAAAGCTCCGAAAGTTCGGCTTTGAGACGTTCTTCGCGCAATTCTTTCAGACGATTTTTAACCTGATAGATTTGTCGGATGGCGCGGACGAATTGGTCGCCGATTGCATCGCCCATTATCAAATCGGGCGAGTCGCGGAAATCTTCGACTAATTTATTAAGGCGGTTTTGGTCTCCCGCCGAATATGCATCATTTAATTTCGCCATCAATTCGTGACGTTTTTCTTTTTCTCGCGCGTCCAATGCCAAGTCGGGATGAATGATTTTCGCCAAATTGTGATATGCCTTTTTCGCCTCGCTTGTCGGCTGCCATTTGAACGAACAATTTTCGGCAGCTTCCGCATTAGCAGCGGATTCTTCGGCGCGGCGGCGTAATTCTTCGGCGCGCTTTTTTATTTCTTCGTCATCCGGCACGAGTTTGACTTCTTCTTCGGCAATTTGCGCTTCGATTTCGTCGAGGTCGGCGTAAAGTCTGCCGACTTCCATCGTATATTGAGCTTCAAATTGTTCGAGTTCGGCGCGCAGTTCCGTCATAGCTTCTTCGCGCGTCGCAAGAGTCTCTTTCAAGCGTTCGAGCGCGCGATGTTTTTTACCGAGTTCAATTTCTTCCGGCACGGTGATATTCATATTGAGATTTTAACCGTCAAACAGCAAACTAGCAAAACTATTCATTGAAAAACTCCGGCAATTTAGTATAGTAAAAATGCTATGAAAATCAGCGACATCATCACTGTTGACAAAGAAATTCAAAGCGGTTCGCCCGTCTTTAAAAACACGCGCGTTCCGGTTCAATCGCTTTTCTGGCATTTGGAAAGCGGCGTTACGATTGACGAATTTCTGGAAGATTTTCCGTCTGTGTCAAAAAAACAAGTTATTCAACTCCTGGAGTTGTCAAACAAAATAATAAATACACCTCAAGTAATTCGGCTATATGAAACTGTTGCTTGACGAGAATCTGCCGAAAAGACTCAAAAAAGATTTTTCCGAACACGAAATTTTCACGGTCGGAGATAAAGGCTGGAACAGCAAAAAGAATGGCGAACTGCTCGCTTTGATGGCGGCGGAAATTTTAATGTGTTGATTACGTTTAACGAAAATCTCGAACACCAGCAAAATTTTGAAAAATATCCGATTGTTGTTTTCGTTTTGATTGCCGAGAATAACACTTACCAAATTTTGCGCGAACTTACCGCAAACATCAAAATTGAATTGGAAAAATTTCTCCAAATCGGCACGATAAAAATACGAAAATAAAAAACGGATGAACAAAGTTATACTTCTTCATCCGTCCGCTTTTATCTTTTTTCTGTCCCGGCACGCGGAACTTAAATTTTAGCTTTATCAGCCTTCGACCAGCTCGAATTTACTGACCGCTTCGTTTTCCGCTTCTTTGATTGAAACGAGATTTTTCGCTTCGATTTGGCTGAGCATTTCGTCTTTGAAATCCGGGTTTGGTCGATACCAACTCATCGTCTCAAACATTTTTTGCAGTTCGGTGTTTTTGAAAATGCGCCTGTGGCGTGCGTAGATTTCGTTTCGCAACACGCGAAGATCTTCAACGAAAAGACCTTGAAACGTTTCCGGCTCTAAAATCTCACCGGTTATACGCTCACGAATTTTGTTTTCGTAGTTTTGAATCAGCGCGACGTTTGCCGTTTCGGTTGCGTTTAATTTGACTTTCGATTGGTCTTTCAAAGGTTTGTACCAATCTTGAAATTCGTAGAACGATTGAAAACCGGGCGTTAGGAATTTTTTGCCGCGCCGCGCCCAAAATTCGTTTCGCATAACTCGCAAATCGTTCAAAGTTGCGCCTTTGAGCAACGCTTCAGTCAGTAAAGCGTTTTGAAATTTGTCCATATCGCCCGGCGAGACGGCTACTTTGCGGTCTTTGTCGCGCGCTTCCGCCAGAGTTGCGATATTTTTCCGCTCAATCGCAGATAAAACTTTTGGGTTGTAATCCGGCTTTGCTTTATACCAGTATCTTTCTTCAAAATATTTTTGCAGCCACGGTTCATCGGCGAAACTTTTGCCGTGAATTGCTTCGACTTCGGCAATCATCACGCGCCATTCCGCCGCCGTGTTTGCATAAACCTGTTCGGTCGTAAATTCCTTTGTCTGCCAGAAACGCAAATCGCCGGGCTGAATCGAATCGTGTTTAGCGGCTTCGATTTGGCGGATTAAATCTATATTTCTGCGCTCGTTAACGGATAAAATTTTATTGCTGAATTTTTCGTTCGGCTTATACCACGACTGTTTTTGCAAGTAACTCTGAATCAGCTGTTCTTTGAAAATTCGCCCGCGCTTGCCGAAAACTATTCCGCGCAGCAGCGACAAATCTTCGAGTTCCAATTTATTCAAGTCGGCTTTTTTTACCAGCGTTTTTGTAAAATCAATTTTCTGGTAAGTTTTCAGCTTGTCCTGCGCGAAAACATTAGCGCAAATCATCAGTAATAAAATTACGGAAGCTAAAATGTTTCTTTTCATTTTCTTTCCTCACTTTGAAACTTTGACGAAGTTTTGTCTTCGACGATTTCAAAACTCGTTTCAATCGTTGCCGTCGGGCGAACAGTGGCGGCAACCGAGCAGTATTTTTCATCCGAAAGTTTTATCGCCTGCGCCAACGCTTGCTCGGAAACGTCGCGCCCGCAGACGATATGGTGGATGCGGAATTTCGTGAACGCTCGCGGGTGTTCTTCGCGCCGCTCGCCCGTTATCTCGACTTTATACGCGCTGACTTTTTGACGTTTCTTTTCCAAAATCGAAACAATGTCAGCCGCCGTGCAAGCGGCAACCGAGACGAGCAGCATTTCCATCGGCGTCGGCGCGAATTTTCTTTCTCCGTTTGTATCAATCGCCTGCGCGTGTCCGCTCGGCGTCGTGCCGATAAAAAATTCGTCGCCCGCGTATTGTATCGTTGCTTTGTAACTATTTTCTGCCACTGGAAATTTTTCTTGCCGTCGAACGAAAAATCAAAATATTTCCGGGAAGTTTAGCACAAATTTTTCAAACAAGTGTATAAATTTATAATCGAACAACCTTTTGGCATCGAAAATGCTTCCAACTTTTCGGTTAATCCGCTTTAGAATTTTTCGTAGTGGCTTTCGAGATAAAAGGAGATTTGATATGAACAGAATTCGCATAGTTTTTTCAGCGTATTTGTTTTTTGGTTTGGCGTTTTTCGGTTTTGTCGCGCAATCGGTAGATGCGCAGGATGCACGCCGCAGCGAGCGGGAAGTGCGGCGCATTGTAAGAGGTTTGAATGCAGAAGTTGACGATTTTCGCTACAAATTATCTTATGAAGCGAACGACAATTCGGTAAACAGTCAAAGCAGCAGAGATTTATCGACTAATCTGCGGGCGCTCACTGAGAGAATCCACGATTTTGAAACTAAATTCGACAGCCGCCGTGAAAATGCCGCCGATGTTTCGCAAATTTTAGACGCGGCAAAAAACGTCAACGAATTTGTCGGTTCCAATCGCTTGAGCAGTAAAACGCAGGACGATTGGGCAACCGTACGCACACTGCTAGAACAACTTGCCTCGAATTATAACGTCGCTTCGCGCCTGGATGATAGCAGCGACAACTCCGACTATTCGGACGATTCATATAATCCTTATCCAAATACAAACGGCGATAATCGCCGTCCGACAAATAATCGCTACCCGAACAATTATCCGCCCATCGCGCAAACGAATTCTTACAATTCTACTTTGACGGGAATGTACCGGCTCGACGCTTCGAGAAGCGAAAACACAAACGATATTGCCGCCCGCGCCATCAGAAACGGAAACGTGCGAAATAACCCGAGCGCGCAGACGGATTTGCAAAACAAACTCGAAGCGCCGGAACAAATCACCGTTGACGTGCGCGGCAATCAAGTATCACTTGCTTCGAGCCGCGCGCCGCAGCCGATTACCTTTACCGCTGACGGGCGCGACCGCATCGAACAAAATGCCGACGGCAGAACATTGCGCGTGCGCTCGACGCTGCGCGGACAGGAATTGACCGTTTCGAGTCTCGGCGGCGACACCGATTACACGGTTGTCTTCGCTTTGATTGACAACGGCAAATCAATGCGTATTACGCGCCGCATCACGACTGATTATCTGAATCAGACGGTTTTTGCCGAAAGCATCTATACAAAAACAGATTCGGTTGCGCGGCTCGGAATAAACAATAATTCAAACGACGCAAACAATTCATATTCGAGCAGCGATTCAAGCGAGAAAAAGAAAAACGTCACGAATTGATGGCGAAATTAAATGATGCATATTCGGCGGGATACCAAAACCGCCTTAATAAATTAGTCGAAGATTTCCGCGACTCG
>MWYY01000034.1 GCA_002050355.1 Acidobacteria bacterium 28-9
ATTTTTTATCGAAACGACCGTCGCAATCATTTCGTGATCCTTGCGCGAAAGAGGCAAATCGGGCGACATCAAAACTCCAAAGGTCGAAAAGGCGTGAAGGAGCGCACCTGGAATCAAAGTATGTGTAATGCGAATCAAGGGTAGAAAAAGTTCATCTTGAAAACAAAAGATTTATGCCTCTGGCATTGCGACCTCGACAAAAATTAAGTCGCAAGATGTTGAGTTTTCAAATCAGATTTCAACCCTTGATTCGCATGTGTAGTAATGATTGATTCTTCATTCTCGCTCGTCGGCGCGGCGTATTCGTGCGGGAAAAGCGCGCGCTGTTTGCGAATCGCTTCGCGCAGTTGTTTGTCCGCTTCAGCGAACGGAATTGTTTTTATCCAAGCCATATTTTTCCTTTTCGGTTTATTTTATTTGTCCGATTCATTAAAAATTTCCTTCCCTTTAATCAAGTATTTCCGATAAAAGGTAGTGTCCTAATTTTGTGGTGCTATAATGTTCAGTGTTTCGAAAACGACCCTACTTGATACATATCTTACTGATAGGGAAAAGAAACCAATCCTTTTTAATTTCAACTCAAACAAAGAGAGAAGATATGAAAGCAAATGCCAGTCCTACTAATGCGCTAGAAAATCATCTGCTTGCCGCTTTGCCAGCAGATGATTTTTCGCGCGTGCAATCTAAATTAAAATCTGTCACCTTCAAGCTCGGCGAAGTTCTCTATGAATCCGGTGATAAAATGGATTATGTCTATTTCCCGACGACGGCGATTATCTCGATGCTGTATATTATGGAAAACGGCAGGACTGCCGAAATTGGTGTGGTGGGCAACGACGGCTTACTCGGCAACGCGCTGTTTATGGGCGGCGAAACGACGACAAGCCGGGCGATAATTCAGAGTGCGGGCGATACTTTCCGAATGAAGGCAGAGGATGTGAAAGCCGAATTTGCGCTCGGCGGTATGTTTCAACAAATGCTGCTGCGCTATACGCAGGCGCTAATGACACAGATTTCACAGACCGCCGTTTGCAACCGTCTGCATTCGGTTGAACAGCAGCTTTGCCGTTGGTTGCTCCGGAGCCACGACCGCCTTGACTCGGATAAACTGGTAATGACGCACGACCTTATCTCCAATATGCTCGGTGTGCAACGCGGAGGCGTTACGCTGGCGGCTCAAAAACTGGCGAAGCGAAAATTGATTAAATACATTCGCGGAACTATTTCGATAATTGACCGGCAAGGCTTGGAAGAAGCCGTCTGCGAGTGTTATGAAGTCGTCAATGTTGAATACAACCGTCTGCTCGGCAGAGGTATCTCCAGAAGTTTCGGGTAACACGCAATGCTTCACTAATAACAAATCTCAAAACTAAATTTCTTTGCTGACTTTTGAAACATTTATAAATCGCCATTTCTAAATGTGAATTTACCCATAAGCTGTCATCGTGAACTCATAAGCTGTCGTTGAATAACTTATAAGTTGTCGTTGAGTTTATTATCGGCTCGTGCGCTTACGCGCTGATTCTGTTGATGGTCAGAACTTTTATCCGCGTCTCCGAAGCCGTTTCTTTATGTGAAGATGATGTGAAGATGATTTCTATGTTTTTTGTGATTATCAAATATTACTGCAACGTTTGTTGTTGCGGTGAAGGCATTGGCGAAGCGGACGGCGGTTGCGCCGCGGATTGATTAAAAAGGACGAACCCAGCGTCGCGGTCAACCATAAACCGGCGCGTCGTTGTTTGCCGATTTGTTTCAGGTTTGTATTACTCGTCAAGTTCATTTATCACTTTTCCATTTGAAGTTTAACGATTCGCTGCGCGAGATACCGGGCTTCGGCGTGGTCGTGCGTTACATAAACGGTTGTGATTTCAAGTTTTTTCAACCATTGTTTGAGTTCGGCGAGCAGCGCGGATTTCAGTTCCGGGTCGAGGCTCGACAGCGGCTCGTCAAACAAAAGCAGTTGCGGGCGCGTAACTAAGGCTCGCGCTAAAGCGACTCGCTGCTGTTCGCCGCCGGAAAGCCGGTTCGGGTAGCTCTCGGCAAAACCTTCGATTCGCATCAAGCGCAGCATTTCCATTGACCGTATGCGTCGTTCTTTACGCTCAACTCCGACCGAGCGCAAGACAAAATTAAGATTTCCCACAACCGTCAAGTGCGACCACAAAGCCAAATCCTGAAAGACGAAACCGATTTTGCGTTTGTGCGGCGGCACGAGATTTCGCCCGTTTGCGCTAACGCATTGACCAGCCAGCCAAATTTCGCCCGCGTCCAATTTTTCAAGTCCGGCGATGAGTCTTAGAATCGTTGTTTTACCGCTTCCAGACGCGCCGAGCAGAGCGACGATTTCGCCTGCCGCGACTTCTAGCGAAACATCGTCAACCACGTTTCGCTCGCCGAATTTCTTGCGGACGTTTTTCAAATGCAAAAAAGATTCGCTTATCACTGTCCGCGTTCTCCTTTTTCCAAGCGAAAAAACAGGCTCAACCCGACGAGCGAAAACAAAACGAAACTCGCTTGCAGCAATGCCAACGCTGCCACTTCGCTCTGCGTGCTGTTGGCGATGAGAGTGTAAATCCTGACCGGCAAAGTTGATTCTCCGGGCGGCGCAACCAGCAGTGTCGCGCCGAGTTCGCCAAAGCAAAAAATAAAAACGATAATCCACACGGCGATTAAACTCTGCCTGATTTGCGGCAAAACAATCCTGAAAAAAGTGCGAAGCCAACCGGCTCCGGCGATTTCGGCGGCTTCTTCCTGCGATGTCGGAACTTGCCGAAAACTTGTCACCAGAAGCAGCGTCGCCAGCGGCACGAAACGCGCCAGATACGCAATCACGATAATAAACGGACTCGCGTAAACCGCTCCGCGCCAATCGGGTCTGTTCCACAAACCGATTAAACCGATGCCGACCACCGTGCTGGGAACGGCGAAAATTACGACGAGCGATAAATCGTAAAAATGACGGTGAAAGCCGGTTGAGCGGGCGCGTCCGTAAGCCAGCCAGATTGCCAGAGAAACGACGAGCGTTGCGCCCAAACCGCTTAAAACAAGACTGTTCATCAATGCCGTTGCCGAGCCGCCAACCGCCGCGAAAATCTGCGAAAAGCCTTCGGTTTCATACCACAGGGAAACGAGCGGGGTAACGACCGCGACGAGAAAAACCAGCGCGAGAATTGAAAAAACAATCCACCGCGCCCAACCGAGCGAGAAGGAAAATCTACCCGCGAAATGTCGGCGAGCGGTCAAATCGTATTCTCCGACGAGCAGAAACGCGATTGTTCCGGCTAAAAGCGTGGACAGAAGAAGCGGTATGGTCAAAGCCGTTGCCTGGCTGAAATCGTAAAAGGCGGCGAAAGCCGTGAAAACTTCCGTCGTAAAAACGCGGACGCGCAGCAGACCCGGCACGCCGAATTCAACCGTCGCCAAAACGAAAATAATCAAAGCCGTCGCCAAAACGGTCGGCGCGACGAGCGGCAAAGTAATGTGTCGCAGCACGCCGCCCGCGTTTCGGTAAAGCAGCGCGGCTTCTTCCTGTCTGCCGCTGACGCGACGGGCGGCGGCTTCGGTTGCCAGCATCGAAAGCGGAAAATAACTCGCGCCGAGAACGACAATCGCTCCGCCGAGGCTGTAAGTCCAATTCGCCGGAAACTCGATTCCGGTCAGGCTGATTAAAAATCCGGCTTTTCCGCTCGCCAGAATCCAAGCCAACGCCAGAATATACGGCGGCACGACGAGCGGCGCGAGAAAAACGACGCGCCAGAAACGCTTGCCCGGAAAATCGGCTCGCGCCAGCAGAATTCCGAGCGGAAAACCGAGCAGCGTCGCCAGCACAGCCGCGCCTGCGCCGAGAGCGACGCTCGACAGTAGAAGCTCGCGCCCGCGCGGTTCGGTGGCAATCGAAATTAATTGTTGATAACTCGCCAAACTCAATTCGCCCGTCGTGTCAAAAAACGATTGAGCGAACATATAAAGCGTGGGCGTAAAGCACAGCGCAATGAGCAAAAAATTGGCGATGCCGAGCGCGACGGCGCGAGTTGACGGAATAATTTGTCCAAAATTCATTTTGTCGGCATTTTGTTAATTATTCTATTTATTTGCCGTCGGTTAAAGCCCTAAAATGTCTTGCAGCCGCCTTGTAACTTCTTCCACGCGGTCAGCCGCTTTGCCGTAATCGAGCGTCATCGGCTTGAACGAAGAAAGCGGCGGAATGTTTTTCGGAGCTTCGACACCGCTTCTGAGCGGAATTTGCACGGCTTCCGAACGGGCGAGTGCGGCTTCCGTTTCGGCGGAAAGCAAATAATCAATCAGTTTTTTACCGGCTTCCGTATTCGGCGAACCGGCGACGAGCGAAACTATATTGGGCATAATGGGAACGCCGATTCCGTCGCGGTCTGGAAAAATCATAGCGACGGGCAGTTTTTTCTCCAGAGCGACGTTGACATCATCGGTATCGGTAACGCCGACTTTGACTTCGCCGCGCGCCGCCAAATCGCGCACGACGGAGTTGCCGGAAACGATTTTAACTTCGTTCGCTTTGAGACGGCGAAAAAAATCGTCGGCTTTTTCGTCGCCGAGTTCGGCGTAAAGCGCGGCGACGTGAAACGAAGTCGAGCCGAAACGCGGGTCGGCAATTGCCACTTGACCTTTCCATTTCGGGTCTGCCAAGTCGAAAATTGACTTTGGCGCGTCCGCTTCATTAACCAAATCCGTGTTATAAACAATCACCCGCGAACGAGCCGAAAAACCTGTCCAGAAATGCTCCGGGTCTTTGAAATTGGCTGGAATGTCGTCGGCACTCGTTGATTGATACGGAGCCAGCACGCCCCGTTTTTTCAAAACCAGTGTTCGCACCGGCTCGTTTGACCAGAAAACATCGGCTTGCGGGCGATTTTTTTCGGCAATCACCTTATTCGCCAAACCCGTGCTTTTCGTTTCTTCCGTGTCATAAACGGCGTTGACTTTAACTCCGGTTTTCTGCTCGTAAGCCTGCAAAACGGGTTCGGCAAAAACGCGGTCTTGAGAAACGTAAATCGTTACCGTATTGCCGCCGGTGTTCGCGCCGGAGTTTGTTCCGGTGTTTGCCTGATTATTCGATGTGCTGCACGCGCCCGTGATGATTGCCAGCAAAATCAATCCGCTCAACCATAATCTCGCTATTTGTTGTGTCATTTGTTAAGTCCTAATCAACTTCGGCTAATTACCCGTGCATCATGCCGTGTTTTTTACCCAGTTCGTTCAAGGCAGCGCGAAAACCGTTTGCCAAGTGAGTCGCCGCGCCGCGTCCGTAATAATGCAAAAAGATGATGCGCGGACTTTCGCCGAGCATATGATTGTGAACGGCGACGACTTCCAGATTGTTTTGGCGCAACGCTTTGATGACCGGATTGACTTCCGCTTCGAGCATCGCCATATCTCCGGCGATGTGCGCCGCGTCCGCGCTGCCCGCAAACGATGCCCACGAGTTCAATCCGATGTTCGCCGTCATCTCCGCGCCCATCGCCATAATACGCTGGTCGTCGCGCCCGATGGTGTATTTGTAAGTCGCGCCGTTGACTGCGCCCGTTTTTCCGACAATTTTATCGAGCGCGGGCAAATCGAAAATTTCTTTTGCCGTGCGCGGCGGCGCGGCGGCGGTCGGTTGATTGGCGGGAAACAGCTTGTTGCTTTTAATCGTCGCCGCGTATCTTTTTGCTAAATCGGCGACCGTTCCCATTCCGTGCAGGTGCATATAAAAAATGCGCGGCTGCTCGTAAAAGAAATGATTGTGAATCGCGCTAATCTCCAAGCCGTTGGCGTGCGCCGCAGAAATAAGTGGATTAACTTCTTCTTCGAGCAAAACCGTGTCGCTCATTAAAACCGCGCTTTTCCCGTCCATCGTTTTCTTGACCGAAACCCAACCGCCGAAGCCGAAAGAAATCGGCACGGATTCGCCTTTGACCGTCACTTTCAAATCGTTACGCGGAAGCGGCACGGTATAAGTGTTTTCCGCTTCGACGTACTTGCCTTTTTTGCCCATCGCGGTGTCAACCGCCGTCATCTCAGCCTGCGTGAGCGGCGGTGTTGCCATATTCAAAACAGCCGCTTCCGAATTTCTTAAACCGAGTGTCGCCGTCGCACCCAAAGCCGCGATTGAACCGAGCATTTCGCGCCGGTTAATTTTATTTTTTTGCATTATTACTCCTCAAAATTTCCGCCAAGATTTCGGCGAAATTATTGTTTATTCTGACAATCAAAACTACTTGGCAATTGCCTTTAAATCGTCGAAATAAGTTACCGCGTCGGCTTTTGTCCACAAACCGATTTTTCCGGCTTCCTTAAAAGTTTCGTCTTCGACTTCGTAAAGTTTTACGCCGTTGGCATAGACCGTGAAAAGTTTGCCGACAGCGACCACACGCAGCTCGCTCCATTGATTTTTCGGAACGGAGGCTTTCGCGCCGTAGGTTTTTCCTTTGCCGACCAACGCTAAATCAGACCGTTTGCCCTTTTCGACTTTGTAGAGAACGACGTTATTTTCGAGCGCGTTAGCCCTCACGATGTAATAATTATTCGCGTCTTTAAGCCGCCACACCAATCCCGCCGCCTGGTCAACCTTGCCAGAAACGGGTTTGAACTTAACGCTCAAATCCAAGTCTTTGAACGAACCTTCGTCGGCGATTAAAACGGGAAAGCGATAATTCGTCTTATCGGCTGAAGTTTGCGCGATGACGTTCGGCTGCGAAGCTGCGGTTGAATCAGCCATTACCGTCCAAGTTCCGCGCGTTCCCTTGCCGGTCAAAGCGTCGTGAAATTTCTCCGGCAAACCGCCGGCTTTGTCCTTGTCAAAATTATATTCCAAAGTCTTTCCGATCTCTTGCAGCGGAGCCGCTTTTTCTTGCGGCACAAAGCCTCTTTCCTTTGATGTTTGCGCGTTGCTTTCAAACATCTCATCGCCGATGCCGCAACCAGCGGCGATGAACAATCCACATACTAAAAACGCGATTAGTAATTTATTTATTTGCATTGAACTTCTCCTTAACTTTCAGAAATAAATCTAGCTGGCGTAGCGTTCTTCGACGGTTACGGCAAAAACAATTGTGCCGATAAAACCGATAACGCCTGCCGTCACAAACGGCGTTTGCGGAGCAATTTTCCACAGCAATCCGCCGAGAAACGCCGCCGGTGTAATCGAAAGACTTCTCACTAAATAATACAACCCGACCGAACGTGCGCGTAAATGGGGTTCGGCAAAATCAACAATCATCGCTTTACGCGAAGGTTCGCCGATTTCACGCAATCCGCCGACAATAAATGCTAAAACAAGTGTAGCAAAATTCGATGCCAGCACAACGACTAAAGGGAAAAGCGCGAAGCACAAAAACGTGGCGATAACGAATGGCTTTCGCCCGATGCGGTCGGCTAATTTCGCTGAAGGAATGTAAACCAAAATCGCCGTCGTCATTTGTATCGCCACCAAAATTCCATACTCGGGAAGGCTTACGCCGATGACGTTCGTCACGTAAAGAACGATGAAAACTTCCGCCATTCCTTCGCAGATTCTAATGATAATGTCGGAAACCAGCAGCCTTTTGAGCGCGAAATGAAACGAACGCCAGACTCCGCCGACATTGACGGCTTCGCCGATTTTGACGGGAATATTGACGGCAAAAATTATTAAAACGGTTATTACTGCCAAAACGAGCGTGATGACGAGTCCGGTTCTGACACCCGCCAAGATACCCATTCCCGCAATCAACGCGCCGCCGATAATCGGCGCAATCGTCATCGGCACGCGCTTGAGAATTGATTGAACGGTAAAACCCATCGCCCGCCGCTCTTTCGGCAGCGAGTCGCCGACGACGGCGAAAATGGCGGGCGATGCCATACTGCTCCATGCCATCGCAAAAGCGAGTCCAAGAAAAACGAAAATCCACGAAGGGCTGAACAAATAAATGAGATAACCAACGGAAGCCAGCGCGATGAAGATTAGAAATGCGATTCGTCGTCCGAGATGGTCGGCGAGCCAGCCGCCTGGATATTGATAAACCGCATCCAAGAAGTCTTTCATCGTTCCGAATAATCCGATGGCGAGCGTTCCCGCGCCGAGCGATTCCAGATATTTGGGAAGAAATTTCTTCCAAAGCTCTTCGCCCATACCGAGCAAAAAGACGGCGCCGGATGCCGCGACGACATTACGCTCCAAGCCGAAATAATCAATCGCTCGCTCGCGCCGCGTCATCGTTTCAGTTAAAACTGTCTTGCTATTTGATTCCACCCGATAATCACCCGAAGAGAAACGTCTTCATTAAACCAATCAATCCGCCGATGAGAACGACCCACAAAACATTCCACTTAAATTTATACAGCGCAACGAATGCGGCAACGCTCATAGCAAAGGCAAACCATTCGACGCTGCCGACGAGTCCGTTCGGAAAAATAACCGCCGCCCCGAAAACTATGGCGAGATTCAAAATCACGCCGACAACCGCCGCCGTCACGCCGGAAAGCGCGCCCGTCAGATTTTTATTGCCACGCAAAAATTCGATATACGGCGCGCCGACGAATATAAAAAGAAACGACGGCAGAAAAGTCACATAAGTAACGATTAACGCTCCCGTAATCGCGCTTGCCGTCTGGTTCATATCTCCGGCATTGTTCCACGCCGCCATAAATCCGATGAACTGCAAAACCATAATCAGCGGTCCCGGAGTGGTTTCCGCCAGAGCCAAACCGTCAACGGCTTGGGTTTGCGTCAGCCAATTGTAAGGAGCGGTGGTTAAGGCTTGCGTGACATAAGCTAAAACGGCATATGCGCCGCCGAAGGTAACGAGCGCGGCTTGCGTGAAATAACGATATTCCTGCGCGTGAAGGCTATCGAAGCCGCGCCACAATCCGACGGCGACGAAAGGCAGCAGCCAAAGCGCGAAACCGATTGCCAGAATTTTGAAGGTTCGCGCGCCGTTCGGCAAAGTATGAGCGGGCGGCGCGGCGTGGTCGTCAATGACGAGCGGCAAAGCGTCCGCAATTTGCCCGTCGCCTTCGGTTTTCCGGTCGACTTCTTTGGTTTTGGGCGGCGCGGCAAAGACATTCGGCATAAAATGTGCTCCCGCTAATCCAATTACCGCCGCCGCCAAAACGATGAGCGGAAACGGTATGTGCAGGAAATAAATCGAAACGAATGCCAGAGCCGCGATGACGAAATGCGCCGAGCGTTTTAATGCTTTCCCGCCGATTTTAATCACGGCTTCGACGACAATCGCCACGACAATCGGTTTAAAACCTTCGAGAACTCCCGCCACTGCCGGAACATTTCCGTAAGCGGCATAGACGTAAGAAAGAACGAGCAGAATAAAAATCGAAGGAATGACGAAAAACGCTCCGGCGGCGATGCCGCCAATCGTGCGATGCATCAGCCAGCCGATATAGATTGCCAATTGTTGCGCTTCGGGTCCGGGCAGCAACATACAATAATTGAGCGCGTGCAGAAATCGCTCGTCGGAGAGCCACCGCCGTTTGTCAACCAGTTCCTTGTGCATGATCGCAATCTGCCCGGCAGGACCGCCGAACGAGATAAAACCGAGTTTCAACCAGAAGCGAAAGGCTTCCCAAAACGGAACGACGCGACCGGCGGGCGGATTTTCACCCGCGCCGCGCGCGTTAATGTCATCCGTTAAAGCGCCTATCTTCTCTTCGCTAGTCATTCCGCTCTCCTTCGGCATTCGATTGCTTAATCGGGCTTTCAATGTTTGCGCTGAACTGCTCATACAAGCCGTCAAAAATAAAACCGCATTGCGCGAGCAGCTTGCGGTCGTCGCGTAATAATTTCGAGAGTCCGCGAATTGTCGCGTCAAGTCCGACCGCTTCCAAACGGTTGAATTTTCCGTCCTTCAAATCAATGTCGTGAACAATCTCGGCAATTTCGCGCAAAGCCGCGTTGTCCGTCAAACCGAAACGATTGAGCAGCGTTTCAAACGTGCAGTCTTCGCCCGCGTGCGTAAATTCCGCCTCGAACATATCGAAATGAATTGCGCCTGTAACCTTTTCGCTTTCGACGACGAAATAAAACTTCGGTCGCTCGTCAATAAATCGCTTGATCAGCCAGGCGGAAGCCAGCCGGTCAATGTGCATATTTAGTCTGGTCACCCAGCGTTTTCCCTGATAATCGGAACGCGAAAGAAAATTCGCACCGGAAGCGGGGCTGACCTTTCGGGAGCTGTCAAAATTTACGCGCAAAATCTTTTGGGCGCGTTTAAAAGAGGCGACGGCAGTTTTCTGAACGGACGCGACAAAAAAATCAACGGCTTTTATTCTTTCGAGTTCGGAGTGAAGTTTTCCGAGTTCGGTTTCGTAATTTTTGATTCGTTCCGCCGTCAAATGATTGTTTTGTTTTTGCTCTTTAACCGCGCCGGCGAGCGCGTCAAACTCCGCCGCTACTTTAAAGAAATCCTTGTCGCGCTCGCGCCTGAAAATGTTGATAATTTCTGCGTCGGCAGTTCCTTCGATTGATTCGGCGCGAAAAATATTAGCCTCGCCGCCCGCCGTTTCTATCTCCTGCCTGAGCCACTCAAAATCCTCGTGCGTTTTTTCATTAAAAGGCAAAACATAAACCGAGTTTTTAATCGCCACCGCGCCTAAATTATTCAACTTGCGCCAAATCCGCACTCTTAAGTTAGTCGGCTTCGGCGGCAACAGGTGAACCATCAGAATCCATTCCGATTTATTTTTTGATTTCATTATATAATTAAAGAATGTAACGAATAATTAGTGTAACAATTGTTACATTAATATCAAGTCAAATTAGAAAATAAAATAATTCTTATTTAAAATGATTTGATAATTTTATCTAACTCAAAAACAAGAGTTTTCGGGCAATCTAAAATCACAAAATAAAATCCTTATAAAATCAGGGCTTGCGCGAAGTCGAACTTGATAGGTTTTTTGACAGGAGCTTATTTGAGTTCAAATAGGAGAGTTTCTCTACTAGAAAAATAATTTAATGACAATTTATGTGTAAAAAATTACAGATATTGACAGTTTATGGGTAAATTTACAGACAGCTTATGAGTTAATTTGAACAGTAAGTTGTTGATTCCAAGTAAAAGTTAATGACATTTTATGGGTAAATTAACACTAAAAGTCAAAATTATTTACTATCAGCACCACAAAATTAGGACACTACCCGATAAAAGAATATTCCTGCTTACCAGCAAAGCTATTTTTCTTTATAGATTTCCGTCTTGGGATTAAAAACAATCCAGGCGAAAGCGAAATAATCGCCGTGCCGGATTTGTCGCAGCTGCTTGCCCTGGAGTTTTCCACTCACGGCTTTTCCGAAGATGTTCCAGCGGCTTCGGGTTTCTTCATCAATAAATTCGCCGTTATCGTATTTGAAAGTCAATTTTTGCCCGTTAATTTCGGGAATGAAAACTCCCGTCGAACCGGCGTCTTTCGATTTGCCGATGTCGCTCGCGTCAAGCGCAGAGGACGCTCCGTCGCTGTGAAAAACGACAATTTCAGTGGAATTAACGCGGTCGTGAACGACCCTTTTTTGGCGCGTTATCGAATACGGATACGCCTTGAAAATTTTGTTGATTTCGACCGTAACGACCTTTTCCATCGGGCGCAGGCGTTCATCGGTCTTTCCTTTGAAGAGAAAGGGTTTTTGGTCGATATTGTCGTAACCGACATACGGATTGCGTCCGTAATCCCGGTTGTAACCCGTTTCCCGCGAAAGAACTTTGCCTTCGGGAAAAGCCCCGGAGAACTGCGCGAAACTGACGATTTGGGCGGGAAATTGATTTAAGGTTTTGCCCGTCAAATCGCCGACAATCGCTTCTCCGGATATCTGCTGCCACCAGCTTTCTGTTTGGCGGTCAAACATAATCATATCCGAATGCCTGAGCATTCCCGACACGCCGAACGAATAAACTTTTCCCTCCAATTTTCTGTCAAACGCGATTGCCGTGTAGCAAAGCGGACAAAATGTAACCGCCACGGGTTGACCTTTGATTTCGTCGTTGATGATTTCGTGCCAGATGAGGATTTGCAAGGGATACGCGCGGGCTTCGCCGCCGATTTCCAGAGAGATGACCGGTTCGTTTGTTTTCAGCCATTTTCCTGCCTCATTGATCGAAACAAATTTCGGCGCATCGAGGGCCGGAATTCCGTCTTTCGGCACGCCGCCCGACATTATCTCACTCAATTCAATCGAACGCTTTTTGACGTTTGTTTTCCAGTTTGCAATTTGTTCATTCTGATTTTCCTGACTGCTTTTATCCTGCGACATCACGCAGACCGTAAATAAAACAGAAGAGATAATTCCCAATAAAGATAGTTTTATAACAAAATATTTCGGCATTTTATATTTCCTCTTTACTCTTCATTTATTAAAAAAATATCATAAAAGGCACCAATTACATTCAGTAAAACAATTTTTAGAATTACCTCAAACTAACAATTGTTTTCAGCATTTTTCGCAGGCGTATAACTAAATTATCGTGCGAAATACCGGTTTAAGGTATATGAGGCTTTTAAAATCAACTCAAGCAGAATCGACTCTAAAAGCCTCAAAATGAATCGTTTTTGAGATGGCTTCTAATTTTTATTCTTCATATTTTTATCCATCTTCATGTCCATCATTTTCGCAGGCTGGTCAGGAAAAGCTGTATTGCTTTTCGGCACCTGAAATTGCAGCCCTTGCGTGTACGGCGACATCTGTCCGTTTTTGAATGCCATCGCTGTCTTGGCGTAAAAATCTCTGGCGTCTTTGACCGAACGCTTGCCCGTCACAATGTCATTGGCTAAATTAAGAGCGAGAAAATTCATCTCCTCCTTGTCGCAGCGAGCCGACATTTCTCCGACTGTGCGCTGAACGACAACGCTGCCGTCATACTCGGCAAGTTCGTCGAATTTATCAGCCGGGACGCCGTAATCAATAAATTGTTCGAGCAAATCGGTGTGCGGCATCGGAAAATTGTGCGGCACTTCCTGACGATAAACGACGGTTCGCTTCCACGGTCCGCTGTTCTCCCAAACCAGCATATTCGGCGTCATACCGCTCGGCTGACCGTATTTTTGCATTGTTTTCATCGCCACTTCGCGCGGCGTGCCGGACCAGCCGGCTAATACTTCGTCCGCCGACATTTTCATTTTGTTTTGCGCCATCCGTTCCTGCATCTGCGAGGTCGGCGTGTTTACTACAGCGAACGCGCCGAAAACGGCTAAAACCGCCGCCAGCAAGCCGATGCGATGAAACTTAATTTTTTTGAACATAATTAATATTCTCCCTGATTTTGTAAAAGTTTAAGCGGCGAATCTAAAGCAGTTTCAGATTTGATTTACGGGCTGGTATCCCTTTTTAACTTAACTACGGACTTGCCGGATATGATTTCTCTAACCCGTTGCCCCCAACATCGCTCCAGTGCCGCCTATAACTTTTAATAGAATATAATTTAAGGCGGGAATGGTCTGTGACATTGCTCACATTGGATTGAAAAAAAATATTTTAAAAATTCACACAATGCTCAGTTCGGTCAAAGCTTTTACGTCGAGTAACACGATTTTGCCGCGATGCAGTTCGATTAAGCCGTTTGTGCGGAAGTTGTTAAGAACTCTGGTAATCGTTTCGCGGTGAACGCCGGTCATTTGCGATAGTTCCTCGTGTGTGCAGGCAATTTCAACAAAAGCGGGATCGGATGAAACGCTTTCGTTCTGATTGTTGACAGATTTCTTATCGGCAAGCGAAAGAAGCAAAGCCGCCAGACGTGCCGGAACTTGCTTGAAAGCAAAGTCAGCCAATCGCTGCTCGGTTTCGGCTAATCGTTTGCTGAGGCTCTCGACGATGCGGTAAGAGATGCGTAAATCACTAAGAAAGAATGTTTTTACGTCGTCGCGGCTCATTACGCATAACGTGCAGGGCGTGACGGCTTCGGCATATTTGCCGTAGAGACTTTGACCAAGCAGCGTCATCTCTCCGAAGAAAGTTCCCGATTCGAGGGTTGCAGTCGTGAAAGCCTTGCCTCCAGCCGAAAGGTAAAACAACCGGACGCGACCTTTTTTCAAAAAAAGCAATACCTCGGTCGGATGCTCGGGACTGTAAAAAACCGTCCCCGATCCAACCTCTTTAACCGGCATTTGTTCGCCCAGAGCGTCAATTTCCGCCGCCGTTTTTACGGGCTGGTATCCCTTTTTAACTTAACTACGGACTTGCCTGATATGATTTCTCTAACCCGTTGTCCCAAACATCGCTCCAGTGCCGCCTATAACTTTTAATAGAATATAATTTAAGGCGGGAATGGTCTGTGACATTGCTCACATTGGATTGAAAAAAAATATTTTAAAAATTCACACAATGCTCAGTTCGGTCAAAGCTTTTACGTCGAGTAACACGATTTTGCCGCGATGCAGTTCGATTAAGCCGTTTGTGCGGAAGTTGTTAAGAACTCTGGTAATCGTTTCGCGGTGAACGCCGGTCATTTGCGATAGTTCCTCGTGTGTGCAGGCAATTTCAACGAAAGCG
Organism: Acidobacteria bacterium 28-9; assembly: GCA_002050355.1. Lineage (GTDB taxonomy): Bacteria > Acidobacteriota > Blastocatellia > Pyrinomonadales > Pyrinomonadaceae. The sequence goes on from MWYY01000034.1 coordinate 14,495, forward strand.
GGATCGGATGAAACGCTTTCGTTCTGATTGTTGACAGATTTCTTATCGGCGAGCGAAAGAAGCAAAGCCGCCAGACGTGCCGGAACTTGCTTGAAAGCAAAGTCAGCCAATCGCTGCTCGGTTTCGGCTAATCGTTTGCTGAGGCTCTCGACGATGCGGTAAGAGATGCGTAAATCACTAAGAAAGAATGTTTTTACGTCGTCGCGGCTCATTACGCATAACGTGCAGGGCGTGACGGCTTCGGCATATTTGCCGTAGAGACTTTGACCAAGCAGCGTCATCTCTCCGAAGAAAGTTCCCGATTCGAGGGTTGCAGTCGTGAAAGCCTTGCCTCCAGCCGAAAGGTAAAACAACCGGACGCGACCTTTTTTCAAAAAAAGCAATACCTCGGTCGGATGCTCGGGACTGTAAAAAACCGTCCCCGATCCAACCTCTTTAACCGGCATTTGTTCGCCCAGAGCGTCAATTTCCGCCGCCGTTAAATCCTGAAAAAGCTCGGCGTCCTGCAGGTAAATTTGCTCGTTGAACAAAGAATTTGATTTCATCGTTTTACTATTAGCTCTCGGACAGTGCTTTGTTTAAAGCATTTTCCAATTAGCCGTATCCAGTCCGATTGATTTTCAGGCAATAGTTTTTGCAAATAGTCGGGCTTTTATCATTTTTCTGCCAAAAACGAAAAAACGTGGTCGGCTACTTCCTCCGGCTGGTCGAGCATGACGAAATGCCCGGCATCTTTTATTTGAATCAATTTCGCGTTCGGAATATCGTCAGAGAGTCTTTTGCCGAACTTCAAGAGTTGAAATTTATCGTCCATGCCCCAGAGAATCAAAGTTCTTGCCTCGATTTTATGAAGCAAATGAGTGATTTCCGTCGTCAGATTGGTATTTAAAGCCGTGGCGTTACGGATTAAAGAAAGTTTGCCGACTTCGGTTGAATAAGGCGCGAAAATTCCGTCTAAAACTTCATCGTCGGGCGTCTCATTAAACCCCTGTTTGAGCATTTGCTTCAGGGTTGCGACGGTCGTCGAAGCTGAAGCGATTTTGTACGCCGACGGATGTCCGAGCTGGATCATCGCCTCGATCGCCCACGAATCATAGCTGACGCCGTTCATCACGCACAGCTTTTTGACTCGGTTCGGAAACAGCGCCGCTAATCTCAGCGCGACGCCGCCGCCGATGTCGTGCGGGACGATGTGTGCCGCTTCGACGCCGATTTCATTCATCCACGCGTCAATCAATTCGGCTTGTTTGTCGATTGCGCGGTCGAAATTGTCGCGCTTGTCCGAATAACCGAACCCGGCGAGATCCGGCGCGAGAATGCGGTTTTGTTTGGACAAAACCGGAATCAGCTTGTGCCACAGATAGCTCCACGTCGGAATTTGTATTGTTCGGATTGGGAAATCAATACGCCCGACAACAGAGAAACCTTGAACGGGTCGGTGTCGAGAGCGTGGAAGATTAGTCAAAGGAACGTTGAACTACATTGACGTTACGCCGAATGGTTTCGCAAAGTCAAGCAAATATTCTCAAAGCCACAAGTAATTACGCTGATGGCTTTTGCTTAATAGAGAAAGCAGGCTGGAACATTTCACCCAACTTTATTTCAATCTGAATCCTATTCGGTTTGAATTGTCTTTCGGTAAAAACATTAAAATAAAAATCAGAGGCAAGTCGTTCTATCTTTTTGGTTACATAATCTTAAATAACTTTCATTTTCAAACTGACCCACTACCTCAAAATCAATGGCTGGTTGATCATCCGGGCAAAACCGAAGCCGATTTTAATCAACAAGCTTGGCACTTACTTAAATCAAATCTAATTGCAGGGCGTGATGCCGCGCAAATGGAAGCGGAGATGCGAAACGCGCGAGCCTCAATGGTTTATTTTTAAGCGCGAATATATTCAGCAACCCACCACCGGACCGAACAAATGTTCACCTCTTCATCCCGCGCCGCCTCTGCCAGTTTGCCCACCGAAATAAAAGAAGCCGTGAGCGTTAAAACTCACGGCTTTATTCTAACCTTCTCACACACAGGCTCGACATTGCGGAACATTGCGGAATAACTGGGCGGGCGCGTCGCTTATTGAATGACTGGCAAGGAACTATCAGAAAGAAACAATCCCTTTTGACTTTTTTTTATAATCGGTTAAATTATATCGAAAGGAGAAAAGTATGAAAACATTAGATTGTCGAGATGCCGGTTTTGACTGCGAAGGTAAACTTCGCGCCGAGACCGAAGAAGAAATTTTAAGGCAAGCCGGTGAACACGCTCGAACAGAGCATAACACTGAGGTAACGCCCGAACTTGCCGAACAGATAAAAATGCTCATTAAAGACGAAGAAGATTAACAAAAAGCCGCAAGCGTAAAAAACTTGCGGCTTTTATTATTCTTTAGAACTTCTCAAATTTGCTATTGCTGCATAATCGGTGTGCCTTGCCCAGCGACCAGTTTCCATTTGCCGCCCATTTTGACAAACACGTCAGTCCAACGGTATTGACCGCTAATGTCTTTACCCTTATACATACCTTTGTCCATCGACGTGAAAGTTACGACTGCCGTGTTGCCAAACATCTGAACTTTCATACCGTCAATTTTTGACGATTCAATCTTCAAATCGCCTGCCTTGAACATAGCCATAGATTGCGCTTTGTTCGTCAGCATACCGCCCGGATCAGTAAAAACCGCACTGTCGGCAGCATATTTGTCATAGGCGGACAATTCGCCTTTAATAACCCCATCCGTCATTTCCTGTTCCATTTTCATCAGTGTTTGCTCGACGGTCATTTTCTTTTGTCCATAGGCGAGCGAACCGAACAGCGTCATCAATGCGATTGCAATAATAAGTTTTTTCATTTTTTCTCCTGTTATTTACTTTTGGCGGTTAATTTTTGAATTAACTGCCAAATGGAAATGTAATTGGTCTAAAAATCACCAGTTACTCTAGATTTTATTAGAATTTAAGAACACCGTTTTCAACAATCATTTTACCATCAACTTTGACGGTCGCTCCCGCAAGATGACCATCAATTCCGCCGGAAGCGTTGTTTGTGCCATTTGCCCAGATATTATTGCCTGTGCCGACCGTTACCATTCCGGCGGAGACCCAGTTGCCGTATTTGCTCGAAGGGGCGAATTTCATACTCGGATTGATGCCAATGTCAACGAAACCCAAGACGTCTTTGCCCGCGCCGTATGCGTCGTAGTTGGCTTTTAGCGGTTCAAAACCGGGACCTTCGCCCGTCATTCCAGTCAATTTGCCGCCCGCGAAGGTAAGTTTTAGATTATTAACTTCTTTTCCCTCGAAATAATCTTTTTCGATAACAAACGTGCCGTCGCCTGAATTTGCAACGGGCGCGACGGCGGCTTCACCTGCCGGAAGAAATACGGTTAGATTGCCCTTCTGCACGTCGTCGTCGGAGATAATACCGTCGCTGATGTAGGCGGCGCGACCGTCGATACTCATTTTTAGATTCGTGCCGTTCGGGTGCGTAATCTCGATTTCCTTGCCCGCAAGATTCATTTTCGCTTGTTCGCCTGTCGTTTGCAGAGCCGTATAATCGATGTTCACGCCTTGCCAGAAAATCTTGGAGAAATTGTCGAGTGGAGTTTCAAACCGCTTGGCACGCCACTCGGTCGGGTACAAGCCGTTGCCAATGTCAACTGTGCGGACTTTGTTTTTGATGGATTCAGCTAAAACCGGCTCGCCGGCTTTCGCGCCGGCGGCAAAACGTGCGCGCGGAACGTCCGCCAATAGATTTTCTGTTTCCGTGCCGTCGACGGAAATTCTGACATTGGCAATTTTCGCCAGAGCCAAGCCGAGCTTCGGCTCTTTTGAATCATATTTTTCGGGAACCTCGTCGTAATACCTTTTCGCCATCCGCTCGCTGCCCATCGTAATCAAAGGATGACCGCCGGCTTTTTCTACTTCGAGCGCGATGTTTTCGAGCAATTCTGTATCGCGCGCGATGCCGTTGATAATCACGATTTCGCCTTCCTTCACGCCTGCGCTTTGGGTTACGACGCGCTTTGCCAATTCCTGCAAATCTGTCGGGACAGTTTTCTTTGCCGTGTCCGGCGCGGCAGTGTTTGTATTATTTGCCGTGTTGACTGTTGCAGCATTTACCGGAGCGGTGTTGCTTGTTGTCGTTGGAGCGCCTGGTTGTTGACACGCGGACAATGCAAAACCGAGCGTAATGATTGCCGTAAATTTCCAATTCATAACAGAATCTCCTTTTTTACGTCTGAATTAAAGTTAATAAAGCCGGATGAATTTCCACAAAATACTTGGAAGTTTTAATAAAAATAGCGCAAACAAAGCCAGTTTATGCCTTCGACTTTGGTTTATGGATTACTACAATAAAATTTGCCTCAATTTACTCTCTATCACAGAGCAAGTCAAGAAAATTTAATCTGTTTTGCTCACAGTCAGATCACTAAAGCAAAAAAGCCGCGAGTTTTGACGCTTGCGGCTTTTCTTTTTTGTTATTTAATTGTGCTGTCTTTCCTATACGTCAATTGTTTTAAGGCACGAAATCATTTGGAATCGGTCTGTCGCCATTTGCTCCAAACTGAATGGCATTAAAACCAAGCGTGCTTCTCAATTGATACCAGTTATTGCCTTCGAGTCTGAACACAGAAACGTCTGTCTTTCCGTCTCCATCGTAATCTGCCGGTGTTGGTAAATCCGTAGAATTGCCAAACTGAACAGCATAAAACCCTTCTGTGCTTCTTAGTTGATACCAGTTGCCTTCCGATGGACGATAAACAGCGAAATCAGCTTTCCCGTCTCCGTCATAATCTCCGACAACCGGTTTATCTGTTGAATTACCAAATTGAACAGCGCTAAATCCATCACGACTTTTCAAGATATACCAGACACCGTTCGACGGACGATAAACAGCTGCATCGGCACGTCCGTCTCCATCGTAATCAGCTACAACCGGTTTGTCGCCGTCGCTGCCCCACGGAACACTGATGAAATCAACTGAAGGTAGTGTTGATGGGCGATAAAAGAAATAACTTTGTCCGCCATTTGTTCCCGCTCGATAAACTGAAATATCAGCTTTACCGTCGCCATCCCAATCTGCTACTGCCGAAACCGAATCGCCTGTTCGTCCGAACTGTTGGAAGCGAACTGTATTATTGAGACTGTTGAGAATATAAAAATAAGCTCTATCGGGATTAGCTGCATCTTCTCTCCAAACAGCAATGTCGGTTTTGCCATCACCATCGAAGTCAGCGGGAACTAATTTGTCGGTCGAATCACCGAATTGAAAACCGGTGAAACCGTTCGCAGATTGTTGAAAGTACCAGGTGCGGTTCGATGGACGAAAGACACTTATATCTGCTTTGCCATCGCCGTCAAAGTCAAACAGCGTTCGTCTGGCGGTTGTCGTCGCCGTTATTCGCAACTGAGAGGGAAAACCGCGCGCGGTAAGGTCAGATGAAAAAAGAGACTTACCATTGCCTAACGCATCAGATATAAAAACATAGACATCATATATCCCTAAAAGAGCATTCTGAGGAATTGTAACGACGGCTCTATAAACTCCGTCTTTTGCATCGCCTGAAATACGGTTGGTACTGTCAAAATAAACCCTATACCCAGCTTCATCATCATAATCATTAGGGCGGTTGAAACTCACGTAAATACCACTGATGCCTGATATTGCATCTGTAGCGCGAAAAGTGATAGTGACATTCTGTGAGCCCTTTGTCGTATCAATAGTAGAGGGCGTGAAGCTAAACTCACTTATCTCCGGCGCAACTATGTCTTGATTATTGCTTATAACCTGCAAGGAATTGGCAAAACTAAACCCCCTGGAATTTTCTCCATCAGATATAAAAACATAAACCGTCCAGGTTCCTGCCGCACTGTATTGAGGAAATACGACTGCCTTGCTATAAACTCCATCTCTGGCATTTCCTGAAATACGATCCCGGCTGTCCAAACCAACAGAAACAAATTGGCTGCTTCCTCCGGGTCTACGGAAGTTCACTTGAATACTAGTGACATCTCTTTCGGAATCCGTAACGTGAATGGTTACGGTCACAGTGGCAGAACTGTTTGTCGTATCAATGGTTGACGGAGTAAAGCTGAACTCCTTTACATCAAATACTCCTGGATTACCTTGCGCGCTGACCTGTGTTATCGCCGATAGAATTAAGATTGCAGTCAGCGCGAAGAGCAAAGTTTTTTGCGTGATTTGTTTTGTAGCTGGTATTTTGATAATTTTTTTGCTTGTTTTTATTTAGAAATTTTCCCTTTCCGGTGTTTTGCAACTAAACCAATGAATAATTTGTAACAGAAAGAAAAAGCGGGCGTAACTGTGAATGTACCTAGTTATTAGACCGCTAAGTTGCGACATAAACCCGAAATAGGTACAATTTGCCGCATCCGGTCTAAATTACTCGACCAAGCACGCCCCGCCCTCTGGCTGAAACCTTATAGCCGTCGAACAGAAGCAGCATACATTTCTCGAACTAAAAAGTATATCTTTTCAAATACCGAGTCTTTATACACTTGTTTTTGATAATAAGTCAATAAAATTGACAATTTAGCTGTACCTTGAGTCAATTTATTTGCCCTGTGCATTATCGCTAATTCTATACCCGCCGCGATTTCGGTTTTGCGCCCGTTCGTTTCTGTGTTATTTTTGTTTCTCATTATTGACTCTCCAAAATTCAATTGATGGAATGAAGGGCTTAGGAATTTTTGCGCAAACCTAAGCCTTTTGTTATTAGTCGTTGCAGTTCGGGCAGAAATGCTCTCTGCGTCCAAGATACCAGCCTTCACTTTTCAGTGTTTCTGCGCTGTCTGTTTCCTGCGCTCCGCAAATATCGCAAAATCCGTTTGTCGTTTCGTTTGTGTTTTCGTTAGTCATTTTAATCACTCCGTAATTTGAATTTGATTGACTTAATCAATCTTTATAAACTATACAATCATTTGAATAGTTTAGTCAAGTGATATTATGCAATCATTTGAATAGTTTTATCTAAAAGAAATATACAACGGTTTGCATAGTTGACTAAAAAGATTTAATCTTTCTGTTGAGGATTGGTTTAATTAAATGAAACTATCGACGACACAGGCAGCAGAACGGCTAAACGTATCAAGACGGCGCGTAATTGCCTTGATTGAACAAGGTAAGTTACCTGCTGAAAAGTTCTCTAATGTTTATATGATAAATGAAAAAGATTTAGCTTTGGTAGAGAACCGAAAAGCCGGAAGACCGAAGAAAGAAACCGACAAAGAATAATTTTGAACAAAGAAAAACGGCTTGAGCTATCAACCTCAAACCGTCCTTTTCAGTTCTTTGAAAACTGAATATCCAATTAAGCAAAAGCAGTCTATCAAAGTATTTTGATTAGTTGCAAACGCCTGTATCCGAAAATGTATCTGTTACCTGTTCGGATAGAGTGTTATCTAGTGTTAGAATACTTTTAGATATTCAACAGGTAACACCCTATAGCACTTCGTAACTATTGGTAAATAAAGGCTTATATGTTTGGGGCAAGCATCGGACGCGGAGCAATGCGCATCATCAATGAGTTGGTGCGCTGGCTGGCTTACGGCAGCGTTAATCCTAATGTCCTGACTGTGATAGGCGTTACGATAAATGTCGGTTGCGGCGTTTTGTTTGGCTTCGGCGAATTTTTCTGGGCTGGAATCGTCTTAATCCTCGCTAATTTATTTGATATGCTCGACGGCAACGTCGCGCGGCTTACCGGCAGAGTTACGCGCTTCGGCGGATTTCTCGACTCGTCGCTCGACCGACTTTCGGATATGGTCGCGTTTTTGGGTATTATGATTTTCTACGCCAGCAACACGCCCGAGCATTCGCTTCTAAATGTTTTTCTGGCAGGCGCGGGAATGATTGGCTCGGTAATGGTTTCATATACGACTGCTCGCTCGGAAAGTATCGGCATCAAATCAAACGTCGGTTTTCTCCAGCGACCGGAACGAGTTGTTTTGCTGATAATCGGCGCGCTCTCGACTTTTCCCGCTTCAGGTGCTTTTCTGGCTAACCGAATGCCGCAAGTTCTTTGGATTTTAGCAATCGGCTCGATTTGGACTTTCATTCATCGGATGTATCATACTTGGGTTGAACTTAGTAAAGAGAGTTTGTAGAGTTTGTAGCGTTTTAGAGTTTATAGAGTTTGAGAGTAAAGAGATAAAAAAGGCTTTACAATTAATCGGATTTTACTCTATAAAACTCCAAAGACTTTATAAACCTTAAAAACTCTATAAGCTTTCTATGGATTGGCTAACGAATTTTTGGGCGTCATTGACCGCGTGGCAGATTCTGCTTGCCGTTGCTCTATTTGTTTTTTCGCTTGCCATCAGTTTTTTATCAATTGCAGTCGTGATGGTAAAAATTCCTGAAAATTATTTTAGCCCGCACTACGTTCAGGATTTTATGCCCGATAAACCCTGGCTCGTGCGTTGGAGCGTTGTAATAATAAAAAATGCTTTCGGCGCACTCTTAATTATACTCGGCATTATCCTGTCGCTTCCTGGTATACCGGGGCAGGGAATTTTGACAATTCTTCTGGGTTTGATAATGGTTGATATTCCGGGCAAGCGTCCGCTCGAAGCAAAAATAATAAAACGCCCGTCAATTTTATCGGCAGTAAATAATTTGCGCGCTCGGTATAAAAAAACTCCGCTCGTAATGGACTAATAATGGGATTTCTCGAGATTTTTAAACGAAACAAACAGCCTGTTGATTCGGACGCGACCAGACGCAGCTTTTTGTCGCAAAAAGGCAGAATTACCGAAGGCACAATTATCGATGAAGATACGACCGACGCTGGTGACGAAGTTGTCCGTTATATTTACAGCGTACAGGGCGTGGATTTTGAATCTTCCGATATTTTATCCGACGAGCAAAAGAAAAACTTTTTGCAATACGCGCCGGGTGCAAAAGTCAGCGTTCGTTTTGACCCAAAAAATCACGGAAACTCAATGTTAGTTTAATGGTGAATGATGAATGATTAGTGAAAGAAAATAATTCAACATCTACCATTCACCATTAAATATTATGTTTAAGAAAATCTTGATTGCTAATCGCGGTGAAATCGCTTGTCGCGTTATTCGCGCGTGTCGGGAAATGCATATAAAAACTGTCGCTGTTTATTCGGAAGCCGACCGCGACGCTCTGCACGTTAGAATGGCGGATGAAGCGTATTTTATTGGCGCGCCGCCATCAGCCGAAAGTTATTTGCGCGGTGAAAAAATTCTTAAAGTCGCCGAACAATCCGGCGCGGAAGCGATTCATCCGGGTTACGGATTTTTGTCGGAAAATGCAGAGTTTGTCCGGCACGCGACGCGGGCGGGCATTGTATTTATCGGACCTTCGCCGGACGCAATGGAAGCGATGGGCGGAAAAATCAGCGCCAGAAAAATTGCGATTCACGCAAACGTACCGGTTGTGCCGGGAACAACTGAGCCTTTAATTTCTTTTGAAGACGCGCGGGCAACTGCCGAACAATTCGGCTTTCCCGTGATGCTCAAGGCTTCGGCTGGCGGCGGCGGCAAAGGAATGCGCTTTGTCGAAACGGAAGAAGATTTAAAGGTCGCGCTGGAAACCGCGCAGAGCGAAGCGTTGGCGAGTTTTGGCGACGCGGCGGTTTATCTAGAAAAAGCTGTCGTCCGTCCGCGCCATATCGAGATACAGATTTTTGCGGACAAACACGGAAACTACGTTCACTTAGGCGAGCGCGAATGCTCGATTCAGAGGCGACATCAGAAAGTTATCGAAGAATGTCCGTCGCCGATTAACGACGCCAAATTGCGGCAGGCAATGGGTGAGTGCGCGATTCTTGTTGCCAAAGCGGTGGATTATGTCGGCGCGGGAACAGTTGAGTTTTTAGTCTCTGATTTAGATAAATCGTTTTATTTTCTGGAGATGAACACGCGCTTGCAAGTCGAGCATCCGGTAACCGAACTCGTAACCGGAATCGACCTTGTGCGCGAGCAAATTGCGGTTGCTTACGGCGAAAAACTCTCTTTCACGCAAGAGGAAATCAGTTGGGACAAACACGCGATTGAATGTCGCGTTTATGCCGAAGACCCGGACAATAATTTTCTTCCGTCGCCGGGGAAAATCACGCGCCTCAGAGTTCCGCAAGGCGGCGGCGTGCGCGACGACGGCGGAATTTACGAAGGCTCGGAGATTTCGATTTATTACGACCCGATGATTTCAAAGCTCGCCGTTTCGGGCAGAACACGGCTTGAGGCAATCGGCAAATTAAGACGCGCTTTGCAAGAATACGAAGTCGGCGGAATAAAAACGACGCTGCCTTTTTTTCGTGAAATCGTCGAAGATGCGGAATTTGTCGCCGGCAAACTCGACACGGGTTTTATTCCGCGCTGGATGGAAAGACGAAAAAAACCGCAAGCGTCGGAGACCGAAACGGATTTGGCAATAATCGCCGCCGCTTTGGCTTTTTCACATAAACAAACAGGACGCAATAACAGCAGCGGCGCAAAAATTGAGGCGCAGCAAAGCGAAAGCCGCTGGGCTGTTGCCGGAAGAATGGCTCTGCACGCCAGCCGTTTGTAAATTCACATAAAAAAGCGGGCAAAGTTTCCTTCGCCCGCTTTTCATTTCAATCGTCTTAATTCTATCGTTGAGCAATAAAATTTACGTCAGTTGCTTCCTCGGTTAGAGAAATCGCTTGCGGTGTGTATGTATAGCGTTTGTCTCTTACTTGTAAGATGTAAGTACCACCAACTTCAATATTGCCAAAGGTGTAAAAGCCGAACGGATTAGTCATAACGGTTCGAGTTTGTCCCGTTGAGTCGGTGATCATAACGCGCGAACGGGAGACGCCTCTGCCAAACGGCGACAGAACTCGTCCTCTGACCGTTACGCTTGCAGCTGTCGGTCGGTTACGAAGGTTAACAAACTTAAAAATGTTGTTACCGGAACCAATCTCAACAAATACGATACAAGAGCCATTTTCAAACTGACCGGACCCGCCGGTTGAATCGCCAGGTCGAGGGATCGGAATGAACCCCGGCACTGGAATCTCACATACTCTGAAGGTGTCACCCGCGGTAAAAATTTCGTCTGTTGTGAATGTTCCATTGGCGTTCTTTTTAACAGGAACGATGACATTGGAAAAAACGGATCCGTCAGACGTAAATACTCCCGTATCAACGTTGAATGTTCCCCTCTCAATCGTGAATGTGACGGTGTCAGGAAAGCCATCCTTCGAGCTGTTACAGGTATTTTGCTGACCGACCTCGTCGCAAAAATCCTTATTAATCTGAAATTTACCCAGTTGTGCTTGGGCATTAGAAGCAGAAAAACCAAACAAGCCTAAAAGAAGTAAGCCTGAGAAGATTGCTCCCGAAAAAATTTTTGAAATATAATTTGTGTTCATTTTGTTTCCTCTTGTTTTTAATACCATTTCTGGTGAAATATTCACTTAAAGTTTTTAACATTTATCACATCTAATTTCCGTCGTCAAAGGCTCAAAACATTTTTTTTACTAATTTAACCGACGCAATATTTCGCAAAAAAGATGAGCAAGTTTTCTTATCCACTTATAAAATTTACGGTCGCAATTTTACATTGGCTTTCGCGGTTTTGCTGTTTTCGCATCAGTCAATGTCGGCGGACGAATTTCCAGCCACAGTCATTGTTTGCGCATTAATTCGAAGAGCAGTAAGAGTTAAAAAGCAAAACAAAACTATGGCTGAAAAACTTGTCCGGAGTGGAAAAATCGGGGAAAGAATTTATTGTCATTTTCCACCTTGTAATTATTATTCTTTATGTCGAATTACCCTTAACTTAAATGTGGAATTCGCCCGGTTCTCAAAAACAGATTCAAGTAAAAAATATTATTGACAGTTTTATTTTGTTTCAAGCACAAATATTTTCATTGCAATTTATATATTATATTTTTTGTAATAATTTAACGAAAATAAATTGTTTGCAATCCGGCTTTAAATAAATTATCGAATTCTGTTGTTTCAGTATGATATTGATTCTACCGATGTGATATTGATAAGGTAATCCTCTAAAAGGAGGATAAAGATAAATTTTTAACGTCGGAAGGCAGAAGTCCACCCCAAAATTGCTACGCACTAATTTTGGAGGTGGATGAATGCCGATTGGTTGCAAACAAGTAAACACAGATAAGCAAAGAGAAATAGCAATGTTTTCTAAGTTGGTTATTCTCCAACTTTGTGTTATATTAGTTATGTGAAATACGAACTTGAGTCTGGCGGACATTCTACTTTTTTGCTGACGTTCCACTTGGTT
>MWYY01000008.1 GCA_002050355.1 Acidobacteria bacterium 28-9
CACCGACAATCAACATCAAACACGTCGAAAAATATCGAGAGATTCAGCTTCATCTGCTCGAAAAGTACGAAATGATTAAGCAGGAGATTGAAAACAAACATGCCGATGATTCTAATTTACCTTACTGTCAAGGCGCTATCGTTGATGTGGACGGCGGTCAGACCCGCACTTTATAGTGTCTTCTCCGTGAGCGCCGTCGAACAGGTCGTGATACAAACAAGATGTTCGGTGTATAATGTTCACGTTGGTAAAAAGCGTGAGCAGGAAGCGATGAAGGTCGGCAATGACTTTGGGTCAACTTCTTTGAAGCCAAACCCGTCCAACAGTGTGATCTGTTTTTCGCCTTCATCACGATGTGGGACTTTTGATCCCGAATAGGAGTGTGGAGAACACCGGGCAATTTCTTGTTCTCGCGCTTTTAGCAGCGAAGAAAAAACCGATGCTTCGTTGAACTGTCAAAGCGATAGCAGAGATGGCTCGGCGAGGTATTTTTAGTTGACGATTGACTTTGCATAGGAGTCATTGGACGTGAGGGCGAAACAGATTCTCTTTAGAATCTTCTTTCTTTAACCTGAAGTTGCGTATAATCGGTTTCGCCCCACGTCATTTCAACCGTTCGACGACGCTCGTTGAAATGGAAACGCGCAAAAAGGTAGTGTTTACTTATAATTTTCATTCAATCTTTTGCACTAAACTCCGTGTTTTCTGCCTACTTTCCTTATTTTATTGAGCGTTAACAGCGTTTCATCACACCAACGAAGAAGTGCTTGACTGACGTGCTGACCGTACCGCAGCGTCATCAGCCAGTAAGGTAAATTAGAATCATCGGCATGTTTGTTTTCAATCTCCTGCTTAATCATTTCGTACTTTTCGAGCAGATGAAGCTGAATCTCTCGATATTTTTCGACGTGCTTGATGTTGATTGTCGGTGAAATTTCTTCGCCGAAAAAAAGTTTAAGTAAAAATTCGTTGCGTTCGACTTTCGGGACAGCACCTTCAGCCAGCCAACGGTGAAGCTCTTTGCGTCCTCGCTCTGTCAGTGCGTAAACGTGACGGTCGGGTTTGCCCGACTGCCTTTCAACCGTTTTAGTGACCAATTCTTCATCAACCAGTCTTTTGAGAATCGGGTAAATCTGCCCGTAACTTTCGCTCCAAAAGTTGCTAATACTTTCTCCGACTCTTTTTTTAATGTCATAACCCGACATCGGGTTGATACTCAGCATTCCTAAAACAGCATACTTGCTTTTAGTTTCTTTCATATATTGACTCAATATATATCTGAGTGATATATATTGAGTTGCCTGATGCAATTATAAAACATCGTGTGGAATAACACACGGGAGAAATAATAATGGACAAAGTTTCGGTTTTCGCCGTCTCCCTTGCGATTCATATCTTTTTCGGCAGCATTGCTTTGTTTGTCGCTCCAATGGCAATGCTGACGCGCAAAGGCGGTCTTTGGCATCGGCGATGGGGCAAAATCTTTTTCTGGTCAATGGCTGTCGTCGCAACGACGGCAGTTGTCATATCGCTGATTCGCTCCGGCTTGTTTTTCCTGATTGTCGCTTTGTTTAGTTTTTATCTCGCTTTTACCGGATACCGAGTTTTGTCTCGCAAAACCGCTCGGCAACGCGCCGGAAAAATAGATTGGCTGGCGGTCGCAATGATGTTGGCTGGCAGCGTCGCTTTAATTGCCTACGGCGTTTATCTAACGCTAACGTCGAGTTTCGGAACTGTTGCCATAGTTTTCGGAGCGATTGGCTTTTTTCTGGCAGGTGCTGATACTCGCGCATTCCTCAATCATCCGACAGACAAACAAGCGTGGTGGTATACTCATATGACCAGAATGCTGGCAGCCTATATTGCAACTGTAACAGCATTTTCAGTTGTCAATTTCCAATTTTTGCCGTCTATGGTGAGATGGTTATGGGCAACGGCTGTCGGGACGCTCGGTATTATTATTTGGACAAGACATTACAGAAAGAAGTTTAATCGCAGTGATGTCCAAAAGAATGCTTCAAGTTTAAGAAGTGGGTCAAAGTCCGTCTAACAATTCAATGGACGTGAGCGCGAAACAGCGACTTTGTTATCACGTGTCTGTTTACCCTTAGCTTGCGTGTAATCGGTTTCGCCCCACGTCAATTCAATCGTTCGGCGGCTTCGCGTAAATTTGTGTCACAAAATCCAAGTGGGCGGTGTTTGGAAAATAGCAAACTAAATTTTCTAAAAGGAGAAATTCCAATGCGTATTATTTTTTCGTTAGTATTATTTTTTAGCGTTTGGCTGATTCCTTCAGTCATTTTCGCTCAAAACTCAAACGCGCAACAAAGAACACAGGAAATTGTCAGCTTATTAAGCAAAACCAAATACCAATTCAGGGCGCAACGCGGCGTTAGCAAAGAAAAGTATAAGAGTGTTCGCAGCGAGCCTGTTATCTATAAAAATACTGCGGATTATTCCGGGTCATACGAAGTGCCGAGCGCGGGCTATAGTCTGGAAATAAAAATTTCGGCTAATGGTGAGATTGCGGCGGTAGGCAGTCAACCTAAAGATGGAGACGTTCAACAAGAACGTAAATTTACGTTCAGAAACGCAAAGATTGACGGCGCGTTATTGACCGCCGTAAAAGTTTATGATGACGGAAGCACGGAGAAGTTTGAGGGCGTGTTTATCAATCAAATTAACATTGAAGGAACTTCGCCAACCCAAATAGAACATCAAAGCACGACTTTCGGTTTGGGTGTGGTTGATGTCCGAGTAAAAACCGCGTCCGGCGTTAATTTAGACAAATTGTTTTACCACAAGAAATAAACTTTATGTGTATCGGCGATGACTGCCCTGACGACGGCATTGATAGAAGGTCTTTCCTCATCGGTGCAACCGCTACTCTTGCAAGTTTTGCGGTATTACAAGGGCAAGAGGCAAACGCGCAAACCAAACCGCCAGAGACGCGCGTGCTGGATGACCCAAAAGTTCAACACGGCAGAGTAACTTTCAAGCACAACGGCGCGGATACCATAGACGGATACTTGGCTCGCCCCAAAGCGGAGGGCATTTATCCCGCCGTGCTTGTTATCGCTGGCAATAAAATCTCGGAGGAGTATATCCCGAATACTTGCGCGGCATTGGCACTCGCAGGTTTTGTCGGGCTTGCTCCAAACATCTTTCATCCTTTGCCGGACGATATTCCGAGCAACAACGAGGATTATAATAAATATCTAGCCAATCATACCGAATTGGACAGGCTGGACGACGTTCAAGCAGGAGTCAGTTATCTACGAACCCAACCTTTTGTAAGTTCAGGCGGAATGGCTGTTATCGGATTTTGCAGAGGCGGGCGTGAGGCGATGCTGTTCGGGGCGCGTTGCCGCGAGATTGATGCGGTTGTCGCCTTTCATCCCGCGCCGATGAAGGAGAAGGAACTCATCCGATTGAAGAAAGTGCCGGTGCAGATTCATCACGGCACGGCTGACGAGTCGGTGGCAGTAACGGAAACTCAAAAGACGCAAAAAACATTGAAAGCACAAGGCACACCTGTAGAAGTTTTTCTCTACGAAGGCGCGAATCACGGTTTTCTGGCATATACGCGCTCTTTCTATAAACCAGAGGCGGCAAAACTTGCTTGGACACGCGCCACACGATTTTTGCATAAGTATCTAAAGTAGAGTTTTCCTATCAAACCGCCGCCGAACAAGTAAAAGTACCACCGCCAGAGGCGGTGGCTTTGTAATGTTCGCATCTGGAAGATGCGTTGCTGCTCGCTCTGGTTTCGCCAATGTGTTTTTCTATCGTTAGCTCATCTGTGCAGCAACCTGGTCACTCACATTCGAGTGAAGATATATTTGCTCGTTTTCAACTTTGAAAGAATATATTTTATTCTTTTTGCTGTTTCGCCTCACTGCCTTGTAGAACCACTGCCAGAGGCAGTGGTTTGATTCTTCGAATCATAGAGGTGAGAGCGAAACAGCTTGTATCTTGACAATCAGCAGCTTTTCAACTAACTAGGACGCTTGTTAGTTGTCGGAAAAGATGATCAGTCTCCGGCGTAACCAATCCAATCGGCGGATTATTTGTGCGGTCTTTCCCGTCGTGTGTATATTGTTCGATATGCTTCACTTGACTGGAAGTGGATGCTCGTCTTGGCATAGTTTTAATGCTGGAAGAAGTTGAAGGAGTTTTATTAAATTTCTTTCTGTTTGTTTATAATAATAAACTTCTAAAAATGCAAGAAAAGCGCGTTAAGAGGTCTTCTTGGTACGTTTTTGGCGGGCTTTTTTATACAGTTCAGCCTTTGTTTGCTTGTTCTCACGGCTTTTTCGTTTGTTATACACATTGGCGCATTTTTCGGAACAACATTGACGGTCAGTGCGATTCGCCCAAAAAAAGTTTTGGCATATGCGGCATCGTTTGATACGCGTAACATCAATGCCAATCAAAGATTCAAGGAAAAAATTATCTTTCTTTTGAAGTTTTCCTTCATCATCCACAAAAACATTCGGTGTCAGGTTCCATAACTCTGTCCATATCAAATCGGAGATATTTCTTTTTGCCTCTTTCGGATTTCTTCCTATAAAACTTACCCTTTCCAAAAGAAGCTTATAGCTTTTAATATCTTGGTAGCGACGAAACCAGCGATTGTTTATCAATACTATTTCATTAACTACACCATTTAATTTCTTTTGGATTTGTAACTTATCAACAAGCATTTTATTGCTATAGCTCTCGCTGAATTGTTTTGGAAATCTCTTACTTTTATTGCTCAAAAAAGCAATATACGGGTCAACTTCCACTGGTTTATCAGGTAGATTTGCTAGGGATGTCCTTTCTTTTCCAAGTCGTGTTAATTCGGCAATTTCGTTTGGAAAAATAATTGAATTAAGAGCAATTTCTGGCAGGGTTCTTAGAAAGTAAAGAAGGGAAAAAGCCCGGGCAATTTTTGCTGCGCTCTCTCTCCTTTTTTTATCAAAGTGAAGGCTCATCTCTTTGGGGTAAAGTTTTATAGATTCGGGATTAGCTGCTATTGGATTATCCGCTGTGGGTCTGATTTGATCGAATTCTTTCCACTCACTGAGTTCCGGGAAACTATTGACCAATAAAAGATTTTGTTCGAGTTCGGGTTTACAAGCGTATCGAACTCTGCATCTACGTTTTTTTTCTGCGTCAGTTTTTTTTGGCATTTCTTTCACAAACATTTTCTCACGCTATAGTCCAACATACTAATACTATAAGCAATTTTATGCAAACATGTAGCAGTCAGCAAAAACTGACACATATAAATAATACAAAAGGAGTCCTGAATGAGTAAAACAATTTTGGTGGCTGATGAAGTAGCTGATTTGCTTCGGGTTGATAAGCAGCGAATTTATGAATTAGTTCGCACAAATCAAATTCCGGTGATTCGGCTTGGTGAAAGACAGTATAGATTTTCGGCGCAGGCAATCGAAGATTTTTTGCACGGCGGCGGAACACTAAAGGAGGGCGTGCGAAATGATTCAAATTAAGGAACGAAAACGAAAATATCACAACGCTGACCAAAGAAAGAAAGCCGCGTCCGCGAGACGTGGCTTTCAGTTCGGCTCAAAGACTTATCTAAAATCCAAGAACGATACAGTTTGGATTATAGAATACAACCGAAGAAATTGCACATTATTTTTCCGCCTATCGGGAGGTGCAAAATAATGGCATCGCAAAATCTTTTCAGCGAACCGGATGTCAAATCAATTCTCGGCATTAGCAAAAAATTTAATTTAACCGATAGAGACATCGAACATCGCGCAAAAAGTTTCACAGACGAGAAAACCCTGCGTCTCGGCGGTATCCGGCGCGTGAGTGATGATGTCGGGCATCAAATCTTGGGTATTGATACACGCCGGGCGGATGTGGATTATAACGGTTTAGCAATTCCTATTTTTAACATTTGGAATTCAAATAAAATTACCGAATTTGAAATTCGTCGTGATAAGCCTGACTACGAGAAAAATGGCACGGGCGAATTAAAAGAGAAGAAAAAATACGTTAAGCCGCGAACAACCAAAAATCTTCTTTATGTTCCGCCGGTAATTAAACCTGAATGGCTGACTGATAAAAAGAAAAAAATAATCGTCGTAACAGAAGGTGCATTTAAGGCAATGGCGTTAGCGCGTGCCGCGTCAAATGATTTTACGTCTGAAGATTTGCCGTTTATTCCGGCTGCCATTTCCGGCGTGGATAATTTCAAAACCAAAACAACCGAAACACTGGACACCGGCGAAAAGATTAAGGTAAGCGCGGGACTTCCCGAATTTGAAAAAATCGAATGGAAAAATGCAATCGTCATCGTTTGTTTCGATTCGGACGTTAGCGATAAACCAAATGTTAAAGGCGCGCGTCATCGCATTAACCGCTTTTTCAGAGAAAAGAAAGTCAAAACATTCAATCTTGAATTTCCAAAGGAATTTGAAGGCATACCGACGAAAGGAATTGATGATTATTTGGGCGCGATTGAATCAAAACACGGCACGCAGACCGCCATTGATGCCGCGCTGGAATTAGTAGCAGACGCGCAGAAACCGAAAAAACCAATCTCGCCGATTGCCGATAATTTTGAGTTAATCGAAAACGGGAGCGGCGAATCACCCGGCGTGTATTACACCGACGAGGACGGAACATCTTTTAAGGTTTGTTCGCCTTTGCGTATCGTTGCCGTAACCGAAACTAAGGACGGCGAAAAATGCGGGCGGCTGCTCGAATGGCACGATAATCAAAACCGCTTGCACAAGTGGGCGATGCCGATTGAGCTGGTCCATTCCGAAGGCGCGGAGCTTGCTAAGTTTCTAGCTTCAAACGGGCTTGAAATAATGCCGTCAAGAAAACACCGGGAAAAGCTAAATTTTTATATTGCCACTTCCAAAGCTGAAAAAATAATTGTCTCGACTGACAAAATCGGCTGGCACGGCGACTGTTTTGTTTTGCCCGGCGAAACCTTTGGGAGTTGTGAAAATGAGATAGTTTATCAAACCGAATACGCAGGACATCACAATTTCAATACTTCCGGCGCGTTAAGCGAATGGCAGGAAAATGTCTCAAAATACTGCTCCAATAATTCACGGCTTTTATTTTCGGTTGCGGCGGCTTTTTCCGCTCCGCTTCTTCCTATTGTTCAAACCCAGGGCGGCGGCTTCCATTTTCGCGGCTCGACTTCGACGGGTAAAACAACCGCTTTACTTACAGGCGGCTCGGTTTGGGGCGGCGACGGCGAACGCGGTTTTTTGCAGACGTGGAAAGCGACGGCGAACGGTTTGGAAATTGTCGCGGCTGGACATAATCACGCGCTTTTATGTCTCGATGAAATCGGCGAATGTGAAGCCCGTGAAATCGGCAATGTCGCTTATATGCTCGCCAACGGGAGCGGCAAGCTGCGAATGCAGAAAACCTTACAGGCGCGAAAGTCTTTATCCTGGAATCTGTTTTTTCTCTCGACCGGGGAACAATCGCTATCCGACAAAATGACCGAAGCCGGGCAAACGGTCAAGGGCGGTCAGGAAATCCGTCTTTGCGATATTGAAGCCGACACGGGCAAATTTGGACTCTTTGAAGATTTGCACGACTTCAAAAGCGGCACGGCATTTTCCGACCATTTAAGAGCGGCGGCGCGTAAATATTACGGCACTCCGATAAGAGAATTTTTAACTTACCTGGCAGAAATTGACCATTCGGACATACGAACGCGCTGGCACGGCTTCAAAGCCAAATTTGTGAGTGATGTTTTGCCGGTTAAGGAAAACGAAAACGTTCCGGGTGAAGTCTTTCGCGTAGCAGAGCAGTTTGCCTTAGTCGCGTTCGGCGGCGAACTGGCAACCGACGCGAATGTAACTAAATGGCAGCCGCTCGAAGCCTACGAAGCGGTAAAGAAGGTTTTTCTGCAATGGATGGGCGGACGTGAGGGAACCGGACAAAGCGATGCTGAAAACGCTATTAGGCAAGTGCGCGCATTTCTTGAAAAGAATGGCGCAAGCGCGTTTCAAGACGTTGCGTTTTCCGACCAGAAAGTAATCAACCGCGTCGGATTCGTCAAGAAAAACGAAAACACTTCTGAAACCGAATATCTGATTTTGCCTGAAGCATTCCGGCGCGATGTCTGTAAAGGCTTGAATTATAAATTCGTCGTAAAGGTTTTGTATGAGCGCGGCTTTTTGAATTCTGATAAACCGGCTTCTAGAGCCGTTCATTTAAGTTCGGCGTTAGGCAAAATGCGAGTTTATGTCGTGCGCGATATGCTAACCGAAACAAACGCGAAAGCGGCGAACTCTTAAAAAGTGCGTTAAAACCTCTGTTACCTCTGTTACTCCTGTTACCTCTTTGGAAACAAAGGATTTACAAGGTAACAAATGAAAAATCAATCTGTTACTTCTGTTACCAACTATTGAAAAAGTAACAGAAGTAACAAATGAAAAATCAATCTGTTACCTTGTAACCCAAACAAAACAAAGGACGTAACAGAGGTAACAGAGGTAACAGAGGTAAAAAGGCAGTCTGAGAAAAAAATGAAAACTATCACCCAATCAAAACCAAAAAAGAAACTTTCCGCTTTCTTTGACCAGTTCACCGATACAGGCATAAAACCGGAAAGCAACGCCGCCTATGAACCCGAAGCACACGAAAGATTACTTTCGTCAGCTTTTGTCAGTGATGATTTAGGATGCTTCACCAAAAACAATGATGAACTCACGGAAATCAAAGCTGATTATTTCCACAGCGAATTAAACCGCCTTATCGAAAACGGAGTTGTGTTTGAAGTTTCCGCCGACGGTTTTCTTTTGTATGACGACAACCGAACCTTAAAGACATCGGACAAAGAATTTCTCAAACTGAATTATGCGGATGTTCTCTGCACGATTCAACAAGCGCTTTTAGTGAAACATCTGTTTTCACATTCGCCGGAACAGTTTGAAGATTTTGCATTTGAGATTTCAGAAAGAAAGTCATTGATGTCTGACTCTAATATAACGGATTATGAGTTGTATCGAGCAGCAGTTATGGATGTGACACGAATTTGGTTTGAAAATCTGTTAAAAAATCTTTTTTGAAAAAAAGATACTGCCAAACAAAAGACGAGGGAGAGCGAGAGACGAAGCGATGAAAACAAAAACTCGAAAACTGTTACCTAAGACAACGGATGAAATTACCAACGGCGGCTTGTACATTCAGCGCGTCCGTTGCGGCAAACGCAACTGCAAGTGTTCACGCGGCGAAATGCATCCGGCTTACTACTTTTTTACCCGTCGCAACGGAAAGTTCATTAAGTTTTACGTTCGCAAGGCTGACATTGCGGCGTTTTTCGAATTGGTCAATCTTGCAAGTATTGAGCGAGCAGAAAGGCGGCAATCGACGCGCTCTTCCGGTGAACTTCTCAAGCAGTTGCGCGAATCAGTGCGGGAATATGAACTGATGACAAAACTCCATAAACAGAATTATAAATATGAAAAAAGCTAAATCTAAAACCAAATTAAAAGACGAATCGGAAAATCTTGCTGATAAGCTCAATCAAGTTGCGGCGCAAAGCGATGCTGATGGTAAAGCGTTGGCAGAACGTAAAGCCGCAGACGAAGAAGCTGCTGCCAAAGCCGCTAAGGAAGAGATGGAAAGCGACACGACTTATGACCCGCTTTTCGAGGCGTGGGATGAACGGGAATTCTCGCCGCAGGATTTTATGATTGACGTGCCGATTGATTCGTTAGAATCGGCGGTCGGTTATTCATCTTTGTTTCGCCAGATGCAGCAATCTTTCATTCAGACGGTTGCCTTTTACAAATCGCCGGGCGGCGGTTCGCTTTCAACCGAAGAAGCACGAGCCAGAGCCTTTCACGCCTGCGATAACAAAGAAGAAGCAAAAAAGCGGTTTCGGGTAATGATGACACAACCGCTTCAAAGCCTTAACTTTGTAGATTTGCTGAAACTTCAATCGTATGCGCCGCGAGTTGCTGAAAGATTTTGGGAACGAGCAAAACGAGAAGGACGCAAAGAATTTGAATCCGGGCATCTTGCGGCAAATATCACCTTTCCGGTCGGCTATATGAAGCAGCTTTGGAACATTGCCCGTTATATCGGGGTCAGAGAATCGTTTATAGATGACTGGAATCCAAGCGGTGGTATTGAAGTCGCGCTGGTGGATATGATGGCGCAAAGCTATTTTCAATGGCAGTATTGGCTTACCCGTGTGCGAAGGGAACATAGACGACCAGCGCAATAAACGCTGCAATAATAAGTTGTAATTTCAGTTTCATTTGTTTCTCCTGATGTAGATGTTTTTCAATCTTCATATTTATTTTTCAATCGCAATTAAGCTGTTCGGCGTGTCTTTTAAGTTTTTTTGCAAATCTTAATTTCTATCTTAATTTTTCGCTTTCGCCGGTCTGCCTTGGCTTGCGGCTTAGAACAACTTACCGATTCATTTATCTTTCGTTTGGCGGTTGCAATTCTTTAACACGCCACGCTTCAGGCGCGCCCAATAGCCTACGCTCGTCCCTCGCTCCGGCTATTGGGCGTCGCTTGCAAGCGATTGTTAGGCTCTCCACCGGTACCCGGAAACTTAGGGAAAAAGTTCCTGACACCCTTTTTTCTCGGTTCGGCCTCATCGGGGGGCCCATAACCGACGTGCTACAGCTTGCATGCTGGCTACTTCATCGCGATCCCGTGCGGTCGTGCGGGGTGCTTGAACGCCGTGTTGAAGTCCAGCTCGAAGCGGGTATCAAGCGTGAGTGTGTCGGGTGTGACCTGAATCACGTGGACCTTGTGATCTCCCTCGAAGTGGATCTTGCCGAAGTCATCCTGGTTGAGGAAGTAGTCAGTGACGACGAGGCGCGAGTCATCCTCGGTGAGGTCGATGTCGTGCGGCCCAGCGCCGACGCCAAGGTTGACGATAGCCTGCTGCACGAACGCGTTACGATCGCTGATGTCCAGCATGCCGATCTGCCCCGCCATAAACGACGCGAAGATGAGCCGCTTGCCGCTTTTCGGCATTGCAAGAAGCTGCACCATCCCGCCGCGGACCGGCAGCCCGTCGACGTGTGGCACGATGTCTTCACCGTCGAACGACTGCACGACGCTTCCATCCGTCGGATCCACGGTATAGAAGAGGCCGCTGAACATGTTCGCAGTGACGGCGCGCCCGTGAGGGTCACCGGGAATAAGCTTCACATCCATCGAGCCAAGCGCCTCGGGCAAGAACACCGTCCGTGTAATCTTGCGCTTCTTCAGGTTCCAGAAGCGGAGGGACCCGCGTAGTTCAACGTCACCTGGCCACACGTTGAGCGTGGTCACAGGGTTGATAAAATCACTCGTCACCAGCAGGTTGCGACTGAAATCCGCCGAGATGCCGTGCGGGTTGAAACCATCGGTCGGTGGGTTGGCAGGGTACTCCGCTTTAAGATTGAGGAACCTATCGAACTCAGCGAGGCGGCCTGGTGCGCCGCCCGTCGCCGATCCCATCTGCGTGACCAAGAAGCCCCCCTCGGGCAACGGCAAGAAATCGTCGGTGATGCTAGACTCTGAAGCCCCCCTCGAGAACATGAATTTGGGGTGCCGGGCGTTCGAGACATCAAAAAAGAAGATGCTATTCTGCCCTTTGAGCAGGCTGAGCAGCCCGCCACAGGCCAGGATGTTCTTGTCGGCGGAAAGATGGCAATGGTGCGGCTCGTTGCCCACGTTACCAGGAGGGGGAATCGGGACTGTCCGCAGCACTCGGCCGTAGTTGTGTGAGTGCTCGTTGAAGTCGATCACCGCGAGGAAATCTGGCCGCACGCGCCCCTGATCGCCGGCCCAAATGTAGAGGGTCTTTTCACGCTGATGGTCCTCTTTGCCTAGATCTTTCGAGCTTGCAAAGCTATGGGCCGACAACCCCAGTGCCACGGCGGCAAAACTGGTCAAAATGATACGCTGAATCCAGTGCTTGTTCATTGATGTCCTCCTATTGAACCGGTGTTGCTGGCTGACGAGCCGATAGTTCTTTGGTATTAAGGTCGTCTACGTACTCTGAGGTGGTCCTAAAAAGTGTTACACCAGAGTTGCTCCGCTTTTAGTCTATATGTTTCTAAATAAAATCAGAGGTGATTTCGGTTAAATTATTGACTACATTGAACAGTCGGATTGAAATCAGCAAACATTCCTGAAGGATTGTGTTTCCAAACCCAAACATGAAGGTCATAATGCCACGGCATTCCAGTATTGTGTCCTGGCATCGGACCGTCAAAGGTTTGTCCATACAACTCTGGTGCTTGATTATACTGACCCTCAGGTGGAGCGGTTGACCCAAACCATGGACCAACTCCATTAACAATCACTGGAACGAAATACTCCACACCAACAAGACGTAACTTGCCGTTTTTCATTGGCTCATACAACAAAAGTTCAGGTTGGGTTACATCTAAAGTCAAATTACTAGCTAAAAATGGTTTGATATAATGGATTCCCATTCCACCATCGGGACTAGAAACACAATCTACGGTTGAAACATATCCATCAGCCACAGCTTCTTCCACCCTATGATACTTTGCAGTTGCTCTTCGCACTTGTGCCAAGTTTTGCTGACATTCTATATCACATTCAGTTTGTGAAAGTGCATGATTTGGAAGTATTAAAGTAGTTACAAATACAGCAAATGCAACTATAAAGCCTTTTTCGAGACAATTTTTTATAACTTTAAGAAACATAATTTTCTCTCCTTTCTGTTTTGATTTAATTTGCCGTGAGAATTTTCACGACACCCTTGTTGGCATTGACAAAAGCAAAAGCTCCGCGCAAAGAACAATCATTGGCGGCGGCAGTGCCAGCCGTCGCCGCCGTCGTATCGTCGGTTCGGTCAACGTTAATGGTCGCCGCATGAATTTCCGAAACCGCCGTGCCAGCATTTACCGTAATCCCGATTAAAAATCTCTCACGCTCTATTTTGAATCGGCAATAAAGTTAACCGCATCGGTTTCTTCATTAATATTGAGCACCTGCACCGGTTGGCTGAACGTATAACGTTTTCCAATGGCTGAAAGAATGTAAGTTTCACCCGCCTGGACATCATCGAAACGGTAATAACCGAACGATGTTGTCCTTGCCGTTCTGACTTGTCCGTTTGAATCAGTCAAACTCAGACGCACGTTCATAATTCCGCGTCCGCTTGCTGTCATCACCCGCCCGCTGATTGATACTGTTGCTGCTGTCGGGGACGCAGATACTCCGTTAGCGCTGCATTGAATGCTAAAATTATTAACGATAAAAGTCGGGAACCTACCATCTGCAGGCGGAGCGGCAGTGACGTTACCAGTGGTGGTAATTGTACCTGCAGACAGAACAACCGTACTACCGTTGGATACACCTGGTACATTGCCAAATACGTAAATGTCATTCGTTGTACGTGCATTGTTAGCTGTGCCCGAATTTGCCTTAGTGATTGGTTGCGCAGCTCCCCCATTGATGGAATATGTGATCGTACCCGTAAAAGACGGAAAAGTATTCGAGAAGGGGTTACCCGCTTCATCAAAAAGAAAAGCAGGACCGGTGCCAGCGTTGGCGCATTGTGTATTGTTTATTGTGTAGGTAACCGATCTTCGCAGCGTGATTGACAGCGGAGTGCCGTTGCCGCCGCTGAATGTTAGAATCGCCTGTGCCTGCACAGCCGGAATGTAAATAACCAACGCAATAAAAATTGCGATAATAAATTGTAATTTCAGTTTCATTTTGTTTCTCCTAATATATTTGGCTTTTGGGATTGAAAATAAACCGTTGCTTAAATAGCTGCAGTATGTTCTATTTTCCCCATCTTAAACTCTGACGGCTTCGACAATCTGCACGGGAGAGGCGGTCGGATAAATATTCGTTATTTTAAATCCCGTCTCTTCGAGCAGTGCTGCATATTCTTCTGCCGTGCGTTCTTTCCCGCTCGTGCAGACGAGCATATTCAAGTCCATTACTTTGCTCATCGAAGGCATTGCATCATCTTCCTCAACGACCGATTCGATGAGCAGGAGTTTCACGCCCGTTGCGGCGGCTTTGGCGAGATTTGTAAGAATCGTCTTCGATTGTTCGTCGTTCCAGTCGTGAATGATGTGCTTCATCAAATAAACGTCCGCGGCGACCGGGATTTCCGCGAAGAAATCGCCGCCTGAGATTTTTATCCGGTCGGAAGTTTTCGCGCCTTCGACGACCTGCGGCTGATCGAATAAAATACCGTTTGCCCGCTCATTTGCCTGCAGAATCGTCGAAAGCAAAATGCCGTGTCCGCCGCCGATGTCGGCGATAGTTTGAGCGCCGGAGAAATCGTAAGCGGCGGTGACGGCGTTGGCGATGCCGCGCGTAAAGCTCGTCATTCCTTCATCGAAAATCAGTCCGAGTGCGGGGCGCGTCGAAGCATACTCGAAAAACGGCTGACCGAAAGTGTAGGTGAAACCGTTTTCGCCGGTTTTAACGCTCTGCATCATATTGCCGTGCGTGTGCCAGTGTTCGCGGTCGCAAAGAAGATGGGCGATGCCGCGTAAGGATTCGGGATGATCGGCGCGCAGGAATTCGGACATCGCCGTGTTCGAATAACGCCCGTCCAAATCTTTTTGAAAAATCCCGACGCTCATCAAGGTACGCAGAAGGCGATAGAGTGATGATTGATCGGTCGCGGTCGCTGTCGCTAGATCGCCGACGGTCTGCGGGTCATTAGATATTACGTCAGCGATACCTAATTTCGCGGCGACGGAAATCGCCTGGGAAATGATAAAACCGAAGGTCATCTGCGCGAGCAGAGCCTGCGGCGGCATCGGCGATTGTTCTGTTTTCGGGGAAGTTGAATTCATTTTTTTGTTATCTTCTATTGGTAAAATTTGATTAAACCTTCTCTTTCGTCATTTTTCGACGGGCGAAACTCTGCTGCTGATGTGTTTAAGGGTGTTCTTTAATTTTTTTCCTAAAATCTCAATTAAATTCTTTTCGTTTGACCCGTTAATTTTGCGAGCCAGTTAATGATTCGGGTTTGTTTGCAAAAGCTCTAATACATCAAATAGATTTTCCTTCAACACATAACCAAAGGCACCGGCTTTATCCGCCTCAGCCCGCAAATCGGGCTTGTTGTAATTGGTTACGATAATTATTTTGGCATCTCGTTCAAAGGCTTTGATTTTCCGGGTCGCGGCAATTCCGTCCATTTCGCCCAGAAGATCAATATCCATCAGCACAAAATCGGGTCGCCCGCTTTCGTAAAGCGCAACGGCATCGTTTCCGTCGCCGCACTCGTCGATTTCATTTGCCAGCGGTTCAACCAGCGATTTCAAAAGCCGGCGGACCGCTAAACTGTCTTCGACAATTAATAACTTCATAAAAAAATGCTTGAAAATGTGCGACGAATTGAAGTTTAAGGCAGGCTGAGAGCGATGTGAATACAGGGAAATACACAAATTGACCTACGTATTACTACATATTTTTCTATGTAGCAGCACGAATTTTTGACCAATTTACGTGGATTGAAATTAGAGTTCGAATTTATTTTCGACGGCGAATTTGAGCAGGGCTTTATGCCCTTGGAGTTCGAGCTTTTGGCAGATATTTGTCCGGTGCGTTTCAATCGTCCGGTAATGAACAAAGAGTTCGGCAGCAATTTCCTTGTTCGATTTATAATCGGCGATCAATTGCAGAATGCGGCGTTCGGTCGGTGTCAGGCGTGCTAAGCTTGGCTCGTTTCGCTCAAAATTCTGCGCGCGATGGCGGCGACCGATCAAAAACGATGTCAAGGATGCGGTCACGAAATATTCGCCTGCGGCAACCGCTTTGATGCCGCCCACGATCTCGAAAATCGCGCTGTCTTTGAGAATATAACCGCTCACGCCCAAATCCATTGCCGCGTGAAAAATATCTTCTTTGCGGTGAATGGTCAGAAAAACGATCTTGACCGGAAGCCGGCGTTTTTGCAGTTCGCGGACTGCGCCGAAACCGTCGAGACGCGGCATATCAACGTCCAAAACGACGATTTCGGGTTTTAATTTTTCGACCAGCGCAACCGCTTCTTCGCCGTCGTCGGCTTCGGCTAAAACCTTCAAACGTGAATCGGCTTCGATGATTTCACGCAAACCTTTGCGCACAATCGGATGGTCGTCGGCGATGATGATGCTGATTTCGCGGCTCACAATTTGATAAATCCTCGTTTGTCCGTTGATTTCGTTAAAACTTGCGTGAATTCAACCTGATCTTAATTGTCGTTCCCTGATTCGGCGCGGATTTTATTTCGACGTTTCCGCCGAACAATTCAGCTCGTTCGACCAGTCCGATCAGACCGAAACCGCCCTTTTTCGATTTGGTATTGTTGGTCGTAAAACCTTTGCCGTTATCGCTGATTTCCAGAGTAAGATTTTCCCCCGAAAGCTCGATTTTTACAAATGCTTCGGTCGCTTCTGAATGTTTGACCAGATTACCGACGCATTCCTGCACGATACGATAAAAATTTATCTCCGCGTCGCGCGGAAAATAATCGTCAATATCGTCAATTTCCGTTGAAAGTTCAATCGTCGAAGCCGTTTTCGCCGAAGCGATTATCGCTTCGACGGCTTTGGTCAAACCGATTCGGTCAAGCTGATACGGGCGCAGATTGTATGAAATTTCCTGAACTTCGCCGAGCGCCTGCGACGCTTCCGCAGAAATGCCTTCGACTCTTTCAACGTCTAACTTTTGACCTTTATTCAAATGCAAAAGCATTAGCGCCAGATTTTTAATGACGACGAGCCGCTGACCCAAAGAGTCGTGCAGTTCGGCGGCGATGCGTTTGCGTTCCAATTCCTGCGAAGCGATCAATTGACGCGAAAAGGCTTGCTGCAATGCGCGGTCTTTTTTTAATTGCGAAACCCGCCGTTTAACAAGCGCAAAAATAATAAATGTTAAAAGCAAAACCACCAGCGAACTAAACCACCACGTTCGATAAAATGGCGGTAAAACTCTTATTTTCAGACTTTTACCTTTTGTATTCCAAAACCCTTCGCCGTTATCGGCAATCACTCTGAACGTATAATCTCCCGGCGGAAGATAGGAATAATATGCCGTGCGGCGGGAGTCGACCTCTGTCCAATGATCGTCCAAACCATCAAGCCGGTACTTAAACTTTATTTTTGAAGGACGCTTCCAGTTGATTGCGGTGTATTTGATTTCGAGGGTTTCTTTACCGGATTGAATTGCCAGCATATCTTTGTTCAGAAAAATTTGATCGTTGATTAGCGATCTTTCGATGATTACCTGCGGCGGCTGCCAGTTATGAACGACCGGATCGATTTCGACCAACCCCTTAACAGTCGTAAACCAGAATTTTCCGTCTCGGGTTTTCACCCCGCCGGGATGCGCGCCGTTGCATTCACGACTCAGCATGCCGTCCTCGGTTCCGTAGGAAAAAGAATTGACCGAATCGATTTTGCCGTCGGCGAAATCGTTCAATTCCCGGAGCGCGGTTCGGTAAATGCCTCGGTTGCTGCTCATCCAGAGATTGCCGGCGGCATCTTCTAGAATCGAAAAGGCGAGGTTATCGTAAAGACCGTCGCGCGTCGTGATAATCGAAAATTTTTCGTCCCTGAAACGCACCAGTCCGCCGCTGTGCGTCGCGATCCAGAGCGTGCCGGCTCGGTCTTCGAAAAAGGTGCTGATCCGCGAGTCGGGCAGTCCGTCTTTGATGGTCCAGGTTTTAAATCCACCGTCCCTATAACGACTGATCTCATCGCGTTTCCCGACCCAGACGGCTCCCGCCCGGTCTTTGAACAACGCCAGAATAGTGTTATCTTCCAAAGCGACGTCTTTTTTAAAGACCATGATTTGTCCGTCCCGAATCAGGTTCAGCCCGTCATATGTACCGACCCAAACGCCGCCTTCATTATCGGCGACAACCGAAAAGATTTTGTCGTGAGATAAACCGTTCGTGGTTGAAAAATGAGTAAATTCACCGTTGCTGAATTTGTACACGCCTCTGCCGCCGAACCAAATATTGCTGTCCGCGTCTTCGGTGATCGATGAAATGCCGCCGGGAATGCCGTCCGAGATTGAAACATCCTTTACAACTCCGTCCTTCAATCGGTAAATTCGAGGCGGAACGGTAAACCAGATGCCGCCATCGCGATCTTCGAACACGGCGGCGGCATTTTTTTCCAGTTGAAAAGAAGGATCCGTCAACGGTTTAAAACTTTTGCTGCTGAACCTGAGAAGTCCGTTCGAATAGGTTCCGACCCATATTTGATCTTCAGAATCTTTATAGATCGTATTTATGAATTGGTCGGGCGTCCCGAGCGTTTCGGCTAAGACCGACGATGTTTTATTTAACCGGTACAAACCTTGTCTCGTTCCGATCCACAAATTTTTCTGACCGTCCCCGGCAAGCGATTGAACGGATTGTTCACCGAATTGCTTCGCGGCTGGAAAGCCCGCGACCTTTCCGTTCTCGATCAGACTTAATCCTTTTGTCGTTCCAACCCATAATCGCTGACCGTCCTCCCAATAGAGTGAGCGAATGTTTGTATCAGTCAGGCGGTCGTTTTCCGCGAAGGGCGCGAGCCTGCCGTTTTCGAAAACCGCCAGTCCGTTTGTCGTTCCGACCCAAATTCTGCCCGAGTCATCTCCGCTGATTGTCCTCACGTTTTCGCTCGGAAGACCGTCTTTGATCGAGTAATTTGTAAATCGCCCATTTATAAAAACACTCACACCGTTTTCCGTGCCGATCCAGATATTCCCGGCAGAATCTTCAAAAAGCGAGGTTGCGATATTGCTGGCCAATCCTTCGATTTTCGAATAGCGATGAAACTTTCCGTCTTTGTATTGCACCAGTCCGCCGCCGTCGACCGCGATCCAGAGATTGCCCCGGCGGTCTTCGATAAGCGCCTCAATGTAATTGCTTTTCAATTCCCGGGTGTTTCCGAGATCGAAGACCGTAAAATCGACGCCGTCGAAACGCGCCAAGCCTTCAAAAGTTCCCATCCACAAATACCCGTCCCCCGTGCGGACTATCGTCCTGACGGAGTTTTGCGGCAATCCGCTGTCCGTCGTCCACTGGTCGAAGCGATACTGCGCCGTCGCCGTCGAAATACCTAAACAAAAACAGAAACACAGTAATAATTTCTTCGATAAACTAATCACAAATTTTAACGCGCCAAAGAAAACCGAAATTTTGTGGATGGATTGCACTCAAATCTAACTTGGTGCCGGATAATTGACAAGTTTAAGAACATTGTTGAATTTGAAAGAGCCGAAAAAAACTTCACTTGCACTCAAATGTATTTGGGAGAGCCTGCAAAAAATAGTTTCTTAAACTTGCGGACATCCGGGTTTTGAAATCAAATTATTTACAACTATGAATTTACCAAAACAAGTGTTCAAATATGGTTAATACGAAAAACAACAAAGTTAAAAAGCATATTGATAATTTTGGTGGGTTTGGGCGAAAATCCCTAATCTGTTTTCAAACTGAAAATATGCTTTTCATAATATTCGGCTAATCGAAGCAAATCTTTTCTTTCAATAAAATTGTCTTGGGTTTGAAAGTTTTCCCGATTTAAGTCTGTTAGGAAAGGTAAAGTTATCTGAGTTTGAAGAAAAGCATTTCTTTCTTCTGTTATTTCAAACAATGCCTAAAATCCTCTTTCTTCAAGCATGATATATTTCTTTCATACTTTCGTTTTAGACAAAACGCTTTTAATTTGAAATTCATCTCAAAAAGGGTCGTTTCTGGAACGTAAATTTTGCCGTCAGTAAATGAAACTTCTTCAAGAAATTGAGTGTTCGCATCCCAACCTGCTTTAATAATCGCGGGTGTGACTTTATTTCAATCTGAATCTTATCCGGCTTGAATTGTCTTTCGGTAAAAACATTAAAATAAAAATCAGAGGCAAGCCGTTCAGATTGCCGACGCGATAAGCAAAGGCGTGTCCGTGCCGAACTTCACGCTTGAAGCCGGAAAGCAGACGGTTTTGTATTTTGATTTTGAATTGTCCGACAAACAGTTTGAAGCGCGTTATTCGACCAGGCAAGATGATTATTTTACGAATCATTATGCCTTTGACGGAAACTTCAAGCGCGGCGAAATAAATCAAAATAGTTTCGTGCCGAAAAGCTTCAAGGATTTTGAAAGCTATCTGAATTTTTCGCTTGAACATGAGATTGCCGAAACGGGCGCGAAAGTTTTGATTGTTGACAATATTACTTATTTGAAAAACGCAACGGAAACGGCAAAAGACGCTTTACCTTTGATGAAGGAATTGATTCGATTGAAAAAGAAATTTAATCTTTCGATTTTGGCTTTGGCACACACGTCAAAACGCGATTTAACCCGACCGCTTACCGTGAATGACTTGCAAGGCTCAAAGATGCTTTCCAACTTCGCCGATTCAATCTTTGCTATCGGTGAAAGCGCGAAAGACAAAAATCTACGGTATCTCAAACAAATAAAAGCCCGTAACACAGAAATTATTTACGACGCGGAAAACGTCGCAACTTGTCAGGTTACCAAACCGGATAACTTTTTAATGTTTGAGTTTTTGAGCTTCGGCAGCGAGCGCGAACATTTGAAGGCTTTAAGCGAAAACGACAAAGCGGATTTGATACAACAAGTCAAAAATCTTTCCGATTCCGGCGAAAGCCAAAGGACAATCGCAGAGGAGTTAGGAATTTCACCAACCAGCGTCAATCGCTACTTAAAGAAATAGTGTTCCAAGTGTTCCACCTGTTCCACCCTGAAACACCTGAAACACCTGAAACACCTGAAACGGGAAATAATATGAGCTGCAAAACAAAAGGATCAAGAATGAGTAACGAAAAAAGATTCCACAATGAAAACAAAAACTCGAAAACTGTTACCTAAGACAACGGCTGAGATTACCAACGGCGGCTTGTATATTCAGCGCGTCCGTTGCGGCAAACAAAACTGCAAATGCGCGCGTGGCGAAATGCATCCGGCTTACTACTTTTTTACCCGTCGCAACGGGAAACTATTAAAGATTTATGTTCGCAAAGCAGAGATTAACGCTTTCGCGCTCATTACCAAACAAGCAGCTTTTGAGCGACGGCGGCAGCGGCAAGCGGTCAAATCGTCGCTCGATTTGCTTCGAACTTTCCGCGCTGATTTGTCGAAGTATAACGGATTACTGAAAACATTAAAGGATAGATAGAATATGACAAAAGCAAAAACAGAAACCAAAGTTGCAGACAGACCGGGCGGCACTCTAGCCGACAAATTAAATGAAGTCGCTTCATGCACGCAGGACGCTCAGGAAACAAATTTGCAAACTACCGAATCAACGGCGACTGAGCCGAAGGCGAAAACCGAATGCGTCGCTTCCGATTCGGAAACCGTTATAGAAAGCGAAGAAGATAAGCAATACCGCAAACAGGCGAGCGAAGCGGCAAAGAGTTTATTTGACCAATACGAGAGCGAAGAATTTTGCCCGCGCGACTTTCAAACTGAAATTCCGGTTGATTCGCTCGAATCGAATGTTGGTTACACTTCACTTCTCCGGCAGATGCACAATGCTTTCGTTCGCCGCGTAGCGTTTTACCGCTCGCCAGAAGGCGGAAGCCTGTCTGTCGACCAGGCACGAGCCGAAGCATTTCACGCCTGCACCAGTAGAGAAGAAGCGGAAAAGATTTTCGACCAAATGATGCGGCTTCCGCTTGATTGTCTCAATTTTGTTGATTTACAGGAACTTTACAGTTATGCGCCGCGAGCGGCGGAAGTTTTCTGGGAAATGACAAAGAACGAAGGACGCCGCGAATTTGAAAGCGGGCATCTGGCGGCGAACATAACCTTTCCCGAAGGTTATATGAAAGGGATGTGGAACATCGCCCGCTACCTGGGCGTCAGAGAATCATTTGTTGACGATTGGAAACCGCAAGGCGGAATTGAAGTTGCAATGATAGATATACTGGCGCAAAGCTGGTTTCAATGGCAGTATTGGCTTGAGCAAACCGTAAAGCGTTCGCAGACGCGCGAAAAGGAATTTCATCCCGAATATTCCCGCTGGTTAGCACAGCGCAATTTAGAGCTAAAAGCAAACGGGATAACGGACGGTTACTGGAATCGTCCGTATGTTTCTGAACAACAGGCAATCGAACACGCCGTTCAGATGGCAGACCGATTTAATCGAATGTTTATGCGAACACTTCGCCAACTTAGAGATTTGCGCCGTTACTCTCCGGTAACAATAAACAATCCGAATCAAATCAATATCGCAACAGATGGTGGTCAGCAGGTTAATGTTGCTAAAACAGAAGAAGAAAAAAACGCGAAAAAAATTACTTCTTAGATTGTTCTTTGGATGGTCGTCCGGGTTTTCGGTCTTTGACAAGTTTGAGGTCGGATTCTTTGATTACGTGAGAACGCCCGATGCGCGTTGAAGGCAAATTGCCGGAGTTGATTAAAGCAACCACCCGACGAATTGAAACGCCTAGCTTTTCAGCCGCTTCTATTGTTGTTAGGTAACCTTTCACGAAACAAATTATAGCACACTAAAACTATTCCGCAATAGGCATACTTGATTTGACAAATTATTCTGATTTCGGTATAGTTAAAGAGTAGTATTTATTTCAATTAAGGGAGCAACCACGATGTTTATTTTAAGAGGAGTTGACCAATTAAGCAGCGCAATCACAAAGGCGAAGAAGATTCGTCCGCGTGTTGAGGTTGACCGTTTCGGGCGCTATCGCGTTTCCGGCTCGAAAGGTTATTACACGGTTATTTGCCGGAAAGATACGCGAGGAATTAAAGCCGTTGAATGCACTTGTCAGGGCGGCGAAAAAGATTTGGTTTGTTATCACGCGGCGGCGGCGTTATCGCTTCACGTCGGACTTGCAAAGCAACGTCAAACGGCAACTGTATAAAAGTAGAGGCTTAGGAAAACGGCAAATTTCCTCAAGCCCGAAATATCCAAAGGAAACTTGACTAACCAAAGGACACGCTAATTTTATCAAAAAGCGTGTCCTTCTCAAAATAAAAATTTATGACAGGACAAATTATAAAACGAAGTGAAAACACTTGGCTTGTAAGAATTTTTTTCGGACGCGATACCGACGGCAAGCGCAAGTATTTCAACAAAACAATTCACGGCACAAAAAAGGACGCGCAAAAGTATTTGACGGCGAAACTCCGGGAGAAGGATTTGGGGATTTTCGTTGAACCGGCGGCGATGTCGGTCGGTTCATTTCTCGACAAATGGTTGAAAGAAAGCGCAAAGCAACGCCTTCGGGAAAATACTTTTAACAGTTATCAAGACTTGCTTCGCTGGCACGTAAGAGAAAAAATAGGCGCGAAACGTCTTTGCGATTTGCAAGTTTATGACGTGCAAAAACTTTATAACAATTTGACGGCAAGCGGACTTTCGCCGCGAACCGTCCGTTATGTTCACGCGGTTTTGACTTCGGCGTTAAAGCAAGCCGTCAAATGGCAAATGATTGTGCGTAATCCGTGCGAAAGTTGTGATTTGCCGAAGAAAGTGAAAAAGGAAATGAAACACCTTTCACGCGAAGAAACGGCGAAATTTTTGCAAGCCGCGAAAAATGATAAATGGTTTGCGCTTTTTTTAATCGCTGTCGAACTTGGCTTGCGTCCAGAAGAATACTTCGCTTTGCAATGGAAAGATTTTGATTTTGAAAATAATGTCGTCAGCATTCGCCGCGCAGTTATCGAAAGACGCGGCGGCGGTTTTTATTTTTCTGACGTAAAAACGGCATCAAGTGTAAGAAGCATTAACATCTCAAGCGCGATTGTTACCGCTTTGAAAACGCACAGACGCAACCAATTGGAAGAAAGAATAAAACTCGGCGCGGCTTATCAAAATTTGGACTTGGTTTTCGCAAGTGAATTAGGAACGCCTTTGATGCGGCGAAATTTGATAAACAGGCATTTCAAACCGTTGCTGAAAAAAGCCGAACTGAAAGACATTAGGCTTTACGATTTACGGCATACAACCGCGTCTTTACTTTTAGCCGCGAACGAACACCCGAAAGTCGTTCAGGAAAGATTGGGACATTCAAGCGTGATGATTACGCTCGACACATACAGCCATGTTTCGCCAACAATGCAGAAAGCCGCAACCGAAAAACTCGAAAAGATGCTTTATGGCAAGAAACAGTCTCATAAATAGCATCTGAGCAAAATCTTGATGCAGGCTAAGTGAACAAATCCGAGAAAATTCTCAGCATGATAATCATGACGAACAACGACTCGACGAAACTTATGCAGCCACGCAAAAAGACGTTCAACTTTCCAGCGACGCTTATAAGCAGTCACACAAAATAGATTTATACTTTCAGTTCTTTGAAATTGACTTTGTATCGAAGTCCGATACCGTTGAAAATCTCCTTGATTTTCTGCTCGTATTTAGCAAACGAAGCATAATCGGTCGGTTTCAGCCATCCGTATTTGGCTTTCCGCCAAAAGGTTTCCGGCCTTGTTTAGATGCGGACAATAGCGCGGCAGAAAGAAGATATATAAATCTTTGGTCTGCCATTTTTCAAATTGCTCCTGAAATAGTTTTGAACGATGCACCGG